>CAZOPF010000102.1:14741-19983 GCA_964581605.1 uncultured Ardenticatenaceae bacterium
GTGCCCTCTGGCTCGATGCTGAACGTTTTGTCCCAGCTCAGGCTGGTGTGGCTGAGGTCGTCATTGATGCCGATGGTGAAGTGGTTTTTGGGTTTGTCTTTTGCCAGTTCGTCGTAAACAGCTTTAACCATGCCGGGGGTGAATTCTTTGGAGGATAGCCCATACCGGCCGCCGATGATTTTGGGCAGGGAAGCAGACCATTGTTCCACGATGGCGGAGACCACATCCAGATACAGCGGTTCACCGGATGAGCCGGGTTCTTTGGTGCGGTCGAGGACGGCGATAGATTTGGCGGTGGTGGGCAGAGCCGACACAAAGTTGGAAATGTCAAATGGGCGGTAGAGACGAACCTTGAGGACGCCGACTTTTTCGCCGAGGGAAGAAAGGTGTACGGCCGTTTCCGCCACCGTTTCTGCCCCCGACCCCATGATCACGATCACCCGTTCCGCTTCAGGATGCCCTTCGTATTCAAACAGGTGGTATTGGCGGCCTGTCAATTGGGCGAATTCATCCATCGTCTGCTGCACAATGCCAGGGCACGCCTGGTAAAACAGGTTTACGCTTTCCCGTGCCTGGAAGTAGACATCCGGGTTTTGGGCTGTGCCGCGCATCACCGGTGCATCTGGCGTCAGACCGCGCGCCCGGTGTGCCCGAATGAGGTCATCATTCATCATGGCCCGCAGCACAGTATCATCCAGCGGCTCAATCTTGTTCACTTCGTGGGAAGTGCGGAAGCCATCAAAGAAGTGCAGAAACGGCACGCGCGCTTTCAACGTCGCCGCCGAAGCGATGAGGGCAAAGTCGTGGACTTCCTGCACATTGTTGGAAGATAGCAGGGCAAAACCGGTTTGCCGGGCGGCCATCACGTCGGAATGGTCGCCAAAAATGGACAGCCCTTGCGCGGCAAGGGAACGGGCGGCAATGTGGAAGACCGTCGCTGTTAGTTCCCCGGCAATTTTGTACATATTGGGGATCATCAATAACAAGCCTTGGGAGGCGGTGAAGGTGGTGGTCAGAGCGCCAGTTTGTAGTGCGCCATGCACCGCGCCCGCCGCGCCGCCCTCCGACTGCATCTCTACCACCGAGGGCACGGCGCCCCAGATGTTGGCTTTCCCCTCCGCCGACCATTGGTCAGCCCATTCACCCATCGCCGAAGAGGGGGTGATGGGGTAAATGGCGATCACTTCGTTAATTTTGTGGGCAACCATGGCCGCCGCTTCGTTGCCGTCTATGGTGATCATTTGTTTCTTCATAAGTCCGTTCTCCTTAATAAGGTGGCAAGTCGCAGGTTGCAGGTGGCAAGTTGCCCTCCTACGTGCAACCTGCCACTTGCGACACTTCCCAGAAGTATCAACCAATACCCCTACCACCTGTAGTGACAAATCGCCACGATGCCGGGGAAGAATGTCACGAACTATGACGGCCGTCATGGGGAATGAATGACGTTACGCGCTGACGGTGGGCGTGGGGGAGTTTTATACTGGCATTATTGAAGAAAGTGAGCCATAGGCAGTAAGCAATGAGCGGTTGAGGTTTCACCGCTCACTGCTCACTGCTCACTGCTCACTGAAAATGGAGGCGCGCCATGAAAGTTGTGATTGATCGCGGTTTTTGTGATGCAAGTTTAGGGTTTTGCCAGCGCTGTTCGGCGGCGTTGATTCGCCACCCGGAGGGGTACGACCGGCCGTGTATTCTGGATGTGGTGGACGACGGCCGGGAGGTGCTGACGATTGAGATGTATACCGACGGCCGTCAACTGGAACTGCACCTCACCGAAGAAGAACAAGAGCTGGCGGCCGTGGAAGGGTGGGAAGCGCTGGCCGACTTTGACCCGGCCCTCTTCCGCACCGGGGCCATGGAACGCTGGCATCACATCAGCCAGCTACCGGCGACACACCAGGTAAGTGGAGGTTAAGAGAGTGGGAGGCTGACCATTTCTCAATCTCTTGGAGTCTGTTACGGCCGTAGCCAGGAGCGGGTATGGGGGTACGGCCGTGAGCCGTTTCTGCCCACATCCTCATTCATTTTGTTCTCATATCACTCTTGTTTCACATAGCCCAATCGCTTGAGCCACTTCTCGTTTTGCCGCCATTTGGGTTCAACTTTGACCCACAATTCCAGAAAAACTTTGCCTTCTACCAGTTCTTCCAGTTGGGCGCGGGCGGCCGCACCAATCTCCTTCAACTGCTGCCCTTTTTTGCCGATAATGATGCGCTTGTGTGTGTCCCGGTCTACAAAGATGTTGGCGCTGATGTACACATCGCCGCTGTCGCGCTCTTTGAATTCCAGGATTTGCACGGCCGTGCCATAGGGCACCTCGTCGCGTAGTTGCAGCATAATCTGTTCGCGGATGAATTCGGCGGCCATATCCCGCACATAGCTGTCCGTTACCTGATCTTCGGGGTAATAAAGCGGCCCTTCGGAGAGGGCAGCCACAATCATCGCCAGTAGTTCATCGCGCCCATGGCCCTTCTGCGCCGAAAACAATATCCAGGCCGCTTCCGGCAGCAAGGCGCGGTACGCTTCTGTACGTGGCAGCACCTCGGCAGCGGGCAGTAAGTCAGCCTTGTTCAGCGCCAGGATGGTGGGTGTAGACACGGTTTTCAGCCGTTCGGCAATGGCCCGGTCGCCGGCCCCCACCGGCTCGCTGGCGTCCACCAGCCACAGGATTACATCGGCGTCGGTGAGGGTTTCGACGGCCGTGTTTACCATAAACTCGTCCAACTTATGCTGCGGCAGCATGATACCCGGCGTATCCATAAACACAATCTGATACGCATCCGTCGTCAAAATGCCCAACTGCCGCTGCCGCGTTGTCTGCGGCTTGGGGCTGATAATGGCCACCTTCTCCCCCAAAAACGCATTCATCAAGGTGCTTTTGCCCACATTCGGCCGGCCCACCACTGCCACAAACCCCGATTTATACCCATCTGGTACTTCGTACTCTTCCATAAAAGGCATCCATTTACTCTTTTTCGACTGCATCAAGTAATGATTGAATCCCCCATAACTGAACTCCGTAGGTAGCCATCACCGCCCGTAACTCATCATCTGCCCGTAAATCGTCATCACCAGTGATGATGGCATGAGCCTGTCCATCAATCGCTGTTGCTCATACTGGTTGATCTTTGGGATCACGGCAGAAAGGGGGAATTGTCTTTAGCTCAACTATTTCGGCACGAGAGCGCATCTGGCGGTACAACTTCTGTGCCTGGAGTGGGTCAATTAACTTGCTTAATCGCGGGCGCTGCCAGACATTCGCAAATTCGTCAAGTAAGGCCTGAGTGGTGATCAACTGAAACTGGTTGGTTTGCCAGAGATTCAAAATGGGCAAAGTAACACGTCCACGCAACAGAATGCGAATCCAGATATTGGTGTCAATGACAAGTCGTAACATGGGGAATTAAGCATGTTGTCGGCGCACAGCTTGTATCTCGGCCAGAATTTCGTCATCTGTTATTTCATCTATGGGCGGTTGGTCGTATAGGTCGGCAATGAGTTGCGTTAATTCCATATCTAATTCACTGTCTGCCAATGCTCTGGCCAGTTTGGCCCGCTCACCAGGCTCTAGCTGGCGCACGGCCGTTATCAGTTGCTCCACCGTGAGCTGAACTTTTATATTGGGTATGGTGATAGTGGCTGTACTCATAGGTCACCTCGGAAAAAGTTTGGTGGCATTATAACACGCTGGCGTTTAATGGTCTTGATTGGTAAGGATGTCTTGCAAGGGGTCATCCTCTTCGCTGACGGTGGTTTTGCGGGTTTTGCCGCCTTCCTGCGGGTCTTCCACCAACCCCATTTCATACAGATGCTCCATGATGCGGGCGGCACGGGGGTAGCCAATGCGCAGCCGCCGCTGCAAGAAGGAGCTAGAGAGGGTGTCATACTTTTGCGCCAGTTCAATGGCCTGCTCCAGCAGGCTGTCCGTTTCGTCCAGCAGGGCGTATTTGGCGATCAGGCTTTCCCAGGGTGGGGACATCGGTTTGTAATCGGCGGGCAGGTTTTGCCGCCAGAAGTTGACAATCGCTTCCACCTCGTTATCACTCATAAACACACCCTGGATGCGCGCCGGCCCGGCGGCGTCCGGGGCCAGGAAGAGCATGTCACCTTTGCCCAATAGCTGTTCCGCGCCGACAGTGTCCAGGATGACCCGCGAATCTATGCTGGAGGCGACGGCAAAGGAGAGGCGGGCGGGGAAGTTGGCTTTGATGAGGCCGGTAATGACATCGGTTGACGGCCGTTGCGTGGCCACTACCAGATGAATGCCCGTCGCCCGCGCCATTTGCGCCAGCCGACACAGAGTGCGTTCCACATCCCCCGGATAGGTGTGCATCAGGTCGGCCAGTTCATCAATAAACACGGTGATGTGCGGCAGTTTGGGGCGGTCGGGCTGGCGGCCCGCTTTGCGATTGTAGCCATTCAGGTTGCGGGCGTTTACCTGGGCAAACAGTTCGTAGCGGCGGTCCATTTCGGCCGTCAGCCAGCGCAACACACCCACTGCCCGGTCGGCCTCCACCTCCACCTTGCCGATCAGGTGGGGCAGGCCGTTGAAGCGGATGAGTTCCACCTTTTTAGGGTCAATCATAATCAGGTGCAGCTCTTCGGGTGGATTGTTGAACACCAGGCAGGCAATGAGGGCATTCATGCACACCGATTTGCCGGAGCCGGTGGTGCCGGCCACCAGCAAATGGGGCATTTTCGCCAGGTCTACGGCGATGGGCGTGCCCGAAACATCCCGCCCCATGGCCACCGCCAGCGGCGTCTTGAGCGCCAGAAATGGCTCTGATTCAACCAGGGGGCGCAGCCGTACCAGGCTGATTTCGCTGTTGGGCACTTCAATGCCTACCACACCCTGGCCAGGCACAGGGGCCTGAATGCGCAGCCGTTGGGCGGCCAGCGCCAGCGCCAAATCTTTTTGCAGGGCGGCAATTTGCCCGATGCGCACTTTGTGCTGTTTGATTTCGCCGTCTGGCCCTGGCTTTTCCAGGTAGCCAGGTTCCACGCCAAATTGGGTGATGGCCGGGCCGCGCTGCACCTGGATGACTTTGCCGGTGAGGCCAAAGTGGGCCAGTGTTTCTTCAATGATGCGTGTTTTCTCGGCGATTTCGTCGTTGCTGAGGGGGGCGAAGTGGCTTTCTTCGAGCAAGGTGTAGGGGGGCAGGCGTTTGCTGCGGTGAAGGGGGGGGACGGCCGTTTCTATCTGGCCAGACTCTTCTTCAATGACAACGGGGCGCAGGTTGAT
>CAZOPF010000103.1:0-14815 GCA_964581605.1 uncultured Ardenticatenaceae bacterium
CCAGTTCCGGTTCCCGCTGTACGGCAAACATATAGACCAGGCTGTCTACGGCCGCGCCATCGGCCACGCCAGTAGCCACGGCGCGAATGGCGTCATCATGGCTGTAGGTATAAAAGGTACGGCCGAAAAACGTTTCCGGCGACTGGCCCAATTGCTGCACCAGGGAGATGGGGTAATTGCGCCCGGTGGTGGAGATGGGATCGGTAAAGGCAAATACCTTTCCGCGTAAGTCAGACATGTTTTGGGCGTTGCTGGTGGCGGGCACAATCAATAAGGAATGGTAGACCGTTTCCCCCTGCACCTGGGGTGCGGCCAATAACTGCATCCCAAAATCACGCACGCCCACCACATAGGCGCTGGTGCAAACAAACGCCAGGTCTACCTCGCCATTTTGCACCAGTTCGTTGACCTCGGCGTAGGTGCGGCGCTGCACCAACTGCACCGGCCGATTGAGCGCCGCGCCCAAATAATCGAGCATGGGAGCATAGCTGTCGGCCGTGCCCTGCGGCGAGATGATGGCAGCCACGGCGACACGGAGGGGGGTGACGGCCGTGACTGGCGCTTCCGGTACGGGTTGCAGAGCGGAAAGTTGAATGACAGATGGGGGTGATTCGGCCGTGCAGCCCACCAGACCAGACAGAATTATCAGGCAAAACCAGGTTATCCACTTCATGCGCCTAAGCGTAACAAATTAGCGCCCCCGTAGTTGATGACACATGTCACCTGGGAAGCATGACAGCTATAACTAACCAGAAGCGCGTCTGGGCATTATATTCAGAGTTATGAATATAGCGACACCAACTGACCCCTTTATCACCCAGGCCGGCTACTTCAAAGCATTGGCCCATCCTGTCCGGCTGCAAATCCTGTCCATTTTGCGCCAGGGGGAAGCGTGTGTTTGCCACCTGGAAGCTATTTTGCACAGGCGGCAGGCGTATATTTCGCAGCAGTTGATGGTGCTCAAGGAGGCCGGAATGCTGGCCGAGCGCAAGGAAGGCTTGTTTGTTTTCTATAGTCTGGCCGACCCCCACCTGCCCACCCTGTTGGATAGCTGCCTCCCGGCCGTGCCATTACCACTGACGCCGACAAACGGGTGTGCCTGCCCCACTTGCGCCGAACAGGAGAGTGACCGATGAGTGATTTTCTTGAATTTACGTTGGACAAATTTACGTTTCAGGTAGCAACCGACCGCTACTACCACCCGGATGGCGTGTGGGCCAAAGTGGATAACGGTCGTATCACCATTGGCCTGTCCGACTTTTTGCAGCAGCGCAGCGGCGACATCGCCTTTGCCGAAGTGGTCGAAGTGGGCACAACGCTGGCAGCGGGTGACGAAGTCGCCAACATCGAAACGATCAAGGTAGACATCAGTTTGCCCGCGCCGGTTTCCGGCACGGTGGTGGAAGTAAATCCCCGGTTGGAACTGGAAGCAGAACTCATTAACCAGTCGCCGTATGAAGATGGCTGGCTGGCAGTGCTGGAAGCGGCCGATTGGAAAGCTGACCGGGCGAAGCTGCTGGAACCGGCTGCCTATTTTGCCCATATGCAGGTGGAAGCCGAAGAGGAGGTCAAAAAATTATGACCACAGCAACAGATAAAGTAGTTGTCGTGCCGTGCAGCGGCATTGGCAAGACGTATGGCACGGTCAGCCGCGAGGCGGCGTATGAAGTGGTGGACGATTTACGGCCGGAAAGCAGCCAGCTTGTGCCGCTGTCGCTGCTGGTGTTGGGGGAAGAGGGGGCGTGTACGGCCGTGTCCCACAACCCGGCGATTACCATTGATGGCTGCAAACTGGCCTGCGCCACCAAAATGGTGCAGGAAAGCGGCGGCGTAGTCGCTCAAGAGTTGGCCGTGCTGGACGTGTACCGCCGCCACCGCCAGTTCAAACCGCAGGGCATTGCCGAACTGAACGAAGGCGGCCAACAACTGGCCCACGCCCTGGCCGAAGAAGTGGCGGTGCTGGTAGATGAGATAACGGAGACAAGACCCTAAGGGTTTTCTGAAAACCTTAGGGTCTTTCTGGGAGCAAGGAGGCAAAGATGCCTGAGATAAGACCCAAAAAAGTAGGAATTGTGGCCTGTTCCGGCGAGGAAATGGCCGAGGGCACGGTGACGCGCCTGGCCGCATTGTGCGTGCTGGAAACGCTGCGCCCCGAAGAGACCGTCACTATTTGCCTGCCGCTCTTCCTGGCGGGCGGCGAGGGCGACCGCGCCTTTGCCCGTTATTACCCCACCATTGCCGTAGATGGCTGTGACTTGCGCTGCGCTGCCCGCGCCACGGAGATGTACTCCGGCAAACCGGCCGCCAGCGTGGTAGTGACGGACATCGTGGCCGAACAGGGTATTGGCCGGGTGGACGGCCGTCGCCGTTTGAATGAAGCTGGGCAGCAGGCGGTGGCAGCTACGGCCGGGCGTGTGGCCGCACTGGTGGATGAACTGCTGGCTCCGTATGCCCGCCCCAGCAATGGCATATCTATTGACCTGGAAGTGCAGCAGCCGCCGACCCAGGCGTCTTGCGCCTGTGGCTCCGGCATTCCGGTGCAAACGGTGGCGTTGAACGGGGAAACGGTAACGCTGGTGGCGCTGCCGCTGATTCTGGCGCAGTTTTATGAGGGGGGAAAACGGCCGTGCGCCGACACCACTCACGAACTGTTGCAAGCCGTCCAGATTTACAACCCCATTCCCGCCGACCAGACGGAACAGTATGCCGATGTGCTGCAAGCGGCATATGCCCGCTTTTATGGGGAGCAGGAGGTGAAGGTATGAGCCGCACGGCCGTTTACCACACCACCGTCAACTGGAAAGGAGAACATTGGGGGCATATTGTTATGGGGAATGGCCCGGAGATGGATTTCTCCGCGCCACCGGATGCCCAGGGGCACGCCGGGGTGTTCACGCCGGAGGACGCTTTTGTGGCTGCGGCCAACACCTGCATTATGATGATGTTTATCTGGGCGACTGAGCGGTTTAAGCTGCCGCTGCTGTCATACGACTGCCGGGCAGAGGGGACCAAGCTGATTGAGCTAGACCGGACGGAGATATTTACCCATCTGCGGTTCTACCCGGTGATTCGGGTGGCGGCGGAAGGGGTGGATACGGCCGTACTCGAAGCCCGCGTCCGCCGCGCCCTGCAATCGGCGCAAAAATACAGTCTGGTCGCCAACTCCGTGAAATCGGAAATCATCATCGAGCCAACCATTGAAATAGTGGCTGGTAGCCAGTTGCTGGTACAGTACGAGGGCGAATTTTCCTAATTCCTAATTCCTAATTCCTAATTTTCAGAGGAGACAACCATGTTAACTATTAAAGTGCTTGGCCCTGGCTGCGCTAACTGCCAACAGGTGGAAGCTGTAGCCAAACGAGCCATCGGCATGTTGGGCCAGCCGGCCCGCATTGAGAAAGTAACCGACCGCGCCCAGATTATGACCTATCACCTGCTGGCCACGCCGGGGCTGGTGATCAACGAAAAAGTGGTTTCGGCCGGCCGCATCCCCAGCGAGGCCGAAGTGACCACCTGGCTGGCCGACGCTCTGGAAGCAGCCTGAAAGGAGTGACCGCCATGACCGATTACATAGCCTACCATGCCCATCTGGAAGAACGGCTGGGCCAATTGGGGCGCGAGTTGGGCGGCCCGATGGCCGGTTTTGCTCGTTTGCACCACAAGGCAGTGGAAGATGGTGCATTAAGCGGCAAGGTTAAAGAGCTGATGGCCCTGGCCGTGAGCGTAGCTATTGGTTGTGATGGCTGCATTGCCTACCACGTGCATGACGCCGTAAAAGCGGGCGCCAACCGGCCCGAACTGTTGGAAACCATTGGCGTTGGTGTGTTGATGGGTGGTGGGCCAGGCTCTATTTATGCCGCCCATGTCCTGGATGCCATCGAGCAGTTCTTGCCGACGGCGGAGGCAGCATGAAAAAGAATCTACACACCGTTCTGGATGATGAAGAGATCATTGAATTGATCCGCATTCTCATGGACGACGATGCCGAAGCGGCTCTGGCTTTCTTGAAAAAACATTTTAAGGGCCAGGCCCGCGAACTGTTGGAAGGCGGCTGAAAGGTGATGATCCAGGTGCCTGGGGCAGGTATTCGGTAGAGGCTTGATGCGTGATACGTGATACGTGATGCGTGAGGGCCGATTGGTTATGCATTGCGTATATCCCCTGGTTTTCCAATGGGGGAAAAGCGCCATGTATTTGAACGGGATTGCTCTGACCCATACGTATCCCTGTCTGGCGGAACCGGGCAAGATGATTGTGGATGGACGGCCGCCCCGGTCGCTGGCGGAAGTGATACCGTATCTGGCGACGTTGCCGGGGGTGATTGCCTATAACCCGGACGGCCCTACCCTCACCTTTCGTCGCCAGCCGGGATTCATGACGCTGTATGCGAACCGGGTGACGATAACCCAGGTGCGTGATGCTGATGAAGGGCTGGCACTGCTGGCGGCGCTGGTGGAGGCGGTGAATGTAACCTGGGAACATCGGGCTGAGTTAACGGCCGTGACCCAACACCGCCGCCGCCCCCGTCCCCTGGATGTATACGCCCTGCTGCCCCAGACGAACTGTAAACAATGTGGCGAAGCAACGTGCATGGCCTTTGCTTTTGGTCTTATCCAGCAAAACCGTACCCTGGCCGAATGTCCGGCGCTGGCGAATGACCCGGCTTTTGCCAGCCGGCGGGACACACTGGCGGCCATGTTCTAACAAAAAAAGGAAAAGAAGTTCAACTTTTCAGAAAAGTTGAACTTCTGAAACTTCGAGATGAAACGATTACTGGTTATCTTAGCGCACCCAGATGATGAAAGTTTTCCCCTCGGCGGCACGCTGGCGCGTTATGCGGCCGAAGATGTGGCCGTGACGCTGGTATGTGCTACGAAAGGGGAAGCGGGCATACCGGGGCTGTCAGCCGCAGATGCGGCCGTTATCCGTGAACAAGAATTACAGGCCGCCGCCCACGTGTTGGGGGTGTCTGACCTGCGCTTCCTGGGCTACCTGGATGGGCATGTGGCCGAAGTGGATGAGGGTACGGCCGTGACCCAGTTGGTCACCTTGCTCCAAGAGATACAGCCCCACGCGGTCATCACCTTTGGCCCCGATGTCATTTCCGGCCATCCAGACCATCTGGCCGAGCATCGCCTGGTTACAACCGCCTTTGACCGCGCCGGGTTAGAAAGCCGCCTTTATTACATTGCGCCGTCTGAAGCAACCCAACAGGGGTGCGGGGTCATTCCCTCCCAAGAGGGGATCGGCGGCACGGTTGCTGCCATTGACGTGGGCGATTATCTGGTGACGAAGGTGCGGGCCATGCAATGCCATGCCAGCCAACATCCCCCTTTTCTGGGCAACCCGGAGGCAGAAGCATCCCGGCTGGTTTGCCACGAGTATTTCACCCTGGCGCGGCCCTCACTGGCTGACATTACTTTGACCGATTTGTTCAACCAGCCAAAGATTTTTTTAGACGGCAATACATTCAAGAAAAGGAATATAGCGCCATGTTATACATTGTTATTAGTATCATACTATTTGTCTTGTCCTTTGTGGCTGGCATGATGGGTCTGGGCGTGGCTTTTATCGCTACGCCAGTTTTGGGGTTATTTGGCTTCGAGTTGAAACACGTCATCATGCCCTGGTCATTGTGGTTAAATGGCATTACGGCTATCTCTACGGCCGTTGCCCTGGCACGAGCAAAACTGGTGGATTGGCGCACGGCCGTGCCGCTGCTCATCATTGCCACCATCGTCGCCCCCATCGGTGTCTGGCTGCTGCAATTTGTGTCCACAAATGTCATCTGGTGGATTTATGTGGGTGTGCTGTTTTTCCTGGCTTATCGCATGGCTTTCCCGCCCAAGATGGATGATGCCCATCCCCCTGTCATTCCAGACTCAACGCGCGTAAAAGCCGGCGGAGCCACCCTGAGTATCGGGGTTTTTGCCGGTTTTTTGGGTGTAGGGCCGGGCTTCCTGATGCTGCCTACTCTGGTTATGTTAGGGTTTACAGCGCGTATTGCGGCAGCGACAACGGCCGTCATCGTCACCCTCCCCTCTTTTTCAGCTTTTGCCCGCCATCTGGAGTTAGCGCAGTTTGATTGGACGATGCTGATTGTCACCAGTATTGCGGCCGTTATTGGGGCGCAGTTGGGAGCCAGGTTCATGGCCAAGCGCGTCAAAAGCCCCGTCCTTACCCGTATGTTTGCCGTTGCTCTCGTTTTTCTGGCCATCCAACGCGCCTGGATTTTATTGGCAAGCTAAAGGTTTGCCGCAATGTGGAGCAACCCATGATTACCTTACAAACCGAAATACCCCTTCAGCCTGCCGCAGTTGATGATTGACGGGCAACTGGTGCGCTTTTGCTATCACGGCCGGCGCGTTGGAATCCAGCCCAATATTTGTAAAATCTGTAGTTCTGTATAGATTGGAGAAAATAATGAATTACCCTGAATATGTGACCCGCGAAGAAGTACAGCGCATTTGCCGGGAATTGGGTTTCCGCGATTGGGCCGCCCTGCAAACCACCGCTGTTTTACCGGAAGAAGCCGCCCGCTTGCAACAAGAGGTCGGCGAAGAAGCGTTGCAGATTTCTACCGCCGCCTTCCAAAGTGGGCTGGAAGTGGAGTTGGAGCATGGCCTGGCCTACAGCGGCGCTAATGTGACCAACAACCATCCCATTCTCACCGCCAAAATCGTCCTGGCCCACCTCAAAGAAATGCTCGATTATTACGAGCGGCTGGACGTAGCCGAAGGGGAAGGCGATTTGCTGAAAGCGATTATGGCCGGGGATATGGCTAAAATCCGCCAAAAATATACCAGTCTGTTGGCGGCTCGCATTCATCTGGCGCAAACGGAGCAGGAGATGATGGCTAAAAGGGTGGGGTAACGGCCGTTACCCCACACCGCTGCCGCCCTCCTCCTCTGGATGTATACGCCCTGCTGCCCCAAATGAATTGTAAATAATGTGGCGAAGCGACGTGCATGGCCTTTGCTTTTGGCTTAAACAGCAAAACCGTACCCTGGCCGAATGCCCGTCGGCTGGCAAAAGCCGGGTCTTGAGCCAGCCGACGGGCCACACTGGCGGCCATGTTCTAACGAAAAAGAGGAAAAGAAGTTCAACTTTTCTGAAAAGTTGAACTTCTGAAACTTCACAATGAAACGAGTACTGGTTATCTTAGCGCACCCAGATGATGAAAGTTTTCCCATGGGCGGTACGCTGGCGCGGTTTGTGCCTGGTGCCTGACCTCGGCGGTGGTGATGACGCTGCTGTTGGTGATGAGTGTGGAAACGGCCGTGTCCCATTTGTCACCGGAAACCACATGACAAATGTCACCATTACACGCCAATCTCTCTTTTGCTGCCACCCGCACCTTGACCATATGCGTTTTGCGAATATACTTCAAAAATGTTTGAACTATCTGATGGTAACATGTTTGACGTGAATCCACCCCCCATCGCCATTGAGCGGCTTACCGAACAGCTAAAGGCATTGGCTAACCCCAAACGGCTGCAAATGATCCATTTGTTGATAGAAGGTGTTCACTGCAACTGCGAACTGGGTGATGCGCTGGATATGGCTCCCAACCTGATTTCGCATCATATGAACATCCTGCGCAACATCGGTTTGGTGAACGTGGAACGGGATGCAGTGGATGCCCGCTGGATTTATTTTTCTCTCGATGAGGCAGCGCTGGCCGGACTCAACGATGCCTTTGGTGCGTTTTTTGACGCCAGCCGCATCCAACCGCGCCGCCCCACCTGTGGGCCGCAGGGCGCCGTTGTGCCGGTGGCAGAAATTGCCGTCGGCTAATTTTTTTTTGCTCAAATAGTTCAAGAAAATTTGAATCAAAAAGGAAACCATCAACCGTGACTGAATCTATCTCCCTCTTTAACGTTGCTCCAAACACGGCCGTTGGCGATAAAAATATCGCTGACCAAACGGCCGTTGTCGAACTGTTCGATCCCCCCATGTGCTGTCCCACCGGTCTGTGCGGCCCCTCGCTGGATCAAACCCTGCTCAATGTCAGCGAGATGATCGCCGCCCTACAAGCCGAAGGCACAACAGTCGAACGCTACCAAATGACCAGCCATCCGCATAAGTTCATGAACAATAACGAAGTCATGCGCCTGGTGCGGGAACAACAAATGGCGGCGCTGCCTATTACGGCCGTTCACGGCCAAATCATCAAAACCGGCGCTTATCCGACATTGGTGGAACTACAAACCTATTTGAATCATGCGTGATACGTGATGCGTGAGGAACGTTCAAGTATCACGTTCAAAGGAAACCCAATGAACACCCAATTTATCTTTTTCTCCGGCAAAGGGGGCGTGGGCAAAACGAGTATGGCCTGCGCTACGGCCGTGCGCCACGCCGACGCCGGACAACGTACCCTGATCATCACTACCGACCCGGCGGCCAATTTAGCCGACGTGTTTGAACAACCCATCGGCCATCACATCACCCCGCTGACCGGTATTGCCAACCTGTGGGCCATGGAAATTGACCCCGACACGGCTACCGAAGAGTACAAAGAACGGGCGTTAGCCCCCCTCCGCGACATCTTTCCTGCGCCGATGGTCGAAGTCATTAACGAGCAAATGAGCGGCCCCTGCACCGCCGAAGTGGCCGCCTTCGACCGTTTCACCGACTTTTTGGTGCTGGATAACGAAGCCGACCAACCGGTAGCGTTTGACGTCATCCTCTTCGATACCGCGCCCACCGGCCACACAATCCGCCTGCTGGAACTGCCCGCCGAATGGGCCAGCACCATCAGCGCCGCTGAACAAGGCAGCGGTCAGACCTGCATCGGGCCAGCCGCCGCCATTCAAAGCGCCAAGTTGAAATACGAACGCGCCCTGGCGATTTTGCGCGATCCGGCGCAGACGCGATTCACCTTTGTGCTGCACCCAGAAGCCATCGCCATCCACGAAACGCAGCGCGCCATCGGTGAATTGGGCAAACTGGACATCCACACCCACGAACTGATTATCAACGGCATCATCCCGCCGGAAGCTACACGCAACGCCCTCTTTGCCGCCCGCGCCGAGATGCAGACCGGCTATCTGGCCCAAATTGAACGGGAGTTGCCTTATGCCACGCGGCGCATGTTCCTGATGGATGGCGAGATTAAGGGGATTGAGCGTTTGCGCACTGTCGCCGCGCTGCTGCACGGAGAGGAAACCAACCCCTTTAGCAGCAACGGGCACACGGCCGTCCCTGCCCCTTTCAAACTGTCCAATCCAGCCGAACCCATCCTGCGCATCACGCCCAACGGCCACCGACGCACTATTTTCTTCGCCGGTAAAGGGGGTGTGGGCAAGACGGTCGCTTCCTGCGCCACGGCCGTTTGGCTGGCTAATCAGGGGCACAAAACCCTACTCCTCACCACCGATCCGGCCGCTCATTTAGGCAACGTCCTGGGCGAACCGGTGGGTGATGAACCGGCCCCACTGACTGGTCTGCCCAACCTGTGGGCGGTAAAAATTGACCCCAAAGCAGTAGGCGAGACATACAAAAAGCGCATCCTCGACGACGCCCGGCAGCGCGGCCGTCCTGAAGGCGCGATCAAGGCCATGGCCGAAGAACTGGACTCGCCCTGCACCGAAGAAATCGCCGCCTTTGACCGTTTCATCGAATTTGCTTCCGATGGCCCGTGGCAGAGCGTGGTTTTTGACACCGCGCCTACCGGCCACACGCTGCGCATGTTGGAACTGCCGCTGGACTGGAGCAAACAGCTAGATGTGAAGGTATTTGCTTCGGTGGACACGGCCGTGGCCGACGACATCGCCAAACAGCGTTTCGCGGATGTCATTGACATGATGCGCCGCCCGGAGCGCAGCACCTTCGCCTTTGTCATGTACCCGGAATCCACCCCCATCATCGAGGCATACCGCGCCAGCCAGGAACTGGCGACGCTGGACATCCCCACCGGGCTGGCCGTAGCCAACTTTGTCATTCCCGAAGAACAGGCCGACACGCCTTTCACGCAATCGCGCCGGGCTATGCAAGCCCATTACCTGGCCGAAATCCAGGAACGCTTCGACACGCCCGTCCTCACCATCCCCCTGCTGCCGCAGGAAGTACAGGGGCTGGACATGCTGGCTGAGTTAGGCGAGCAGATGTATGCGGAACCAGTGATGGCTTAAACTTTTCGTCATTGACAAATGTATTACATCGTAATACGCTTGTCTTGATAAATGATGGATAATGTAGAAATCACCATTACCCAACTCATTTGGGATGACTGGAACATTGAGCATATTGCCCGGCATGATGTTACCCCGGAAGAAGTGGAGCGCTCTTTAAGTGACCCTGACGCCCTTTTTCTCAAGGCCAAAGAGGGGCGGGTGATGGTTTTAGGGCGAACAGAAAAGCGTTTGCTTACAGTGGTCTTAAACGCTCAGGAAACAAACGACGTATATTACGTCATCACCGCCCGCGACATGTCGAAGAAAGAGCGTACTTTTTACCGGGCACAAAAGGAAATTGGCGATGAGTAAAGCAACGATACCAACCTTCACATCGGTTAAAGAAGAAGCGGCGTTTTGGGATACCCACGACCTTACCGACTACTTAGATGCGTTGGAGATTGTCAGCGGCGGCTATCAACCGGTTCCAGGCGAAGTGAAAACAGTGATGGCAATTCGCGTGGCTCCTTCGTTGAAAGAACAAATTGAGGCCATTGCTCGTAGTTATGACATCCCGGCTTCCTCGTTGGTCAGAATGTGGATTGTGGAAAAGATTCGTTTGCTGCACAACGCAGAGAACTAACAATTGGAGTACAACTATGCCGATGTACGATTTTCGCTGTACACAATGCGGACACCCGTTCACGGTGCGGGCATCGTTCAAAGAGAAGGATGAGGGCTTGCAGCCAGAGTGCCCCGTTTGCCATGCGCTGGAAACGCAGCAGGTGTTGACGGCGGGTATTTTTATCGGTCAGGCGGCGGGAAGCGGCGGCAATAGTCTACCGCTGCCTATGAGTGGGCCGGCCTGTGGCTGCGGCTCCGGGGGGTGTGGCTGCCGATGAACGCGCCAGTCACCGTTCAAATCATTGGTGCGCCGGTAGCCTGTGCGGATGGCGTTAAGGAGACGTGGCGGGAAGCGGCGGATTGGACAGCCGGAAAATTAAGGGCGCGGCGGCAAAATCTCCCTGCCTCTTATTTGCCGCCACCTGGAAGCGGTTTAGCTTCAGCCGATCAACAATAGTACGGCCGTTTCTTGACGCTCCCAACATCGTTTATTCCCTGACCCTGTTTCTATCCAATTGAAAAAGCCAGCTTGACCTTCCGGTTACTGGAAGGTGTACAATGCCGCCTGTGAGGTGACTTATGCAGATACAGGAATTTGCCAGGCAGATAAACCTGCCCGTGAAAACAATTCGCTATTATGAAGAAATGGGCCTACTGCCGCCGCCCAGACGGTTGGGAAACAACTATCGTGACTACGGTGAAGAAGACATAGCCCGTGCCCGGCTGGTAGCCGGGGCACGCCACCTCGATTTTTCGCTGGATGATATTAAGGAAATTCTGGATTTGCGCGACCGGCGTGTGGCGCCTTGCCGGGTGGTTCTGGATTTGTTAGCCGAAAAAGCAGATGAGATCGGCCGGCGCATCGCCGAATTGCAACGTATGGAAGCAGCGTTGCGGGAACTGCGCCAATTGGGGGAGACGTTTCCTACGGATGATGTGGATGGCAAAAACTGCGTTTGTCATCTGGTCAGCCAGCGCAGCAACGTTCAATAAAGGTTCTAATTTCAGGGGTGAATGATGTCTGATTGTTGTTCTATTGCCAATGACAGTTGTTCTGTGCCAGAAATAAAGGCGGTTAACTCCGCTGCTGCGGCAAATCCAGCGCAAACCCTTTGCCCATCTTGTGGCCAAAGGGGCAAAATTGTCGAGACGCAGACGGTTAAGGCGTTGTTAGCCATCAGCCTGGAAGCGGTTTACGAAGATACAATCTACCACTTTTGCCGCACGCCGGATTGTGCTGTGGTCTACTATGATGAAGCCGCCAGGCTATTCACCGAAGCTCAACTACGGGAACGAGTGCATCAAAAACATTCCCAGGCAGATGATGTGCCAGTTTGTTATTGCTACCAACACACCCCCGGTTCTATTCGGGCTGAGGTGGCGGCACGTGGTGAATCAGACGTGGTGGCGCGGGTGACGGCTGGAACCCAGGCCGGCACCTGCGCCTGCGACATTCGCAATCCGCAGGGGAACTGTTGTTTGGGTAATTTGGGAAGGGTGGTCAAGCTGATTATGGCTGAATTTCAGCCGGTTCCAGGTTGATAGGACAGGGGCGGTATTAATCGCGATTCAAGATGTCATTGACCCAGGTATAGGCAGCGACGGCCGTTGGCAGCCCCAGTGTGGTAACCGCCAATACAACGACGTGGTTAATTTCTGCCTGGCTTGCGCCCAGTTCCAGCAAACGACGGGTGTGGGCATGGACGGCCCCTTCGTGGCGTGCGCCTATTGCCAGCGCCAGTTTGACCAGGTGGCGCGTTTTATCATCCAGGGGGCCGGCATTGTGTACGGCCGTGCCCAATTGCTCATACGCCGCGGCCACCGCCGGGAACTCAGCCATAAAATCCTGGTTTGCTTGTGGTTTGTGGCTCATCTTATCTCCTCCGCAAATGTGGTTAGTGGTTGGTGGTTAGCGGCTTGTACCAGCAACCAGCTACTAGCAGCCATTAACATATCTGGCTGATAGTATGCAGACCCGGCACACGCCTGGCACAACGGCCGTCCCTCCCAAACTACCTCGCGCTCGTTGATAATCTCTTCCCCACACACCACACAGTTCACCCGCACCCCCGCCCGGCTCACAATCTGGCTGGCTGGCGTTGTCAGCTTCACGGGCAAGATGGTGAGTAGTTCGGCGTCAGGCATCTGTTGGTAGCCAATGAGTTGGGCGTAGTAATGCTTTTTCTCGTCGGGAGCGTACTGGTACGCTTTGTCGCGGATGTCGAGTTGAGGGGCAACGCGCACGGCCGTTTCCGTTTTCACATCCACAAACGTCGCCCCAATCTTGCCATAGTCCGCCAGCCGTAGGGTACGGTGTCCCATCGTACAACCCGTCGCCGCTGCCACGCCATCGGCAAAACAGCCATCCGTTTCGACAAAGATCAGCAGCCGTTTGTCCGTGCGGTGTGTTTCCAACCCCAGCGCCGCCGCTCCCGCCAGCCCTATACGTGCGCCCAATACCTGGCGCGGGCACAAATGCTTGTGCTGCGCCGCAGAAAGTTCCAAAATGAGTTGCAGGTCTTGCATCCGTCCATTCTCCATTCAGTTGAGACTACTGTATAATGTTGCTACAAGGCAAACCTATGCACCCAGAATAAACGAGGCTACAGGATGAGTACACAAGTCACAATCAGTCTACCAGAAGAAACTTACCGGCGGGCAAAGAGATTAGCCCAACTAACCCGGCGTGATGTGGCGTTGGTGATGGCCGATACGCTATCCTTATCTCTGCCCCAGCTTGACGCGCAGGTGGCGGAAACGGCCGTTGCCAGCCTCTCCAATGAAGAACTTATGGCCCTGGCCGATTTGCAAATGGACTCCGCTGACGACATGAAGTTAAGCCAATTGCTGGATAAACAACAAGCCAGTGCATTAACCGAAACAGAGCGGATTGAACTGATGCGGCTCATGCAAATTTACCAGTCATCTCTCCTGCAAAAAGCAGAAGGATTGGCCGAAGCTGTGCGACGTGGGTTGCGTGAACCATTGTCCCCATGAGTGCGATCAACAAACAGGTGCGCCAACGCCTTGAAAAACAGGCCCACAACCGGTGTGGCTACTGCCAGAGCCAGCAGCAATACGTTTTGGGAAAACTGGAAATCGATCACATTATTCCCGTGGCTGCTGGCGGCGGTGATGATGAGGAAAACTTGTGGCTGGCCTGTCGTCTTTGCAATAGTTATAAAAGCACACAAATTGAGTCTATCGATCCGCTATCTGGTAAACCGGTCAGGCTATTTAACCCCCGCCAACAAATCTGGATAGATCATTTTGCCTGGAGTGATACGGGTGACCAAATTATTGGCCTGACGCCGTGTGGTCGTGCCACCGTAGTTGCGCTGCAATTGAACAACGTGGTTGCTGTGATGGTGCGGCGGGCCTGGGTACAGGCAGGTTGGCATCCTCCGCAAGCCTGATCGTCATCCAGATGGGACCAAAATTGTTTCAGCCTGTTTGTCACTCCATCTGCTTTCGGTGAGGTCAACCGGTTTAGTCAGGTTGAGCCAGCAGCGGGGCGGGGCTAACAGGAACCAGGCTATTAGAATGAGCACGGCCGTTAGCCCCACCATTCCATACCTCCGCCATAGCACGGGGCTTACCCCCTCAGATCAAACCTTGATCAGTTTCACCTGTGTGTCGTAAAACACGGCGCTGCCACCCACCGGGTCTACCAGGGTGGTATTCCCCAGGTAGGGGTCTACGCGCATGGCGGCGTTGGCGTGGATGCCCTGACCACGACGGCCGTCGCCCGGAATCATCTGCCCATTCACCTGCACATCCCGGCTGCCATACGCCCAGTGCCCAAACCCCAGGCTAAAGCCGATCACGCCGGGGCGCATCCCCTCGGTTGTCTTCACCTTACCCACCATAGGAACCTTATTGCCGTTAAGCAAATCCCATTCCCCATCCGGGTTACTGGGGGAGACGATTTTCACCTGATCGCCCGTTGCCAGACCGCGTGTGGCCGCATCTTGCGCGTTCATCAACACAAAGTTTTCCGGCAGCACCGCCAGCAGCCAGTAGTTACCGGCCGTGCGGCTCTTCGTCTGCGTAATGTCCCGGTAGGTAATCAT
>CAZOPF010000103.1:14915-19766 GCA_964581605.1 uncultured Ardenticatenaceae bacterium
GCTTCAAAACGGCCGCCCCGGTTCAACATATACACCACCTTGGGCCATAAATCGCCAGCTATCGCTTTCCAGCGGGCTTCGTCGTAAACACTTGGGCGCAGAAAGCGGCGAGATTCCTTGAAAATGCTCATCTCCGCCGCATCAGCATCCGGCACACTGTCGGAACCATCTTCCTTTTCGCCAAAGGCCAGGTTGGCCAGGGCTTTGATATAGAGGTCGTCAGGATGGCTGAAGTCGCCATAATCTTTATAACCGCCAGGGCCAAAACCGGGTAATTCCAGTTCTTCGGCAATGCCCAACAGCACCGCTTCCAGAGACAGCGGGGTTTGCTGCCCAAAGACGGTCACATCCGGCACCAGTGGATCAATGGCCGGGTTGCGTACCGGCTGCACTTTGAACGGGTTGTTGGGATGGCTGCCCTGGAACTCCCACCGCTCCAAATACATGGTATCGGGGAAGATGTAATCGGCATACATGCTGGTTTCGCCAATAAAGGGGTCAATAGCAACAAACAAGGGCAGCTTTTTCGGGTCACCCAAAATGGCGATGTTGGTATGGCCGGCGGGCAGCGAGTAGACTGGCGACCCCATGTAGAACATGAGGGCTTTGACCGGGTAGGGGTAAGCATCGCCAATGGAGGGGACGATCTCCTGGTAAATGTCGCTGGAAAGGGGGTACCAGTTGCGTTTGGCTGGATACCCCTCAAAGATGGTGCTTTTTTCGTATTTCTCGCCGTGGCGGATGATGCTGGTGCCAAAGGGGGCCATGCTGCCGCTCATGTCGCCAATTTTATACGGCTGCCCCGTTTTGCTGCCATCATATTTATAGGTGGTGGCTTTGATCAGGCCGCCGGCGTGGTCGTAGTTGCCGATGAGGGCGTTGAGGGTGTACCAGGCCAGGACGTTGTAGAAGCCGTTGGTGTGCTGGCTGACGCCGCGATGAATATCGGCGACAGATTGCTTGCCGTGATTGGTGAATTCAAAGGCGATTTCTTCAATGTCACGCACACGCACGCCGCAGATGTCGGCCCATTCGGCCAGGGTGTGCTCGTGGGCGGAGTCGCTGATGATTTGCAGGCCGCTCTTGACCGTAAAGTCACCCAGTTTCAGGTTGTCTACCAGGAGGTCGCCGTGTACGGCCGTTTCCGTATCATACGGGTCTACCGGCGTCGGCTGCCCATCTACCAGCGCCACAAAGTAGTCAAATTCGTAGGTTTTCTCCGGGTCGGTGGAGAGCGGCCGTTCTTCCTTATCCCGCAGCCCAATCTCGCTGGCCCGCAGATATTTGCCAGGCTGGCCGTGTTCGTCCAGCTTCACCAGCCAGGTGGCCGGTGTCCAGGTGGGTTCGGCAATGGCGTCAGCGGCGGCTTTGTTGGCGGCAGAGAGGTAACGGGCATCGTAACGGCCATTATCAATCACCCACTGCATCATCGCCAGCGCCAGCGCCGCTTCCGTGCCCGGCAGCGCCGGCAGCCACTTCCACGCTTTCGCCGCCGTCTTGCTCAGGCGCGGGTCTACCACGGCCATCTTCATGCCATTCACCAGGCCATTCGTAATACCCTTCACCCGCAGCGGCGGGCCATAGTTCCCTTCAAACGGGGATGCGCCCACAAAGATGACAAACTCGCTGTTTTGCACATCCCCCTGCCAGTAAAACTTAGAACCGCCCGTCCACTTGCCATCCGTATACGTCTCCGACATCGCCTTACCGGTGAAGTAAAGGCTGCCCTGGCAAACGGTGGTATGGCCGTGGGCATTATTCGTGCCATACGCCTTCAGGAAACGGCTGATGAAATCTTTGCGGGCATCTTTCAGGCGGCCCCAGGCAAAGACAAACTGGTTGTTCTTTGGCCCCATGTCTGGATGATCCGGGTCGATCATGGCATCTAAATAATCGGCGAAGGTGACTTTGAACTCCTCTACCAGCGCCAGTTTAGCCTCTGGCTCTTTTTCGTCTTGAATCGCTTTTATCGCCGCCGCCATTTCTTTGGCCACGTCGGCGTCCGTCAGCGCATACGACTCTTTCAAGCCGGGCACATTTCCTTCGCCAAACAGATCGCCGCCGTTGACGATTTCGGCAATCGCCTGATCAAAGGCAATGGTTTCCCATTCACCCGCGCCGCGTTTTGTGCCCGGTTTCCGTTTGAGGACACTGACCAGACGATAAGGGTCATACACCGATTGCAAACCGGCCTGCCCTTTGGGGCAAATGGCTCCTTCAACCGCCGCCATATCCGCAATGGGCGTTTCATAGTCCACATGCGGCGCCATTGTCCAGGGTGAGTAGGGGTTGCCGTCAATCTTGACCGCCACGCCATCCAGCAATTTCACCTTGATGGGGCAGCCGGTGTTGCATTGCAGACAGACGGTGTAAATCTGGTTTTCCGGCTGTGCCAGGATGTAGCTGGCGTCGGCCGACCCCTCGCTTTGCGCCAGCGCCTGATTAACAAAGGGCAGCGTACCCAGGAAAGCAGCGCCGCCAGCCACGCCGGAAAGGCGCAAAAAGTCACGGCGAGACAGATCACAGCCATTGGGCTGCGTTTTTGTGTGTTCTTTTAACATCTCAAGCCTCCATTGCCGGTTGGGTATAAATGGGCAGATATTTGCTGCCCAGCAGATAGCCCAGCGTAGCCAACCCGATGGTACCCAGGGTGACAGCCCATTCCATCGTGCTGGGGAAATAATCAAAGGAGAGGTGTGGGCCGGTGAAAGCTTCGGCCAGCGCCCCGATCTCTGGGATGGAGAGGGCGGGGAAGATGATCAGGCCGCGCGCCACGGCATACCCGACCAGCAGCATGATCCCGGCCGCGCCGGCCCAGGCTGGTTTGGTGATCAGCCGGGGTTGCAAGACGATAATGAGGGGGATAATGGAGCCGATGAGGATTTGCACAATCCAGAACGCCCACCAGTAAGGGCCAAATAACACCTGATTGACCGCTTCAATGTTCAGGGGCACGTTGCCGTAGATGCTTTGCGAAAAATCGGCCCACATAAAGTAAAGTTTCACGCCAATGAGGACGGCGCTGATGATGCCCAGCACTCGTAACTGCTGCGGCCGCTGCGGATCATCCGGGGCAAACAGGGCCAGTAACGTCATGAGCAAAGCGACGCCGGTGGCTAAGGAGAAAACGGGGAACTGTACCGGGAAGAGGCCCACATGCCAGAACGGCCGTGCCGCCTGCACCCCTAACAATGCTCCTACTGCGCCAGAGACAAAGAGCGAGGCTATCAGGCCGATGACCATCACCACTTTTAGCCAGATGCTTTGCGGCCGGCGAATGGCCAGAAAGAGCGCCGTTACCATGAGCAGGCCAAAAATGGTATAGCCCCACACCATCTGGAACATGACCGAACGGGGGTTGCCCTGAAAATACACTTTCCAGATGCGTTCCATGTGTCCCAGGTCTAGCCAGATGGAGAGCAGCGCGGCCGCCAGGCAAACGATGGCCCCCCATAAGGCGACTTTGCCGGTGCCCTGGAACAGTTTCACGTTGAACAACAAATCCAACGAGGCAACCATGAATCCCCCGGCGGCGGCCCCGGCAAAAAACAGATACATGGCCACCCATAGCCCCCACACCACGTAGGAGCCATAGTTGGCATTGCTGTGCCCGGTTGATAGGCGATTAAAAACTCCCCAAATGCCAATCAATAGAGCAAGCGCACCAAGTACGTAAAAAATCTTTTTTGTCATGGTTCAACTCCTTTTATGTGTGGCGGATTGCCGCTAGGTCAGGTAATACACACGGGGTTCGGTGCCCAGTTCTTCTTTCAGGCGCATCACATTGGGGCTGGCTATCAGCTCGGCCACCAGGCTGTCGGGGTCGTTGGCGTCGCCGAAGAAGGTGGCGCGGCCGATGCAGGTGGTGGTGCAGGCGGGCAGCATCCCCTCGGCCAGCCGGTGCAGGCAGAAGTGGCATTTGCGCACGTTGCCGGCGGGCGAGTCGCTGTGGCCTTCGCGGGGCCATGCCGTGCCGTATTCAAAAGCGGGCGCTGTTTCGTAGACGGCCGCAGCTGGCTGGCCCACTATAATGCCGTCGGCGGTGGGCAGCCCTTCGGTGTAGGTGGCGCCAAAGTCAAAGGTGCGTGCCCCGTAGGGGCAGGCGGTGACGCAGTAGCG
The DNA here is from genome assembly GCA_964581605.1 of uncultured Ardenticatenaceae bacterium. GTDB lineage: Bacteria > Chloroflexota > Anaerolineae > Promineifilales > Promineifilaceae > CAADGU01. The sequence continues at coordinate 19,035 of CAZOPF010000103.1, forward strand.
GCAGCCGATACACTGGTCATAATCCACCACCACCACGCCATTTTCATCTTTGTAGGTGGCGTTGACAGGGCAGACGGGCACACAGGGGGGCTGGTCGCACTGCATACAGGGGCGGGGCGTAAAGCGCATGGTGACGTTGGGGTAGGTTCCGATCTCCTCCACCATCACCGGGCGGTAAACGACGCCGGGCGGCAGTTTGTTTTCGGCCACGCAGGCGATGGTGCAGGCGTGGCAGCCGACACATTTGCGCAGGTCTATAGCCATCACCCAGCGGCGTTGGTCAACGGGTTTTTGCATGGCGCGGGCCAGGTCGGCCTGCATCCGCACCAACACGTCGGCGTTGGCGTCGGCTTGGGTGATGGCTGGGGCGGGCCGGGGTTGGATGGTGGTCAGGGGGATGCTTGGGGGGTGCGTGGCTTTTGGGGCGGTGGGCACGGCCGTGAGTGCGGCAATGCCCGCCACTCCGATCATGCCGCGCAAAAAGCTGCGCCGGCTGGTATCGGGAATAGCTTTTTCTTGTTCAATGGTTTTGCTCATCTTCAAACCTCCTAATCTCGTGCAATTGCATCTGTGGAGAAGTAAGACAAAATCAGGCCCAGGCGGGCGATATTGGCTTGATTGTAGAATGGGAAGCGCCGGATTAGTAGCGGGGAAACCCCGTTGATTAACGTCTGTTTGTGGGGGAAAGCCTGATAGAACTGATAAGGCAGGTATCTTGCATCACATTTAGAA
>CAZOPF010000104.1:0-18825 GCA_964581605.1 uncultured Ardenticatenaceae bacterium
TTTGAGCGAAAATATGGGATTCGCTCGGAGACGTTTTACGCAGCCTATGTAAACGGCGAAGAACCAGAGGATGATGCCTGGGTATTGGACTTTGGCGAATGGGCCAGTGTGTACAAGACCTGGCTTGAGAGTCAGGCCGAATATCGCAACGCAATTCAACGAATTCAAAAACAGTCATCTAGTCTCACGGGGCTTATTCGCACGGCCGTATGAACAATCCGCTCCGTTCAGCAGAAGATTACGAATTGTTTCTGTATACGCTGCCAGTTCAGTTTCCCTCGGTGCAACGCTCAACAGTCACTTTCGTCCGTCGTGGCTTGTCCTTAGCCCGCGTTACCGGCGAGCTTTACTTTGCCCATGATTTGCGTGTGGTAGTACGTGAGCGGATTCTGTTTCGTCGCTTACCAGCCATCATTGATTGGTATGGCTACGCAATCTGGCAGGGTGAGGAAAAAGTGTGCTGGTATGATCCTCAGCCCCACCCAAACGAACCAACCTTGCAAAGTACACACCCACATCATAAGCACATTGCGCCTGACATCAAACATAACCGTGTTCCTGCGCCTGGCATGAGTTTTCATCAGCCAAACCTTCCTCAAATCATTCGGGAAGTGGAAGACCTGATTCAACAAATTGAGCGAGAGAATCAATGAGTACATACGAAGCGATTATGGGGTTGGAGATCCATGCGGAGTTGATGACGGCGTCGAAGATGTTTTGCGCCGCGCCGGTGGTGGACAGCGTGGAAGCAGAACCAAACACGGCCGTACACCCCCTCTGTCTCGGTATGCCCGGCACATTACCCGTTATTAACAAACAGGCCGTCGAGTACGCCTTGCGTGTGGCCTTAGCCCTCAACTGCCAGATCAACCAGCACAACATCTTTGCCCGCAAAAATTATTTCTACCCCGACCTGCCGAAGGGGTATCAGATCAGCCAGTATGAAGAGCCATTGGGCGTGAATGGCTGGCTGGATGTGGAACTGGAGGATGGCACACACAAACGCATTGGCATCCGCCGCGTCCACATGGAAGAGGATACCGGCAAACTCACGCACCAGGACGATGGTACATCGCTGGTAGACTATAACCGGGCTGGTGTGCCGCTGCTGGAAATCGTGTCCGAACCGGACATCCACAGCGGCGACGAGGCGCGGGCCTATGCCATGAAAATCCGCCAGATTTTGCGCTACCTGGGTGTCAACAGCGGCGACATGGAAAAGGGGGTGCTGCGCGTGGAGCCGAATATCAGTGTACGGCCGTCTGGCAGCACCACCTTTGGCACCCGCACCGAACTCAAAAACCTGAACAGCTTCAAGGCGTTGGCCGATGGCTCTGCCCACGAAATTGAGCGGCAAATTCAGGTGGTGGAAGCGGGCGGGCGGGTGGTGCAGGAGACACGCGGCTGGAATGAGGACAAAAAGCGCACCTTTAGCCAGCGCAGCAAGGAAGAGGCGGAAGATTATCGCTACTTCCCGGAGCCAGACTTGCCGCCGCTCTTTATTTCTGAAGCATGGATTGCCGAAGCGAAAGCGGCGTTGCCGGAACTGCCAGATGCCAAAATCAGGCGTTATGTCAACGAGATGGGGCTGACGGCGTATGAGGCGCGGGTGTTGGCGGAGGAGCGGGCGGTGGCGGAATGGTTGGACACGGCCGTAGCCAATGGCGGCGCCCCCAAATCCATCAGCAAATGGCTGCTCAACGAACTGTTCCGCCTGATGAACGAACACAAACAAACTATCGAGCAAATCCAGGTAACGCCTGCCGCACTGGTGGAACTCACCGCCCTGGTAGACAGGGGCGCGATCAACAACAACACCGCCAAAGAGGTACTGGCCGAAATGTTCACCAGCGGCCAATCAGCCCCAACCATTGTGCAGGCCAGAGGGCTGGCGCAAATTTCCGACGAGGCGGCCATTTTAACTGTTATTGAGCAGGTGCTGACAGACAATCCAGAAATGGTAGCGAGATTCACCAACGGCGAAGAGAAATTACGTGGCTGGTTTGTGGGCCAGGTAATGGCACAGACAAAAGGGAAGGCGAATCCGGCATTGGTTAATCAATTGTTGGCGCAAAAGCTGGCTGCTAAATGATGATGAATTATACGGCCGTCATTTTTGATCGTGATGGTGTCTTAACCGACTTTGACCTGGCATCTGCGGCAGCCTATTTTGAAACGTTGCTGCCCTTGTCCGTTGATGAATTGGCCATACGCTGGCAACAATGGGGTGAAAAAGCTGGTTTTCCAACCAATCTGGTTGAAGAAAAGGCGTTTTGGCAAAGTTTCTGGCAAGAATTGGCGAGCGATTTAGGACTGCCCGCAGCCGCGCAGCATCAGTTACAGCAGGTCGAATATACTCGATTTTTGCGCCCCTTTCCTGAGGCCTATCAATCCTTACTTGCGGTACGCCATTCCGGGCGAAAAACTGGTGTCTTGTCTAACTTTACACTGGCGAGTTTGCCGGATTCGTTGGCGGCCGTTGGCCTGGCCGATCTCATAGATAAAGCATATGCCGCTCCAGTTATTGGCGTTGCCAAACCTGACCTCAAAGCATACCTCACAATGGCCCGGGCCTTAGGTGTCAACCCGGCCCAATGCCTCTTTTTTGATGACGAGGAACCATGTGTTCAGGGGGCACGCGAAGTGGGCATGACTGCTTATCTGGTAGACCGGCAGCGCCTCACCCACGATCTGTCTGCCGGTATCGTCTGCGACCTCACGGCCGTTCCCCTCCTCCTCACCTAACCCCCCCAACACAAAAACACCCAAACACTAAAACACCCAAACACTAAAACACCCAAACACCCAAACACCCAAACACCCAAACACCCAAACACCCAAACACCCAAACACTAAAACACCCAAACACCCAAACACCCAAACACTAAAACACCCCGTTAGTACCTTTATGCCGCTGAAATTTACGGCCGTCATCGTTATACTTTTCACAACCTGAAATTGTATTTTTATTCACCGAGGAGTAAGCCGTGAAACCCACCATAATGGTTGTAGATGATGAAGCCCATATTCGTGATATGTTAACGCTGCTGCTAGAAATACATGGTTTTGCCATTTCTACGGCCGTAAATGGCGTGGATGCCTGGGATAAAATTAACCAGAACCGCCCCGATGCCATCATTTTAGATGTGATGATGCCAGAAATGGATGGGGTAACACTGTGCAAAAAGCTGCGTGCCAATCCATACACAGCCCACCTGCCGGTGATCATGCTCAGTGGCAAAACCCAGTTTGGCGCCGAAGCGGAAGGGCTGGCAGCAGGAGCCAATTTTTACATGTGGAAACCGATGAAAACGCCGGAATTATTGGCTAATATCCGCGCTGTTTTAGAGGAAGTAGCAGTACCTGCCTGAAAAACGTAATCCGTAAACCGTTATCCGTTTACGGACCATGGATAACGGTTTACGAAGAAGCCAGTTTTTTCACCCGGAAGGACAACACAATCAGCACAATTCCCCCGGCAATACCCCAAATAGCCACCGCATAAACCAGGGCGATGGCCGCGCCCAGCAAATTCCCCAATACCAGAAAACCAAAAACAATATAAAGGAGACCCAGGAAAAATCCGGCCCAGGAACGTTCTCGTTGTCCACCCTGGCGGCGGCCGGCCAATATCGTCACCAGGCCATTGATCAGCGCGGCCATACCCAAAATCATCACGGCCAGACTGGGAACCACAACCGTTGACCAGGCCATATTCCGCAATACCGCCAGCCCGGCAATGATAGAAATGACCCCAGCGACCACGACCCACCATTTATGTTCTTCCACATGCCCGGCTAACGCGGCCACAATATTGAAAATGCCGGTGACAATCCAGTAAATGCCCAACAAGGCGATCAACACGGTTAAGGTTTGTTCGGTAGCCGTCAGCAGCAACACCCCAATCACTAAGGCCGCAATACCTTGCAACAAGTAGACCCACCAGGTGTTGGCAACGGCCTGTTTGGTCTGTTCCATTTCAGCTTGACTCATGGTCATGGTTTATTTCCTCCTTCATTTACAATGCAAGAATTGACATAAGCACAGATATTATATCGGAGACACGGCCGTTTTCAAACTGTCCATCACCCGTGTGTTACAATCACGTTGCAGGCGGCACGTCTCAAGTCACCTGACATGAAACATGACACAAAAACAACCGAAGGCCAAAAATGTTTACCAACTGGACTCCCCCATCTGATTGGATTCGGCTGACGGCCGTAGACGCCCACACCGCTGGCGAACCCCTGCGCATCTTCACGGGTGGCTGGCCAAACATCCCCGGTGCAACCATCCTGGAAAAGCGTCGCTATGCCCAGACACACCATGACCATTTACGCCGGGCGACTATGTGGGAACCACGCGGCCATGCCGATATGTATGGCTGCCTGCTCACCGAGCCGGTGACGGCCGATGGGGACATCGGGGCCGATGGAGACCTGGGTGTGTTGTTCCTACACAACGAAGGATTCAGCACCATGTGTGGGCACGGCATTATCGGCCTGACAAAAGTGGCGCTGGACACAGGCATGATTGATAAACCGGGTGATACGGCCGTATTAAAAATTGACACGCCCGCCGGCCGGGTAACGGCATTTGCCCGGCGCGAAAATGGGGTGGTTACGGCCGTCTCCTTTCACAACGTGCCCTCCTTTGTCTATGCCCTGGATCAGGTGGTGACTGTGCCTGGCCTGGGCGCGGTGCCGTATGATGTGGCCTTTGGCGGCGCGTTTTATGCGTTTGTCCAGGCCGAAGCGGTCGGTGTGGGGTTGGCGGCCACCGATGTGGGACAGTTGATCGAGAAGGGGCGAGCGATTAAGACGGCCGTGATACACTCCCTGCCCATTCACCACCCGTTTGAACCGGATTTAAGTTTCCTCTACGGCGTCATCTTTGTGGGCGCGGCCCATAATCCGGCGCACCACAGCCGCAACGTCTGCATCTTTGCCGAGGGCGAGGTGGATCGCAGCCCCACCGGAACCGGCGTCAGTGCCCGCGCCGCTTTGCATTTTGCCAGAGGGGAAATGGGGTTGCGCCAGCCGTTTGTGGTGGAGAGTATTTTGGGCACCACGTTTACGGGCGAGGTGGTGGGGGTGACGGCGTTTGGGGGGTATACGGCCGTGATCCCTCAAATCACCGGCACTGCCTATATTTACGGCCGTAACGAACTGCTCCTTGACCCCGCCGACCCGCTGCGGCATGGGTTTATTTTGCGGTAATGAACCATTTGCCTGATTCGTTTGTACGCACGGTTAGCAGCACATTTGCCGAGGGGGAGGCGTGGCTGGCGCGGCTGCCGATGTTGATAGCCGCATCTGAGGCGCGCTGGGGGCTTACCGCGCAGCCACATTTCCTCGGCCTCTCTTACAATTATGCCGCCCCGGCCACGCTGCCGGATGGCACAGAGATTGTGCTGAAAATTGGCGTGCCCCGCCATGAGTTGACGACAGAGATTGAGGCGCTGAAATGGTATAACGGCCGTGCCATGTGCCACCTGCTCGACGCCGACGCCGATATGGGCGTTTTGCTGCTGGAACGGCTGCAACCAGGGCATATGCTTATCAGCGTAGCCGATGATGAAGATGCCACCCGTATTGCCGCCGACGTCATGCGCCGTTTGTGGCGGCCGTTGCCCGAACAGCACATCTTCCCCTCCGTGGCTGACTGGTTTGCCGACCTGGCCGCCTTACGCACCGAATTTGGCGGGGGAACCGGGCCGTTTCCGGCGCGACTGGTAGACATGGCCCAAACATTGGTTGCCGACCTGGTGGCTTCCAGCGCGACGGCTGTGCTGCTCCACGGCGACTTGCACCATTACAACATCCTGGCGGCCGCACGCCAACCCTGGCTGGCGATTGATCCTAAAGGGGTGGCCGGTGAACCGGCTTATGAAGTGGGCGCGCTCATCCGCAACCCCCTCAACTTGCCTGAATGGCCGAATCGAGAGGCCGTCACCCGCCGCCGTCTGGACATCCTGGCAGAAGAACTGGCAATGGATCGCCAGCGCCTCCTGGCGTGGAGTTTTGCGCAGGAAATCCTGAGCCAGTGGTGGGATTATGTGGACATCAGCAGCCAACCGAATCTGTGGCTGGCACAGTTTCTGGCGGGGATGATGGGGTGAGGGGGGAAGGTTGCCACCAGGCAGGACTAATTTCCAGCCCCCGTTAGTGTCACGAAGTTTTTGCTACCCCCTTAAGACTATAACGGATGGAGAAATAAGCGGATAAATTTCCAGAGGGGAATCCGTTCATTTCTTTATCCGCTGTAGTCATGGCGAAAAACTAATGACACTGGCAACCTCCCAATCTCATTCTCCCCCAATAGCTTCCAAAGTGTGCAGAATTTGCTGGGCGGTTTTTTCCCAGGAGAAGCGTTGCACATTGGCATAACCTTTGGCTACCAATGTCTGCCGCAGTGTATCCTCTTGTGCAAGTTGGATCATGCCATCGGTGATGGCGTTGACATCGGAGGGGTCAACGAGCAGGGCGGCATCGCCCGCCACTTCCGGGCAAGAGCTGGTGTTGGCCGTCAGCACAGGCACGCCACATACCTGCGCTTCCAAAATGGGGAAGCCAAACCCTTCGTAAAGTGAGGGATAGAGCACGGCCGTAGCCCCTGAAATGAGCGCCGCTTTATCTTCCTCAACAATGAAGCCGGGCAGCACAATTTTGGCCGAAATTGGCGATTGGAGATTGGCGATTGCATCGAGGACGGGTTGAGACAGCCATCCTTTTTTCCCGGCGAGCACCAGTTGCTGGGGCCGGTTGCTTTGGGCAAATGCCTGCACCAGCCGCTCCAGGTTTTTGCGGGGGTGAAGGGTGCTTATGTAAAGAAAGTAAGGGGGCGTGATGTGGTATTTGTGGCAAACGGCCGTGATCCGTTCCCCTTCCACCCGCTGCAAATCCGGGTCTATGCCCGGATACACCACTTCGATTTTTTCGGCGGGGATGCCATCAAACCGGATCAGGTCATCCTTTGTGGTCTGGGAATCGGCAAAAATATGGTTGGCGCGACGGCCGTTGTGCCGCGTACTCCATTTCAAGTAGGCCAACTGGCGCTGCGGGTGGGTCTCCGGGAAGTAATGGTAGCCCAGATCATGCACGGTGGCGGCACTACGGCCGTGGTAACTCAATGGAATGACATGCGCCGGGGTAAAAAAAACATCTGGTGGGCGCTGCTGCAATTCCGCCGCCAGCCGCACATGCGTCCATAACCGGGCGAAGGGAATAACGACCGGCTCGACATGTTCAGCCCGTGGGAACAAATCTGGCGGCGGTGGGGCATTAAAATAAAGGCGAATGATATGCCCCTGAGCAGCAGCCAGCGGCACAAGCGCCCGAATAAGAAACCAGGCATACGCTTCCGTACCCGTTCGCTGCCCACTCACTGCCCGGCTGGCGTCAATACCAATTAACATCACAGGTAATTGAGCAATTGGGTAATTGGGTAATTGTGAAAGAACAAATTACTCTTAATCAAATGTTTGGGAGCAACTCAATTACCCAGTTACTGAATTACTTTCTACTCACAACCCGGCTCAATCTCCAGATAATCCTGCGCCACCCAGCCTTCCTGGCCGGTCACAACGGAGCTAACTTTGCGCCAGACCAATCCATCAATCTCCTGTGGTGGCTCATCAGCCACCAGGGTAATCAGGGTGGCTTCTGGTAGTGTGGTAATTTCTTCACCGCCGGGCGTTTCGCGCAGCAGCAGGCCATTGCCGGCCGTGCCTTCAACCACGGCCCGGCAGATAATCGGCGTAGGTGTAGCGGTTGGCAACGATGTGTCTTCTGTTGGGGTGGGGGAGAGAGTGGGCGGCAAAACCTCAACTTCTGGGGTGGGTGTGGCTGTTTCTATACCTTCAATTACCGCTCCGGCATCGGCCGCTTCCTGCTTGGTAGTTTGTTGCAATTGGGTGAACAGCAGGCCAATGGCGGCCAGAAACAACAAGACTGAACCGGCCAGGGTAAAACTGGCCCGCCGTAAAATAGCCTCACGTTCTAATGTGTAAAAACGGGCTCCGCCGCGCCGGATACTACGATAGGTAGCCAGGGCAGTAATCAGGCCAGCGAAGGTCAGGACAATAGGAATAAGCATAGGTCAGGGAGGTGATGGAGCAAGTGCATTAACAATATCTCCACAACTTGGTGTCTCACTCTATAATGACGGGCCCGTGGCGCAGGACTACAGGTATTGTCCCGGTACAATCTATTACAGTAGAAGCCATTCCCATTGGTGCAGGGCCGTCGTCTAATACGGCCGTAACCAGCCCGTCCAGATAAGCCAACGCCTGCCCGGCCGTTTCGGCTGGCGGTTGCCCAGACAGGTTGGCGCTGGTCACAGCCATGGCTCCCCCGGCGGCGCGAATAACAGCACGGGCTACTTCATGGTTGGGAATGCGCACGGCAATGGTCTCATCGGGCGATAACGCGGGTGGCAGGCCCTGGCGCTTAGGCAGCACAAGCGTTAATGCGCCAGGCCAATGGCGGGTAATGATGGTTTGGGCCACCTCCGGTACGGATTGGGCGATCTTCAGTATATCGGTGAGATCGGCTAATAAAATGGGAATGGCTTTATTCAGCGGGCGCTGTTTTATCTGGTACAGGCGGCGAATAGCGGCATCGTTAAATGCCTGGCAGCCTACGCCGTAGAGGGTGTCGGTGGGAATAACCACCAGTTGGCCGGCGGAAACATAAACGGCCGTTTGATTGATATTATCTGTCCGGTTCGCCAATAAATGTTGGGTTTGCACCCTCTCACCTCATCACCACCACAATCCGGTCATGCCCGGCAAAATCACGTTGAACTGCAATTTGAGACTCTGGGAAGAATGTTTGCGCCAGTTGAGTCACGGCCGTTCCTTGCTGCCACCCAATTTCCAGAAAAATCGCCCCACCGGGGGCCAATTTGGGGACAGCCTGGGCCAACAGCCGCCGGATCAACGCTAACCCATCTGGCCCACCTTTCAGGGCCAGGGCAGGCTCGTATGATTTTACCGCATCATCTAGCGCCGTCCACTCGCTATCTGTCACGTAGGGCAGGTTCGCCACAATGCCCTCCAGTCCGGCCGTCAGGGGTTCAAGCAAATCACCCTGGTAATGCCGGATGCGGCCGTGTGCCAGACGATTCGCATTGTGCATGGCGATGGTCAACGCTTCCGGTGATAGATCAACTGCTTCAATGACGGCAGCCGGTAACTGCCGCGCCAGAGCAATGGCGATAGCGCCGCTGCCTGTGCCAATATCTGCCAGGCGCGTAACCTGATGATTTTTAACCCAGGCAATCACTGTTTCTACCAGTTGCTCTGTTTCCGGGCGCGGGATGAGTACAGCCGGATTTATATCCAGTTCAAAGTCAAAAAATGGGACCCGGCCGAGGATATAGGGGATGGGTTCACGCCGGGTGGCGCGTTGGAGAAGTTGCCGGTAAAGCAATTCTTGTTCGTCTGAAAGCGGCGTTTCCTGGTAAGCGATCAGATAGCTATGAGAACAGTGCAAGGCATATTGCAGCAGCAGGCGGGCGTCCAGGTGGGGGGTGGGGGAGGCGGTGAGCAGGGCACGGCCGTAAACCAATGCCTCGTCAATGGTCATGTGGAAGAGGGTAATTAGGTAATTGGGTCATTACTCAATTACCCAATTACTCAATTACTTTACTGTCCGGCCGGAATCAGGCCGCGTTTTTCCAGTTCGGCGATAATTTTACCGGCGCTTTCCGATACAGTTTCCCGGTCGGTGCGCAGGTGAATGTCGGGGTTGGTAGGTGCCTCAAAGGGGTCGGAAATCCCGGTAAAGTTGAGAATTTCCCCGGCAATTGCTTTTTTATACATTCCTTTTACATCACGCCCAATCACCACATCCAATGGTGCATCCACAAATACTTCCAGAAAGTTGGTCGTTTCGGCGCGCACATGGTCACGCACGGCCTGGTAGGGAGAGATAAAGGAGCAGATGCAGCCGACGCCATTGCGGGAGAGCAATTTAGCCACAAAGGTGACACGTTCGATATTTTTGGCACGATCTTCGGCGGAGAAGCCTAAATCCTTAGTCAGCCCTTCGCGTACCACATCGCCATCCAGCCGTTCCAGGCGCAGGTCACGGCCGTCCAGCTGCCGCAGCATTTCCAGCGCAATCGTTGTTTTGCCGGCACCTGAGAGGCCGGTCATCCAGACAACAAAACCTTGTTGATTGTTCATGTTAAAAATCCTTGTTGGGGCGAGGCGGTTGGGCAGGAATTGGTCTGGTGAGATAATGCTGCCCAACGGCCTCGCTTCTACCCTGTTTAATGTGCTTTTACAAATCCTTGTTGAATCAGATAGTTTAATATGGTGCGGGCATTTTCTTCCACAGAAGTGGCGGCCGTTTCAATGCGAATTTCAGGATGGCGCGGTGCTTCATAGGGGTCATCAATGCCAGTAAATCCTTTGATTTCGCCATGACGGGCGCGTTCGTATAACCCTTTCGTATCGCGCTGTTCGCAGATTTCCAGCGGAGTGTCTACAAACACTTCCACATAGTGACCCTGGTCAAAATTGCTGCGGACGTCGTTCCGGGTGGCGCGATAAGGGGAAACGGCCGCACAAATTGCCAGCCCGCCATGTCGCACGATTTCGGAAGCCACGTAACCGATACGGCGCACATGGTCGTCCCGGTCTTCTTTGCTATAGCCCAACCCTTCGCTGAAATGGGTGCGCACCACATCACCATCGAGCAGGGTGACGTTACGGCCGTGCTCCTGTAGCAATGTTGTCAGCACGGCGGCCGTTGTGGATTTCCCGGCATTATGTAAACCAGTTAGCCAGACGCACACCCCCTGGCGATGGCGCGGTGGGTAAGTTTCACCCAATATCTCCGCTACCGGCTGGCGTGTAAACCAGCCGGGCAGCAATTTCCCTTTGTGCAAATACTCTTCCCGCACCTGTGTACCGGAGATGTTGGCCGTTTTTACCTCAGGCGACACCTTCGAGATTTCTTCATACCGCTCCTCCTCTGGCAAATACACCAGCATTTGGAATGGCACCACGCCAACGCCAATCTCCTCACTGAACTGCTCCACCAGCTCTTGCGCGTCATATGGGCCATAAAACGGTTTGCCCTCAGAATCATTGCCCGGCCCGGCATGGTCGCGCCCCACAATCAAATGATTGGCACCATAATTACGGCGGATAATGGCGTGCCAAAGCGCCTCACGGGGGCCACCCATGCGCATAGCCAGGGGCAGTAATGCCAGCAACACCCGGTCAGGATCATAATAGTTAGCGGCCAATGCCTTATAGGTGCGCACACGGGTAAAATGGTCAACGTCTCCTGGTTTAGTTAGCCCCACAACCGGGTGCAGCAGCAAGACGCCATCACGTTCTTCAATGGCGCGTTTGGTCAATTCTTCGTGAACGCGGTGCATGGGGTTGCGCGTCTGGAAGGCGACCACATTTTCATGGCCGTAGGTTTCCAGCTGGGCACGGGTTTCAGCCGGCGTCAGGCGAATATCTTTGAAGTCGTAATGGGCGGGCAGTTTAAGTACCCGCATGGGGCCGGCGATATTCCTTTTACCCCAGCGGTGCATCTCGGCTACAATGGGATGGCGCAGATCCAATGTGCCGAATGCTTTTTGCGCTACTTCTGACAAGTCCCAGGAATAAACTTCGGCCACGGTCATCACTGCCAGCAAATCATTTTGCGGATCGCGCAAGGCAATTTCCTGACCAACGGTGACGTTTACGTCGTCATCAATGGGCAGTGTAATGGGGATGGGAAATACATACCCATTGGTCAGGCGCATGGTCTCCAGCACGCTCTGATAGTCAGCCTGGCCCATGAATTGGTCCAATGGCGAAAATGCGCCAGTGGCTAATAATTCCAGGTCGCAAACGGCCCGGTCGGAGAGGCGCACGGAGGGGAGGCGATTGGCATAATGGCTGAGCCCGGCTCTGGATTCGGCCGGAACCATCAGGTCAACCAATGTGCCGCCATAGGGTGAAATAAGTGTAGATTCTTTTACCGCAATCAAGGTTGTTCCTCTTTTTACGGCCGTAACAGTCACAAAAAAACAGCCCTACCAATGCTTGGGGCAGGTGGGCTGTTGTGGATTTTGAAAGTTACGGCCGTGTGGTTTTGGGTGGTTCGCTTGTGCCATTTGGCACAAACTTGTGCAAAGTTAAGTCTGTAAACTTACAGGTAGGCTAACAGAGAATCACCTACCTGCCTATAGCAGAATTGTACGTGTTGTAGAGCATTGTGCCAAGATAGGCGTGTCGTCAAGAAATAATGAACCACTCCACATGAGGGCGGCGCTGTCGGCAAATTTGTAGCAAATCTCTATGCAACCCGCGACGGCCGCAATAGATGACCAAAGCCCTGACCATCTCGGGCCTGGTTCGCTGCGGAAAGTTTTCGGCATCGAGATTCAGTTCGTCACATAGCTCATAAACCTCGTTCAGGTTGAAGTATTGGCAGATTTGCGTGGTCAGGTGCCGCACCTGAACCAGTTTTAACTGCCCTGCCTCTGAATATGTTTCCAGATTTTCACTGATCATCAAACCGGGTGATGTGGGGGCAGTTGATGAAGATGGAGCAGATGACAACCTGATGAAGGGTGGAGGGGGATGTGTCCGGGTAGTGGTATGTCCTTTGGGAATGGCAGAAGCAGCGGCCGGGGGTAGTGAAGGGGGAGTTGGTAAACGCGGCGGCTGAGAGCCGTTTGCTGACGCCCCTCCCCCATTTCCAGATGAACCTGGCGGTGGATAAGAAGGTCTGGGCCATACTTCTGTGCTGATGACATAGAGGGGTGAATCAATGGTGAGGGGAACTTCTACATCTTTTATTTCTGCCTTTTCAATTTTTACCCAGGGAGTTGTTTCAATTTCATAGCGTTGGGCACGAATGGTATTTTTACGTTGCCGGCCGGTTTCATCGAATTCTGGTAAGCCTCTATGCAAACCGACCAGATTGATACCACCATTTGCGTTGCGTGTAGCCTGAGTCCATTGAATGTATTGCATATCGCCGCGCACCTCCAGCGTCTTTTTCAGTTCCCAAAGCGCCAGCCTGGTCATGTGGGTCATGTTCATAAAAATGGGGCGAGGCAGATGGGGATCGATCATTTCGACACGCTCATTCATAGCGATGCTGCCAAAGATGAGGCCAATGAGCCAGGAAAGAAATACCACTAAGAACCAGTACATTAAAAAGCCTGGGTCAATAGGTGGTGGGGAAGGGTTCATGGATTCAATGACACTTTCCAATGTTTGAATATTGTGCTCAATTTGCATGGCTTTGGGGAATGGTGGGTTTGATGTTAGCGCCAACTCTCGAACGGCCGCCAGTATGGCTGTGCGGCTGCTGCTGCTACTTGCCTGATAGTTGGTTGATTGGCGCAGGCTTTCTATATCGGCAATGATATTATCAACTACCTGTGGCCGGCATGATGGGTCAAATCCTGAGGGGCTAACACAGGATTGCCCGCCAACTCCAACGGCCGAATGGACAGCGAGCATCTGCGTAATTTCTGTAATCAACTCCTGGCGGCAGGGGGTGCTGCCCGTCGGTTGAACCTGGGCCAATAGCCCAAGGGCTAATGCGTAAAAATCTGGATTTGTTTTTCGGATTTCTTCTAACGAAGCCTTGATCTCATTGATCTTTTCAGTCTCACAAACTTGTGGCTGTTCGTTGAGGATAGCGGCTAAACTGTTATAGCTGTTGATGACAGGCTGATTTCCCTGGTTATATGCGGCCTCTAGCAACTCGTTCTCTTCACTCACGGCATTGATGCGCTGCACCAGGTTTGGCTGCTGGAAGTTTTCGATTAACCAACGAAGCCCTGGCAGAAAAACCAAGACAATTAAGGGGATGACAAATACAAATAGGAGCAAGACGAAAACGGCCGTATTTGTTTGGGGCCGCGGCTCATGCTCTCTGTTGACTGCCACTTCACGCAGATATTTGCGCAACCGGGCCTTTGGCCACATGGGCGGGATAAGAAATAGTAACAACAAACCCGCTAACAACGCCAGGCCTCCTAATAACAGGGTGTTTTCGAGTGAATAGCCTTTTAGCAAAAGCCACAGGGTTGAAACGACAAAAAGAGCGAGCAGAAGCCCCCCCCCGATCCATTTGGGTTTCTGAAACGTTGGCGGATTTAGTTTGGCATGCAGCCAGTTCCGGTTGTCGGCCCCGCAGCGCGGGCAGTTGATGAAGTAAGAGCGGTTTTGTTCATGGTAAGCATGTTCTTCTAGGTTTTGATCGGGTTCAGCCAGTACCTCAGGAATCACCGGTCGCTGGTCTGTTTGCTGGGCATACCGCATTACCATCGTGGGAAATTGGTTAGACGGTACCCGCCAAAGCGCGGTGCGAATGGCTTTGTTGCGTTTGGGTGTGTCTATGGAAATGACAAAACGCTCTTCACAACAGACGCAGATGATTTGATGAGTAACTAAGGTTAGGGGAGCAACAGGCACATTTTTCACGATACTACTCCAATGACAAACGGCCGTTACCCGGCCGCCTATCACTTCAATATATAGCCAGCACCAGTAGAATGGCTAAAAAGGGCGTCAAGTCTGGATATTTGGCTGGTGATACAACAAATAGATTATATGTAGCTTATTTGCACAATCCGTCTGATTTATTTCCTGCGGACTGTTTGCGACCATTGTAGTGGCGACAGTGTATGCGTTACACTATACTCAGACCTGCCCGGCAGTGCAAGGGATTTGTCTGGCAGGTTTCTGGCAAAATTGTGACATTTATTTTGTGGCTGGCGGTTGGTGGCCTGTTACTGAACACCAGCCACCAGCCCTGGCGATAAAAGGAAAGATGATGTCAACTATTACCCCGGAAGAAATGGCAAAAGCGCAGGCGGTGCTGGCGAAGGTTCAGGCAGAGTGGTTAACGCGGGCAGGGGTCACGGCCGTAGACCTGGGCTTCAAATGGTCTCAGGGCGCAATGACCGGCCAACTGGCGATTCGCGTTCATCTGGCGCAGAAAAAGCCGCTTGCCGAACTGAACGAAGGCGAGTTGTTCCCCAAGCAAGTGGATGGCATCCCGGTGGATGTGATTGAGGCAACCTATGGTATCCAGATTATGTTGGAAGGAGACGCCCAGTTGGAAGCGGCCGTAGACGGCCGTAACCAGCGCTTCCCTGAAATCCCGCTCGGCGTCAGCATCGGCAGCCCCAACGTCACCGCCGGCACATTAGGCGCCAAGGTGTATGATGCCACCACCCAGGAAGCGTATATCCTGAGCAACTGGCACGTCCTTGTGGGGTCACCCACTGCCCAGCCCGGCGAACCCATCTGGCAGCCCGGCCGGCTGGATGGCGGCCAGAGCAGCGACAAATTTGCGGAAGTTACCCGCTCGGTACTGGGGCCGTTTGACGCCGCCCTGGCCCGTCTAACGGGCGAACGCCCAGTGCTAGACGAGACGCTGGAAGGTGACCGCATTGCCGATGTGACCTCTCCCGGTCTGGGCATGTTGGTGTGGAAAAGCGGCCGTACCACTGGCCGCACCCTCGGCTTTATTGATGGGATGATGATGACCACGCAGTTGAACTACGGCGCCGCCGGTACACGCCGGTTAGAGCAGGTGTTCCGCATTGTACCTCGCCCCGGTTCTCCGCCCGGCGAAGTGAGCCTGGGTGGTGATTCAGGTTCCATTTGGGTGGATGAAGCCAGTGGCAGGGCTGCAGGGCTGCATTTTGCCGGGGAGACGGGCGATTTGCCTGAATTTGCGCTGGCGCATGACATTAACCCGGTGATGGCCCGGTTGGGTTTCATCTTCCCGGCTCAACTGCCGCCGCCCGAACCGCCTGTAGAACCTGAGCCGCCAACCGAACCAGAACCGCCCGTTCTCACCACCGCTCCACCCATCCTCTCCTGGTGGCAGCGTTTTGTGAACTGGCTGCGTAACTTGTTTGGGTAAGCGATGTAGCAGAAGGGGAACAAATAAACGGATAAGACCCCGGCACGTTGGTGTGCGAACTCCCACTGCTTTGGCACGGTCTTGAAAACCTTTTACATTTGGATCATCAGTTTCCAAACCCCTTTGGGTCTTTTGTCCCGTGGGAAGGGCACGGCCGTATCATTCCCCTGCCCCCGTTAAGCAAAACAAATGCCGTTTTAATGACCCTTCCTGTTATGCTAAAATAGCCCCATGTCAGCAAAAGATTTGTTCCACCATGCCGTCAAACATGCCCTTGAAAAAGATGGCTGGACAATTACCCATGACCCCTTTTCCCTGACTGTAGATGATATTAACATGGCCGTGGATTTAGGAGCAGAAAAGCTGATTGCGGCCGTCAAAGGCACGCAGAAGATTGCAGTTGAAATCAAGAGTTTTGTGGGAGCATCAAACATCACAGAGTTTCATACCGCTTTGGGGCAATTTCTGAACTATCGAATCGCTCTGGAAGATAAAGAGCCAGATCGTGTTTTGTACCTGGCTGTACCGTCGGATACTTTCAAAGAGTTTTTTGTGCTGCCCTTCATTCAAACGGTTATCCAGCGGTATCAGCTCAGGTTGATAGTTTACAGACCGGAACTGGAGGTTATTGTCACATGGATAAGCTAGAAAGTTACCGCGCAACCATTCAAGAAATTCTCAAGAAGCGAGCCATTGTGCCCTTGGGTGATGTCGAGGTGGAGGCGCAAACGGTTTTTGATACCAAAAATGATCATTACCAGCTTGTACATACTGGCTGGCAAGATGACAACCGCTTGTATGGCTGTATGGTACACGTGGATATCAAGAACGGTAAGTTTTGGATTCAGTATGATGGCACAGAGCAAGGTATTGCCAACGAATTGGTAGATTTGGGTGTGCCCAAAGAAGATATTGTGTTGGCATTTCACGCGCCGTATAAACGGCCGTACACCGGATTTGCAGCTAATTAAAAAATGATGATGGGGGGTAACGGCCGTACCCCCCATCATCTCTTCAAGAAAGAGTACGGCCGTGACGCGATTGATTGGTGGGGCGTCACGGCCGTACCCCCATCGTCTGAGTCTGTTGCTCAAAGGATTCCAGGGTGGGGAGCTTGAACAAACAGTGTTGTTTGAAAATAGAATGGGTGTTAATATATTGCCTAAAATTGACAGAATGTACAGAGCATACGTATGCTAACCAGAGGCATTAAAAATGGAAAAAACGATTGGAGTTACTGAAGCGCGGGAACAGTTTCGGGCGATTGTAGATGAAGTGCAATATCAGGGGGACAAATATGTCATTAACCGACATGGCAAACCGGCGGTGGCTGTTGTACCCATCCAGGTCTATGAAAACTGGAAGCAGCAACGAAAACGGCTGTTGGAACTTATCCATGATGTTCAGGCGGCCAATCCCGATGCACGGCCGGATGACGTCATGCAGGATGTTCTTGCCGCGCAACAAGCTGTTCGGGCGCAGCAACTCCCATCTGATTGATAATGCCCATGCGTGTGGTTCTTGATGCGAACATCTATATTAGCGCGTTAATATCCAGTCAGGGATACCCGGCCGCCATTATCACCAAGTGGTTGGTCGGGGATTTTGAGGTTTTGCTTTCCCAACCTATCGTGGATGAGATTCTGCGGGTAACTGGTTATGAGCGGCTGCAAAGGAAGTACCAGAAAATCCGCGAAAACCGGCTCGAATTTGTGGAATTGATTTCCGAACAGGGTATCTGGGTGGAGCCAGCAGAAACATTGGCGGTTGTTACCGCCGATGAATCAGACAATCGTTATCTGGAATGTGCGGTGGCTGGTGGCGCCCGTTATCTGGTAACGGGTGATGAGCATCTGCTGACTATTGGCGAGTATCAAGGGATAACCGTCCTGTCCCCGGCTGCGTTTGTAACGTGGCTGGAAACGGGTAACGCCTGACAAAAGGGGGGACGGTGGAGCAGCAAGGAAGAACACGGCCGTACCCCAATTGATTGCTGGGGCGCGACGGCCGTATCATTCCAGCGTTCACGTGGGCCAGGCCGAGTGTGGCACGATGTGAAACACCGACCACAGCCACGAGGCTTATCCCCTCTGGTCTTCAGGTCTATTATTTTTTACGATTCTTTGAACAGTTCCCAATCAAGATCAAGTTGGCGAATAATCTGGCGCAGCGTCCCCAATTTCAAGTCTTTACTGCCCCAATCTGGAACGGGCGCAATACGGCCGTTGGCCGGATTGTGCCATTTTCGATGTGACCCCTTTCCCCGATGAGGTAACTCTTCGCAGCCTAAATTTTGCAGCTTGCGGGCAACTTCGCGGTATCTCATGCCACGACGGGTACCAGCGCCTCAGTCCAGAGGGTGGTATTTTGGCTGATGGGGTGTAAAACGGCCGGTAGTGGCCTGCCCAAATCTTGATAGGCTTCAATGATCGCTTCCAGCGCATCGGCTACATGCGGCGTCACTTCTTCCAGGGTATCCGCTTCGGTGATCAATTCTGGCAACAATGGGCAGGTGATGGTGAAGCCCCCTTCTGGTTGTGGTTCTAAGAGTAGTGGCAACTTGTAGATCGTTTCCATTTGCTTCTCCCAGCGTAATTTTGTTTCAGTATAAAGCAATGGTATGGTGCTGACAATGACAAAGCGATGTAATCCCCAGGCTGAGATAGGGCTACGGCCGTGTCCCAATTGGTTGGTGGGGCGTGACGGCCGTACCATTCCCCTGTCCCCGTTAAGCAAAACAAGTGCAGCACGGCCGTATCCCCTATCATCTCTTCAAGAAAGGCAACGGCCGTACCCCAATTGATTGCTGGGGCGGCCGTATCATTCCAGCGTTCACGTGGGCCGGGTGTGGCGCGGTGTGGAACACCGGCCACAGCCACGAGCCTCCGGCCATGATTTTGTGGTGTTTTTGGGG
>CAZOPF010000105.1:0-18559 GCA_964581605.1 uncultured Ardenticatenaceae bacterium
ATGACTACAGCAGATAAAGAAATAAACGGATTCCTCTCTGGAAATTTATCCGCTTATTTCTCCATCCGATGTAGTCTTAAGGGGGTGGCGAAAACTTCGTGACACTAACGATTTTTTGAAAAAATCGGATGTCTCGCGGCAACAAACCCCAAATTGAACAAAAAGTGAACAGCTTTTGGACTGTCAGGTGAACGGCCGACGGCCGTATCCTGCCTGCATGGTTAACGATTCAGACCCTAAGGATTTTGGAAACCCTTAGTAACCGTGCAGTAATTATGTAATTGAGTAATTTGGTAATTAGCCGCTTCAATTACTTAATTACCCAATTACCCAATCGCTAACTTATTTACAAACGATCACTTAGGGTCTGGCAAACTCAAATAAGGAGATTTTCCATGAATCAATCAAACTCTCGCACCCACGCTATTGTGATTGGCGGCAGCCTGGGCGGGCTGCTCACCGCCCGCGTCCTCAGCCAACATTTTCAGCGCGTCACCATTTTGGAGCGCGACGACGTGCCCCAACAGCCTGAAGCACGCAAAGGGCAGCCCCAGGCCCGCCATCTGCACGGCCTGTTGGCTACTGGCCTGCAAACAATGACCCGCTACTTCCCCGACCTGCCACAAGCCCTGGCCAACGGAGGGGCGGTGATGGGCGATTTTGGCGAACAGATGCAGTGGTACACTTACGGCGGCTACCGGCGGCGCTTCCACATGGGCGTCCCGGCCACTACCATGAGCCGCCCCTTTTTGGAATCATTGATCCGCGAACGGGTGCTGGCCCTGCCCAATGTGAAATTGATGGATAACTGCGGCGTGAACCAACTGCTCACCACACCTGACCGGCAGCGTGTGACCGGCGTGGAGGTGGAACTGCGCTACGAAGGCAATCAGTTGCTTGAGGTGCTGGCTGACCTGGTGGTGGATTGCACCGGGCGTGGTTCGCGCAGCCCGCACTGGTTGGCGGAGATGGGGTTTGACGCACCACCGGTGAGCGAGGTGAAGGTGAATGTGGCTTACGCTACCCGGCTCTACCGCCGCAATCCGGCCGACCCACGCGGCGAATTGTGGACGCTGATTACGCCGGAAGCGCCCCGCGAAAGTCGCTTTGGGGCCATTTTCCCCATTGAAGGCGACCGCTGGATTGTCTCCATGGGTGGCTGGCATGGCGATCACCCGCCGACGGATGAGGCTGGTTTTCTGGCTTTTGCCCGCAGTTTGCCTGCGCCCGATGTATATGACATCATCAGCCAGGCGGAACCGATTTCCGACATTACGCCGATTAAATTCCCGCTCAGCCTGCGCCGCCATTACGAAAAGTTGCGCCGTTTCCCGGCCGGTTTTCTGGTATTGGGCGATGCGGTTTCCAGCTTTAATCCGACCTATGGGCAGGGGATGACCTCGGCGGCGTTGCAGGCCGCGGAACTGGACAATTTGCTGGCGAAACAGACGCCGCTGGACAAACTGGCGCTGGCCTTCTTCAAGCGGGCGGCGAAGGTGATTGATATCCCCTGGCAGTTGGCGGTGGGTGAAGATTTCCGCTTCCCACAAACGAGTGGCCCCAAACCGCCGGGCGTAAATTTCATCAACCGCTATGTGGCAAAAGTACACCAGGCGACGCTGCATGATGAGGTGGTGGGGCTGGCCTTTTTGCAGGTGATGAACCTGATGGCTCCGCCGCCCAGCCTGTTTCATCCACGTATTGTGTGGCGGGTGCTAAGGGGTAAACGGCCGTTACCCGAACAAGCACCCATGTACCAACCGGCTGCGGGTGATTGATTAGCGTATTGCCTACCAGACATCCGATTTCTCAAAGAAATTGGATGTCTGGCCTGTGTAGAGGTAACAATGACGACTTTAGCAATGCTAACAAAATCGAAAACGGCCGTGTCCCTGCCACGCATCCATATCATATTGGCGGTGCAATCGCTGGTGGTGGTTTTGGTTTCGCTGAACCGGCTGGGGCCGTGGACGACGGGGTATGTGGCGGCGAATGAGTTTTTGCGCTGGGTGGATTTGCTGAACATGCTGGCGCTGCCGCTAATCAGTTTGGTGGCGTTTTACCTGCTGAAGAAGGAAGTTGAGAAAGGGTTGCTGTTGGGGAACGGCCGTGTCCATCTCCTGCTCAATCTGGCTTTCATCGTCGGCGTTTATGTGTTGGGCGCCAGCTATGGGGCGCATGAGGTGACCAACTATTTGCATGTGCGTTTTTGTCCTGATGGGGCAATAGATGACCTGTGCCGCATCGTCATTTTTAATGATGATGCATTTTCGCACTGGCTATTTTTCACCGGTTTTGTGCTGATGAATGGGTCACTTCTCCTGCTGCAAATCATTTTTCCTTATCGGCAGGAGATTGGCCGGCGGGATATAGTTTTCCTGGTAGGGAATGGGCTGTTTATTGGCCTGGGGGTTTTTGCCAACCTGGCTTTTGAAGAAATTGGGTTGGATTTGTATGTGGTGGCATTATTGGCTCTGTTAAGCGTGGGGGTGTGGCGGGTGTACGGCCGTCAGCCCCTCATCATTTACTACGCCACTGCCTATACTTTCGGGCTGGTAGCGACAGGGATTTATAAGGTCATTGGGTAATTGGGCAATTGATTGAAGGGTGGAATTACCCAATTACTCAATTACTCAATTACCCAAATTACATTCAGGAGACAAACGATGTCTGCAAACGAATATCAATTCACCACCCACTGGCGGGTGCAAAGTACGTGTAAGGAAATTTCTGAAATTCTCAGCAATGCGCCCGACCTGGTGCGTTGGTGGCCTGCGGTTTATCTGGATGTGCAGGAGTTGGAGCCGGGCGACCCGGAAACGGGCGTGGGCAAAGTGGTCAGCCTGTATACCAAAGGCTGGCTGCCCTACACATTGCGCTGGCAGTTCCGGGTAACGGAAAACCGCAGCCCGCATGGCTTTAGCCTGGAAGCGTGGGGGGATTTTGTGGGGTGGGGCGTGTGGACGTTTGCGCAGGATGGGGAGTGGGTGAATATCACCTATGAGTGGCGTATTGCCGCCGAAAAGCCGCTGTTACGTTACCTTTCTTTCTTGATGAAACCGATCTTTTCGGCCAACCATCTGTGGGCGATGAAAAAGGGGGAGGAGAGCTTGAAGTTGGAATTACAGCGCCGTCATGCAAAGACGGATGCGGAGCGCACGGCCGTGTCACCGCCACCCAAAGCGACATTTGTTTTGAACGGCCGATAAAGTCTGGCACTATGGTACTAATTTTCACAAACGGCCAGATTTTTAATTTTCATCGTAACATTGCCTGCCTATAACTGGCGATGGGTCTTCAAGAACCTGGAAAAGGGTTACGCCAGACACACTGCTTTAACATCTCAACCACATTGAGGCATCATCATCGAACGATTGACGCCCCATCATTGCGAACATTTCACCCTCATTCTGGCTACATCATCGCCTCATCGTCTTTCATCGTACCTCCATTGCTGCCCAGTCTGTGCGTTCACCCAACAGAAGAAGGAGCTTAGACGCCCATTGCTTTTCACCATTTCTCTGGCATCTAGGCTCTTTTTTTGTTCCCATGATTTTGTCGCAAACCACGCAGAGGTTAGAGCCGTCATCTGATTACTGATTGGGGATTACCAACATTTTGAGTTGATGCAACCATGCCGACGGCCGTTCCAGATGCACCGTATGCCCTGCTCCAGGCACAATCTCCAGGTGAGCGTTGGGTAACAATTCGGCCATCTGCTGGTTAATAGCCACAAACTTTGTGTCCAGTTCACCAGCCAACAGCAAGGTAGGTATTTTCAGTTCCGGCAACTGTTCCCAAAACGAAGGCTGTGCCCCCGTGCCCATGCCACGTAAACTGTTTGCCAACCCCTGCGGATTGTTTTGCAGCCGTTGTTGATGTAATCGCTGCCGGATTTCTGGCGATAGTTGTTGCTGGCTGGCCCACAGTGGCAATTGCTCCCATCTGTTAACAAATGCCTGCATCCCCTCGGCTTCAATCCAATCGGCCAATTCCCGATCTTGGGTTGCCCGTGCCTGCCGTTCCGCCATGGTCTCCAGACCCGGCGACGCGCTTTCCAGAATGAGGTAGCTGATGCGGTGGGGATGGGTCACGGCCGTAGCCAACGCCAGCCGCCCCCCCATCGAATACCCCAATAGCCCCATTTCTGAATACCCCCATTGATCTACCAGGGCCATCAGATCAGCCACCACCCGGTCTATGGTGTATCGGTTTTCATTGGGCGGGGAAGCGGTACGGCCGTGACCCAATATATCTACCAGGATCACCTGATAATGCACCGCCAGCCCCGGCAGCAACGGCCGCCAGTTTTGGGAACTGCCCGTAAAGCCGTGAAGCAGCAGCAACGGCCGTCCCCCTCCATGCCGTTCAAAATAATAGGTGACACCATTCACAACCAACGCTGGCATTTGTCACCTTTTCACCCCGTCACCTTGTCACCTGACCTGTCCAATACTTCTCCGCCAGGGTGAACGCCTGTGCTCCAATTTGTGTCCCCATCTGCCGCCCTTGCAGGTCGGCATCCTGAAAATGAATACCCCCATACCGGCGAGACATGCCCGCTTCATTCGCCGCATCCTGGAACGTCTCCCATCGCAACGTGATGGGCTGCGCCGGGCTATCCTCAAACAAGCTTCCGCCTTTGGGCATGATATGCTGCCCTAAAACATCCGGCACCCCATCCCGGTTAAAATCTTCGTCATACAACACCGTCAGCCCATCATAAAATTGATTACTGCCGGTAAAACGGGTCAACACTTCGGCGGCCGCCGCGCTGAAGGCGCTATGCCCAGAAACATATTCAGCAAATGGGGGGGTGAGAAAAGTCGCGCTTTGATATGGCCGCCAGCTTTCACCAGGAATCTGCTGTGTACCCAGGTTTGGGCCGCCCCACGCCTCCACCAGTTGCCCGGCATATTTGTGCTGAATTGCCGAAATAGGGCGGATGCAGTCATAGGCGCGTTTGGCCTCCCAGGCGGCAATACTGGCGTCAAACAAAGCCCCATTCAGTGCCAAGTACATCTTCACATCCTCATCAATCGTGTGGTGGTCGCGGTAAGAAATGCCGTGCGCCAGCGCGTTCCAATGGCCGGGCGGTGTTTCCGAACGTGGCCCATCGGCCCAATACTCGGCAATCACCTTTTGTTCGTCGGTAAGGCCAGCACTGATATGCAAAATTTCGTCCACCTGCATGTGGTACGCCTGATCGTTGCTCATGGTCTGGCCCAACCCATCTGTATATGGCTCAGTAGAACCGACCATAGGGGGGGCAGGAGGGCGAAATTGGCTGCCGGATGTGAGGGCAAACGGCCGTACCGCTCCCCAGTGTGGTGTTAAATAGGTTTGATCCCGGTAAGAATTTGGATCAGCCGGGTCGGCCACTGGCTGGCCATTAGGTGCCAGTTTGGCGCCAGTGGGCACACGCAGCGGTTGCCAGCGCATCGCATTAAAACCGGCATGGCCGGGGGAATTTTCGGCTGTCGGGTCGGCGCTGTTCACGGGGGCATAGAGTTCGGGGTAAATGTCGGAGATCACATCCGCATAGTTATTGGCGGCATTGGCCCCATCATTGGCACGTTCATCCAAAATGGTTTGGGCAGCCATATACCCCAGGCCAGCAGGCGTAAGGGGGTCGCCGGCCATGACCATTTCATACCCCAATTGGTTCAGCATGATGGTAAAAGCCCCCGTATCGGCTTCATAGGCGGGATAAAGCGACATGAGTATATGGCAGGCAGCCTGGCTGACGGCCGCTGCTTTATTGGCCATGGTGTGTTCAGCAGCCGGGCGTTTGAGCGTGGGGTCAAGGGTGATAGGCACGGCCGTCTCGTCATACATGGCCCAGGCATCATACATGGCGGCATGAGCCATGTAGAGGGCGCGAGCCGTGACGGTGGGCCGGGGGGGACTGTTCCGTATGGCCGCCAGCATCACCTCATTCCACAACACCACCAGGTTGGCCGGCGGTGCCATCTGATCGGTAGTCGGCGGTAAGGAGGTCGTGACCTGCTCCTCAACAGAAAGCATCAAGGGAGTTACAGGTGTGGGTAATACGGTGGAGCCGCCACTATTCTGGCAAGCTGCCAAACCAGCAACCGCACCTGACAATATAATCCATCTCATTACACAGTGAAATTGGCAGAACTGGGGTTTCATTATTTACTCCTTCCCTCTTTTCAAATGCAAACAAAGGAAATCAGCCCTATCACGTTACCAGGAAAATGTAATCGGCCGTATACAACAAGTCAAGCAGAACTGATAACAGAGTGATTATTTCGTCTGCCTCTCGTGGGCAGCCTGAGCCATCTCGCGTTGGACAAATTGAGCAAAAGTGGTTGGCCCCCCGCCCCCATCACCAGGATGTGCGTAAAACCCTCCTCACTGGCTATAATGTTGCCTTCTGATAATTTGTCACCTTGTCACCTTGTCAAGGAATCTACCAATGACGCTACAACTATATGATACCTACACACGCAGCTTACGCGAATTTGTGCCCCTGAACCCACCGCACGTCAGGCTGTATGCCTGCGGCCTCACCGTCTACGATTATGCCCACATTGGCAACCTGCGCACCTACATCTTTGAAGACATCTTGCGCCGGGTGCTGGAGTTTAACGGCTACACCGTCACCCACGTGCAAAACATCACCGACGTCGGCCATCTCGTCTCCGACGCCGACACCGGCGAAGACAAAATGGAAAAAGGGTCGCAGCGCACCGGCAAAACCGCCTGGGAAATCGCCGAACTGTACACCCAGGTTTTCCAGGAAGATTTGCGCCAGCTTAACATCCTGGAACCGACCATCTGGTGCAAGGCCACCGACCACATCCCCGAGCAAATCGCCCTGATCCAGTGCATTGAAGCCAAAGGGTATACCTACCAAACCAGCGATGGCATCTACTTTGATACGTCGCGGCTGCCCGATTACGGCTATCTGGCGCGGCTCAATCTGGAAGGGCAGCAGGCCGGCATCCGCGTGGAGCGCGGCGAAAAACGGAACCCCACCGACTTTGCCTTGTGGAAATTCAGCCCGCCGGACGAGCAGCGGCAAATGGAATGGGAAAGTCCCTGGGGCGTCGGTTTTCCCGGCTGGCACATTGAATGTTCGGCCATGGCCGCTAAATACCTGGGGCCGCTTTTTGACATCCACTGCGGCGGCGAAGACCACATCCCCGTCCACCACACCAACGAAATTGCCCAGACACAAGCCTGTTATGGCACAAACCTGGCCAATTACTGGCTGCATGGCTACTTCTTGCAACTGAATGAGAGCCGCATGTCTAAATCATCGGGTGAATTTTTGCGGCTGCAACGGCTCATTGACCGGGGCTATGACCCGCTGGCCTACCGCTACTACTGCCTGAACAGCCTCTACCGCGCCAAACTGAACTTCAACTGGGAAGGAATGGACGCCGCCACAACGGCGCTCTATCGTCTGCGGCAGGCGGCGTATGAATGGGGAAAAGCGGGCAGCCCGGACGAGGAGTTCCTCGGTCGCTTTCAGGCGGAAATCAACGGCGACTTGAATATGCCGCGTGCCCTGGCGCTGGCCTGGGAATTGGTGAAGAGTGACCGGCCGGCCGCCGCCAAAAAAGCGACGCTGTTGGTGATGGACGAGGTGTTGGGCCTGCGCCTGGCCGAGTGGCAACCGGCCGCCCAAACGATTCCTGATGAAGTTGTGCAACTGGCGCAGCAGCGGCAGGCGGCCCGCGTTGCCAAAAACTGGGCCGAAGCCGACCGCCTCCGCGAGCAAATTGCCACTGCGGGATATGATGTGCAAGACACGGCCGTAGGTCCCCAAATTCGCCCTCGCCCTTGAAAGGAGATTAGAGATTGCCCAATCTCCCCCTTCCCAACTCCGCGACCCGTTCCTATTATCTCCGTATAGAGGCGCATAGAAGGAGATAGGCCAGGCTCCCCCCTTGGCATAAACGGAGAGAAAATCATGCACAAGCAAAAATCCATCATTGGCGGCTTGATCCTCATACTCGTTGGCAGTTGCATTTTATTAGCTCAAACCGTGCCCGCTCTTGGCGGTCTGCTCGATTTTGGTCGCCAGTGGCCGCTTTTTATCATCGGTTTAGGCGGCCTGTTTCTCATTGGCGCGCTGGTTGGTTCACCAGAACTGGCCATCCCCGGCAGCATCATCACCGGGTTGGGGCTGATTTTTT
Source organism: uncultured Ardenticatenaceae bacterium (assembly GCA_964581605.1). Classification (GTDB taxonomy): domain Bacteria; phylum Chloroflexota; class Anaerolineae; order Promineifilales; family Promineifilaceae; genus CAADGU01. Next base: position 8,172 of record CAZOPF010000105.1, read on the forward strand.
ATTACCAGACCCTCACTGCCAATTGGTCCAGTTGGGCCTATATGTGGGCGCTCATCCCCGGTTTTGTGGGCGTGGGCATGTTCATCACCGGCACACTAGACAAAACCCGCGCCGAGATTCGCCCCGAAGGGGGACGGCTCATACTCATCAGCGGCGCTCTGTTTCTGGCATTTGCCCTGTTCTTTAACCTGACCTGGGATGTGATGCGGTTCTGGCCGTTATTGTTAATCGGCGTTGGCCTCTGGCTGCTATATCAAAACCGGCGCAGCCGCAAAACTTCTTAAGCCGATATAGCCAGCTTTATACAACGGGATTGCAACCATCGGAGACAAGGCGCGTATTGTGTGCTGTTGATTGAATAAGAAAGATTGGGCCAAGTTCAAAAATTGCACCAATCACCTTCAGATAAAAAACAGACTCGATGTTGGAGGTAAAAACCATGAGTGAAAAACGATTAACCCGTAATCCTGAAGACCGTATGATTTTTGGCGTGTGCAGTGGCATTGCCAACTATCTGAATCTGGACCCCGTGCTGGTGCGGCTGGCCTTTGTGCTGTTAGTCCTGTTCGGCAATGGCATTGGCATTGTGGCCTACTTGCTGCTGGCGATTTTGATGCCTGAACCGGGCGTTCCGGCGGCTAAAGCCAACGGTTTTGACGACGAAGAAATCGTGATTAAGTAAAAAAACCTCCGGGAGACCCCCGGAGGTTTTTTTATTGCCAACCTTTCTACCCTCTCAGTATAATCCCCCGCATGGCTTCCTTGTTTCAAAAATTACGCACCCTGTTTAACGCCAAATTACACGAGGCGGCGGATCGGGCATTGGAAAAGAGTGATCTGGCCGTTTATGATGAGTATATCCGCCAGGCGGAGCGCGAATTAGATGAGTTCAAACAAACAGTTGTGCCGATGCATGCGCAAGTGAAAACGTCCAAACAGCGGCGGGAAAATCTGGCCACGCAGGCGGCCAAATTTGACCTGGCCATTGACACTTACCTGAAAGCGGGCAAACGCACCGAGGCAATGGTGACGCAAAAGCAGTTCAATTCGACGATGGAACTGATTAAGACCTATGATGCCTCGTTGGTGCGGCAGGTGAGCGCGTTGGAGCAGTTGGAGGATGTGCGGGTGAAGCTGGACGGCCGTTTAGCCATCGCCAAACAAGAACGCCAGGAATTGGGCTTCTTATTGCAGCTCGCCAGGTCTAAAGAAGTGTCTACTCAAGCAATGAAATCGCTCGATTCGTTGATGGGATCGGGTGATATGGAAGTGTCGCAAGCGGCCGAAAATATCCGTCGCCGCCTGGATCACGCCGATGCGGCCTGGGAAGTGCAGGCCAGCAGCCTGGATCGCCAGCTTGACGATGCCATGCACAGCCTGGAAGTGGAAGCGGATTTGGCGGCGCGGATGGAAAGGCTGGGCATCTAAAATTGTCAATTATCAATTGACAATTGACAATTGACAATTGACAATTTTCTATGAAGGTCGCGCTGGTTCACGATTGGATGAATCAAATAGGGGGGGCGGAGGATGTGCTGGAGGCGCTGGTGAGCCTGTACCCGAATGCCCCCGTGTATACCTCGATGTATGCGCCGGACAAAATGCCCGCCCACTGGCAAAACTGGGATATTCGCACCTCGTTTTTAGACCGTGCCCCCTTTATTCACCGCAAACAGCAGTTGTATTTTCCGCTCTACCCCATGGCGTTTGAGCAACATGATTTGCGTGGGTATGATGTGGTGATTAGCAATAAGAGCGGGTTTTGCCATGGGGTGATCACAGGGCCGGAGACGGTGCATATTTGTTACTGCCTGACGCCCACGCGCTATGTGTGGCGCTATCATCAATACGCGGAGCAGGAAGGGTTGGGCCGGCTGGCGCGGGGGATGTTGCAACCGTTTCTCTCCTGGCTGCGGGTGTGGGATCGGTTGGCGGCTGATCGTGTGGATCATTTCATCGCCATTTCGCAGGAGGTTCGGCGGCGAATCGGCAAAGTGTACCGGCGGGAGGCGACTATTATCTACCCGCCGGTGGACGTACACCGATTTTCCCCGGCCACCAGAATCGAGGATTATTATCTGATTGTGGGGCGGCTGGTGCCGTATCGGCGGATTGATTTGCTCATTGAGGCATTTAACAAGATGGCCCGGCCGTTGCTCATTGCTGGCTCTGGGCGTGACCGGGAGCGGCTGGAAGCGTTGGCCGGGCCAACGGTGCAGTTTTTGGGTTATGTGCCGGATGCCGATTTGCCCGATTTGTACGCCCGCTGCCGCGCTTTTGTCTTTCCGGGTGAAGAGGATTTTGGTATTGCCCCCCTTCAGGCGATGGCCGCCGGGCGGCCGGTGATTGCTTATGCGGCGGGCGGCGTGTTAGACAGCGTGATTCCGGGGCAGACCGGGGCGCTGTTTGCCGATCAGTCGGTTGGCGGTATCATCCAGGCGGTGGAGGCATTTGATGAAGTGACGGTGGACACGGCCGTTATCCGCCGCCACGCCGAACAATTTGACACCGCCGTCTTCAAAAATAAGATGCTGGCTTTTGTAGAAGAGAAGTTAGCTGGTCATTAGTCCTCTGTCATTGGTCATTGGTCACACAAATGACGAATGATCAGGGACAAATGACTTTTTAGTTATGGAATTACGACATATCTGGAAAATCCTTAAGCGCCGTTGGTGGCTGATTGTTATTCCCGCAGTGGTGGTGATGGGGGTGAGCGTTCTCACTTACAGCCCGCCGCCGCCGGCCGGATATAATGTGGGCATGAACTTTATCGTCAGCCAGACGCCGGCCGCTGTGGCCCAAAACCTTGACGAGAACCGGTATTACAACTGGCTTACCTCGGAGTACATTGTCAATGGGCTGACGGATTGGGCGGTTGGCGGCGAGTTTAAGACGGCCGTGTCCGCCCAATTAGCCACCCAAAACCTGGACGTTCCCCCGCACACCTTCAACGTCGTCGCCGACAATGTGCGCAGCAAGCTGCAACTATCCATCCAACATGGCGATGCGGCGACGCTGGCCCAGATTATGAACGCGGCCATTGTGGTGTTGACGGAACAAAACGCGGACGCATTGCCGCAGTTGGGAGGGGATACGGCCGTGATCGTGCCCGTAGATCAACCCGTTGTCACCCCCATCCCCGGCAGCTTCCGCAGCCAATTGGACATGCCGCTGCGCATTGCCCTGGCGCTCATGGCCGGGGTGGGGCTGGCACTGTTGGCACAATATCTGGACACGGCCGTGCGCAGCCGCGAAGATGTGGAGAATGTGGGATTGCCCGTGTTGGGAGAGATTCCAGAGAGGAGCAAAAAGTGGAACTAAGCGACTATCTACGCATCTTACGCCAGCGGGGGTGGATGATTATTTTGTTGGCGGTGCTGACGGCCGTTGCTGCCTTTGGTTACAGCAAAATGCAAACACCCATCTATGAATCCAACTTGCGGTTGTTGGTACGGCCGGCGCGCACAGATTTCGGCCAGTCGCAGGCGGCCCGTGAACTGTTGGGCAACTATGAACAATGGCTACGCAGCAGCTTCCGCGCTCAGGCGGTTATTGACCAGTTGCAACTGGACATGACGGCCGGGGAACTGCTGGGTGATGTCAGCGTAGCCTCAGACCGGCTGGGGCTGGTGCTGCAACTGGTAGTGGAAAACACCGATGGCGACCTGGGCAATGATATCGCCCGCACCTGGGGCAATTTGCTCATCCAATGGCAACAGCAAGAAAACGAAAAGAACCGACAGGAAGACCGGATTACGATTGAATTTCAGGATAATCCGCAATACAGCCAGGCCAGCCCACAAACGACCATCAATACGGCCGCCGGATTTGTCTTTGGCGCGTTGTTGGGCATTATTTTGGTTTTTGTGCTGGAATGGCTAGAAAGCGGCGTCATGCGCCGCAGTGAAGATGTGGAACGTTATCTGGAGATACCCGTTGTGGGGCGTATCCCTAACCAGTGAACAGTGAACAGTCTGTTCACTGTTTACTTCATAATCTAAGAGTACCCAATGGAATTAGTGACCATAACCGACCCCCGCTCCCCTATTAGTGAGGCGTACCGCACCTTGCGGACGAACCTCTCGTTTTATAGTTTGGACAATCCGCTGCGTTCGCTGGTGGTCACGTCGCCGGCGCCGAATGAGGGCAAGAGTACGACCATTGCCAACCTGGCGGTAACGATAGCCCAAAGCGGCCGCCGCACCATTTTGGTGGATTGTGATTTGCGACGGCCGTCGTTGCATGACCTCTTTGGCCTGAAAGCCGAACCCGGATTTACTGACCTGGTACTGGCCGACAGGCTGGAACTGCCGTTGCAACCGACCGGCGTGGACAACCTGTGGCTGCTGGCCTCCGGCGCCAAGCCACCCAACCCGGCCGACCTGTTGGGCGCGAAGAAGGTAGACCAGATCATTGCCCGGCTGCAAGAGGAGGCGGATATGGTTTTGTTTGATGCCCCGCCGGTGATGGCGGTGACGGATGCGGCCGTGTTGGGGGCCAAGGTGGACGGGGTACTGCTGGTGATTCAGGCGGGCAAAACCAAACGCGACCACGCCGAACGGGCCAAAGAGACGCTGGAAAAAGCCAAGGTGCGTATCGTCGGCGCGACGCTGACCAACGCGCCCAAAGACAGCGCCATCAGCGGCTATTATTGATGCAGGACGCTCAAGACGAGAAATGGGAAAGAACGGCCGTATCCCCTACGGCCGTTCTTTTGTGTAGAGATGGGACACGGCCGAGGCTATGACTGCTTTGACTTGAGATGGCTGTCAGTATGGTATACTTCAATTATGAACAATGAGTACGCACAATGAGCGATATTTTTCATGCTACAAGAGGTTGTTTTATATGCAAGCCACTGTTCTTCTAGCAGATTATGCCAATTTGACGGCTAACGGGAAACCTAATGTGATGGGCGTTTTTCGGCAAATTTATGCTCATCAATTTCCCTGTCGGCATTTGTCAATGTATCTTGTCATCATACTGCAAACAGACCCCATTGAGGAATCGCGTGGAGAACATATCCTCGCTGCGCGCCTGATTGATGCCGATGGTTCTGTCTTACGTCAACTTGAAATACCATTCAGGTTTCCAGAGCGCAGTAGTGGTATAAGGCCAGAAGCCACGATGATCTTTCGGATTGACCACATTGAATTTCCTTATCCAGGTGATTATGCCTGGCATATTTTGATTGAAAATGAAAATATAGGACAATACGAATTCTATCTCAACCAACAATAATCAGACATTGGATTAATGAAGTGCCTTCATCAGCAGAAAAACTTTTTGAAAAAGCACAAAACACACAGAGTGGCTGGAAACGGCAGGAGATTGATAGATTGTATATTGGATTTGGGTTTACCATCAGGCACGGACAAAATCATGACATTGTGAGTCACCCTAATTACCCTGATCTACGAGCAACTTTGCCCAGGCAAAAAATAATGAAACCAGTTTATGTCCGTCAGGCTGTCAGGTTGATTGATGCCTTACTCAGTCAACAGGAGAATAATTGAAATGAGCAATAATCAATGGGCAAAAGCAAAAGAATTGGCTGCACGCAATTACTTTACCGTTATTAACCGTGAGGAAAGTGATAAGGGTGAATATTACTATGTAGCCGCTCATCCTGATTTGCCTGGGTGTATGGCCGATGGACAAACGCCCGAAGAAGCAAAACAAGAACTTGCCAAAGCGCTTGTAGACTATATTTATTTTTTACTTGAGGATAACGTGACTGTACCTGAGCCTAAAACCTATGAAGTGACGAGTCAAATACAACGGCTTGAGGAGGGCATAGTTTTACGGGAATTGCCAATTGGGTATATCGTGGAAGAATTCACCCCTACATGATTTTGGTGAGCGCCCCAGTGGGATTCCGCGACGGCCGTCGTCAACAGAAACCACCCCTTGCTCCCACCTCAGATTGGAGTTTGTTTTGCAGGCTTAAATCTGGCAGAACGGCCGTATCCCCTACGGCCGTTCTTTTTTGTGTAAAGAGGGGACGGGGGGCACACTTATACGGGTTTGTTACGATGCAGGCTGGTGATGGCCCTCGGCCTCAATTTGCTGCTTCACAGCCATTAACTCCACCCGCTTCTCCTCACTCACCTCCGGGTACGCCAGGTCTAGCTTCTGAATACGAGCCGTGATAATGTCGGCCACGCAGGCACGCATAAACCATTTGTGGTCGGCCGGGATCACATACCAGGGCGCAATCTCTGTACTGGTAGCCTGCAACATCTCCTCATACGCCTGCTGATAGACATTCCAATACTGCCGCTCGTGGAAATCACCTACAGCAAACTTCCACTGCTTGGCCGGGTCATTCAGCCGGTCTAAAAATCGCCGCCGCTGCTCTTCCTTGGAGACGTTCAAGAAAAATTTGAGGATAAGCGTATCGGCACGAGACACCATCGCCTCAAACTCGTTGATCTCCTGATACCGGGTACGCCACACCTCGTCCAGGCTGGCATTGTGCCCACGCTGCGGCCGCCACTGGTTATACAAGAAATCAGGATGCACCCGCACCACCAGCACCTCCTCGTAATAAGAGCGATTAAAAATGGCGATACGGCCGTGTGCCGGTAATTTCCGCATCGGCCGCATCAAAAAATGGTGCTGGCGTTCCTCATCCGTTGGCGCTCTAAAGCTGGTCACTTCCACCCCCTGCGGATTCACGCCAGACATCACATGTTTAATCGTGCCATCCTTGCCCGCAGCATCCAACGCCTGGAAGATGACCAACACCGCAAACTGCCCACTGGCCCAGAGCAACTCCTGGGCGGCCGATAGTTCGGTCACATCTTCCAGCAGCGCCTCTTTGGCCTCTTTCTTATTGGCAAATCCGGCCGTATAGGCGGGGTCATAATCGGCCAGCTTTATTTTCTTGCCTGGTGGCACCAGAAACGGCGCATGGTCAAGGCGGTGATTCTCAATCATAGTCAACTCCTTCCTTACATACCCCACATCGGCTCTTTTAACCATAAAGGCAGTTCGATGTGAAAGGTACTGCCAGGACAGGTCTCTTCGTTATATCCATCACTCTGCGCCCAAATCTGGCCACCGTGTGCCTCAATAATACCTCTGGCAATAGGTAATCCCAGGCCAGGGCCGCCTCCCTTGAATTTGGTTTTGCTAGAAGAATGCAGGCTGGCATCAGCGGCCGTGCCAAACTTATTGAAGATGAGTTCCAGATCAGCAGCGGCAATCCCAATGCCTGTATCCTTCACCTGAAGATCTAAAAAGCCCCCTAAATCATCCGATGATTCATCCTGGCGGGTAGGCACGGCCGTTACCGTCACCTGCCCACCATCGGGCGTGTATTTCAGCCCATTCATCAATACTTTCATCAATGCCTTCTTCAATTTTTCCTCATCGCCATAGGTATAGGAAGGGACATTAAAAGGCATAACGCGCAATTCCACACTGCGCTCCGCAAAATACTTATCCAGGCTATCGGCCACCATAATCGCCAAACGTTCCAGGCTAATCTCCCGGTATTTGATTTCAAACGACTTTAGGTCGAGCAAAGAAACATCAATCAGATCACCAATCACTTCCCGCATCCGGCGAAAACCATTATTAAACCCATCCAGATACACGGTCAGGCGCGGTTCATTCTTTAATTCCGCCCGCAAAATGTTGGCATATCCTTCAATAATGGTTAAGGGGGTTTTTAATTCGTGCGCCGCCACAGCAATAAATTTGGTCTTTGTTTCTTCAAGTCGATCTTCTTGTTGGCGCAATTGTACCATATGCTCAATCAGGTCGGCCCGCTGAATATCCGTGGCTAACTGGGAAGCTTCAATAATGGCATAGGTAAGAATGTCGTCTAACTGGCGCATGGCGCGCAATGTTTCCTGGGGCGGGAACTGCCGCTCCAGGCGAGCAATTATCTCTTGTTTCAGCACACGCAATACTACCAGCCAATCATAAGCTCCCCGCGCATCGTGGCCGATACTGGTTAAGGCCCAGGATTGCACATTTGCCAGTTGCATTTCCGGGCGGGCGGTTACACTGTCTGCCAGCAGTGCAAGAAACTCAAAGAGGTCATCTTCGTCCACCAACATATTGGGGGCGCGGCGCAGAGTAGCACTGCACAAGATGGCCGCATTTTGGCGTAACCACAAATTCAATCCTTCAGCCATTCTATCCTTCGTGGTATTGTGTAGTAGTGCCAGGTGTCAGTTGGGGCTTGTCAGTTAACACTTGCACACCTGGCGCCTGGTACTTGATACCATTGGCACGGGCGAAGCGACGGAGGGCAGTCAGGGCGCGCTCGCTGTACCAATGGTACCGCTCTGCTTTGGGTAAATCGTGCTGTGGGGCAGGCAGCAGGCCAAAATTGGCCTTCATGGGTTGAAAATGATTGGCTTCAGCATGAGTCACATAATGGCAAAGAGCGCCTGACATGGTGGTGGGTGGCAAAATAACAGGTAATTGCCCTCTGAGCAAACGGGCAGCATTGATGCCTGCCAATAGACCAGTAGCGGCATTGCCCATATACCCTTCCACGCCAGTGATTTGCCCGGCAAAGAAGAGGTCGGCGCGGCCGCGATATTGCAATGAAGGATGTAACAACTGCGGCGCATTGATATATGTGTTACGGTGCATCATACCGTAGCGTACAAATTCAGCATTTTGCAGGCCAGGGATCAAGCCCAACACGCGCTTTTGTTCGCCCCAACGCAGGTTGGTCTGGAAGCCGACGATATTGTAAAGCGAGCCGATCAGGTTATCCTGGCGAAGTTGCACGACGGCATACGGCCGTGTGCCCGTTCGCGGATCCACCAGCCCCACCGGGCGCATCGGCCCAAAGGCCAATGCCCTATCACCGCGCCGGGCCAGTTGTTCGATAGGCATACACCCTTCAAAAAAGTGAGGGTCTTCCTGCTCAAATTGTTTCAGGGTGATGGTTTCGGCCGTTAGCAGTGCCTCTTGAAATTGAAAATACTCTTCCTTCGTCAGGGGGCAGTTGATGTAATCGCCCTCTTCTTGTTCACCGCGATCATAGCGGGAGCTGCGGAAGGCAAGGCGCATGTCAATGCTTTCCGCCTGCACAATGGGCGAAAGCGCATCATAAAAGTAGAGATAGTCCTGCCCGGTCAGTTCGCCAATGCTGGCGGCAAGTGCCGGGGAGGTGAGGGGGCCGCTGGCAATGATGGCTGGTGTGGCGGGCACGGCCGTCACTTCTTCACGCATCAGTTCGATCAACGGATGGCTCTCTATTTTTTCCGTCACCCGTTGGGCAAAGAGGTCACGGTCAACAGCCAACGAAGAACCAGCAGGCACGGCCGTTTCCTGAGCGCAGGCCAATATCAACGAACCCAATGCCTGCAGTTCCGCCTTCAATAGCCCAGGGGCCTTGTCTGGCAATAGCGAGCCAAGCGAATTACTGCATACCAGTTCAGCCAGCCAGGGGGTGCTATGCGCAGGTGTGGTTTGCTGGGGTCTCATCTCATATAGACGGACCGGTATGCCCCATTCGGCCGCCTGCCAGGCCGCTTCTGCCCCCGCCAAACCACCACCAATCACGATCAACGCTGTATGCATGGACGGAATTTTATCACATGTAGGGAGGCAATAAAAAACGGCCGTTACAGGATAACGGCCGTTTCTTACTTGGCTATCGAAAGGTCAGGAGGTTGCCTGATCGCGTAATCGCCTGATCTCCTACGCGCCTCTTAATTCCATACTCCCAGCACTTCCGGGCCGCGATCCAACTCCCAGGGATAGATAATGTAGGCATCCGTAACGGCCGCATAATACGTTGGCGTCAGGCCAGGGTAAAGGGAAGTGGAAGGTTTGTAATGCAGCACACAGGTATCAGGCATTCCACCGGCAACGTCAATCCGGTTAGCCACCGTCACCATGTTGCGTCCTTTCGTCCATACATCATCCACCACCAGCACACGCCGGCCGGCCAGCGCGGCATCCGCCGGAAATTGGATAAACTCGGGAATAGCATACTTTTCCGGGCCGGGGATTTGCAGGCCCGGAAAATCGGCCGGAAACCGCACCGAAGCGGTTAATACATAAGTGATATTTAACGCTTCAGCCAGCAGCCCACCTGGAACAATTCCGCCGCGAGTAATAATGACCATGCTGTCATAACGGCCGTGAATCTGCGGCGCTAAATAATCTATCAATTTATCTACATCAGACCACGTGAGAACTTCACGACGCATGAGGGTCTCCTGCATCATTGTGAGGGCGAAGCAGTGGGAAAATGAATGTCTGAGTGGTCTCTTGTACCGTCCCCAACTGCATCCCTTCTACAAGGTTACAATTTATTAACTGGATAAACCTCAACCAGAGGGTTTCCTTACAAAAAATGCAGGCATATTCTGGTTGGAATATGCCCGGCTCGCAATCCTACCCGTTTG
>CAZOPF010000106.1:0-8938 GCA_964581605.1 uncultured Ardenticatenaceae bacterium
TTGGGTGTTTGGGTGTTTGGGTGTTTGAGTGTTTGGGTGTTTGGGTGTTTGGGTGGGTTGTACGTAATGGATATAACTTTTTATGAGCAAACAGGTCACGCATGATGCATCACGGGTTACCGATTGCCTCTCCTAACCGGGCAACGGCCGTCTCCAATTCCACAATCTCTTGCTGGCGGCGTTGGATGAGGGCGGTCAGGTCATCGCGCACGGCCTCCCACCAGATACGGCCGTCCGCTTTCATCTGTTCGGCTTTGCACCAGAGGCGGGTGGTATTCTCCTGCTGTAAGGAAGCCAATTGCTGATGGACACGTCGTTTGCGCCGCTGCAACATGAGAATTTGCTCGCGCAGGTGGCGGAGGTCGCTGCTGTCTAGGGCCGCCAGTTCATGCACGGCCGTCGGGTCCAGTTCGTCTGCCAGATCACGCAGCGCTTCCAGGTTCCGATTTTGATAAGCTACATTCACGGCCGCCATCATCGCCGACATATAAGCGCGTTCCACATTATTTTCGGCCCGGTCAGGATGAAAACGGCGGGCCAGTTCGCGGTAGAGTCGTTTTTCCGCAGTCCGGCCGCGCTGGCTACCCAGGTCAGGCAGGTCGGCGTCAGCGGGCAGGTCATCGTGCAGGGGGATGTCATCACGGCCGTGCCAGAAGGGATCATCCGGGTCATAGGGAATGCCAAATTCCTGCGCCTGCTGGAGCAGTTGCAGCTGCGTCCATAGCGCCTGTTTGTGGGCGCGTAGCTCCAGATACTCATCCACCAGATAACCGATTTTCAACCGGCACTGCATCCGAAAGGCGTTGACGGCCGCCTGCATCTTTGCCAGTTCCGCTTCGGCCGCCAGCAATTCCGCCCGGGCATTCTCTCGTTCCGCCTGCAACTGACGGCGTTTCTCGTGGGTGGAGGTGGGTTTTTGTAGGGCGAGGGCGATCATGGCAGGTAAGTATAGGGGAATACGGCCGATTCGTCACGCTGAATTTGCCCGCTCATCCTTACACCCCACAGGTGTTCCAGCCCAGGGCAGTCAATTAGTAAGCCTCTTCCATGTGATGAGAAAAGCAAGAACAGCTTATGTTACAATGCCCAACGACAGTAGAATTACAATCAAATCTGATTTTTTCATCGCTTTGCTGTTAAGGAAGTAACCGGATGGCAACAACCGAACAAACAATACCCCAGATTGGCCTGCGCATGGTGGAACATTGGCATGAACAGGCACATGAACGACTCAATCTGGCCTACCAATTGTCACCCCACATTTATTTTGACAATACGAGCCGCCTCGTTTTTTTTAGCGACATGCACCGGGGTACCAAAAATCGCTATGACTTTTTTGCCCCAAATGAAACCCTCTTTGTGCATGCCCTGACCCATTATTACCATCAGGGCTTTACCTACATTGAACTGGGGGATGGGGATGAGTTGTGGTACAACGATTTTGCCCACATTCGCCGCGCTTATAGCCAGTTATTCGATCTGCTTCACCAATTTCGTACCCATCATCGCCTGCATCTGATCATCGGCAATCACGATTCGCCTCAGGGTATGTTTGACCCTTTGGAAAAAGAAAACATCCCGGTGCATCAAGGGCTGGTGTTGCACCATGCGCCCAGCGGGCACAATCTCTTTGCCGTGCATGGGCACCAGGCACACCCGAAAGGGGATCGGTATTGGTGGTTTCAACGGCCGTACAGCCGCCATGTTGTCAAATACACCCTCCCCTTTTCCCATACCCGTTATCACTTTTCGGAGCCGGAAGTGGGTTTACCGGCCCGATCGCATCTGGCAAACTTTCCGCGCCGCGTGAGTGACCGAATTTTACGGTTTGCCTGGCAGTTGGAAGGGGCAATCCTTTCCTGGGCACAGCAGCAACGGCAAGCGATCATTTGCGGACATACCCATTTGTGTGCTTTTCCCGGCGCGGCGCACCCTGCGGCACAAGAAAATCCGCCCTTTTTCAACATTGGGCATTGCAGTACACCGGGCTACATTACGGGGTTGGAAATGGCGGATGGGGAAATGATGCTGGTGAAATGGAAACCAACCAACCAGGGAAAATATGAACGGATTGTCTTGCGGCAGATGGCGATCACGGCCGTATGGCCGTGATTTGTCACCCGTGGCCCGTCACCTGTTAGCCCTGATCCAATGGCTCACGGTTGCGGTTTACGCATCCAGATCATCCCCCTTCAACTCTTGCTCTAACACATTCCACAACTGATGATACGCCTGGAAACGGGCAACGGCCGCCCGGCGAGCCGGTTCTGTGTGCATACTGGCTACCGTGCGGGCCTGCCAGGCCGCATCACGGCCGTTACTGAGCAGTTCATCCGTCGTCGTTGGTTTGCCCTTCGCCAGCACGTTGCCGGTGAAATGGAACACGGCCGTTAGCCCAATCTTCGCCAATTTATCGGCATCCCACAACACCTGTGATTCCAGATTTGTGAGGGGCTTCTCCAGCCACAATCCCATATGGTCTTCTATCGCCTGCGCCACGGCCTCAATCTTCTGCGGCGGAAAATCCGTTTTGGGCAAAAATTTGCGGGCAAATTTGGCACCTTCTTGCGGATGTTTTTCTTTGGCTTCCTTGCGCACATCATGCAGCCAGGCGGCCGCTTCCACCACTTCGGCATCTGCACCCGTCATTGCTGCCAGTTTATTCGCCAGGGTGACGACAGTCGTCACATGCTCCCAGCGATAATTAAAGGCCGGTTTCCGCTTGCCAAACCGCGCCAATGCCTCCGCTTCTGTAGCATGGCGCATCACCTCTTGCACCGCCTCCCGCCAGGGCTTCTTTGTTTTGTTGTTGTTCGTCGGCAATCTCTTTCCTCGTCGTAATCGGTAAGTGATCGTTTGCAAATAAGTTAGCGATTGGGTAATTAAGTAATTGAAGCGGCTAATTACCAAATTACTCAATTACATCATTACTGCACGGTTACCAATCAGCTATCGGTTCACGGTTCACGGATTATGGGCGACGGATTACGGATCACCAGGGCAAAGGCGTCAGCGGCGTAATGCCAAAATAGCTCTCCATAATCTGGCGCACAATCGGCGCGGCCACTTCTGACCCTTGCCCGGCATTTTCCATAATTACCACCACTGCAATCTCTGGCTCCGTGGTCACCGTGCCATCTGGCCGGGTGTATGGCCCGGCCGGCGCATAGCCGGCAAACCAGGCATGAGAGTTACGCGGCGGGTCTTCGGCCGTACCCGTCTTACCGGCCACCGGCACGCTCAATCCCTTAAAGATGAATTCGGCCGTGCCCCGCCCACTGTGGGTTACATCAAACAACCCCTGCTGCAACGAAGCCAGATTTTCCGGCGAAATGGGCATCTCCCCATTCACCTGCACCGGAAATGGCTCTTCCGGCGCACCACCGCCCGCGCCAATGCGGTCAATTAGCGTTGGCCGATAGAGCGTGCCCCCATTGGCAATGGCTGAAAAGATAGAGGCGACTTGCAGCGGCGTTACCTGCACAAAGCCCTGCCCAATGCCCATATTTACCGCGTCACCTGGTAGCCACACCTCGCCCAACGTTTCCTCTTTCCACGCCGGTGAAGGAATCGTGCCCGGCGCTTCGGCAATGCCCACCAGGCCCGTCAGCTGCCCCAGCCCCATCTGCTGCGCCACCGCCGGGAAATGGTTGGGATCTACATTATCCATTGCCAGTGCCGCTTCATAAAAACAAGAGTTACAGGAAACGGTAATCGCCGTCTGGTAAGAAACGGTACCATGGCCGCCTGGCAGCCAATCCACCTTTACAAAATTCGGCCCCAGGCCACTCCATGTTCCGCTGCTGTAATAGGTGGAACCGGGTGTAAACAGGCCGCTGTTCATGGCGGCCGTGAAAGTAACCACCTTAAACAATGAACCGGCAGGATATTGGCCCTGGGCGGCACGGTTGAGCAACGGCCGTGCCGGGTCTGCATATACCGCTGCCAGCGTATTGGCCGCATCTGGGCGCACCGGATCGTAAATGGTGGGGTCAAAATCGGGGTAAGAGGCCATTGCCAGAATCTTGCCCGTGTTCACATCCATCACAATGGCGGCTCCGGCCGTTGGCAGTGGATAAGTTTCCACAGCATCGGCCAGGATTTGTTCAACGGCCGTTTGCAACTCCACATCAATCGTTGTGTAAATACTGCGTGCCTGTTTGGGAGCGCGTTCGGCCACTGTGCCCACGTATTGGCCATTTGGGTCAATCACCGTCAACGTTCCCCCTCGTTCCCCATTCAGGTAATCTTCACCCCACAACTCAATACCATCCAACCCCACAATTTCATCGCCGCGATACCCTTGTGCTGTGTATTCGGCCACAACTTCGGCAGGAATGAAACCGGTATGCCCTACCAGATGGGGCGCTATGCCGCCTTCGGCAAAGAGGCGCGCCAGTCGGGTTTGCGGTTCGGCCAGCCCTTGCCCGATGAAGGGCTGTAAACTGGTGACATATTGCTGCATCACCTCTTCGGGAACATCACCCACCGGCACATACCAGTTAGGCAGCGCAGAGGCGTAACTTTCCTTGATTTCTTCAGGGGTTTTGCCCAGTGCCTGACTCAGAACGTTCAAGAGCGCGGCCTCATCTTTAATTTCGCCAGGGATGACACCAAGAGTGATCATCGTCCCCTGATAGGCCAGGGCACGGCCGTTGGCATCATAGATGTTCGCCCGCGCCGGGTTACGTTCATCCAGCACCAACCGGTTGCCACCAGCCAGCTCGGGCAGGATCAGCCCCTCATCCCAAATAATCCCCCAACGGCCGTTTTCATATGCCATCGGCACCGTCAAATCACGCACAATATCGCCCACCACAGTTGTTTGCCACATCACGCGCACCGCCATTTCTGCCTGGTTTCCCTCTTGCGCGGCCGAAAGCATTTGGGGGAGGATGGTATGAGCCGTGGCTGTATCCATTGCTTCCTGATAGCGTGCCACAAACGAAGCACTATCTATCAATGCCTGGGTTTGTGGGGTGAGCAAGCTGTACATGCCCAACAAATCCCCTTGCTCCCATGCCTTAAAAAAAGCGACCGCAATACCGCTGGCATCTTCTTGGGTGGGGATTTCAGTAGGGATAGGCGTGTGGGTAGGTGGCGGCGGCAGTGTCACAATTTCATTGCTATCTTGAAGTGTAGAGAGGCTCAACCCCTGCCCGCAAGCTACCAGCCCCAAAGCCAGAACTAATAAAATGGCATACCGCCTTACGTAAGTGATCATGTCTGGGCATTTTATCATATGCCATTTGATCAAGCGATTGACGCTTACCAACGCTCACCAAATGTTGTCTACGAGTTTATGGTGATGGGGGGCGATTGAGGGTGCGGTCAGCCAGGCCAGGGCCAACCACCATGACCAGGGCGGCAATGGCTTTGCCGGTTTGGGTCACGGCAAACACATCGGCGTACCCCACCGAAGCGCAGGTGGCGATGTAATAAAATGCATCTATGTAGGTGTTAATTTTGGGGTTTTCATGCCGTTCGGCGGCATAAAAAGCGGCGGCGGCCGCGCCTAAAAAACCAAACGCGGCTTCCAGCGGATTACCCTCGGCCCAATCCAGAAAACGGGCTTCCCAGGCATGGCGTTGGTGAAACAGGGTGTTCACATACGCCTGTACTTGTTCGCCAGAAACACCTAACCAGAGTTGCAGCAGGTCAGACAAAAGGGGGGGAGCAGGCACGGCCGTAGCCACCCCATTCCCATTTTTTATCGGCGGAAACAACTGATCGAGTGCTGTTTGTTGTTCTGGGGTCACCATGGCAATAGTCACAGCTCGGCATCACGGCCCACTGCCCGCACTTCCCCACGGGCGGCGGCCATATCTTCACGCCGGGCAATTTGCTCCTCGCGTTCGGCCAGTTCGTGGTGCAGGGTCACGGCCGTCTTGTCCAATTCGCGCTGAAGGGCTTGCATCTCTTCCCACATCACCACATTTTCCTCACGTGCTTTCAGATGAGCAGCCTGACTGGTCATCGTGGCCATTCGCTGTTGCAACCTATCAATCTCGGCCTGCAATGCAGCAATCGTCTGCCCAAACACCTGGCGTTGTTCTTCCAGTTCAGCAGCATATGGTTGTCCCTGTGCCTGCGCTGTGCGCCAGAGGGCTTCGGCCTGCTTTTCACGGGCCATCGCCAGCGCCAGATCGTTTTTTAGAGCATCCAGCCGTTTCTGAGTCTGTTGGATGTGGGCAGCGGTGGGGTCGGGCACGGCCGTGTCCGATTCTTCGCTAAAGAGATCAGTTACGGCCGTTTGCATCACCCGCCGCACCTTCGCCCACAAACCCATGTCAATTACCAATGGTCAATGATCAATAATCAATTGACTACTCACTGCTCACTGCTCACTGCTTACTGCTTACTATTCACGAATTCCCGGCCGTCGCTCGCAAATAAAAGTCGTCAAACGGCAGGTCACGGATAATAGGGAGTTGGGAGACGGCCGTTTGCGCCTTTTGCACCGCCTCATCATCCGGCACTTTTTCGTTCAGCATTTGTAACACCTCGCCCACAGACTTGCCTTTGAGCTTGTTCACATTCAAATGCTGCTCCACTTTCTGCACAATCTCCGGCACCAGCAGCGCCAGTTCCGCCACATTTGTTCCTGCATGTGCCCCATTAGCCGGCTTCGTCAAGCTGTCATCCCCGGCATTGCCCGTGATCCGGTTCAGCAACTGCTGACCCGCCTCCAAAACCGGGGCCGGTGTATTTTTCAGCACCTCACCCAAGCCGTCAGACAGCGTGACCATGCGTAACAGGGAGGCGGCCGCATTCGGGTCGCCAATCATCTTGATATTCATCGAAGCCAGCGCCTTCGCCAGCGCCTCCGCCTTTGCCACCTCAATCTGCACCTGGGCCTCCAGCTGCAATTTCAAAATTTCCACACGCTGCGCCACACCATCAAAGGCTGCCAATGCCTCCGCTTTGGCCTTGGCCCCTTCTGCTTCCGCAACGGCCCTGGCTTTCACCGCCTGCGCTTCCTGCATGGCCGCTTCCGCCTTCGCCCGCAGCACATCCGCATCGGCCAGCCCAACGGCCGAAGCCTGCGCTTTGGCCGCTTCCGCCCGCAATTTTTCCGCTTCCGTTTCTGCCTGTGCCTGGGTGCGAATCGTTTCCGCCTGTTTTAGCGCCGCTTCCGCCTCCGCAGCCGCACGGGCTTTAAGGGCCGCCGCTTCCGCTTCCGCTTCGCGCTGTTTGCGCAACGCTTCTAGCTCAATGCGATTCTTCTGCTCAATCATCGCCTTTTGCGCTTCCCGCTCCGCCTGGATGGTGCTGATTTTAGCTTCGCGCTCCGCCTGCCCGGTTGCTTCTACTGTTTTCACCGCCTGTGCCGCTTCTTCGCGTTTGGCTAAGACCAGCAACCGCTCTTGTTCCGCCCGCTCGCGTTCTTGTTCCGCTTGCACCAGGGCAATCTGCCGCTGCTGGTCGGCCAGTTCCAACGTCTGGCGGCGGGTCAGTTCCGTAGACATCACTTCTTGCTGGTTGCGTTCGTTTTGCACGGCCAGTTCTTGCGCCTTTCCCATTTCCAGCAGAGCCACCGCCCGCTCCTTGGCAATACGCGCCTGCTCTGACTTTTGCTCTTCTTCAAACACCTTTTGGTCAGCCTGCGCCTTTTCAGTGGCTTGCATGGTGCGCACTTCTCGCTCTTGCGTGGCCGATGCCAGCGCCAGGTCGCGGTCCAGGTCTAACCGTTGGCGGGCTGTTTCCGTATCCTTTTTCTTAATCTCGATTTCCGTTTTGCGTTCAATATCATTGCGTTCACGTAACGCCTGCTGGATCACCTGGGCGTTGGCGCGGGCTACCTGTGCGCCGAACACATCATCGGTGCCAAAAGAGCCTTGCCGGGCTGCCCGCAGGGTGAGGATAGAGACGGATTCCAACGTCAGGCCGTTTTCTTCCAGGTCGGCTTTGAGCCGGTTTTGTACTTCTTCGATGAACTTTTCCCGCTCTTGATGCAGGCTCATCAGGGTGAAGGTGGCGGCCACATCACGCAGCGCGCCGTCCAGTTTGGCATCCACCAACTCTTTCACGGTCGCCCCATCCACCTGCTTGCCACCAATGGTGCGGGCGGCGTCTACGATGCCGTCAATGGTGGGGTTTACCTTGATGTAAAAGATGACTTTGATGTCAGCGTATTGGGGATCAATGGTGAGCAGCGCGGTTTCGCCGGTGCGCTCAATTTCGATGGCCATGGTGTTCAGGTCTACCCAGGTGATCTCGTGGATGGTGCGAAAGACCCAGCCGCCACCGTTCATCACCACTTTGGGCGGGGCAGTGGCCCGCCCCAGGCCGCCGGTACGCACAAAGGCGCGGTTGGGCGGCGTCTTGACGTAAGCACGGAGAATGGAGAAGAAAAAGATGATGCTTACCAGAACAACCACAAAAACAATAGCAATGGGAATTAAAATTTGCATGGTTCCTCCTCAATACGTGTGGCGCGATTTTACAAAATCGCGTTACGACTTTTTGTCTATGGGCACGGCCGTATACCGCTTTTTCGCGGCATCATAATCCACTAACACGACTTCTGACTGGGCAGCAATTGGCTCATCTTCGGCCGTGATGGCAAAGACATTGATCAGCGTCCCGCCCTGGTCGCGCACCCGCACCAGACCATATTGGCCGTCAATACGCGGGCTGATGACGGCCCCACGCCGCCCCACCAATCCAGCAGCGGCCGTAGCCGTCGTATTGATGGAAGGCAAAGCACGGCCGATCAACCGGGCCACGCGAGATGAAATCAGACCACCAAACACAAATGAGACGGGCAGTACCAATAACAGACCCCAGGCCGGATAGCTGCCCACAAGTGCTTCCAGCAAACTATTCAGCGTCCAGCCAATGATGGCCATGCTGCCCAACAAGATGACCAGCACGACCATGAGTGGCGCTTTGCCTACACCTACGAATGCTAAAACTGACAGGAAGTCGAGGTCGC
>CAZOPF010000106.1:9038-18275 GCA_964581605.1 uncultured Ardenticatenaceae bacterium
ATCGCCATCATCACCCAGGCCAATGAGTTGCAGCACGGCTAACAGGCCGCACACCATCAACATCAGGGTAAAGGGCAGGTTGTACCAGGTGAACAAGGTGGGTAAGGTTTCGGCTAACATGGTGTGGACATTTTACCAGCAATTGTAACGCAGATGTATACGGGAAGGGCGATTTCGGGTTGCGGCGGCTTGCGTGATTTGTGAATCAGCTTGTCACGCATCACGTTATTTTTGTGCATGTTGTAGAGATGATTAGGAGGCGACGGGATTACGCAGGAGGCCTATTCCCTCAATCTCGCTTTCCAGGGTATCACCCGGCTGTAAAAATTCAGGCGGGGTGCGGGCAAAGCCAACACCATCCGGGGTGCCGGTGGCAATAATATCGCCGGGCAGCAGGGTCATGCCATGTGAGAGATAAGCGATGATGGCCGGGATGTTGAAGATCATGCAATTGGTACGGCCGTCTTGTTTAACAACACCGTTCACGCGGCAGATAAGCCGGAGGTTGTGTGGGTCTGGCAGTTCGTCGGCCGTCACAATCCAGGGACCCATGGGGCAGGCACCATCCAGACTTTTGCCTTTGAAATACTGTTTTCCGGCCATTTGCAAGTCACGGGCGCTGATGTCATTCAGAACCGTGTAGCCAAAAACGTGCTTCATTGCCTCGGCCGTCTGGATATTTTTACCCTTTCGACCAATGATGACAGCCAATTCCACTTCCCAATCCAACTGCGTGGTCACGGCCGGATCATACGGAATGGGGTCGGTGGGGCCGCTGACGGCCGTTGTTGCTTTGGTGAAGATGATAGGTGTGTCTGGCAAAGTGGCCTGCTGCCCACGTGCTCCATAGGATTCTTTGACATGTTCGGAATAATTCAGCCCCAGACAAAATACATTGCGCTGGGGAGTGGGGACGGGAGCCAATAAATGAACGGCCGCCAGGGGAATGGCATGGGTAACAGTAGCGATGGCGGCCTCAGCGGCCACTAACCCTTCCGCGCCCCGCTCGATCAAA
Organism: uncultured Ardenticatenaceae bacterium; assembly: GCA_964581605.1. Lineage (GTDB taxonomy): Bacteria > Chloroflexota > Anaerolineae > Promineifilales > Promineifilaceae > CAADGU01. The sequence continues at coordinate 10,054 of CAZOPF010000106.1, forward strand.
CGCTGCATATCCGGGGCCAGATGCGTCAGGTCTACAACTGTTTCAGCTGTCACCGCACCAATCGCCGTACGGCCGTTGTGGGCAAAAGTTACCAGTTTCACGATGATCTCCTTTGTGATGGTGGTTGGTGGCTGGCGGCTGGTTGCCAGCACCAGCCACCGGCCGTTACATTCTCTGCATAGAGCGGAAAGTACAACGGTTAAAATTATACGGCCGTTATCCTGGTCTCATCAAATCCATCTACATCATTGCAAACGCAACCTTCGCCAGCCCAGCCGAACTCACGTAAAATGAACAGGCGGACCGAGGAGAATACGCCCATGATGAAACAATCCCACAACCCCTATCAATATAGTTTGTACCTTTTGTTCCTGGCTGTATTGCTGTTGGCATTCACGGCCGTCACCACTCTCACCCACGCCCAATCCGACGACCCCGCCGCCATCCCGCCGCCCGACAGCGTCACCATCGCCGGTACCATTCAGCCCCAACTCGGCTGCTCCGGTGAATGGAACACCACCTGCGCCGAATCGCAGCTCGTTTACAGCTCCGAAGATGATTTGTGGCTGGCTACGTTTGATCTGACGGCCGGAGAGTACGAATACAAAGCCGCGCTAAACGGCAGTTGGGACGATAACTACGGCCTCAACGCCGAATACTACGGCCCTAACATTCCCCTGACGGTAGCCGAAGATGGCCCCGTCACCTTCTGGTATGACCACAAAACGCGCTGGGTGTCTGACAATGTGAACAGCCTGCTGGCGAACGTGCCTGGCAGCTTTCAGGACGAAATTGGTTGCCCCGGCGATTGGCTGCCCGACTGCCTGCGCTCCCTGCTGCAAGACCCCAATGGTGACGGCATTTACACCTTCATCACTGCCCTCATCCCGGCCGGAGAGTATGAAGCGAAGGTGGCTGTGGGGCAGAGTTGGGATGAAAATTATGGCGCGGATGGGGTGGCCGATGGCGCGAATATCCCCTTTACCGTTGGCGAAGGGCAGGCCGTCATCTTCAGCTTTGATCCGGCTACAAAAGCAATAACGATTGAGACGACAGATGAGATTCCGGCTGGTTTGGTTACGGAGTTGGATCCGGTGGGCGGCTCTGGTGGCGGTTTGCCTGCACCCGCCGCGTCCTTTCCCGATCTGGTGGTCATTCCCGGCACCATCCAGAGTGTACTCGGCTGCTCTGGCGATTGGCAGCCGGAGTGTGAGGCGACGGCGCTGGTCTTTGATGAGCAAGATCAGGTGTGGACGGCCGTGTTCGCCATCCCCGCCGGTAGTTATGAATACAAAGTGGCTCTCAACGGCAGCTGGAATGTCAACTTTGGCCTGAACGCGGAACCGGGGGGGGCTAATATCCCGTTGGAACTGGCCGAGGAAACGGCCGTGACCTACCTCTTTGACCACAACACCGGCTGGGTGGCGGACAGCGTGAACAACCTCATCGCTAATGTGCCCGGCGACTTCCAAAGCGAACTGGGCTGCCCCGACGACTGGCAGCCGGACTGCCTGCGTTCCTGGCTGCAAGACCCAGACGGGGACGGCACGTTCACCTTCCAGACCGTCAGCATTCCGGCCGGGAGCTATGAAGCCAAAGTGGCCGTTGGGCAGAGTTGGGATGAGAACTACGGCGAAGGTGGTGCGGCCGGTGGAGCCAACATCCCCTTTGCCGTACCTGAAGATGGCACACTCGTCACCTTCACCTGGAACAGCGGCAGCAAACTGCTGACCATTGGCGTCGGCGCAGACGCTGGCCCTAAAGGGAATCTGGCCGAGCAGCGGGCACATTGGGTGCGCGAAGACCTGATTTTATGGGATGTGGATGCAACAGAAGGTAATCAATACTTTTTCCATTATGACCCGGCCGGCAATGCCTTTTCGCTGACGCCAACGGGGATGAGTGGGGGCACGGCCGTACCCCTCACTGTATTGCCCGATGGTGTGCCCGACGACATTGCCGCCCGCTTCCCCCATTTGCGGAATATGGTGGCTTTGCAATTGGCGGCCGAGGATTTAGGGTTTGTGCGGGTGGCGTTGAAGGGGCAAACGGCCGTCTCTGCTCAAACGGCCGACGGCCAGATGCTGGACGCCACCGGGCTGCAAATACCCGGTGTGCTGGATGATTTGTATGCGTATGACGGCGATTTGGGCGTTACCTGGGATGGAGACACGCCCACTTTGCGCGTCTGGGCGCCCACCGCCCGGCTGGTGCGGCTGCACCTCTTTGATGATAGCAACCCGGACACACGCGCCCAGGTCTCACCCATGCGCGTAGACCCCAACACCGGCGTCTGGTCTATCACCGGCGAGCCGGATTGGAAATACAAGTATTACCTGTATGAAGTGCAGGTTTATGTGCCCTCTGAAGGCAGCGTGCAGACAAACCTGGTCACTGACCCCTACAGCCTGAGCCTGGCGCAGAACTCGGCACGCAGCCAGATTGTGGATTTGCACGACCCGGCGCTCATGCCCGCAGGATGGGACAGCCTGGAAAAACCGGCGCTGGCCGCCCCGGAAGATATTGTGATTTATGAATTGCACCTGCGCGATTTCAGTGTGTATGACCCCACCGTGCCCGACGAACTCAAGGGTACCTATCTGGCCTTCACCCTGGCCGATTCATTGGGCATGACCCATCTGCGGCGGCTGGCGGAGGCCGGGCTGACGCACATTCACCTGCTGCCCACTTTTGACATTGCCACCATTAACGAGGACACAACGGCCTGGCAAAGCCCGTCATTTGATGAATTGGCCGGTTTCCCGCCGGATTCAGAGGAGCAGCAGGCTTTGGTAGAGGCGACGGCCGAAACGGACGGCTTCAACTGGGGCTATGACCCGTTCCATTACACCGTGCCGGAAGGCAGTTATGCCACCAACCCGGACGGGGCGCAGCGCATTTTGGAGGTTCGCCAGATGGTGCAGGCGTTGAACCAGAGTGGGCTGCGGCTGGTGATGGATGTGGTGTATAACCACACCAATGCCGCCGGGCAAAGTGACTTTTCGGTGCTGGATCGCATTGTGCCTGGCTATTACCACCGGCTGAATGCGGCGGGCAAGGTGGAGCGGAGTACCTGCTGCGCCAACACGGCCAGTGAACACGCCATGATGCAAAAATTGATGATTGATTCGGTGCTGACCTGGGCGGAGGCGTATCAGGTGGATGGTTTCCGTTTTGATCTGATGGGGCACCACATGAAGGAAGATATGCTGGCGGTGCGGGCGGCTTTGGATGGGCTGACGCTGGCGGAGAATGGGGTGGAGGGCACGGCCGTATACATCTATGGCGAGGGCTGGAACTTTGGCGAAGTGGCGGACAATGCCCGGGGCGTTAACGCCACGCAGATGAACATGGGCGGCACAGGCATCGGCACGTTTAATGACCGTATCCGCGACGCTATTCGCGGCGGCAACCCCTTTGGCGATTACCAAAAACAGGGCTTCATCAATGGCCTTTATTATGACCCGAACGAGATTGACCAGGGCAGCCCGGAACAGCAGTTGGCCCGCCTGCTGGAACTGACCGACCATATTCGCGTGGGGTTGGCCGGGAATCTGGAAGATTTTGAATTTGTAGGTGCGGACGGGGAAATGACCACAGGGCGGGAAGTGCTGTACAACGGCCAGTTTGCCGGGTATGCACACGACCCGCAGGAGACGATCAATTATGCGTCCGCCCATGACAACGAGACGCTTTTTGACGCGATCCAGTACAAAGCGCCGCTGACGGCAACGCCAGCCGACCGGGCGCGTATGCAACAAATGGCGCTCAGTCTGGTGATGTTGGGGCAGGGTGTACCCTTCTTCCATGCGGGCAGTGACTTGCTGCGCTCGAAGGATTTTGACCGCGACAGCTATAACTCCGGCGATTGGTTTAACCGCCTGGACTTCAGCTATGAGACAAACAATTGGGGCATGGGGCTGCCGGTTGCCAGCAAGAACCAGGAGAACTGGCCGCTACAGCAGCCACTATTGGCTGATCCGACGTTGGCCCCAGATGGGGAGTTGATCCGGCAAACGGCCGTGCATTTCCAGACGATGTTGCAATTACGCCGCAGTTCGCCGCTGTTCCGGCTGCAAACGGCCGATGAAATCATGGCCCGTTTGCAGTTTTACAACACCGGCCCAGAGCAGATACCGGGGCTGATTGTGATGAGTCTGTCTGATCAGGTAGGGGCGGATTTAGACCCGCAGTTTGACCGGATCGTGGTGCTGTTTAATGCCAACGACGAAGCGCAAACGTTCACGCTGGCTGAAGTGGCGGGGGCGGAAATGGTGTTACATCCGGTGTTGGCGGCCAGCAGCGACGGCCGTTACACGGAAATGTCCTACAATGCGACTTCTGGTACATTTGCCTTGCCGGGGCGGAGTACGGCCGTGTTTGTGCTGCCGGAGGTGGTAGAGGAAGCGGCGGAAGTGGCGGAAGAAGGGAGTGAAGAGGTGGCGGCGGAGGCAACGGCCGTGACAGAGACAGTGGAAGGGGAGACGGCCGTGACTCCTGAACCGGAACCGACAGCCACGCCAGCCACAGCCGGTGATAACGAAGCTGGTTTGCCTGCCTGGCTGGCCGTGGCGGGCATTGGCGGGGTTGTGGTGCTCGTTTTGGTTTGGTACGGCCGTTGGCGAAATCGGAAACAGTCGTAACTATTTACCGCAAAGAACGCGAAGGACGCGAAGTTTTCTCTTTGCGCCCTTTGCCTCCTTTGCGGTTTAATCCTATGGAAATGGAGGAATCAATTATGTTTTCTGCAGAAGCAGTCACACAGGCAGTATCTATCTGGTTGGGGGCGGCGGCCGTGGGGCTGGCCTTTGCCTTGCTCGTCGCCATGTTTACGCCGCGCAGCAGCCACACGGCCGAGGCCCATGACGAACATGCGGCACACGGCCACGATGAACACACCCATGACGAAGCGCATCATTGAGTGACGGCCGTTAGCCGAAGTCCGAGGCTGGAAGCCGGTCTTCGGACTTCATTGCCAACCCCCTGTCCCGATCCTGAGAAAAGTCAACATAATATCTTGTCTTAGTCGCTTGCCTAGAACAAATGTGGTAAAATTACACCTTGTTAACTGCGGGCAATGATAGCTGATTGAGGAAAAATTATGGCAAAGACAGAGGCAGAAAAACAGTACGACGCCGGTAATATCCAGGTGCTCAAAGGGCTGGAGGCGGTGCGCCGCCGCCCTGGCATGTATATCGGCGGTACGGACATTAAGGCGCTGCACCATCTGGTGACAGAAATTGTAGACAACTCCATTGACGAGGCGCTGGCTGGCCGTTGCGACCGCATTGAAGTCGTCATTCACCCAGACGAAAGCATCAGCGTGACGGATAATGGCGTGGGTATTCCCGTGGCGCTGCACCCCACGGAAAAGGTGTCGGCGTTGGAACTGGTGCATACCACATTGCACGCCGGTGGCAAATTTGACAATGCCGCCTATAAGGTATCTGGTGGGTTGCATGGGGTAGGGGCGGCGGCCGTGAATGCGCTGTCGGAGTGGATGGAGGTGTATGTCCGCCGCGAAGGGCATCTCTGGTTTCAACGTTACCATCGCGGTGTGCCGCAAGAACCGGTAAAGAAGCTGCGCCGACTCAAAAATGAGGACATCACCGGCACGACCACCCATTTTAAGTTTGACCCGATTATTTTTGAACAAGACGCCTCCTTCAAATTTGAGACCTTGATGAACCATTTCCGGGAAATTGCCTTTGTCACCAGCGGCGTTTTCCTGAGTCTGCGAGATGAACGGCCGGATCCACACCGCGAGATGAGCTTTTATTTTGAAGGTGGGGTGAAGTCGTTTGTGCGTTACCTGAATCGGAACCGCAAGGCGCTCCATGACCCCGTTTATGCTCATAAGGAAACGGATAACATTGATGTGGAGATTGCCCTGCAATTTACCGAAGGTATTTCTGTTTCTGAGTACTCATTTGCGAACACGATTCACACACCAGATGGGGGGACGCACCAATCCGGGTTGCGCTCGGCCGTCACGCGCGTGATCAATAATTATGCCCGTAAAAATGGGTATTTGAAGGAGAAGGATAAAAACTTTTCCAGCGATGATACACATGAGGGTTTAACGGCCGTTGTCAGCATCAAACACCCTGACCCCCAATTTGAAAGCCAGACCAAAGTGAAATTGATGAACGCCGAAGTGGCCGGGATCGTCACTTCGGTGGCCGGAGATGCCTTTTCCGCCTACCTGGAAGAGAATCCGCGCGAAGCCAAGAAAATTATCGAACGCTGCCTGACGTCCAGCCGTGCCCGCGACGCTGCCCGCAAAGCGCGGGAACTGGTGATGCGTAAGAGTGCGCTGGAAAGCCTGACGCTGCCCGGCAAACTGGCCGACTGCTCTGAGCGTGACCCGGCCAAATGTGAACTGTACATTGTGGAAGGTGACTCGGCCGGTGGTTCGGCCAAACAGGGGCGCGACCGCCATTTCCAGGCCATCCTGCCCTTGCGCGGCAAAATTTTGAACACAGAACGCGCCCGGCTAGACAAGATTCTGGCGAATAATGAAGTGAAAGCGATGATTGCGGCGCTGGGTGTGGGCATTGGGGATACATTTGACCTGGGTAATTTGCGGTACGGCCGTATCATCATCATGTGCGACGCCGACGTAGACGGCAGCCATATTCGCACCCTGCTGCTCACCTTCTTCTTTCGTTACATGCCCGACCTGATCGAAAACGGCCATCTCTTCATTGCCCAGCCGCCGCTGTACCGTATCAAAACAGGCAAAGAGTTGCAATATGCCTACTCCGAAGGTGAGCAGGCGAATCTGCTGAAGATGCTGCAAAAAGAGAGCAAAAAATACGACATTCAGCGGTACAAGGGTCTGGGGGAGATGAACCCGGATCAGTTGTGGGAAACGACGATGGACCCGGCCAACCGGGTCTTGTTGCAAGTAAACATTGAAGATGCGGTGGTGGCGGACAAGACCTTTGACATGCTGATGGGGTCCGAAGTTGGCCCCCGCAAACGTTTCATCATGACCCACTCCAACGAAGTCCGTAATCTGGATGTGTAGTTTATACGGGCAATTAAGTGGGGAGATTGTAAAGAAGTACGGCCCGAAGCCGCTGCGTGGCTGCCATGCCGTTCGCCGGCACTCCGTACAATTAGCCTAATCGTGCTTTGACTAGCCAGGGGGCAGGTCGCTTTTTTGTTCTGAGTATGATGGGAAGGGAGGCTGGTCTGCCACGCCTCATTTTGCGCTCCAATTGAAAATAAGCCACATAGAGATTATAATAATCTTCATGTGGCTTATGGTGACATGAAAAGGTTGATTCCTGAAAATGTTTGTCAATCGTACCCATGAACTGGCTTTTTTATCGCAATTTGTTCCTCTCCGGTTTTGTCTTGGCGGCCACGTATCCAGAGCGAACGGCCGATTTTGCGGCTATCGGCATGATGGTGGCACTCTCCATCTTGTTGGGCTGCGGTTCTGGCTTGTTTCAGTTGGCTCGTTTGTTCTTGTCCCCTGATAAGCAACCGCCCAACAGCCTGGCGCAACGCTCTTAGCCAAATAGGGGCTGGTAGCTTTTGTAATACGTTGACCTCACCGGTCGCACCCTCTCAGCGGCCGTTTCACACTTCCCTCTCTCCCCCACCACTGCTAACTGCTCACTGCTCACTGTTCACTGTTCACTACTCACTCATCACCTCCCCCACCGCCGCTTCCCACCCCGCCTGCAACACCCGCAAATTCGCCTCCACCAGGTGTTGTTTACTGGCCGGTAAATGAGCAGCTAAGGTTTGCTGCACGGCCGTCAATGGCAGGAACGGCCGTCGCGCCAACAACGCCCCCACCGCCGCCACATTCATCATCTTTGGCGTGCCATACTCCTCCGCCAGCGCATTGGCAGGCAAATACACTGTTTCAATGTCAGCGCGGGTGGACACGGCCGTGACAATACTGCTGTTCACCACCAACAGCCCACCCGGTTTCACCAGCGGCTCATACTTCTCAAACGACGGCTGGTTCAGCACCACCGCCACATCCGGCTGCGCTACTATCGGCGCACCCACCGGCTCCTCACTCACAATCACCGTGCAGTTGGCCGTACCGCCGCGCATCTCCGGGCCATACGACGGAATCCAGGTCACATGCCTCCCCTCATCCATGCCCGCATACGCCAACAACTGCCCGGCAAACAACACCCCCTGCCCGCCAAATCCGGCAAAAATTATAGAAATTTCCATTTCGATCACTCCGT
>CAZOPF010000107.1:0-18235 GCA_964581605.1 uncultured Ardenticatenaceae bacterium
TCAACCTGGGGCTGGCCTGGCACGCGGATACGGGGATTTTGGACGGCCGTTATCCTCCCTTCATCGCCATCATGCCCGCCGCTAATCCGCTGGGCAATAACCTGTCCGGCGGCCCGCACAGTCTGGAAGCGGTCATAGTCGAAGAGCTAATTCCCTTTGTAGAAACCAACTACTGTGCCTGGGCCGATGCCGCCGGGCGCAGCATTGGCGGCATTTCACGGGGTGGCTATTGGGCGTTGATGGTGGCTTTCCGGCACCAGGGGTTGGTCACGGCCGTAGCTGGACACAGCAGCTCCCTCCGCCTGAAAACCGACCCGGCCCCCTACAACCCTCTGGCAAATTACGCCGACGCCGACCGCAGCCAGCTACGCATCTGGCTCGATTGGGGCGAGGAGGACTTCTTGCGGCGCGGCCAGGAGGAGCTAGACCGATTGCTCACCGAAGCAGGCATCAGCCACCAGACCACCATCAATCCCGGCGGGCATAACGAAGAATACTGGGCGGCACATCTTGTGGAATATCTGGATTGGCACACGGCCGTGTGGCCCCCCAGCCGCACGGCTTATCCCCCTTGCGCTCAGACCAGATAACGTTGCGTCGTGATATACTTCAATCCGCGATTTGGAAAATCGCGTTACAGGTAGCTCCATATGGTAAAAGTCAAAATTTGTGGCACAACAAATCTGGAAGACGCACTGCTGGCGGCCGAAGCGGGGGCTGATTTTCTCGGTTTTATCTTTTACCCACCGGGCAAACGGAGCATTACGCCGGAAGCGGCCCAAAACATCACCGCCCATTTACGCCAGTTAGACCATTGCCCGGTGCTGGTGGGCGTTTTTGTGAATGAGACGCCGGAGCGGATGGTGGAAATCATGGACAGTTGCCAGCTAGACCTGGCGCAGTTGCATGGGGATGAACCGCCCTGGCTAGTGGGGGATGAGCGGTCGCCACTGTACGGCCGTGCCTTCAAAGCCCTACGCCCCACCTCCCGCATTGAAGCCGAAACCGACGCTGAATGGTATACCCGCCCCCCATTACCCCATTACCCAATTACCCAATTACCATCTCTCCTCATTGACGCCTACCACCCCACCCTGCGCGGCGGCACCGGCCAGACGGCTGATTGGACAATCTGCGCTCACCTGGCCCGGCAAAATCCCGGCTTGATGTTGGCAGGCGGCCTGACGCCAGACAATGTGGCCGAGGCGGTGCGGGTGGTACGGCCGTATGCCGTAGACGTTGCCAGTGGTGTGGAAACTGCACCTGGCCAGAAAGACTCGGCGCTGGTGCGGGCGTTTATTGCCAATGCCAAATCCGTAATGCGTAATCCGTGAACCGACAACGGATGACGCGCCACGGATTACGGCTTACGAAATCTTCTCTTTGCGTAAAGCAAGAATAAAAGCGCCGCCCAGCGCGAGCAGGCCAATGACAAACACGGCCGTACCCCACAACCAGGGATGGGCAAATCCAGCAGCCTGCTCTTGTACCGCACGGGGAGTGGGTACGGCCGTGACCACATCCGTTGTTTTCAGGCTGGCGGCAACGGCCGTGCCCTGGGCCAATGGAATGGAAAGCGGCGTAGGCGTGGGGCTGGTCGTTACCGTAGGCGTTGGCGGCGTGGGTGTGGAAGTGGGTAAGGGTGTTGGTGTGGGGGTATCAAACGGCCGTATGCGCAATTCATCCCCCGGTTTGATAATGGCATTGGCCTCCATATCGTTGTATTCCAGCAGTTGCTCCAGAGTCAGCCCGTAAGTCAGAGCAATTTCCCACGGCGTCTGCCCCGCCTGCACGATATGGTTAATGATCGGTGTGGGTGTGGGTGGTGGCAATTCCCCGGCCGCCAGCCGTATTTTCACTTCCTGCCCTGGCTGCAACACGGACTCCTCCGTCAAATTGTTGTACCACATCACATCCCCAATACGCACATTATACAGAGCCGCAATCGTCCACAACGACTCGCCATCACGTACCAGGTGCGTGGTGGGTGGCGTGGGCGTGGGCGGAATGGGCGCGCCCTCTGGCAGCCGGATGATAATCTCATCGCCAGTATGCACAAAGGAATCGGCTTGCAAGCCGTTATACAACAGCAAGTCGGACAGGGGCACGTCATAATGTGCCGCCAGTGACCACAGCGCCTGCCCCTCCTGCACCTTGTGAATAATGGAGCCATCTTCACCCGGCTCGGCCAGAGTAATTGGGGTAATAAACAGTGCGCCGGGGTAATTGTTGTTTGTAATGGCGGCCGGTTGAATGGCGGCGTTACCCGGTTGGCCGACTACCAGGACATAATAGTTGATGTCGCCCGCGCTGGCAAAACCGGTACCGGCTTCGGTGTAGCGGGTGGTGATGAGGGTGTTGTAATGTACCGGGCTATTGACCCACCAGGTGAGGCCACGAGGCGCGGTCAGGTTGGTGCCGCCAACGATGTTTTCCGTCACCTGCCCACTGTAACCGGCGCTGTTGGCCCGGCTTTGCGGCCAGGAACCGCCATACCCCATATGGCTGCTAAAAACGCCAAATTCGGCCATGTAGTTGGCCTGGTTTTGCGCCGCCGAAGCCAGCGCCGCGTTGTAACTGAAGGCGGGCAGCCCGTTATTCAGGCGAAACTGGTTCACCTGCTGCAAAATGGCATCCGCCGATTGCGCTTTGGTGGTCTGGGTGGTGGCTCCCGCCAGCAAGATCAGGCACAAAACAAGCCCAATGAGTGTTCGTTTGGTCATGGTGGGGAACTATAGCAGGCACGGCCGTAGCCACCAAACGCCCCTCCTTTGATTTCACCAACTGCTTAGTGATCGTTTGCAAATAAGTTAGCGATTGGGTAATTGGGTAATTGAAGCGGCTAATTACCAAATTACTCAATTACATAATTACTGCACGGTTGCTTAATGGTGCGGGTTTTCGTTATAGGTGAGCGTTCACTCGCCAGGCGTAAGGCATCACGAATTATACGCTTCCCACTCTGCAATCGCCTTTTGGATCAGCAACCGCAGCGCCTCATTGGGCACGGAAACAACATCGGGATAAGATACACCGTCTACCCAGATTTCCAGACTACCATCAGCTGCTGTACCCAAATCCACCTGCACCTCGGCCAACGATGGTTCATTTTCCATCAGGCTATACAAAATGTCCTCCACCTGTTCGGCAAAGGGGGCAGCTTCGTGTTCACCTTCATCATAGTCGTAGAGGGTAATGCCTTCCCCATCGGCTTTGGTGGCGGCGACGGTAGCCGGTGGCGGCATAGCACGCAGCCAATCCGGCTGGGCGTTGGGGTCAGACGGCCGTGTCAGATTCACCTTCTTCGCCTGCCGCCGCATCAGCAAAAACACCCCGCCCATAAGCAAAATCACGACAATCAAAATTACCCAAATGACCATTGGAATGTTCATTGTGTTATCCTCCTTAATTTCAGGCGATTCGTTTGCATCCAGGACAATCCTGAGCAAACATGGCGGGATTATAACATAATGGCAAATAGACAGGTTGAATTGTCCGCGCAGTACCTGTTGTTTCCTCGTGAGGCCGGTGATATGCTCAGATGGCAGGAGGTTTTGTGGGATGCACGGCCGTAATGGATTCGCCAACATAAACGGAACACAGCTCTATTATGAGATTGCCGGAGCCGGGCCACCGCTCGTACTCATTCATGGGTTTGCCCTGGACAGGCGCATGTGGGATGAACAGATGGCGGCCTTCACGCCTGCTTTTCAGGTCATTCGGTATGATTTGCGCGGCTTCGGCCGTTCGGCCGTGCCTATCGCCGAACGTTATGCCCATTATCAAGATTTGCAGGCATTACTCGATTATTTACAGATCGAATGGGCGCACATCCTGGGGCTGTCGCTAGGTAGCAGCATTGCCATAGACTTTGCGGTGGCGTATCCGGAAAGGACAACCAGCCTCATTCCCACAGCGGCTTCGGCGCTGGACGGCTATGAATGGCCGGATGAATTGGCGGGCTGGTTCGCTCAATTTGCGGCCGCGGCCCGCAGCGGCGATATGGCGTTGGCAAAGGAGCGCTGGCTCAATTGTGGCTGGTTTGTTCCGGCACAGCGCCAACCCGATGTCACCGCCCGTTTGCGGCAAATGGTCGCCGATTATTCCGGCTGGCACTTCCTCCACAAAAATCCCGCGCATGGCCTGAAACCGCCAGCCAATGACCGATTGGCGGAGATACAAGCGCCCACACTAATCATTGTGGGTGAACAAGATTTACCGTTTTACAACCTGCCCATTGCCGACCGGCTGGCCGCACAAATCCGCCATGCCCAAAAAGTTGTGATACCTGGCGTTGGGCATATGGTCAACATGGAAGCCTCGGCCAGCTTTAACGAGACGGTTTTGTCATTTCTGCGCCAACTTTAAGATGTCGGCAAAGCGTTTGAGAGGCAGAGGTATACGGCCGTTCACTTCATGCCCCCTCCCCTCCTCCCATTTCGCGGGAATGACAGGCCTAATGAATCGTTTTACACAGTCTAACCTTTAAGCGGCCGGTCGCACCAGGAGAGGCAATGCAGGCCAGACGGCCGCGTCTCGGCCACCGTACAGGCGGTATAGGGAAATCCCTGACTGGCTAACGAAAAATCCACATTTGTCAGGATGGCGGGCAGCATCGCCAGATAGAGGCCGCCATGCGCCACCAGCAACAATTTGTGGTCTGAACCCTGCCCCTCTTGCACCAAGCCCTCGATAAAAGGGACAAAACGCGCCTCAATATCCAGCCAACTTTCACCGCCGGGCATCTTGCTCTCCGGCTTGTGGTGGATAAACCAATCTGCCTGTACCTGCCGGTGCAATTCCCAACCGACCGGATCGTTTGTGCCCTCGTAAATGCCCACACTCCATTCCCGTAATGCTTCAGTAACTGCCAACGGGGCTTGCAGGCTCTCCGCCAGAATCTCGGCCGTTTGCACCGCCCGCCTGACTGGGCTGGCATAAATGGCTTCAAATTGAAGGCCGGACAGTTTTTGGGCCAATGTGTTCGCCTGGGCCACACCCTTTTCCGTTAAGGGATGTTTGAACCCCCTGTTGGCAAACTCATGGGCGAGGTTGGCCGTACTTTCACCATGACGCACAAAGTAGAGTTGCATGGCCTGATTGTAGCCCAGCCACCCATTTCCCGGCGTCTTCGTTATAATTCCAACCACCTCCATCAACAGCTCTGTTCTGATGTGGCCGGCCTCTGGCCGCGCCACTCTTGCACACGAACCATGACTGACATATTCCCTTATGACGAACTGACCTGGCCGGAAGTGGCCGCTTTGCCGCGTGACACACCGCTCATCATTCCGTTAGGCGAGGGGTATGACCTGGACAAAGCGGCGGAAGCATTGGGTCATCCAGTGCGTTTGGGGCTGCTGCCCGCCATTCCCTATGGCTGGCGGGGCAGTGGGCTGGCCGTGCCCGAACCGTTACTCGGCCAGCTTGTCGCCAACCTGCTGGACAGTCTGCGCGACGATGGCTTCAGCCGCGTCTATGCCCTCACGCCGCAAGGCATAGACCTCGGCCTCGGTCCGCAACGCCTTGCCCTGCCGCACTCCATCACCGGGGGGCGGGGCATAGATATTGGTGAATTGCCGGGGTATTACCCCCCCGCCTCGCCCCTACACCCCACCACCCCTACACTTACTCACCTGCTCACTTCTTCACTTGATCACCTGCTCATCCTCCCCATCGGCCACACCGAACAGCATGGCTACCACTTGCCGATGAATACGGACACGCTGATTATTGGGGCGATTGGAGAGGGCACGGCCGTCGCCATTCCCAACCTCGCCACCTGCCTGCCCGTCTTCCCCTACGGCGTCAGCACCCACCGCGCCTCCTTTGCCGGGACGCTGAACTGCGGCGGCCGCGCCTTTGAAGATTTCTGGCTGGCGGTGGTGGATGTGTTGGTGGGGCGCGGCTTTGACCGTTTTTATTTGATGAGTGGGCATGGCGGGAACTGCTCCTTTCTGGTCAATGTGGTGAAGTATGCCGGTGAGCGCCACCGCCGGATTTTCTGTGCCACAGCCTGGCTGCACACCTCCGGCCACATCGCCGCACCGGTGGTGCAGGCCACTCGCCACTCAGCGCGGGGCGGCATGGGCCACGCGGGGGAATTGGAAACGGCGATGATTTTGCATCTGCGCCCTGACCTGGTACACATGGAGCGGGTGGTGGATGAGACGGATTTTGTCAGCACCACCAGTTATTACATGGACTGGATCGAAGGTGGCGACCTGATTGCCAATCCACCCTGGGACGATGATACCAGGACGGGGGCATATGGGGCGGGCAGTCTGGCCACACCGGAAAATGGCAAACTCTGGCTGGAAACGGGTATTGCCGAAAAGGTGGCCCATGTGCGCGAAATTCACGAGCAGCACGGCCGTCGGGAAGAGCGGCGGAAGGCGAGGTATGGGTTGTGGGGAGCGGCGTGATTGAGTGATTTTGTGTTTTTGTGTTTGAGTGTTCAAGTGTTTACGAAGACACCAAAACACAAAAACACCACAAGGTGTGCGTATGAATTTGAAGGTGAACCGGAAAATTGTGAGCAAAGAGCCGGATGAGCGGGTGCTCCGGGAAACGATGGCCGGGCTGCCACCGGGGAAGGGAGTGGTGGTGGAACTGCGACGGGGGCGAGGGGATGTGCTGTATGCCCAGGGACGGCCGTCCACCGGATTCCGCCTCACCTGGCAAGACCCGGACGGGAACACGCAAATGAGCCGCCGCAGTGATGTGGATGGGGACACGGCCGTACTCACCCTCATCCTCTATGCCCAATCTGACCCCGACTGGCAAGGGCTGGCCGACTGGCTGCCGCCGAACGTTTTTCGTTACCACAGCCGCAACCCCATTTTGCATATGCTGGCCAATATGCCACCGGGATTAGGGGCGCTGCTGATTTTCGGTACGGCCTTTTTCTGTTTTGCCGTCTATGCGCTGGCTACGAATGCACCCGGCGTGGGAGTGCGGGAAGTGCTGCTCGGTTTTGTGACAATTGGGCTGATAGCGGGCTATATCCAGTATATTGAGTTCTTTTTCAGCGTGTTACGGCCGCGTCTGGCAGGCTGGTTAGGGCCACGATTGGGGGTGCAGATTGAGCAGGACATGTCAGACGGCCGTTGGTTTGGCGGAGCAGGCGCAGGCACATGGGATGCCTCTGGTGGCAGCATGGGCAACCGTCTGCTGCTGCACATCATTGATATTGTGGTGCTGGTGGGGGGTGTGATTGGCCCGGTGGCAGTGGTAAGCATTGGCCTGTTCCTCATTTTTGATCGATAGTCAGAAATAAGGCTAATCTCTTATGGAAATGTACTATGTACGGCCGTGCGCTGCCACCCTTTCTCCAACTCCTCCCGTTTCCGGCTGATACGCCGGGTGATGGCCTGAAACTGTTGCTCGGAAGCGTGGAGGTACTCTTTTTGCAGGCGGGCGGCGATGGCGTCCAGGTCAATGCCCAGTTCAGCAAGGCGCTGCAAGTGATTTTCGGCCTGTTCTGGCCAGGCAGCGGTGTGGGATTCCACACGGCCGTGTTCCAGAAAAGCGGCTAATGTCTCCAGGGAAAAGGTAGTGACGCTGTTGGGGCAGATCAGGTCTTCGACGTAGCAGGTATCGGCATAGGCGGGGTTGCGGGGAGTGGTGCGGCTCCATTTAGGGCGGAGGGTGCGCCCACCGCGCCGGGCCACTTTGTCCCAACGGGGGCCGCTGAAGATGGATTGGCAACGGCCGTAAAGCTGCCTGGCCTGGGCTACGGCCGTGCGCCCCAGCAAATCCCGCTCCCCCCTTTCCGCCAGCAGTGGGTCTACCGCCTCATCAATGGCCGACACCGAAAACGAGGCAACCGAGGTGGGCGTAAAACGCCAGACGCTATGGGTATCCAGGAATAGTTCCAGCCCTTCAATATATGCCTGTGCTACCCGTTCATACACATCTACCGAAAAGATATGGGTGATATTCAGGCTCACCCCATCCCGTGTCAACGTCTTAACGGCCTCCATGCTGGCGGGGGTGGCTGGCACTTCCACCATCACATTGGCCCGGTTGATCTGCGCTTCCAGGTGGCGTACTTCGGCCACCGTATTAACGGCATCGTGCATGAGTGAGGGGTCTAGCTCCAGGCTCACATACCCATCCAGGCCATGGCTTTCCTGGTAAATCGTGTGCATATAATCAGCCGCTACCTGCACATCATGGATGATGAGGGCGCGATGAATGGCGGGGGCGGGCGTTCCGGCCGTTACCTGTGCCCAAATCGCTTCGTCATAATCGGCTTCGCTGGCAATGGTAGCCTCAAAGTTGGCGGCATTGGCCGTCAGTCCCTGGATGCCATCGGCCATACGGCCGCGCAAGCCGCCAGACTGTAAAAAAGAACGACGCATATAGTTGAGCCAGGTGGATTGGCCTAGCTCATGTAATTCTTGCAGCCTGTTCATTTTTCCTCCTTGAAGAGGTAATTGGGTAATGATGTGATTGTGTAATGGGCGGTAATGATTACCCAATTACGCAATAATAACTATCTGGCAGTGGTGCAAAGTGCGGGGTTTTTTGAAGGTGGCTCGCCTGGAGGTAGTATACAATATGTCAGGGGTGTACGATAGAGAGAAATGTCATCTAATCTTCAGGTAATGCCAGGCGAGTGATGATGACTTCTTGGGTATCTGTGTCAAAAATAAGGACCCCTTCACTGGCATCATCTAGCTGCCCGACCAATTCACCTTTATCATTCCAAGCGGCCGAACTTCCAGCACATTCATCACCATCAGCCAGTCCCACACTGTTTGCCATGAGTACGGTCATGCCATATTGATTGGCAATTTGGGCTAAACGGGGTACGGCCGTATCCACCCCATGTGCATACTTCGCCACACTGGCTACATAAATTTCGGCCCCATTTTGATGCGCGTTCGCCGCATGTGCTGGCACGGACAATTCATAACAGATGGCCAGCGCCAGCCTGTTCCCGCCACCAATGAAACCACCTGTGCCTTGCCCGCTGACAAAATAGGGTTCCTCATCGGGGTGTAAATACTGTTTGGCGTAAAGTTGCCGGGGCTGGCCTGGCTGGAAAAGGAGCATCCCAATACAGACGCCGGCCCCCTGAATAATAGGCGCGCCCACACCAATCGTTAGCTGCCGGGCATTGGCCATGTGCTGGAATGGGTGGAAACGGCCGTCACCCGCATTCATAGCTAACTCTTCCGCCCATGTCGGCTCGTACCCCGTCAGGGATAGTTCCGGGAAAATAATCACGGCCGCATGGTGCGCAGCAGCCATCTCAATAAATTGCTGATGGCTTTTAATGTTGCCTTGAATATCACCTGTTATTGGCCTGGTCTGGGCCACACAAATTCTCACGATTGTCCCTTATAAAAGCAGACATCCGAGTTCTTTGATAACTCGGATGTCTGGCGTCAACTACTGCTCGGCCGAAATGGAGAGATAAACATTGCTGATGGAATTGGGATCGGCCGTGAACATACGGCCGCCGGTCACATTAGCCATCCGTTCCAATACCGACGTATCGGCCGCATCACCAAAAGCGATGGGGTAAATGCGAAAACCATCCGCTTCGGCATTGTCTGGCAAACAGGTGGCAAACATCTGATTTTCGGTCGTCTCCCCCACCGTATCTTCGCCGTCAGAGAGGAGGATGATCCCGTACAGGCGTGATTCTCCAGCGTCCACATCTTCCTGGCGCAGGACGGCCATTTGTTTGGCCGCGTCACAAACGGCCGCGTACAGAGCCGTGTTACCGCTGGCGATCAGGCCGCTGACGCGCTGCGATAACCCTTCTACGACATCCCCTACCCGCGCTGGCTCAGATAATGTGGTCACATCATCACTAAAGACAATCAACCCCACTTCGTCGTTCGCATCTAACCGGTTGAGGAATTCAACGGTGGCGTTGCGAGCGGTGTTAATGCGGTCGCCTTCCATGCTGCCGGATACATCCAGCACCAGCAGCATCGTCGCTTTGCGTTTGGTGATGTTGAACAGGTCTATGACGGCGTTGCTGACCTCGGCGTTGGGGCTGGGCAGCGAGGCGACCGTTTGCGGGTTGACGTTGGGATCGGTGCCGTTAGCCATGGTCAGGGGATCACGGAGGGGGATATTGGGGTCTAACGGCCGTAGAAAATTATCCATCGCCTTCTCCTGCTGTTCCCGCTCCAGCAAAAAGTCGCGGAAAATGATCGCCGCTTCCGCTTCCTCCTCATCCACCCAATCCGCATTGTCCAGCACACAATAGGGCTGGTCAGCCCAGATGGTGCCACCTGCCGGGAAGATGAAGGCCAGCGGGAAAGCCAGTTCGTCGCCACGTTCGATGTTAAAACGCACCACTTCGGCTTCCGGCACGGCCGCGGCGTGCAGGTAGCTGGGGCCTTGCCGGGCCATGGCGTCGAGGATGGCCGGCGCCTGACGGCCGTACTTACTCGTCACCTGCTCCAATGCCCGCATCGCTTCTTCTACCTCTGGCGCATAGACGTCGGCGGCGGTCAGGGTGTCTGTCTTGCCGGTGACGCCATAAACAAAGCTGGTCATAGACAGCAGGCCAGAATTGGCGTAGGCCGGGTGGGTGTGTCCGAAACGAAATTGGCCCCATTCGGGACGGCCGTAGCTGGCCCAGCCGTTCGGGTCTTCCGCCAAAGCCACAATCGTGTCCCAACCGATTGGCTCATCCGGCCAGCCTAGCGTTTCAGCCATCGGTTTCCACATGGCAAAGCCCAACGGCGCATACACCGTTGGCGGGCAGGCTTCGCTGGCTAAGGGTCTGTTGAATCGCTGCTGCCAGGTTTCATTAGCCTGCTCCACCCAGGACTGGTCCCCTGGACTCCAGGCGATAGGCTGCATAGAGCCGCCTAAAATAGCGTCCATGGCCCCGCCGGACGTGCCATGTGTCACTTCCACAACGATGGGACGGCCGTTGCTGGTTGTCATGCCCGCCGCATTAAATTCGGCTTCCAGCTGATTCATCCAGGCTTCTTTGGTGTTGGACGATTCCACCGTCACCAGCACGCCACCCGACGGCACTTCCACTTGCGGCTCACTTCTGTCCGCATCGGCATCGGAGTCAGCCACACTTTCTACCAGGTTGCCAATCACCTGCACGCCAACCATGACGCCCACTATGCACAGCGCCACCACCACAATCACCACAAAAATAATACGTGTGCGATCCATATGTGCTCCTTGTTAAAAGTAGATGACACTTGATACGTGATACAAGAAGTTTAGGCTCACCTTGGGGCAGATGCAAACGTCTTGTCATGCCTCCGCCGTCCATGTTAGAATCTGGCATCTTTTAATCAATATGGAGGTACAACATTCTGGATAGTTTAGAATTAGCGCATCTGTTGGTGGATTCAATTTTGGAGAAGAAGGGAGCAGACATTACACTGCTTGATTTGCGGGAGCAAAGCATTTTTGCCGACTACTTTCTCATTTGCAGCGGGGATAATGACCGGCAGCTGAAGGCAATTGCCCAGAGTATTGCCTACGACGCCAAACATAACGGCCGTGTCCACCCCGTGACTATCGAAGGGGAACCAGAAACCGGGTGGGTGCTGGTGGATTTTGGCGATGTCATCGTTCACGTGTTTATGCCCGAACAGCGCGCATACTATGACCTGGAAGGGCTGTGGAATAGCGCCCACGTCGTGCTGCAAATGCAATAAAAAAGCCTGCAACATTGCAGGCTTTTTTGTTTGTTACTCGATAATCCAGCTATCGGTAGCCCGGTTCCAGGCGACGAGTTCTTCCGGGCGGAAGAAGAGGTTGACTTCATTCACGCCGTTTTCGGGGCTGTCGGAGCCGTGTACCAGGTTACGGCCGATCTCCATGCCCAGGTCGCCGCGAATGGTGCCGGGGGCCGCTTCCACCGGTTTGGTCGCGCCCATGGTGGCGCGGGCCGCAGCAACGGCGTTGTTGCCTTCCCAGGCCATAGCCACCACAGGGCCAGAGGTGATGTACTCGACCAGGCTCTTGTAAAACGGCCGTTCCCGATGCACCCCATAATGTTCACCGGCCAGTTCCGGGGTCATCTGGATGAACTTCATGCCTACCAGTTTCAGCCCACGCCGTTCAAAACGGCCGATAATCTCGCCAATCAAGCCGCGTTGTACACCGTCGGGCTTTACCAAAATTAATGTTCTTTCCATGATTTGCACTCCAATAATGATATTCAGCAAGAAGCCGGGTTTTCAGAAAAACCCGGCTTCTTGTACTTAAGAAATTGTGCCTGTTTTTTACAATTGGTCAAGAGCCGTGCGGTAAGAGTTGAGTGCCTTTTGCAGTTGACCGTTCCGCATGTAGGCGTCGCCCAGCAGGCGGCGGAAGGCAGGCTGGGTAGGAAATTCATCTGCCAGGGATTCCAATTCCGCAATCAGGCCCAGAGTAGCCGTGCCAGAGGCAATAAGCTGTTGGTAGTGGGTGGCTGCTTCTTCATACTTCTTTTCAGCCAGGGCCACCCGGACATCAGAAAGCTGCACGGTGTCTATTGATTTGGCCGCTATTGGCTGAACCTCAAACGACTCGGCCGGCATGTCTGGTTCGGCAAGGGTTAATGATGGCAACCGATCGCTCGCCGGTCTGGCAGATGATGCAACAGGTCTGGCCTCGCCATGTTCTGGCATGATGATTTCATCAAAATCAACTGTTGTGGCTTCCTCTTCGGCCGCCAGCCAGCTGATAACGTCAATATCTTCTACGGCCGTCAGCCAGCCCGTCTGCCCACTACCCGAAGAACGGCCGCCGTCGGCAGCCAGCCAATCCGGCAGGGAATCGGAAAGGTCATCTTCCATATCCACACCCAGATTTTCAATGAGGTCTAAATCTTCTTCTATCGGCGCTTCGGTCAGCAAACCAGGTAACTCTTCATCTTCTTCCACCTCCCCCTGACTGAGCCAGGCGGGCAGCGGTGCATCGTCCGGGGGAGCGGCCGATTCCAGGGAACCGGTCTGTGTATCTGTCAATTTTTGCAGCCAGTCCATCGCCTCATCAGGATCATCTGGCATCGTTTCCTCTATCTCATCCAGTGTTAGCGCGGGTTCAACTATTTGTGTGGTTGGCGTGTCATATTCAATGGCAAATTTGGCATCTTCACTGGGGGTAATGGGCGGTGGCTGCATGTCGAAATCTATCTCAAAGTCATCGGCGAGCATATCCTCCAGCCACTCCGCTTCGTCCTCCAAATCGGCCGCCAGCGTGGGGAAATCGTCAACGGCCGTTTCCACTTCTACCACCGGCTCAGGCGTAACAGCCGGGGCTGGCACGTCATACTCAATGGCAAATTTGGCATCTTCACTGGGGGTAATGGGCGGTGGCTGCATGTCGAAATCTATCTCGAAGTCATCGGCGAGCATATCCTCCAGCCACTCTGCTTCATCCTCCATATCGGCCGCCAACGTGGGGAAATCGTCAACGGCCGTTTCCATTTCTACCACCGGCTCAGACATAACAGCCGGGGCTGGCACGTCATACTCAATGGCAAATCTGGCATCTTCGCTGGGGGTGATGGGTGGCGGCTGCATATCAAAATCTATGTCGGTGTCTCCCTGCGCCATGCTCATCAACCAGTTCATGGCCTCATCAGGGTCTTCAGGCATATCACTGATGTCCAGATCATCCATCTGAACCTGAAGGTGCCTATCGGTTACGGCCGTTGCCGCCATCAAACCGGCCGGTTCATCCCATGTTTCGTCTTGTTCCATCCCTTCTTCAATTTCAGTATCATCCCATGCTTCCGACTCCAAAAAGGCCAGCGCAGTTTCCGATTCCTCACCCTCATCACCAGTGGTGGCAAAGCGAGACAGCCACTCCATGGCCGCATCAGGATCATCTGGCATATCCAGCAAGGCCTGCTCTTCCTCCTCAGCCTCCACCATTTTGCCAGTGGCTGGTTTTGCTACCACATTCAATAAATCAGTAATAGATTCTGACTGCTCCCAATCCCAGTCTTCGTCTTCCCATGTATCTTCGTCGGCCAACCCGGTTAAATCTGGCATGTCTATAGCCGCCGGTTCGTCAAATAGATCCTCAGACTCGGATACAGCGGCGGCTAGAGGCGCGGCGGGTTCAGCTGCTATGCTTTCTTCCAGCCAGTCAAGAGCGGCCAACAATTCGCTGTCTGGCACAACGGCCGTACCTGCCGAAACAGGTGCCGTGATCCCTTCTGCAATCAACTGTTCTTCCAGAAAATCGAGCGCTTCAGCCAATTCATCTTTGGCGGGTGATGCAGCCGGTTTCGTTGCCGAAGTCACGGCCGCGCCGCCAATCATCGTCGCCAGTAATTCCTCATCCAGTTCCGGCCATTCCTCTTTTGTTTCCGGTTCGGCCGCCAAATCATCCATCCAGGCCAGCGCCTCATCCAGATCAGCCTGCGCTTCACCTACCAGCCCATCCAGATCGCGCTGAGTGCGCCCCTGCAACGTAGGAAGTTCTTCCAACGGCGCGCCCTGGTTTGCTGCCAACCCTTCCAGCCAGGCTATCGCCGCCTCTGGATCATCTTCCGGCGGTGCAGATAAGGTTGCGGCCGTTTCATCTTCTTCCTCAGCCATGAGCACATCCAGCCAACTGGCACCGGCCTCTTCTTCCTCAGCCATCCTTACTGGCTCGTCCACAATCTCCATCATCTCCGCCGGAAAAGCTTCGGCAAACGCCTCATCCAGCACCTCATCAAAGCCCAGGTCAAAATCTTCCTCGCCAGCAACAAATGCGGGTTGGTCATGGATGCCCAACCCGGTTACTTCTTCAGCCAGCAATGTTTGGGCAACCGTAGGCAGTTCATCAACCGGTGTTTCTTGCTGGGAGGCCAGCTCTTCCAGCCAGGAAATAGCATCATCCATCTCCGCCGAGGGGGCATCCTGCTCCATTTCCAGAAGATCAGGTTCAGGCATGGCCGGGGCGGCCGTTTCCATTTCATCTATATCGGCCGTGATGTCTTCTGCCAGCCAATTCAGTTCCATCTCTTCGGCCGCATCCATGGCTGATCCTGTCCCCTCATCCATAGCGGCCAACCAGTCAATATCGGTATCCTCAGCCAGGCCAGACAAAGTGGCGGGTTCATCATGGATACCAGACAGGAGCGCCGTCAGCCCAACGGCCGTCAACTCATCACCTGCTTCTTCCTCGTCCATAAATTCAGTTTCATCCGCCAAATCCAACGCATCAGCAAAGGTGTCTACCTCCGTGAGCTGTTCCAGGTCAGCCAGATCATCCAGCACAGTCAAATCAACTGCCTCATCTGTCGCAAACAGTTGATCAGAATCCAATGGATCGGGCACATCGCCCATGCTGCCCATAAGCCAATCCGGTAAATTGGAATCGTCATCGGCCGCGGACAACGCTGCTTTACTGCCTGGCGATAACCAGTCTGGCAAGTTGTCGCTGTCCGTTGCAAACAGTTCTTCGGAGGGGATTTCAGGCACATCCACACTCATTTCGGCCGGTTCAGGTTCGCTCATTTCCGCGGCGGCCCCCTCTGGCAGCGACTGGAGCCAGGCTGTTAGACCACCAGAAGGCACGGCCGTATCAGCCATACGTTTATCTATCGGCATTTCCTGGTGCGGCTCAAAATCATCATCCGCCAGCCAGTCAGCCAGTGGCGACTCGGCCGCTGACATATCCGCCAGCACATCAAACAACTCGTCATCTGTTTCTTCTGCAGCCGGGGACGCAACAGTCGGTGGTTCATCAGTTACGGCCGCTGCCGCCAAACCCGTTAGCCAGCCAGGTATCGGCTCTTCATCAACCATCGCCTCATCCAATTCAACTTCTTCGGCCCATTCCGCCTCGGTTTCAGCGACCTCATCAGACTCAAACCCGGATAACCAGTCAGGCAGTTCCTCCATCACTGGCGTCACATCCAGCGCATGGTCATCTGGGAGCAGTTCTTCCTCTTCATTTGTGGTGAACGCCGACAACCAATCACCGCCCAAATTAACAAAGTCATCTTCGGATTCACTCCATTCAGGCAAAGCCGCTTCCTCTTCATCCTCATCACCCATGGCCATATCCTCCGCTTCGCCCACGACGGCCTGGTCGTTCCCTAACAGCCAGTCTGGGATTACTTCTTCTTCTTCAACCAGGTCTTCTTCCAGGTAGGATTGCTCCCCAAATGATGGCGAATCCTCAACGGCCGGGCCGGTTGTTTCCACCGTAACATCATCGGCCCAAATATCATCCCCCAGGGTTAGCCAGTCGCTGTTCAGGCTAATTTTCTCCTCGGCCGCAGCCGGGCCATCCTCCATTGCCAGGTGCCAATCATCCAGCGACACGGCCGTATCTTCTTCTACAGCCCAATCTCCCTCGCTTTCCGGTTCCAGAGCGGATAACCAATCATCTTCACCTATTTCTGCATAATCCGCAGCAGGTGGAGCAGACCCACCGATACTATCACTCACGCCGGCAAACAATACATCCAGGTCATCATCTTCTCCGGCAATGGCGGCCGTTTCCGCTTCCGGCATGTCATCCAACGAGGCAAACATGGCCGTCAGCCCCAAAGCCGCCGCCCCTTTGGGCGCTTCCGCCACTTCATCAGACAACCAGCCGGTAAGCCGGGATTCTTCCTCAGGCCCGGCAGCAGGCACATCGGCCGCTGCGCCAGCCAGCCAATCATCTATATCTGCCTGATCTCCGCCTGCCGCACCGGCTAAAGACTCCTCCAATTCACCGGTCTGTTTGAGCAACCAATCAGGCACAGACTCTTCGTTGTAATCAGCTTCATCCCAGTGATCCTCAGCATGTTCATCAATCATCCACTCATTCTGATCATTCACGGCCGCCGCCGGCTGCCCTAAATCCACCTCGGCAAAAGCAGCGGGCACCGATGGCCCTTCATCCACCAGATTACTGAGCCAATCAGGCATATTCGTTTCGGCCATAGGCAGTGGTTCAGCCTCATGGCTTTCCCCAAACCAATCAGAGCCAACATTCGATTCCACTGCCTCCTCTTCCACATCAGACAGGTCTGGTTCATTGACCAGAGGAATGAGCCAGGCCGGTACGGACTGTTCGGAAGCAAACGTTTCTTCCGCCTGCAACTCAGATTCAGACTGTGCCAGGAACCAATCTTCATCCTCGGCCCCGGCAGTGGTCTCCGGTTCCAATGAAACTCCTTCGTCCTCGGCAAAAAGCAAATCAAAATCATTATTGGCAACGGCCGTATCCGCTGCTGCCCCCATCTCCACCAGCCAATCATCTTCCAGAGATGGTTCCACTTTCAAACTTTCATCCATGAACCATTCTGATTCCACCGGCAAACTCTCATCCTCTGAGAGATCGTCATTCACCTCAGCCATCCAATCATAACTGTGCATCCCACTGGGTGACTCCGCCACCACACCCGCCGGTTCAGAATCGAATGTTACTTCGTTCATCCAATCGGCTGATGGCCCTTTGCCAGCCACACTTCCCGGAACGGCCGCCACTTGCCCATCCTCCTTAAACGGCAATTCCACCACCTCAGGCAGCGGCGGCGCGCCCTCTGCCCGGAAAGCCCGGCCTACGGCCGTGTCCACATTCATCGTTGCCTTGTCCAGGCTGGTCAAATTCAGCAGCCGCCGCAAATACTTTTGCGATTCCCCAATGCGCCCCGTTTGCAGCCAGATTTCGGACAAAATCGCATTTGCTGCAATACAGTTCGGTAATTTTTGCAGCACATTCAAACACACTTCTTCCGCATCCACCCGCTGATCATTACGCCAGAGCGCTTCGGCCAGCAACACCTCCAGGTCTACCCGATCCTGCCCATGTTGGATAGCCTGACGCAATTCCTGTACCGCTTGTTGGTATAATTCGCCTTTAATATAAAGCCGGGCCAGCGCCCCGGCCGTCAGGGGAATGCGGTCCACCGCCATATCAGAAAACTGCACATAGTGGCGGCGTAGCTCTTCTTGAATGGCTGCATTGTAAGGTTCAATCTCAAACGCCCGTTGCAAATGCCATAACGCATCTTCCAACTGTGTCTCTTCAGCACGGATAATGGCAAGCCCCACATGAGCCACAAAATCATTGGGGTCAGCACTCAATACACGCTGAAACAGATCCGCTGCCCCATCATATTCATGCTTTTCCAGCAGCGCCTTTGCCAGCAACCGGTAAGTTGTGATATTGCCGGGGTGCGATTCCAAAATATGCCGACAATGGCTCTCTGCATCGGTCAGCATATTTTCGTCAATCAATTTTTCGATTCGTTCTTGATATTCCTGGAGGGTAATGGTGGTCATATGACTTAGCACCAGACTCTAAG
>CAZOPF010000108.1:0-18178 GCA_964581605.1 uncultured Ardenticatenaceae bacterium
GGGTCGTGCTTAACGCCCCCACGCAACCAATACAATGAACGATGAGGATTATAACAATCCTGTCCTGGTCGGCAAATTCACAACGAGGGGGGCCGGTTTTCAGGAAATTGAACACCTGCTATCAATGAGCGACGGGTTATCAGCACGTTCTTACCTGCAACATGCCACCGGCCCCTAACCACCTGCCAGCAAAAACGGTATCATTCCGCCATGCGATTTTTGGTAACAGGTGGCGCGGGTTTTTTGGGCACGGCGTTGGCGAACCGGCTGGGCCGCAGTGGGCACGAGGTTCATGTACTGGATGATTTGAGCCGGGGCAGTCGAGAGGGGTTGGACACGGCCGTGCAGTTTACCCAGGGCGATGTGGACAATGTTCCCCTGCTCTGGTCTCTGCTGCGGGGGGTGGATTGTGTCTACCACCTGGCGGCGCGGGTATCGGTGGCCGAATCCATTTTGCATCCCCGCGAATACAGCCGGGTGAACGTGGGCGGCACGGTCAGCCTGATGGAAGCGATGCGCGATACGGGGGTAGGGCGGGTGGTGTTGGCATCGTCGGGGGCGGTATACGGCCGTCAGCCGCAGCAGCCCGTCCACGAAGATGACCACCCGCAGCCAGACTCCCCCTACGCCGTCAGCAAATGGGCGGCCGAGCAGTACGTCCACACCATCGGTCAATTGTGGGAGATAGAAACGGTGGCGCTGCGCATCTTTAATGCGTACGGCCCCGGCCAACCGCTGCCCGTTTCCCACGCGCCAGTTGTGCCCCGCTTTTTGCGGCAAGCGATGAGCGGCGGCTCGGTGGTGCTGTTTGGCGGTGGGCAGCAAACACGGGATTTTGTGTATGTGGCGGACGTAGTAGAAGCCCTGGTCAATGCGGCGACGGCAGGCGGCGTGAACCGGCAGATCATCAACATTGGCTCAGGGGTAGAGACGAGTATTGCCACATTGGCCGATGAGATTGAAGCGGCCACCGGCCATAAACTGCACCGCATTCACAACCCGGAAAAATCAGGCGGCGTCCCCCGCCTGGTAGCCGACATCAGCCGGGCCAAAATGTTGTTAGGGTTTCGGCCGTTGGTGGGGCTGGCGGAGGGGTTGGGGCGAATGTGGCGGGAGGACGGGCGGTTTCGTGATGCGTGACCCATGATGCGTAATCCGAATGAACTCCGTTTGCAGGTTACACGTAACGCATGACGCTTCATGTGGCATGTCTGACTTAAATCACTTGACACTACCAGCAGAATCATAGACACTTTTGCCAATGGGCGGCCACGCCCAAAATCCCACTTTGAAAACGGAGTACAAGTTAAAATGAAAGAGAACCTGAACCCATTTGCAATTGCGCAGGCTCAGTTAGATGAAGCTGCGGCAGTTTTACAACTCGACCCCGACATGCACGCCTTTTTACGGGAACCAATGCGGGAATTCCATTTCACCATTCCGGTGCGCATGGACGACGGCCGCACCCAGACCTTCAAAGGGTTCCGTGTGCAATACAACGACGCTCGCGGCCCGGCCAAAGGCGGCATCCGCTTCCATCCAGACGAAACCATAGATACGGTACGGGCACTGGCAGCATGGATGACCTGGAAAACGGCCGTGTCCGACATCCCTCTCGGCGGCGGCAAGGGCGGCGTCATCTGCAACCCCCGCGAACTCTCCCAGGGTGAACTGGAGCAGCTCAGCCGTGGCTACATGCGTAACATTGCCCGCCACATTGGCCTCACCAAAGATGTGCCTGCCCCCGACGTAAACACCAATCCCCAAATTATGGCCTGGATGCTAGATGAATATGAAGTGCTGACCGGCCAACATGAACCGGGCGTCATCACCGGCAAACCGCTGCCGCTGGGCGGTTCACAAGGGCGCACCCCGGCTACAGCGTTGGGGGGGCTGTTCACCATCCGTGAAGCAGCCAAAGTACAGGGTATGGCGTTGAATGAAACGACCTGTGCCATTCAGGGCTATGGCAATGTGGGCGGCAACGCGCACCAACTGGCAGCCCAATTTGGCCTGAACGTAGTGGCCGTGAGTGATGAATTTGGGGCAATTTACAACCAGCATGGCCTGGATGCCAGAGTTGTCACTGAACATGTCCGCCGTACCGGGAAAGTGATTGGCTGCCCAGAAACGGAGCAAATCAGCAACAGTGAACTGTTAGAACTGCCGGTAGAAATTCTTATTCCGGCCGCTATTGAAAACCAGCTCACCAGCCAGAACGCTGACCGCATCAAAGCTAAAATTGTGGCTGAACTGGCGAACGGCCCCACCACCCCAGAAGCAGACAACATCCTCAATGACAAAGGTGTCTACATCATCCCTGATTTCCTGTGCAATGCTGGCGGCGTCATCGTCTCTTATTTTGAGATGGTGCAAAATGGCTACCAGTTCTATTGGGATGAAACAATGGTCAATGAACGGTTGGACCGCAAAATTACGACTGCCTTCCATGCTGTTCATGCCATGTCGCAGGCGAAGAAGGTGGATACCCGCGTGGCGGCGTATCTGGTGGCAGTGGATCGCGTAGCGGAAGCGGTGCGGCTTCGTGGATGGGTGTAGCGGCCGTTTACAAGGTTTTTGAACAAAAAAACCTCTGGCACGGCGTGGTTGCCAGAGGTTTTTTTGATGGTGGGCAACGCTGGTTGCCTTGTTTAGATCAGGAAGATAGTTAGAAAATAGGTAACTAAAGCTGCAACCAGACTGAGTGATACGGCCACAGCGGCATCGTCCACCATTGGCACAACAGAGTCCAGAACACGCGGCCAGGGCGGGAAACGTTCAGGCATAGGTATGGATTCTTTGCCTGAGACATGAGTTTCATGGTATTCCTGTTCAGCATTGACCAGCCAGAGGTTGTTGTTTTCGTGGTAGACGATGTTGCGCACAGCTAACATGCCGGTAAGCATGGCGTGATCCTGGTTGTTATATCGGTGAAGCCCATTACGGCCGATGGTTTGAAAGTTCGTGAACCCGGTGACATACTCCTTAATGATTTGCAGGTGATTTACATAATCCGCATCATAAACAGGGTATGACTTTTCAACGCGAAACACACAGCCATCTATCACATCGTTTGCCTGCGCCAGACCAATTTGAGCCAGTTCCCTTTTGCCCAGTTCAATCAAGTCAGCGTCTGACATAGACCAGGTAGCGTCGCCTTCGTTACAAAAGTATTCCAATCCCAGACTGGTATGTGCCAGGTCTGGCAGCATGTCAGGGCTCCAATTCTTATAATTTTGGATACGGCCGACCTGCACATTGGGATCATGCACATAAATCCAGTTGTCGGGAAAGGTGTCCGCTTTGTTTAGAATCAGGCAGACGGTGAGGAAGTCACGATATTTTAGCTGGCTGGCTGCTTCTAATACCTGTGGTGGCGGCGGCGGGTTGAGATGCTTGAGGAACAGGGTTATTGGCATACTGGAGATGAATTCATCGCCGGGTATGGTTTGCAGACGGCCGTCCTGTTCCACAACCACACTGGTTATCTGATTGTCCTGCCTGTTGATAGCAATCACACTGCTATTCAACTGAACGACGCCGCCCCTGGCCTGGACTCGCTCTTTGACGGCCGTCCACAACATGCCTGGCCCCTGTCGCGGATAATCAAATGATTCAATGAGCGTTTTGATGGTATGGCGCGGTTTTAAGAACATGGCGGATACGGCCGTCTTGAGGGATAAATCTTTAATGCGCTGTGCTGCCCATTCTGCTTTTAATTCTTCACAACGAATGCCCCAAACTTTTTCAGTATACGATTTGAAGAACGTCTCAAACAACCGTTTGCCAAACCGATTTGTCACCCATTGCTCAAACGTATCTTCCTCTTTGTAAGGAAAAAGGTGCCACCGCAAGTAGCTGGCAACAATCGCTATACCCTCAAAAAAACCCAGCCCACGCAAGGCATTCATCGGTTTTAGCGGATAGTTAAAATATCTGTTCTTATAATAAATGCGGGAAAGGCGTGGGCGGTGTAAAAAATCGTCCCCCAAAATCTCATGCCAGAACTGATTAACTTCTACTGATTTGGTAAAGAAACGATGCCCGCCCATGTCAAAATGGTATCCCTTGTAATTTTCGGTGCGGGCAATTCCCCCAACTTTATCCAATTTTTCCAGGACGATAGGAGAAAAGTCATACCTGGTGAGTTCGTAGGCAGCCGTTAACCCTGCCGGACCTCCACCGATGATAACCACTCGTTTCTCTGCGCCGTTTACTTCAGACTTCAAAGCTCCAGACCTCCGGCTTGTTATGCCATGGGAATGGCAACACAGGTTGTTGCTTCCCTACCAGGTGCAGAGCCATGCTAACGGCATGGTCTTTCAGCCGACCTTACAGATGAGCTTACCATGAGAGAGGGAGGGGTAATCAGTGGGCCGTAATCGGTAAGCGGTGATGGCAGGTTTTGAGTTACCGATTACGGGCCTGGGGTTATAAAGATTGGAGATATTTATCAAACCAGCGTTTCATGTGGTGCAGGCGTTCGATGCGGCGGTCGGTACGGCCGTCACGACTTAACCCGTGTGACTCTTCCGGGAACAAGACCAGTTCCGTATCCACGCCTGACCGTTTGAGAGCCACAAACACCTGCTCCCCCTGTTCCCGGTCACAACGCAAATCCGCTTCGCTGTGGATAACCAGGGTGGGGGTGCGGGCATTGCCAATGAAGCTGATGGGGGACTGCTGCCAGTAACCGGCCAGGTCTTCCCAGGGGGGGGTGGGCAGGCCAACCAGAAATTGGGTCATCCAATTCATATCCGACGAACCGTAGAAACTGAGCAGATTGCTGACCACACGCTGGGCAACGGCCGCTTTGAAGCGATTTGTCTTGCCGATGATGAGGGTGGTCATGTAGCCGCCATAGCTGCCGCCGGTGACGCCCATGCGCTGTGCGTCCACATAAGGCAGCGCAGCCACATAATCGGCCCAGGCCATCACATCGGCGTAGTCTACGGTGCCCCAGCGATTGGCAATGGCAGTGGCGAAAGCGTCGCCGTAGCCCTGGCTGCCGCGTGGGTTGCTAAAGGCGACCACATAACCGCCAGCCGCCAGAAAGTGAAATTCGTGCATGAAGGCACGGCCGTACTGCATCATTGGCCCCCCGTGAATCTGGATAATCGCCGGGTATTGTTGGGTGGCGTCAAAATCGGGCGGTGTCAAAATCCAACCGTGTAATTCCTGTCCATCGGGGCTATCAAACCACACTTCTTCTAACTGCCCCCAGTTGATTTCCGCAAAAAGTTCCTGGTTGAAGTGGGTCAGGGCTATGCTGTCTGGCTCATTGAGATGACGCTGCCGTACCTGGCCGGTGGTGTTCATATCACCCCACAAATAAGCCAGCCGGTTTTGGGCGGCGTCCAGGCTGAAGCTGCCCACCAGGCCGGGTTCGTCAATAAGGCGCTCGTAGTCACCAGTTTGCACGGCAAAAGCCAGCAGGGGTTGGTTGCCCAGTTCGGTGGCCTGGATGTAGATGGTACGGCCGTCTCGCGACCAGATGGGCGGTGGTTGGGGCGTGTTGCTGCCCACGTCAGTGAGCGAGGCCAGGCTCAGGTGCAGATCATGGGCAATGGAGAGGTTGCGCGCCTGCCCGCCGGTGGTAGGCACGACGTACAGGCAGCTATTTTGCCCCCAATCGCCCAAACGAGCGCGCCCTAAATAGGCGATGGTCTGGCCGTCGGGGGAGAAGGAGGGGGAAAATTTACGGCCGTGATGCCCCGTTCCTACCTGCACCACTTCTCCGCCCGTTGCCGGGATCAGGTAAAGTTCGGTTTCGTCCGGGTGCAGGTCTGGTTCCGGGTGGTGGTTAGAGACGAAGAGAATGGTACGGCCGTCGGGCGACCAGCACGGTTCCGTTTCCTGGGTGTCCCTGCTGGTTAGCTGTTTGCCTTCGCCCGTTTGGGCGTCAAACGTCCAGATGTGCCATTTTTCCTGCGGCAGATAACCCGCGCCGTCATATTTGTAATTCAGACTGGTGATGTGGCGAGCCACCACGCCCAACTTTTTCTTTTGCTCATCCTTTTCTCGCGCCACGGCTTCCTCGTCTTTCTGGCGAAATTGGGCCAGAAATTGGGAGCCGTCGGGCGACCAGGCGAAGCTGGCAAAGTTACCCTGGACGTTGGTGACGGGCCGCGCTTCGCCGCCGCCAAAGGGGATGGCGTAGATTTGCATCTGCTTTTCATCTTTGCGGTTGGAGAGGAAGGCGATATGAGTGCCATCCGGCGACCAGCGGGGGTGGGTGTCGGTCTGGTCGCCATAAGTGAACTGGCGGGGTGGGGTACGGCCGTCGGCCGCCACCAGCCACAGATTCACATACTTCTTCTCCGTCTTCTGGTCTACCCGGCTCAACCCAAAAATAACATGCTGTCCATCCGGCGAAATTTGGGGGTCGCTGACCAGTTGCAGGGTGTAGAGGTCTTCGGCCGTCAACGGCCGTCTGTTTTTCGTCATATGATTCTCCTCGTTTGTAGGCAATTTATCGCCTGCTACAAACAATAATAGCCTGTCCGCAAGAAAGGGCATAATGTGAAAATCTGTTACCCTGTCACCTTGTCATCTATAATTGGGGCATGAAAAGACAAACCCCCTTTGATCTACAGACAATTCGCCGCCGGTTTCCGGCGTTGCAGTTAGAAGTGAATGGGCGCACGGCCGTGTATCTGGATGGCCCCGGCGGTACGCAGGTACCGCAGTCGGTCATTGACGCTATTGCCCATTACCTGGCGCACGGTGGCAGCAACCAGGGCGGCCCCTTTTTCACCAGCCAATACACCGATACTGTGATCGCCGCTGCACGCCAGGCGATGATGGACTTTTACCACGCCCGGCGGCCCGAAGAGATCATTTTCGGCCAGAACATGACCAGCCTGACCTTTGCTTTCAGCCGCGCCCTGGCCCAAACCTGGCGGCCTGGCGACGAAATCATCGTCACCCAGCTGGACCACGACGCGAACATTACCCCCTGGGTAATGGCGGCGGCAGATCGTGGTGTCACCGTGCGCTGGCTCGATTTTGACCCCGCCGATTGCACCCTGCGCCTGGATTTGCTGCCCGGTTTGCTCAATGACAGGACGCGGCTGGTGGCCGTGACTTACGCTTCCAATGCGGTGGGCAGCATTACCGATGTGCGGCGTGTGGTGCAACTGGCGCACGGGGCGGGGGCGTTGGTCTATGTGGATGCGGTGCATTATGGGCCACACGGCCTGATTGATGTGC
This sequence comes from uncultured Ardenticatenaceae bacterium, assembly GCA_964581605.1. Classification (GTDB taxonomy): domain Bacteria; phylum Chloroflexota; class Anaerolineae; order Promineifilales; family Promineifilaceae; genus CAADGU01. The sequence goes on from CAZOPF010000108.1 coordinate 7,213, forward strand.
AGGTGTTGGATTGTGACTTTCTGGCGGCGTCGGTTTATAAATTTTTTGGCGGTCATGTGGGGGTGTTGTATGGCAAGTATGCGCATCTGGACAGGTTAGCGGCGTATAAGGTACGGCCGTCGTCCCCCAAACCACCGGGTAAATGGGAAACAGGCACACAAAGTTTTGAAAGCCTGGCAGGGGTGGCTACGGCCGTAGAATACATCGCCTCCCTCAGCCGCAGCCCCGGCAGCCGCCGTGACCGCCTCGAACAGGCTATGGCGGCTATCAAAGAATACGAAATGAGCCTCAGCCACCATTTTCTGGAAGGCGCGGCTAAAATTCCCGGCCTGCACGTCTATGGCATCACCGATGTGGAAAATCTGGAGCAGCGCACGCCCACTTTTGCCGTCAGTCTGGATGGCTATTCACCAGAAGATGTTGCCACGCGCTTAGGCGAGCAAGGCATCTTTGTCTGGCACGGCGATTATTACGCGGTCGCCGTCATGGAGCGGCTGGGGCTGGCCAATAAAGGTGGCCTGGTACGCATCGGTTTTGTGCATTACAACACGCATGATGAGGTAGACCAGGTGCTGGCGGCGCTGGCGGCGTTGAGATAAGGAGATCAGGAGACTGGAAGATTAGGAGATTGAGTTTCCCAACCTCTCAATCTCCTGGTCTCTCACTCCCCCCCATCTGCCCCAATTTATTTGACACTATCTTTTATCTGTGCCATAATGCGCCCATCATTTCCTCATTTATTGTTTGCTATCTTATAACACGAGGAGGTGGTGCTCATGGATAGTTATTTACCCAAACACACCGTAGCGCCATCTCCTTTGGAAAATTAAGCGCTACGGTGTAAGCAAAGGCCTCGTTCTCGAACGGGGCTTTTGTTTTGGAATACACTTTCATAATTCATAATTTCTTGTAGGAGTTCTGAGATGAAGCGGGTACCGGTAATTTTATATGGGGCTGGCGGTGTGGGCAGTGCGTTGTTGCGGCAGATTGTTTACGGCCGTGAGTGTATGTCTGCTCGTAATAACTGCCAGTTTGATGTGGTGGCAGTGACAGACAGCAAAACGTGGCAGTGGGCGGTGAACGGCCTGAGCGACGAGCAGCTTTTAGATATTGTGGCAGCCAAATCGCAAGGATTGGCGGTTGATCTCCAGGCACGAGAAACAGCCACAGGGGAGATGCAACGGCCGTCTGATCATGGCGTGTTAGATGCGGCCAGCGAAGCGGAGCTGGAAAATGTGCTGGTAGTGGATGTGACGGCCGCAGACAGCATGGAGTCGGTCCTCAAACGTTCCATCAATCTGGGTTACAGCGTGGTGTTAGCCAACAAAAAGCCATTGGCGGCTCCCTGGCAGCGGGCGATGGGTTTTTTTCATCATCCGCGTGTGCGCCACGAAAGCACAGTGGGGGGCGGCCAACCCATCATTGCCACCTTGCGTTATTTGCTGGACACGAACGACCCCATTTACCAGATTGAAGGGCAGATGAGCGGGACGTTGGGCTATATTTGCCAGCGAATGGGCGAGGGAGTGGCATTTAGCACGGCCGTACACGAAGCCAAAGCCAACGGTTACACCGAACCCGACCCCCGTGATGACCTGGGTGGCATGGACGTGATGCGCAAATTACTCATTTTGGGGCGTATGGCGGGCTGGCCTTTTGAGGAGAGCGACATTGCCGTTGAATCGTTGTATGCCCCGGATATGGCCGCGCTGACTGTGCCCGAATTCATGGATGCAGTTGCGCAGCTCGACGAAACCATGCAGGCGCGAGTAGCGGCCGCCAAAACCAACGGACAGGTACTCCGTTATGTGGCCGAGGTGAATGAAAATGGCGGAAGCGTGGGCTTAAAAGCACTCCCGGCCAGCAGCGCTCTGGCGAATCTCAAATACATCAGTTTCCGCACCGAACGGTATGATGACGAACCGCTAATGATTGGCGGCAAAGGGGCGGGTGTGGAGATGACGGCGGCCGGTGTGGTGGGGGATATGGTGGCGTTGATACGGGAAATTTATTAGTGATGGTTTTGTAACTGGGTCATTGATTGCATCAATGACCCAATTACAAACCTGCCTGGTTTATTCATCGGCGGCAGGAGTGGGGGTGGGGGTGACGGCCGTGTGCAGCAGCAAAAACGGCGCGGCCAGGGTACGGCGATTGCGTTGGATGGGGGTGTCTGGCCCACCGGGAAATTCAAAAACATCTGGTTCTCCTTCATCAATATACAGCGCCGCATACATCGTATCGGTGACCTTAGCGAAGGGAACATTGACGATAATGTCCCGATTCACGCCGGGGGTCAGGCGGGTCATGCCCACAATTTCTCCCAATGCCCCATTAGCGTTGGCCTGGATGACGACCCATGTGGGCCTGTCCACAATGGCATAGGGCACGATGATTTGAAGTTCGTCGTTACCACCATCCAACGGCGTTTGATCGCGGGTGATGACATAGCTGCCGGGTTCCGTGTTAAAAGTATAGGTTTGTAACTGGCGCTCCTGGTACATCACGGGGGGATCCACACGGGGGAAGTCAAAAGCGTCACCCGGTTCGGTATCTTCGTGCAGGCGAATGTGGAGGGGATTGGTCACGGCCGTGTGCAAAACTTCCACCGTCACCTGTTCATTCACTCCATCGGCCAGCGCCGCATACCCAATGATCAGCCCTGGCTGGCCGCCATCGTCAAAGTAAACCACCAGCCAGCCAGGGCCGTTGCTGGTGGCCCGCTCAACCTCAAATTTTCCATCCACAATGGGTTGATCCAGAACAAATAAATCAGGCGGATAGGTAACTTGAAAGGAGGCAACTACGGGTTCGCCATTCACCTGAAAGGGGGTGTCTATGTCCGGGGAATCGAGTTGCTGGGCACGGCCGTAATCCGCATAAATGACCGCATGAAGGGTGCTTGTGCCTTGCTGCCAGGGGATATGCACCGTCAGATTTTCATTGGCCCCGGCCGTAAGAGGAACGGAACCCAAGTAATTACCTGGCATCCCTTCATCGTCAGCCTGAATAAACAACCAGCCTGACCTCAGGGCCACTACCTTTTCCACATGAATCAGACCATCTTCCAGAATTTCCTGATCATTCACCGTAATGACAGGTAGTGACAGTTGAAATTGTGGGTTGAATGGTTGGGCGATAATACCGGACTCAAACATAAAAGGGGTATCCGCTCCATTAGGAAATTCAAATTTACCTGGTGTTCCTTCATCCACATGTAATACAACAGCCAGGGTTGGCGTAGCTTCCATGGGGTTAATTGTGATAAGCAAATTGGTGTTGATGCCTGGCTGAACGGCCGTATAACCCAATACTTCGCCTAACTCATCATTCTGAATAACATGGACAGCCACCCACCCTGGTTGGGGGCTCATCACCGAGGCAATGGTTATTAGCCCTTCATCGGTCAAGGTCTGATCATTCACACTGATGTGTGGTATGGCCGACGTTGCATCAATGGTGGGTGTGGGTAGCGCGGTACTGGTAGGGGCAGGTGTGTTTACAGCAGTTGGTGCGGTGGTGCTGGTAGGCATTGGAGTAAATGTATCGGCCGTTTCCTGTCGGCATGCGGCCAGGAGCAATATACTTATGATCAGTAATAATTTGTGCTTCACCAAGGCGTATTCCTGTCCCAAAAAGTAGCTGGTGATCCGCACCAGACTGGCATTTAGCCACCAGCTACCACTAAACAATCATTGCAAGAATGAATTGATTTTGCCATACATGGTGGCATCAGGCCACTAACATAACCTGTAGTGACTCTGAAGAATATAAGCCAGTGATGACATTGCTCACTTTTTTTTCACTTGACACGCACTGACATACGTATATTATTTAGTACTATAGTACGGGTGCCATCTATTTCTCCGTGTTCTTGCAGGAACAGGCACTGATTCTTACAGAAGGATGGAATAATCTGATGACTTTATATGCAGTTGAAGGAAAGGTTCCAGTGGATAATATAAATGCCATTGAGAAAAGAGCACAATTGGAACAGAGAGAACATGAGCTCCATGATCAACTTACCGAAGATACCAGGCGGTTACAAACAGCCAGGGCGCAGGTAAAGTATTATGAGGAGATTATGGAGCGGACGCTCAGGGAGCTTTATGATGTGCGCCAGCAAAAAACAGAACTGATTGAGTTTTTGAATACTTCCTGGAATGGGCCTAATGCAAACCAGCAACCTGGCAATTGGAGCGGCTAATATCGTTGTTTACGGCCGTAACCCCCGGTTACGGCCCTACATCTCCTCATTCACCTCCCACCCCTTCGTCAACATGACAATTGATATATGACCTTTTTGCTGTTGGCAGTGAGTTTGAACTGCATTAAGCTATGGTGAAGCTGCACTTAGTTTAATAAGGGATAGTTGTATCCAACCCTGAAATCAATTTAAGATGACAGTGAACAGCAGGAAGTTTATGATGATAGAAGAACAATTTGTTCAACCAACTGAAGTCACAGACAGAGAATCCGAACAAAAAGATGTTATTCTTAATCTCACCCTGGCCGGTGCTCGTGATTGCATTATGAAGTTACTGGAAGAAATGGACGCGGTTAAGGGATTTTCTGTTTTGGATGGCTCGTTTGTCGTTAATTCTAACCAATCAACGCCACCCTAATCTCGTTTAGTTAATGCCTGTTTACGGCCGTCCACAAATCTGGACGGCCGTTTTGTTTTGTCTACCCCCGCTAACTCCTAAAATCTAATTGTGTTATCATTCCGCCTATGTCAACGATTATCCTGGTGCGACATGGTGAAAATGATTGGGTGAAGAAAAACCGTTTAGCCGGTTGGATTGAAGGCGTGCATTTGAATGAAAACGGCCGTACCCAGGCAGCCGCCACTGCCGCCAGACTCAGCCACCTGCCCATTAAAGCACTCTACAGCAGCCCCATTACCAGATGTATGGAAACGGCCGTACCTATTGCCGCCCCCCATCAGCTAGAGATTATCCCTCTTGCCGACTTAGGCGAAGTTCATTATGGTGATTGGGAAGGTGAAAGGGTGAAGACTCTCGCCAAAAACAAGCTTTGGTTGGCAGTGCAATTTTTCCCCAGCCGGATGCGCTTCCCCCATGGCGAAGCCCTGCGCGAAGTTCAGTTTCGGGCCATTCAAGCATTAGAAATCATCGCGCAGCAGCACCTCAACGAGATGGTCGTTGCCGTTTCCCATGCTGATGTGATTCGGCTGATACTGGCTCACTATTTGGGCATCCATATAGACCTCTTTCAACGTCTAGCCATCGCCCCTGCTTCTATAAGTGTGATAACATTACCGGAAAATGGCGGTGTGCGCATCGGCCGTATCAATGATGATGGCCCACTCCAGCCCCCACCGCCAGCTGCCAAACCAGAGAAGAAAAAGGCAAACAATAAACTATAATTGCCTCAATAAAACGAGAGATTAAAGATTTACCAATCTTCAATCTCTAACCTCCCAAAGGATTTCTTGTTTATGGCGCGCCATATTGAGTTGAACCCGGTGACGCATTTGACAGTCGGCGCTATTGGCTCACCCGGCCAACGTACATTTTATGTGCAGGGCAGCCGAGGCACGCAAACCGTTTCCCTGGTCATTGAAAAAGAGCAGGCGCGTATGCTCGCCAACAGTTTCGAGTCGCTGCTGGCGGAGTTAAACACCAAGCACCCCTCTTCGGCCCAGGAAGTCCCGGTGTGGACCGATATGCGCTTGAAAGAGCCTGTACAACCTTTATTCCGCGTGGGGAATATGGGGCTGGGGTATAACGAAGATAGCGATCAGGTTGTACTGGTGGCGTATGAATTGGTAGAAGAGGGCGAGGAACCGAATGTGGTGAGCTATTGGGCCACCCGTCATCAGGTGCAGGCATTGGTGCAGCATACCAGGGATGTGGTCAGAGCCGGCCGCCCCATTTGTGGTAATTGCGGCCGGCCGATTGACCCGGATGGGCACTTTTGTCCCCACCGCAATGGGCACGCTGCCTGAGCAAGTTTATGGACACGGCCGTTACCCAAACACTCCTAAAAATTGGCGACATGCACATCGAAGGTCTGCTACCCTGGAGTTCTAACTACTCCTTTCTGGCGCGTATTTGCCCCAACACGGCCGTCAGCCAGGCCATTGATGACACGGCCGTATCGGAAGTTACAGCCGTCTACAAACCGCGCCGGGGGGAACGGCCGTTGTGGGATTTCCCACAAGGCACCCTCTACCAGCGCGAACGGGCCGCCTGTGTTGTCAGCGACGCCTTAGGCTGGGGGTTGGTGCCTCCAACGGTCGTGCGCAGCGGGCCACATGGCATTGGCTCTGTGCAATTATTTATCCCCCACAATCCCGACTGCCACTACTTCACCATTGAAGGTAATGCCACTTTTGCCCCGCAGTTACAAAAAATTTCCCTGCTGGACATCCTGATCAACAATGCCGACCGCAAAGCAGGGCATGTGCTGATTGAAGAACCAGAACAACCGACGCAATCAGACAGGTTGTGGCTGATTGATCATGGCATCTGTTTTCATGCGGAATATAAACTGCGCACCGTCATTTGGGAGTTTGCGGGCACGGCCGTACCTGCCCCCTTATTGGCCGACATCGCCACCTTTTTGCAAACGCTGGCAAGAAAATCCGGTTCACTGTATGATGAGATGTCACAGTTATTAGCGGCGCGTGAGTTAACCGCCCTCCAACACCGCGCCCGCCTCATTGTAGACGAGGGAAGATTTATCACACCAGGGCCAGGCCGCCATTATCCCTGGCCGCCGGTTTGATTGCTGGCGAAACGGCCGTCATGACACACAAATTACTCGTTGTAGATGACCATCCCGAAACACTGGAAATCATTTCCAGAGTGCTGCGGCAGCAAGGGTATGCCGTTACCTCTGCTGCTTCTGGTATGCAGGCGTTGGCCCTGGCCGAGGCCGAACAGCCAGACCTCATCTTGCTGGATGGCATGATGCCCGACCTGGATGGCTGGGAAGTGTGCCGCCGCATCCGCCACAACCCCCAAATTGCCCATACCCCCATCATCATGTTCTCGGCCGTCAATGTGGCCGAGCAAAAACTGGCCGGGTTTAATGCGGGGGCCGATGATTACCTGACCAAACCCACCGAGCCGGTCGAACTGATTGAGCGCGTCCAAACATTGCTGGAAAACGTCCCTCCTCGCCCCGAATTGGCGAACGCCGCCCCGCCCGCGGCTGCCCCACCAACCCCCAAAGCAGAGAGCGGCGGCCGCACGGTGGCGCTTACGCCCAGCGGCAAAATCATCGCCGTTTTGGGGGCGCGGGGCGGTGCGGGCACAACACTTTTAGCCATCAACCTGGCCGTCACCCTGGCTGCGCCTGACCAGCCGGTCACATTGGTAGACCTGGATGTGCGGCAGGGGCATGTGGGACTCTATTTGAACCAACGGGTGAGCAATGGCCTGAACAAACTGGCCCGCCTGCCAGAAAATATGCTGGCGAAGGATGTGTCGGCCCGGCTCATGCCTTTCAATGACCATTTGCAACTGCTGTTGACCGAAAGTGATTTGTCTGGCGCCAATGACACTCCCTCTGCCAACCAGATAGAAGAGATCATGGAGGTGCTGGCTATGGTGGGTGGGACGATGGTGGTGGATTGTGGGTTGGGGATCACGGCCGTGAATCGCACCGTGATTGAACAGGCCGACCATCTCTTGCTGTGCGTTCAGCCAGAGCGCGTGGGGCTGGCCGCCGCCAAACAGTTCCTACCCGCCTTACAGAATACCCTGTTTCCGCATACCCAAACGCACCTGGTTTTAATGGAATTTGGCAGCGGCCTGAATGTGCCACAGCAGGCCATAGAGAGTTTTTTGGGGCAGTCGGTTACGGCCGTTATTCCCATTCCGCCCCACGACTTACGCCGCGCCGTCAACAAGAACATCCCCCTGGTGCAGCTAAACCCCGACAGCAAAGCGACGGCCGTTATCAGCCAGTTAGCCCATCACCTGGTGAAAAGTTAGGCATGGGTTATGAATGAACCAGAGTACCTTCTCCGCAAAGCGATCCATCTGGTGCAAAATGCCCGTACCATCGTCGCCCTGACGGGTGCTGGCATCAGCACACCATCCGGCATCCCTGATTTTCGCAGCCCAACCTCTGGCCTATGGGCGCGGGCCAACCCCATGGAAATAGCTTCCATTTACGGCTTTCGGCATGATCCCCGGCCGTTTTATGAATGGCTGCATCCGCTGGCGCAAACCGTTCTCCACGCGCAGCCAAATGCCGCCCACCTGGCTCTGGCACAGATGGAACAGGCGGGTGTGCTTTCCTGCATTGTCACCCAAAACATTGACCTGCTGCACCAGAAGGCTGGCTCTAAAAATGTGTATGAAGTACACGGCCATATGCGGGATTTCATCTGTATGGCGTGTGAACAGATTGTCCAGGCTGACCTGGTGGTGCCCCCATTTTTGGAAACGGGGGCGGTACCATTATGTCCGGCCTGTGCCGGGGTCCTAAAACCGAATGTGGTGCTTTTTGGTGAATTGCTGCCGCTGCATGTGTTACAACAGGCGCAGTTTGAAACGGCCGTGTGCGACCTCATGCTCGTTGCTGGTTCTTCACTGGAAGTAAGCCCCATTAATGAACTGCCCTGGCAGGCCAAACGCCAGGGCGCGCGGCTCATCATGGTGAATCTGGCCGAAACCCATCTGGATCAAATGGCTGATGTGGTCATTCACGCCGATGTGGTAGAGATATTGCCGCAATTGGCTGCGGCCGTAACCCAAAACAAGCGATTGGAGATTAGAGAGTAGAGATTACATCAATCTCCAATCTTCAATCGCCCTATCTCTTATGGATATAGATCAATCTTTTCACGGACATGAATTTGGCGGGCAGGCTATTGCTGAGGCGTTAGGGCCGGCACGGCTGCAACGCCTGTTGGAAATTAGCACCCGGCTCAGTTCCACCCTGCGGCTCAGTGAACTGTTGAGTCTGGTGATGGATGTTTCCACAGAACTGACGAATACAGAGGCAGCTTCCATTTTGCTGGTAGACCGCGTGTCGGGGCAGCTTCATTTTGTGGCCTCTACCAGTGGCATGGTGCCAGAGAACACGGCCGTACCCCTGGATGGCAGCATTGCCGGGTGGGTGGTGCGGCACGGCCGTTCCCTCATCATTGACGACGTGCGCCAGGACGACCGGCATTATGCCAATGTAGACGAAGACCTTTCCTTCAAAACCCGTTCTATGCTGGCGGTACCTCTGATGACGCCCAAAGGGGTTATTGGCGCGTTGGAGGTGCTGAACAAACGAGACGGCCGTGCCTACACCAGCCAGGATGTGGCCCTGATGGAATCGCTGGCCTCGCAGTCGGCCGTGGCCATTGTCAATGCCCATCTCTTCAATCAGTCTGACCTGCTGGCGGAAGTGATGCACGAAATCAAAACGCCGCTCATGGCCATCAACTCCGCGGCCGAATTACTCAGCCGCCCGGAAGTACCGGTGGAGCGGCACGGCCAACTGATCGCCATGATCAAACGGGAATCGCAGCGCCTTTCCAAAATGACCCGCGACTTCCTGGATTATGCCCGGCTGGAATCGGGGCGGACGCGGCTGGAAATGACGCCCGTGGCGGTGGCGCAAGTGGTGGATGAGGTGATGCACATTTCGCAGTCTCAGGCGGCCGAACGGGGCATTACCATTGAGGTGCAGTGCGCCCCAGAGTTGCCCACCGAAAGCAGCAACCCGGCGTTGTTGGCTGACCGCGACCGGCTGAAACAGGTGCTGCTGAATCTGGTGAGCAATGCAACCAAATATAACAAGGACAACGGCCGTATCACCATCACCGCCCAACTCGTTCAAAATGAACTCCACATTGGGGTGGCCGATACCGGCCCCGGCATCTCGCCACAAGACCTGGAACATCTCTTTGAACGCTTCTACCGCATCCCCGGCAGCGAACGACGTGATGGCAGTGGCCTGGGGCTGTCGGTAGCCCAAAAAATTGCCGAAGAGCATCACGGCCGTATCGAAGTTGCCAGCACCGTTGGCGAAGGGACAACTTTTACGGTCTGTTTGCCGCTGACGGCCGTTCGTCAGTGATCGGCAATCGGTTATCGGCGATTCCTTCGGATTACCGATAACCGATTACCGATAACCTTTGTATGCTCGAACCCCTCCTCGCTATCTGGACGACCCCCACCTGGTGGAGCTATCTGTTGCGGGCGGCCGTGCTGTTTTTGTGCGCCTGGCTGGTATATCGCTTTTCCTGGCCGCTGGCCGACCGGCTGCTGCGCGTGGGGCGGCTTTCCAAACAGGGGCGGCAGATGCGCCCGGAGCGTTACCAGACGTTACGCAGCCTTTTTGCCAGCGCCATTACCATTGTGGCATTTCTCACGGCCGTTATCCTGGCCCTCAGCCAGTTTGTAAACGCCGAGACGCTCATCTGGATGGTTGGTTTGTTTAGCGCGGCGTTTGGGTTGGGGGCACGGCCGCTCATCAGCGACTTCCTCACCGGCATCAGCTTTCTCTTTGAAGACCCCTTTGATGTCGGCGACAAAGTGGAGATGTTGGAAGTGGAAGGGGTGGTCGAAAAGGTCAATTTGCGCACCACCATGCTGCGTGCTCCCAGCGGTGAAATGCTGGTGGTGCCTAACGGCGAAATTCGCCTGGTGCGCAATTACAGCCGGGGTCTCTTTTCCCCGGCCACTATTACCCTGAAACTAGCGGCCAGTGATTTACCCCAGGCGATACCCCTGCTAGAAACATTGGGCAAAGAGGCCGTCGTTTTATTGCCAGACTTGCTGGAACCCTGGCGGGTGATCAGCCAATCCGGTGAATTGGGGCAGCAAACGGAACTGACCTTGCTGGCGAAGGCCCGTTTTGGCATGGGGGCAGAGATGCGCCCACACTTGCTGGCGCTGGTGCAAGAACGGTTACAGGAAGCAGGGGTGCAGTTGGCGGATTGAGTGTTTGGGTGTTTGGGTGTTTGGGTGTTTGGGTGTTTGGGTGTTTG
>CAZOPF010000109.1:0-18171 GCA_964581605.1 uncultured Ardenticatenaceae bacterium
ACTTAATTACCCAATTACCCAATCGCTAACTTATTTGCAAACGATCACTAAGAGTCAGTAAAAGTAGCATCATTCCCAACGGCCTTGCCCCTCCTAATTACTACCCTGTTCGATGTTAAAAAAGAGGCGGTCAATCAGTGGGGCGGCCGCCTGATTGTTCAGCACCAATACAGACGCGCCGGCAGGGGTACGGTAACTGGACACATAATCAAAGCCCAGCACCTCGTTCTGGATATTTTCTGTGTCAATTTCGCTGAGCAAACTGGCCAGTTTAATCAGTTGATCCAGGCTCAGATCGGTCATGATCCCCCTTTCAAGCTGCTGATAGAGGATGGGGGCGCGTTTGATCAACTCACCGACGCCCAACGATAACGCCTTGCTACGCACGGCCAACACTACTTGCTGTTGGCGTTGCGCCCGGTGAATATCGCTGTCCCCATGCCGGGTGCGGGCATATTTCAGCGCCATCTCGCCATCCATATGGTGCAAACCGGCTGGAATATAGAGGGGGTCATAGCCATAGTTCATGTCAGGGTATTCGGGGTCGTTGATGGTGTAGGGTACGTTCAGGTCAATGCCGCCCAGGGCATTCACGCCATTGATCACGGCGCTAAAGTCTACCAGGGCATAATGATGGATGGGAACACCCAGATTGTATTCCACCGTTTGCATGGCCAGCGCCGCACCGCCAATCGGGTTGTTGCCCTGTGCACCGTACACAAAAGCCGTGTTAATGCGGTCTTGCCCCAAGCCGGGAATTGCCACATACAAATCACGCGGTATAGAGAGAATGGAAACTGATTCTGTGGTCGGGTCAATGGACACCAGCATCATCGTGTCGGTGCGGGAGATGAACGCTTCGCCGGGTCTCCGGTCAATACCCATGAGCAGGATGTTGACACGGTCGCTGCCTTGCCAGGGTTGATTGGTGGGGATGAGGGTGGGGGTCGGTTGGCCGATGGGCATGGTGGGCACAACGGGGGGTGCAGCCTGGTCATAGTTCAGATTGACGGAAGCGATCTGGACGCCGCTGTCTTCCAGAGGATTCACGGGCCGCCGCATGATCACTTGCACGGTGAGGAAGGCAAAGATGAGAACGGCGATGCCGGAGAATATGAAAGCGGCGGTGAGGGCAAAAGTCAACCAGCCGGGCAATAAACTTTGATTTGTGCGAAACATACAATTCCTCGTTTGTGACAGATTGTACCCTGCGGGTTTTAGAAAACCCGTAGGGTTTGCATTATATCTGTTATCCAACGGCCGTCAGGGTGAACAGGCGGTGATTTCCCTACTATCACGCATCATTTTATGCACTGCTCATCCTTGTATGTGTTTTTGTGTTTTTGTGTTTGCGTGTTTGGGTGATCGTGTGTTCAAATTACTCGATTACAACAACACAAAATCACTAAACCACAACATCACAACCCTTAGGAGAGAAAGAGAATGGAATGGTTAGCCGAAATGTGTGCGGGGTTTGACGGCCGTGTAGGAGTTGCCGCCCTGAATTTACAGACCAATGAACAAGTTTTGTATCATGCCGACGAGGTGTTCCCCACCGCCAGCGCCATCAAGCTGGCGGTGTTGGCGGCCCTGATGCAGCAGGTGGAAGAGGGACAGTATTCGCTGGATGCCCCGCTCATGCTGCGCCGCGCCGACCAGATTGGCGGCAGTGGCTTGCTGCAATTTTTAACGCCCGGTTTGGTGATGCCTCTGCGCGATTGTGCCTTTTTGATGATGAATGTCAGCGATAATCTGGCGACGAATGTATTGATTGACCATGTGGGGTTGGCCTATATCCAGAACTGGCTGGCCGAGCATGAGTATCCTGACATACAAATCCACCGCAAAATTGATTTTGGGATATTGGCTCAGGACATCACCCAATTGGGCACGGCCACACCGGCTGGACTGAACCGGTTGATGACGGCCGTATTCCGCCACGACATCCTCTCGCCCGCTGCCTGTGACGAAATGCTGCGCATGATGGACAAGGTGGGCAGCGAACGGGTGGGGCGTTATTTACCTTTTGCCTTTTACGGGGACGACACGCCAGAAGAAGAAAAGTTGCGGCTGGCCGGTAAAACGGGGTCACTCAAGGGGTGCCGGGTGCAAACGGCCGTTGTCTGGCGCGGTGTGGGCGAAAATCGGCGCGGCTTTTCCATTACGGTGATGGCGGACGGCGACCCGGCCCCTGAATTGTGGAGCGTGGATGCGGCCGGGGTGTTACTCATCGGCCGCATCGCCCGCGCCATGTATGACCGGGTGTTTTAATCTCCGGTCAATTCCTATTCAGCAAATTCCCATCCCAATTGCTCGGCTTCTGCCTGTTTATCAGCGTCAATCAGAACTTGATAATGGGTACTGGTAGGGCTGCCGCAAGAGGCAATGACCATCAATTCCATTGTGGTTGATTCATATACGGTGATGCCAGCGGCTTCTAAAGCGGCCACTGCATCTTGTTCGGTGGGGTAAGTAAGGGGGTCTTCACATTGTGTTCCGGCGGCAATCATCATCACCGATTGCCTGTCGGCGGCATCCAGACCGGGGTAGGGATCATAAGTGGGCATTAATTCCGGTGCGGGGTAGCCTTCGGGTTGTACGTTGGCTGGGGCAGGGGCCGCGGGGTAGGCATCGGCGGGCACGGCCGTAGCGGTGATAGTAGACCGAGGCGCTACATCTACCTCTGGCTGGTTGTCTGGTAAAGAAGGGGCGGCCGTCGGTTCAGTGTGCACATTGCTGGGGCCGCAAGCCGCCAACAACATGAAAAGTAACAGGATAATTGGATAAATCAGTCGTTTCATGATGTTTCTCCTTTTGACAATTTTGCGAACAAGCCGGGATTGTAGCAAAATACATCTGGGACGCGAGAGTTGTCGCCGGGCATTAGGTTAATGCTCATCCGCTACAAAACCACCTCTTAGCCTCCATTTATGCTGGCCTAAAAGCCGGTTCGGTTGACACAAGACCGGCATGTTTCAGGAGAATAGGATGAAAAAACTGTTTTTATTATTGATGGTCGGCCTGTTAACTGCCTGTGGACAAAGTGTAGGTGTGCGCGAACCAGGCGTAGATAATGCTCAGGACACGGCCGTTGCCACCACCGTACCCACCCCTCCCGAAGATGGGGCTAACAATGCTGACCTTGAACCCACTAACGACACCATTCAATACCCGGTCGCCGGTTCCATTGCCGAAGCCGCTCAATTGCGTGATTCTGACCAGACAAAAGGCGCCGTAGACCCGTTAGTCACCATCATTGAATATAGCGATTTTCAATGTCCGGCCTGTAAAAGCGTACATCCCACCCTGGCGCAACTGGTAGATACTTACCCGGATCAAGTGCAGCTGGTTTACCGGCATTTTCCACTAAACCAGATTCATCCCAACGCCCAAAAAGCGGCCGAAGCGGCGGAAGCTGCTGGGGCGCAGGGCAAATTTTGGGATTACCATGACGCTCTTTTTGCCGGTCAGGTGGACTGGCAGGGGCTGGGGGCAGATGCTTTCCGCGATCATCTAGTCAATCTGGCGGCGGAATTAGAGCTAGACACAGACCAGTTTGCCAGTGATCTAGACAACGGCAAATATGCAGGTTATGTCGTTGCGTCTGAACAGGAGGCACTGGCGTTGGGTTTAACTGGCACCCCCAGTATAATTTTAGACGGCCAATTGTTGCCCCAGGTACCGGCCGATTTTTCGCTGTGGGAGGGGTATGTGAAAGCCCAAATGGCCATGGCTGACCTGGCAGAACGGCAGTATGAGGCTGCGCCTGCGATGGCCATTGACCCGGAAAAAAGTTACATAGCCACTATTGAAATGGAAAATGGCGGCCAAATTGTGATAGAACTACTGCCGCAGTCAGCGCCAGAGACTGTCAATAATTTTATCTTTCTGGCAAATGAAGGCTGGTATGACGGCGTCACCTTTCATCGGGTAATTCCTGGTTTCATGGCGCAAACGGGTGATCCCACCGGGCTGGGGATTGGCGACCCTGGGTATTCCATTCCCGACGAGTTTGACCCGGCGTTGTCGCACGATGGGCCGGGCGTGGTTTCTATGGCAAACTCTGGACCCAATACGGGCGGTAGTCAGTTTTTCATTACGTTTGCACCGGCCACCCATCTGGACGGCCGTCATGCCATCTTCGGCCGCGTCATTGAAGGGATGGATGTGGTTGAAGCCATTACTCCCCGCGACCCTCAAGACCCGGCCGCGCCCGATGGCGACCGTATTGTGACCATTACGATTGAAGAAAGGTAAAGAAGCAAGTAATTGGGTAATGGATTGTCCCAATTACCCAATTACCCGGTTGCCAAAATGAACAAACTGCTACATACATGGGGCATTTGGCTCATCATACTCCTGGCGGCTTGCCAGTTTCCAGGGGGAAATAATGCCATGCCAACCGAGACCCCGGCCAGCAATCTGCTCACTTTTAGCATCATTCCCCCGGCTTATACCATCTCCATGAACCCAGGTGAAAAGGTGCCTGGCGCGCCATTGGAATATGTTGGGCAGGAAGGAGACACGTATCGCGTGCGGATTGATGGGCAGGAATTACTGAAACGTACTGGTGATTCTTTTGCCTGGTCGGGAATCATTGCGCCCGGTGTGCATGGCGACTATAACCTGCGCCTGACATCGGCGTTGCTGGGGCCGTTGCCCGTGACGGGCGGTGTAAAATTTACCATTTTGGGCTGGCAGCCGGTGGCAACGGCCGCCGTGCCCCAACTGCCAGAGGCGCTCACTTTCAGCAATATCTTGCTGGAACATAATCTGGCGGTTGGCGAAACAATGCGTGCTTCCACGTTGCAATATCTGGGCCCGGCCACCATTGGCACACAGGAGTATGCCCAGTTTTCCGGTTTGAATGGCCCGGCTAATTATGCACAGGGTGATTCGATTACCTGGGTGGGGCAGTTGCGGGATAATGTGTATGTACGCTACATTTTGCGGGTCATTACTTTTGATGAAGATAATGCCAGATTGGCGGGCACGGCCGAATTATGGTTCACTGAGCCGACCTACCCATAACAGTTTGCACCATGATGACTTCACCCTTTCCCCGCCCACCCTCCCCACTCATCAACCGTAATCCATATCGTAGCCAGCGGCCGCCTGAAACGGCCGTGCCCCTGCCACCGTTAGCCGAAATAAAAGCCGTTCTGCCCGAACCGGTATTACCTGAACAGCCGGAGTGGGCAGCACTTTATTGGCGTGCCTGGGAAATTTTGTGGGCCAATTTGCATCAGCCCATGCCAGAAAGCCGGTTTGTTTCGCCGTATAGTGCACCTGCGGACAGCGACTACTTGTTCATGTGGGATGCGGCCATGTTAGTACAGACGGGGATTTACGGCCGTCGGGCCTTTGATTTTATGGGTACGCTAAATAACCTGTATGCGCATCAACACGAGGATGGTTTTATTTGCCGGGCGGTGAACCGGCATACCGGGCAAGATGGGCATTTTCCTTTTGATCCAAACAGCACCGGCCCGAATATCCTGGCCTGTGCGGAATGGCGATATTTTCGGTTGACGGGTGATGATAGCCGAATTCCCGACGTGTTCTGGCTGCTGTTGGCACTGCACCAATGGTACCGGGACAACCGCACCTGGCCGGGCGGCGGTTATTGGGCCACAGGTGTTAGCAGCCAGATGGAAAACCAGCCTCGTGTGCCCGACAGCCGCGATCATCATCGCCACTGGACGTGGGTGGATGCGACCGTTCAGGCTGCCTTGAACTGTACGTGCCTGGCACAGATGGCCGCGCATTTGGGCGAGGATGATCTGGCGATAGCCCTGAAAGATGAGCATGTACAGTTAGTGGAATTGATAAACCGGCAGCTATGGAATGAGGCTACGCAATTTTACCAGGATGTATCGCCGGACGGCCGTTTTAGCAACATTAAAAGCATTGGTGCTTATTGGGCCTTGCTTGATGCCGGGTTGGCGCCGGAAAAGCGGTTAAGCGCTTTTATCCAGCCGCTGCGAGAAAGCTGGGCTTTCAATTTACCGCACCGTATCCCCACTATTTCAGCCGACAGTGAAGCGTATAATGCGGAGACAGGTAATCGCTGGCGGGGCGGGGTGTGGCCGGAATTGAATTTTATGGTGCTGCGCGGGCTGCGAAATGTGGGACAGCATGCCCTGGCGCACAAAATTGCCCTGAACCATTTGCAAACAGTTCATCAGGTTTATCAAGACACCGGTTATTTTTGGGACAATTACGCGCCGGAAACGGCCGCGCCTGGTGAAGCAGCTCGCAAAAATGCCCTGACAGCCTGTATTGCGCCTATCGCTATGCTGCTGGAAGATGTGATTGGCCTGGGGGTGGATTGGCCTCACCGGCGAGTGTATTGGGATCGGCGATTGGATACCGGGGAGGCATATGGAGTCCGTCGTTACCCATTAGGGAATGATGGTTTCCTTGACATGGTAGGGGATTCTTTTCAGGTGGCATTAACAACGAACGTGCCCTTTACACTGGTCATACGGGATGCCACACAGCATATGCAAACGGCCGTAGGCGCAGGTGCCAATACTATTGACTTAACATAACTCGTGACCAGGATAACAGTCGCCACCATTAACCTGCGCAACCGTGCTGACCGCTGGCGGCAGCGACGGCACCTGTTGATCGCGCAATTGTTGGATAACACGCCGGATGTGATCAGTTTACAAGAGATCAGCTTTGCGATTGGCCAGGGGCGCTGGCTGCGTAACCAGATCAATGCCCGGTTACCTGCCGGGAAACGGCCGTATGTCCTGATGCAAAAACGCAAACATCATTGGCGGTATCGTGGCGAGGGAGTGGGCATTCTCAGCAATTTACCAATCGTTTATTCTGATTATGTCAATTTGAACTATAACGGCCGTGTGGCCTTGCGGGCCAATATCGAGCTGCCAACCGGCCAGACGTTCGATTTTGTCTCAACCCATTTTCACCACGTTGCCTATGACCAGGAAGCACGCCAGGAACAGGCATTGCGCCTGGTTAGCTGGCTGCGTGATGTCCGCCCCACGCCAATACAAATTATCGCTGGTGATTTCAATGAGACGCCAGAAGGCCCGGCAATCAGGGTGATGAAACAAAGCTTTCAGTCAGTTTATGCCACCCGGCACGGCCGTGATCCATACGCCACATTTCCCACAGCCCTGTCTGCGGCCGTTGACAATTGGGCCGGTTGTCTGGATTACATTTTTGCCTCGCCAGCCATCGCCCAGGTTATTGAGGCTGCTATATTTTGTGACAAGCCTGCCTCCGACGACCAGACTCTTTACCCGTCCGATCATGTGGGGCTGATTGCCACCATCGAATGGTAAGAGAGCATGATGCCCACCCTGGTGAGGTAATATCACTTCTTGAAGTGGACAGATGCCGCCAATTTCGCCAAAATTAGGCTTACCTATGATTTCGATTGTCGCTCCCGTATATAACGAAGAACAGGCACTGCCAGAATTACATCGCCGGGTCGCTGGCGTGCTGGATGGGCTGGATGAGCCGTGGGAATTGGTGCTGGTGAATGATGGTAGCCGTGATCGGTCAGCGGCCGTTATTGCCGATCTCCATCAGCAGGACCCTCGTGTCAAAGGCATCAGCTTCTCGCGTAATTTCGGCTTTCAGATTGCTGTTACGGCCGGATTGGATTTTGCGAATGGCGATGCGGTTATCTTAACCGATGCCGATTTGCAAGACCCCCCTGAACTTTACCCCCAAATGTTGGCAACGTGGCGCGCAGGTTATGATGTGGTATATGGCGTTCGTACCAGCCGGGTAGGGGAAACCCGGTTCAAATTACTCACGGCCAAACTGTTCTATCGCCTGATTCGGCGTATTACCAAAATTGATATTCCTCTGGATACAGGCGATTTCCGGTTGATGGATCGGCGGGTAGTAAAAGCCATCCGTAGTATGCCAGAGCGTAACCGCTTTTTACGAGGGATGGTACCCTGGGTAGGATTTCGGCAAACGGGCATATCGTATGAACGCGCCAGCCGCTTTGCCGGTGAATCGAAGTTTAGCAGCGTGAAACAGATGTTGCCGTTTGCGTTGGATGCAATTACCAGTTTTTCTTATTTGCCGCTGCAATTGGCAACTTATTTAGGCTTTTTTATGGCCGCGCTGGCGGGGCTGGCAATTGTAGCCGTGGTTTTGTTGCGTCTGCTTGGGCCATCGGCCCCGTTGTTGGGGCAGGCAACAACGCTGGTAGCGGTGCTGTTTTTGGGCGGTGTGCAGTTGATTTGTCTGGGCATTATTGGGGAGTATTTGGGCCGCATTTATGATGAAGTGAAGGGACGGCCGTTATACTTGATTGATCAATTATGGGGCTTTGATGACGGTGACGGCCGTCCTTCTCCCGTTGCAAGACCTTCATTGTTGCCGCCAACAGATTCTCCCTGAATCAGCTGTGTTCACATTTTCAAAAAAAACTTTGGACTGTTTGTAAAAAAAATGTTATGCTACGGTTCTGTTTTTAATTTTTTAGGCAAGTTTGCAGCATGGCCGCAGACAAGCACAAAATGGAGATTTTGGTAAGTTGAACAAGAAAATTTATGTCGGTAATTTGTCGTTTCAGGCCACAGAGGATGAGGTTCGTGACTTGTTTGCGGAATTTGGTTCTGTGGAGTCAGTGGCTATGATCAATGATCGGGACTCCGGTCGTTTTCGTGGCTTCTGCTTTGTCGAGATGGAAGAAGATGCCGCCGAAGCGGCTATTGCAGCCCTCAATGGTAAAGAAATAGACGGCCGTGAACTGCGTGTCAATGAAGCCCGCCCCCGTGAAGAACGTAGCGGTGGCAGCGGCGGTTACCGTGGTGGCAGTGGTGGCAATCGTGGCGGCAGCGGTGGTTATCGCGGCGGCAGCAGCGGTGGCAATCGTGGCGGCAGCGGCGGCTATCGTGGTGGTGGCGACCGCAACAAGAGCGGCGGTGGGCGGCGGGATGATTACCGCCGCCGCGACGACTCTGGCGGCGATCGTTGGTAAAACGCTGGTAAAACTGCGGTGGAAGTGCAATTTGCTGTTGCCAAAATTAGCAAATACGCCTCCAGTGAGAGCGGTGATACGTTAGAAATGATAGAAAGGCCATCCGGTGGCCTTTCTTTCGTTTTAGCGGATGGTCAGCGCAGTGGCATACCGGCCAAGCTGATCAGCAATATGGTGGCCCGCAAAGCCATCCAACTGCTCAGTGAAGGAGTGCGGGATGGGGCTGCGGCGCGGGCAGCTCATGATTATCTGTATGCCCAACGAGGAGGCAAGGTCAGTGCCACGCTCAATATCCTTTCGATTGATCTGGTCAGCAAGACGTTTGTTATCTCGCGCAACAATTCTGCACCAGTGTTAGTTTATACGTTGACAGATGGGCACATCGTGTTAGATCAACCATCTAAAAGTGTGGGAGTGAATCGCAATACCAAACCGGTGATAACGGAACTACCATTGGAGTTAGGCACAATGATTGTGGTGTTTACCGACGGATTACGCCATGCGGGTGAGTGGAGCGGACAAGGCGGATTTGACCCGGTGATGGCTTTTCAGGAGATGGTGGCAGATGGTGTTCGTTCACCCCATACAATTGCAGATTTGTTGTTAGAAGGAGCGCTATCTAAAGATAACGGCCGTCCTAAAGACGACATCAGTGTACTGGTCACGGCCGTGTTGCCCGCAGAACCAACTCCCAAAATACGCCGGATGGACGTGCATTTGCCACTCTAGCAATCGTATGGACAGCCCCCCTCCTTCTGAACCTGACAGTAAGCCCATCCGTATAGCCATCGTTGGCCCCTGTTCTGCTGGAAAAAGCACCCTGGCGAAAACACTCAAA
Organism: uncultured Ardenticatenaceae bacterium; assembly: GCA_964581605.1. GTDB lineage: Bacteria > Chloroflexota > Anaerolineae > Promineifilales > Promineifilaceae > CAADGU01. The sequence goes on from CAZOPF010000109.1 coordinate 9,819, forward strand.
TCCCTCGGTTTTGACACCCGCCAACCGGCCCAAGAACATTCCTACGTGCCTGATATGTGGCGGCGGATCAGTCGCCCCGATGTTCTCATTTATCTGGACGTGGATGTTGCCCATTTGCAGGAGCGGCGGCCGCATCTGGATGGTGGGCTACCCCGTTTGCTTGGGCAGCAACAGCGGCTGGCCCATGCCCGCCAACATTGTGATTTTTATCTGGATACCAGCCCCCTCTCCGCGGATGAGGTTTGGGAAAAAGTGGTTGCGTTTTTACGCCAAAAAGAAACGGGGGTTAGTGGCTGACGGTTTGCCCCAACCACTAACAAATTACCCAGGCAACCGCCCGGTGCGATGGCCTTCATGTTTTCTGGCCTTAATAGCCTCGTGCAACTTCACCGCTGGGGCATAATCTGCCTGTAAGCGTAAGGTCTGTTGGTTTACTTTTTCCGCTTCTTCCACATCCTCTTTTTGCCAGTAAATCAGGCTGATTTTGTGCCACAAGGGGATGTTATGATTGTCAAAATGAATGGCCTCTTTGTAGATAGTCAGTGCCTCATCCAACATGTGCTGCTCAAAGTAATAATCCGCCAATCGAGCACGCATCCGCAATCGTTGGGGTACATTGTCGGCCGCTTTGGCGGCCTCGTTAAACCAATGCACCGTCTCTTCTACGCCGCCGAGATGCCGCCAGAAGGCAATTTCGGCTTTGGCTAACTGGTAATTGCCGGGGTCCATCTCCTGCAAATAATCCAGGACCAGGCGGGCGTCTTCATCACGGCCGTAACCCGTATAAATCAGCGCCTCAATGACATTAATCTCCACAATGTCCGGCGCCAGATTTTGCGCCTGTTCCAGCCACTTCATACTTTCGTCAAGCCCGGCTGTGGGATAACGGCCATCACTCTCCTGCGCCGCCACCAGCACCGTATAAGCCACGCCGGCACAGGCATAGGGCTTAGAATTTCCTGACTGGAATGCCCGCAGCGCCGACGATAACAACTTCACGTCGCCGTCATATTCATCCAGCCGTTCCAAACCCACCATGTAAGCCTGCCGCCCCTGCTCGGTCGCTTCTGGTAACTGCGGCCAATCCATTTTCTCCAAAACGGGGAGTAGTTTCTCTAGTAACTGTGCGCTCATAAGGAGAGTTTACCAAAGGCAGCACAAAAACAAAAGACCCCCATTGGGGGGTCTTTAGAGGTTTGTCAAATTTTTGCGTGATGCCTGAACTATCTCTGGTCACGCATCTCCCGCATCATGCAGCACGGTTTAGAAATCCATGCCACCCATGCCGCCGGGTGCGCCGCCGGGCATTGGCTTTTCTGGTTCAGGAATATCGGTGATCAACGCTTCGGTGGTTAATACCATAGCCGCAATGCTGGCTGCGTTTTCCAACGCACCGCGCGTCACTTTAGCCGGGTCAATGATGCCGGCTTTCACCATATTGGTATATTCGCCAGTCATCACATCGTAACCGATATTGCTATCGCCCAGTCGTTGCTGCTCACGGCGGACATTCTGGATGATAACATCACCATTCTGGCCCGCGTTTTCCGCAATTTTACGCATGGGCGCTTCCAGCGCGCGGCGCAAAATACCCACACCGGTCGCCTGATCGCCTTCGGGCACGGTCACATTATCCAGAGCGGGTAAGGCGTTCAACAGCGCCACACCACCGCCGGGCACAATGCCTTCTTCTACGGCCGCGCGCGTTGCGCTCAACGCATCTTCTACCCGGTGTTTCTTCTCTTTCAGTTCCACCTCAGTGGCCGCACCCACACGAATGATAGCCACACCGCCAGCCAGTTTCGCCAGACGTTCTTGCAACTTTTCACGGTCATAATCGCTAGTGCTACGTTCAATTTCTACTTTGATCTGTTCCACGCGGCTTTTGATCTGCGTCTCATCGCCAGCGCCATCTACGATAGTGGTGTCATCCTTGCTGGAGACAACTTTAGCGGCACGACCCAGGTCAGCAATCTGCACACTTTCCAGTTTGCGACCCATTTCTTCGGTGATGACCTGGCCGCCAGTGAGGACGGCAATATCTTGCAGCATCGCTTTGCGGCGGTCGCCAAAACCGGGGGCTTTAATCGCCAACGCATTGACCATGCCGCGTAGCTTGTTCAGCACCAGGGTAGCCAGCGCTTCGCCGTCTACATCTTCGGCGATGACCACCAGGTTTTTCTTGCCAATCTGGAGCATTTTTTCCAGCACGGGCACAATGTCTTGGGCGGAACTGATTTTCTTGTCGTGAATGAGGATGTAGGCGTCCTGAATAACCGCTTCCATGGTGTCGGCATCGGTGACAAAGTAGGGGCTGATGTAGCCGCGATCAAACTGCATACCTTCCACGTATTCGGTTTCAAATTCCAGGCTGCGGGATTCTTCCACAGTAACGACGCCATCTTTGCCCACTTTGTCCATAACGGTGGCGATGAGGTCGCCAATTTCGCGGTCTTGGGCGGAGATGGAGGCCACGGAGGCAATTTCTTCACGGCTGTCAATGGTGATGGCCATGCTGCGGATTTTTTCCGCCAAAGCATGGGTGCCAACTTCGATGCCTCGTTTGAGCATCATGGGGTTGGCGCCGGCCGCAATGTTTTTTAGCCCTTCGTTGATAATGTTTTGGGCCAAAACGGTGGCTGTAGTGGTCCCATCGCCAGCGATGTCATTGGTTTTGGTAGCTGCTTCTTTCAGGAGTTGGGCGCCCATATTTTCATAGGGGTCGTCCAGTTCAATTTCTTTGGCGACGGTGACGCCATCGTGGGTGATGGTGGGCGCGCCAAATTTTTTATCGAGGGCGACATTACGCCCTTTGGGGCCGAGGGTGGTGGAGACGGCCGTAGCCAGTGTATCAATACCCTTCTTTAGCTTGCGCCGGGCTTCATCGGAAAATGCAACTTGTTTTGCCATGTTCTAGTTCTCCTTCGCAGTTAGCTCTCGATAATAGCGAGAACGTCAGATTCTTTGAGAATGAGTAATTTCTTCCCGTCAATTTTTACTTCGGTGCCGCCATATTTGGCATACAGAACCCGGTCGCCCAGGTTGACGTCCATAGGGACTCGTTTACCATCTTCATCACGCCGGCCAGGGCCAACAGCGATGACTTCACCTTCTTGCGGCTTTTCGGCCGCTGTTTCCGGCAGGATAAGGCCGGAAGCTGTGGTCTGTTCGCGCTCTTTGGGTTCCACGACTAAACGATCACCCAGGGGCTTTAGATTCATACAGCAACTCTCCTTTTGTTAACTTGTATAGGATTACTTTTGGGGTTTTAGCACTCTTGTGTTGCGAGTGCCAAATTACGCTGGCATTCTAGCACAGAATTAAGGGTTGTCAAGCCGGTTTTAGCAATCAAAACAGGCGAGTGCCAGAAGTGACGAAATGATAATCAGGCTAAAGCAAAAATGCAATTATTGGCTGCCTTCTAACACGGCGCGGCGGCAGTCCAGCAATTGTTGTTGGGCCAGTTCGCCATAAAACTGATTTTTTTCGGTGACAGCTTGCAGCAAGGGGATGGCCTGGGGGCAATTTTGCAGGCCGGCACGTATGTAAGCATCGGCCAGTAAATAAAAGAAGCGGGCATTGGTTTCGGTGGGTTCACCATACAATGCGGTTGCTTTATTAAACTCCTCAATGGCCAGGTCAAATTTGTTATTGCGCATGTAGGCTTCACCAAGACGGCCGTGCGCCCGTGCCACATTCGGATTTAATTCCACGGACCGGATCGCGTTTTCTTCTGCCTGCACATCTTCCCCCAATTGCAGATACATATAAGCCAGGCCGTCATAGGCATCAGCATTATCCGGGTCTACTTCCAGCGCATCCTCAAACCAGATAATCGCTTCTGGCAAACGGCTATCAGCAAAGGCGTTATAGGCCATTTCAATGTACAGATCGGCAAAGTTAGGATCTGCTTGTAGGCCAAGTTGAAACTGTTCGCGTGCAGCATCATAAAAGGCCTGTACCGTAAAAACCTGCCCCATATAGTAACGTGCCAGGGCATTTTCCGGGTCCAGGGTAATGGCGGTTTCGGCCTGAATTTGTGCTTCCTGATATAACTCTGGTTCGCCCTGCGCTACCAGCCCCCCGGCCATTTGGGCATAGGCAGTAGATAAAATGGTCTGGTCGGTTGGATTTAAGTCAATAGCACGCTCGGCGGCCGTGACGGCTTGCGCAAATTCCAGATTGGCCCCGTTGGGATCACCTGCGTCTAACAGCCGGTTGCCATTCGCCATGTAAGCGGCGGCAACGGCCGTCCATACTCGCGGATTGTCTGGCGCCAACACCACCGCCTCTTCGCTGCGAGCCAACGCTTCTTCCACACAGTTAATTGTCTCGCCCGCCTCGCCCACTTCCAAACTGGCGCAGCCCAATTCCACTAATAACTCGATGTAACGAATATAGATTTCCGGTTTGGTAGCGTCCAGGCGCAATGCCTGGCGATAATAAGCGACGGCTTCGGCCGTTGCGCCGTCTTTTTGGCTGATTTCAGCCAGCAATGCATACTCCGTCGCGGAGCGGGTTGGTTCTGGTGTGGGGGTAGGGATGATGACATCCCGGACTTCGTCTGCGTTTTGAATGACAAACAGGGTTACAGCCAGCCCAAAGACGAAAAATAAAAAGAGCAGACAAGATGGCCCACGTCGGGGATAGCGAGGAGGTGTGCGTTTGATTACCATGAGTACACTATCTAACAAAAAGCCGACGAATAACGTCGGCTCAAAATCGCGGCAATAGTAGCATCAGGCAAGGAGGGCAACAAGACAGATTATTGTGATTCTCATGGTGCTGAGGTATGCAGGTGTTCAGGTGAACACCTAAACATTTGCATACCTGATCACTTCAACATTTTTCGATGTTGCCAGCGCCACCAGAGGCCGGCCGGGTAGCCTAGCATTTTAGCCACATCGCCAACGAGCCGGATGATGGGGATGAGAGCGATGGCTCGAAGCCGGGAGGGAGGGCGCCAGCCCCAGGTGTTTTGCCAGAGGCGTTGGGTGGGGCGGCCGCAATAAACGGCCGTGCCCACAAACAACAATAACCACCCCACAACCTTCTCGCGCCAGATGAGGCGCAGCATAAAAGGCAGAGCAACAAAATAGGTGGCGTAACGAATAAGGTGACGCAGCGGCCACAGATTGGCTTTACCATCGCCACGGCTATAAAGATAATACTGTTTGAAAAAGGCAGCCAGGCTGTGCCGAGGACGAAAATAGGCTACGGCCGTGTCCACAAATACAAACTTGTCCCCCTGCTCTTTCAGCGCAAAATCAAAAACCAGGTCTTCACTATAGTCCAGCCATTCAGGGTAGCCGCCAACAACCTCCCAGGCACTCTTGAGGAAAGCAACCGAGCGGCTGGATGGCAAAAAGGTGGCAGGGTCAATATCACGGCGGGCGGGTAACACCGCTGCCCCCATGACCACTTCAAAGTCGGTGTAAGGGTCAGCTTCAAACCAGCCGGCGGCTACAGCCGCTTCCCCTCTTTCTATCGGCGCGACAATATCTTCTAACCAACAGGGTGAAAGAACAACGCCAGCATCGGTAACAGCGACAATGGTGCCGGCGGCGGCAGCTATGGCCTGGTTGCGCCCCTGGCTGATATTAGCCCCAGGAGCAACCAACACAGTCAGAGGCAGCCACCGTTTATATTCGGCCAGAATTTCCAGCGTGTTATCTGAAGATCCACCATCACAGATGATAACTTCATCAGGGTGGCGGCTTTGGTAGATGAGGGAATCGAGCAACGGCCGTAACCCCTCCCCTTCATTCTTTACTGTGGCGATCACTGAAACACCCAAAGCGCTGCCTGTCATTGCCAGATGTATATCAGTTGTATGAGTATCGTTCTCTACCTTTACCAACGCACACTTCTCCAATCAGGACGCTATGTTATAATCGCCTGCTTATGTTGAAAAATATCCGCAAAGGGCTAAAAAATAAAAAGGTTCGTGGCATTTTGCAAGTGATCATCAGTTTAGGGTTGCTTGCTTACTTTGTTTACGACGTTGGCCCGGCTGCCCTTGCCCAAAATTTGTTAACGATAGACAAACAATGGTACCTGGCGGCATTGGTACTGTTTGAAATTAACATTGTTATTCGCGCTTACCGTTGGTACATCCTGTTACATGCCCTGAATGATAAACCGTCATTCTTGCACCTGCTTTACCTGTATTATCTGGGCTTTTTTGCCAACAACTTCATCCCTAGCGGTTTCGGTGGCGATGTTGTCAAGATTGTAAACCTGCGTGAACATTACGGCCGCGGCGCTGAAGCCCTCAGTTCTGTCATCATGGAGCGGTTGACCGGGCTGATGGGCTCATCTCTCGTTGCTTTGGTAACGCTTACACTAAATGCTTTAGGCCACATCACACCAGTCCAACTGCCACCTGTGATGTGGTTTATCATCATCGTCACTAGCATAATCATCCCACTGGGCTTTGCCACCATTCGTTGGGTAGATATCTTATCCATCCTGGAGCGCATTTTCCCAGCCGCCCCCCGGTTGCCCCGGTATAATTCGCTGCAAAATCTGGTCGAGACAGTTCACCGTTACCCGCTTTCTGTCCTGCTCAATTCCCTGTTGGTCAGCATTCCATTTACCATCAGCCTGGTGCTGGTGCAATACTTCATTGCTATCGGGTTGGGTGTAGATTTGCCCATTACTGTCTACTTTTTATTTGTACCCCTGATTGCCGTCCTTAACTTAATGCCTCTCGCTTTTAATGGTTTGGGTTTCCGCGAAGGCATCTATATTTCCCTGTTTGGGCCATTAGGCGTTCCCCAAAGTCAGGCGGTGGCTATGTCTCTGGCGTTTTACTTCCTGCGCTTCTTTACCGGCTTACTGGGAGGGGTTTTATATGCCATTCGCAGTGCCCGTCATATGGTACGGCTGCCACACACCGAAAAATTGTAAAGGATCAATCTTCTTAACCCCAAGAGAATAGGGAGGTTACTGTGTTGAAATTTGGGAGACGGTGGGGTTTGGAGATTTACAGACCAGGCATCTTTTAATCTGTCCGGAATCATGTATACAAAAGACTTATCAATTGTTGTGCCCGTTTATAATGAGGTGGAGAATTTACGGCCGTTATTAGATGAAATTACCACCACTCTCGCGGCCGAACCACTTGATTATGAAGTGCTGTTTATCAATGATGGCAGCAGCGACGGCAGCACAGAACTGCTGCGCCAGCTAACGGCCGAAAACCCCCGTGTGGTTGTTATCCAATTTCGGCGCAATCATGGGCAGACGGCCGCCTTTGCTGCCGGGTTTGATCATGCGCACGGCCGTGCCATTCTCACCATTGACGCTGACCGCCAAAACGACCCGGCCGATATTCCCAAACTCGTTGCCAAATTAAACGAAGGATATGATGTGGTCAACGGCTGGCGGCAAAACCGCCAGGATGCCTTCCTCATGCGCAAACTGCCCTCTTACGTTGCCAATCGTTTGATTGCCCGCGCTTCCAATGTACAGCTCCGAGATCGCGGCTGTTCTCTGCGCCTTTTTCGCGCCGAAGTAACCAAAAATTTGCACCTGTACGGGGAGATGCACCGCTTTATCCCCGAAATGGTCAGCTTTGCCGGGTATAGCATGGCCGAAGTACCCGTAAACCATCGTCCACGTGTGGCCGGAGAATCCAAATATGGTCTTAGCCGCACCTTTCGGGTGCTGGTAGATTTAATAACGGTTGTTTTTTTGCGCAAATATAGCGACCGGCCCATGCACTTGTTTGGCTATTTAGGACTGGCTTGTGGGGGGGCTGGCAGTTTGTTTCTGGCCTACCTGGTACTGTTGAAGGTATGGGGTGGGCTGACGGGCGGCTGGGACGGCTTTCATGCGACGGAAATTGGGGAACGGCCGTTACTCTCTCTGGGTATCTTGCTCATCATCCTCAGTGTCCAATTTCTGGTGATGGGTCTCATTGCCGAACTGATTGTACGCACCTATTATGAGGCCCAAAATAAACCGGTCTACCACATTCAACATGTGTACGGCCGGGAAGACAACCAGCCATAATCAGCGAGATTTAGCCATCTTTTTGCAACGGTTTATAACAATTCACCGAAAAGGACGCGCAGAGGCAGCGGTTTTCCCTTTACTTTCCGCCGCGCCGTGCCCTTTACGGTTAACAAAGGTCTACCAACAACCAGGTTGGTAATCACATTCAGACTGTGATAACCTCATAATCAGTAAGTGATCATGTGCAAATAAGTTAGCGATTGGGTAATTGGGTAATTAAGTAATGGAAGCGGCTTATTACCAAATTACTCAATTACATAATTCCTGCAGGGTTACTAAGGCGATTGGCAATATCGTACAACGTTTAATTTAAGGAGAAAACTCATGCCAA
>CAZOPF010000110.1:0-18152 GCA_964581605.1 uncultured Ardenticatenaceae bacterium
GTACTTAAAGATGGTTTATTCTGTGCCTGGTCTTGCTCTTGAAACCTTACGCGGCAAACTTCTCTTCTTTGCTCATACCACCACCCGCTTTAGCGGCAATTTGCCCATACAGGTGACCAGACACAACGGCCAGATAGGGGCCAATCAGGAGGCCAATAATCCAACCAATACAGGGGATATTGGCAATCAAACCTGACACGAAGATAACCGCAAACATAATGCCGACGACGATAGCGATGTCACTGATGTGGTCGCGCACAATGCCCAACACTTCGCCAAAACGGAAGCAAGCCCCCAGATTGTTGTGGCGTAGATATTGGACAATTACGGCCGGGTTCACAAAGAGCAGCGCCAATAAGAAAAGAAGGGAGAGGCAACCAACCAGACCAAAAGTTGCCAGAAAACCGGCCGCCGCGGCATCTTCGCTCACTTCACTCAAACCGCTAAAACCAATCGTGGAAATGCCCACGATACACATAAGCAACCAAAACGGTAACGTGTACACCAGAATCGCCACAAAAAGGTTGAAACCATCGCGCAGAAAACCGCCCCAATCTTCCCACTCAGGCAATGGTTTTTCCACCCCATTCATCACATTGCGGGCAATGGCTATGATATAACCGTTCAAAATGATCGCAGGAATGATGAGAAAGGTGAAAAACGACATCGCCAAAGCGATCAGGAGCTTCATTACCCAACGCTCGTCTTCAGTTAAATAGGTGAGTGATTTTCCAATGTCCATTTTTTCCTCCTGTGTTTCAGGTTGTGAATTGAGACAATAAAGTAAAAGACTACTAACGGGATTGTAAGATTATCCCTCTGGCGCGTCAACAGGTTTGCAAACGGCCGTAAGCAGGCTAGAATGGCCTTATGCACCGAGTGGTCTTTATGGGTACTCCCGATTTTGCTGTGCCCAGCCTGCAAATTCTGATCGAAACACAACAGGTTGTTGGCGTGGTCACGCAGCCGGATAAACCAGCCGGACGAGGCAATCAGCTACGGCCGTCGCCCGTCAAACTGCTCGCCCTGGCCGCCAACATCCCCGTTTACCAGCCCCCATCGCTGAAAAGCGAAGCCGCCGCCGCCCCGCTGCATGACTGGCAGCCGGATGTGATCGTGGTCGCGGCCTTTGGGCAAATTTTGCGGCCGCATGTGCTGGATTTGCCGCCCCATGGCTGCCTCAACGTCCACGCCTCGCTGCTGCCGCGCTGGCGGGGGGCGTCGCCTATTCAACATGCCCTGCTGGCCGGTGATGCGGAGACGGGCGTTTGCCTGATGCGCATGGATGTGGGGCTGGACACCGGCCCGGTGTATGTGTGTGCCGCGACACCGATTTCAGGGGAGGATACGGCCGTGACCCTGCATGATCGGCTGGCACAACTGGGAGCAAACCTGTTACAGCAGCATCTACCCGCCATTCTCAGCGGCCAACTGCCCGCCCGCCCCCAAGATGACGCCAGCGCCACCTATGCGCCGATGATTAAGAAAGAGCGGGGTATCATAGATTGGCAGCAAAGCAGTGAACAGATTGACCGGCACATCCGGGCCATGACACCCTGGCCGGGGGCGTATACCACCTGGCAAGGACAGGTGTTGAAAATTTTGCGGGCGCGAGTGGCCGACGGCCGTGTGGCGGACGATATGCCTGGGGAGGTAACGGCCGTCCACGATCATGTGCTTGTGCATTCTGGCACAGGCGGCATACAATTACAGGAAGTGCAGTTAGCGGGAAAAAAGGCCATGTCTGTCGCCGAGTTTTTGCGTGGTCATCCCAACTTTATTGGCAGTGTATTAGGAGATTAGAGATTGGAGATTGGAGATTACATCATCTCCAATCTCCAATCTCTTCAAAAAGCTCTATGGAAATTCTCGTTTATGGTGCTGGTGCAGTGGGTGGTTATCTGGGCGCCAGATTGTTACAACAAAACCATCAGGTAACGATGATTGCCCGTGAGGTGACGGTAGACCTGGTGAAGATGAACGGCCTCAGCATCACCGAAAATGGTGAACGGGAGCGGGTTAAACCCAACATGGTCACATCGGCGATGGCCGCATTTCAGGACGGCCGTCAATACGACCTGATCATCATGAGTGTCAAATCCTATGACCTGGAAGATGCGTTGAACAGCATTGTCGCCTTCTGCCCACAACCGCCCACCATTCTGATCACCGGCAACGGCATTGGCATCGAAGAGCCATTCATGGCCCAATTTGGCGCGGAAAAGGTGATTGCCGGTTCCGTCACCACCCCTTTGAGCAAACAAACTTCTGACCATATTGTGGTGCAAAAGGCGGGGCGCGGGTTGGCGCTGGCCCCCACCCAACCCAAACAAAATATCAAACAATGGGGCGCACTCTTCCACAAAGCGGGCATCAGCACCCAACTGGAAAGCAACTACCAGGCGATGAAATGGTCAAAAGCACTGTTGAACATGGTGGGCAATGCCACCTCGGCTATTTTGAACCGTAAACCGGGTGTCCTGTACAAATCAGACACTATTTTTAATCTGGAAGTGCAAATGTTGCAGGAAGTGCTGGCGGTGATGAAAGCAAAAAAGTTACCCGTGATTGACCTGCCCGGCTCCTCGGCCACAAAGCTGGCGTTTGGGGTGCGGCGGCTGCCCCGTTCCATGCTCAAATCGCGCATGGTGAGCGCCGTCACCAGTGGCCGCGGCGATAAAATGCCTTCCTTCCAGATTGACCTGACCTCTGGCAAAGGCAAAAGCGAAGTCATTTACCACAATGGGGCAGTGGCCGAAGCGGGACAGGCGGTGGGCATTGCCGCGCCGGTGAATGCGGCGCTGAATGACATTTTGCTGAAGCTGACACGGGAAGAATTGAACTGGCGGGAGTTTGACGGCCGTCCCCAACGGCTGCTGGCGGAAGTGAAAAAGTACCAAAACCCGTAAAACGTAAAACGTAATCCGTGACCCGAATATCGGATTACGCCTTACGTTTTACGTTTTACATAGCATGTACACCCACGAGTTAGCACTGCGACAGGAGATCGTCAAAATTGGCCGCCTGATGTATGAGAAGGGGTTGATTCTGGCGTCGGATGGCAATATCTCGGCACGGTTGGGGCACGGCCGTATTCTGCTCACCCCCTCTGGCCTGCACAAAGGGATGCTAGAGCCAGACCAACTCATTATCGTGGATGAAACGGGCAAGAAGGTGGGGGGGCCACGCCACCTGCACCCCACCAGCGAACTGCCCATGCACCTGGAAGCGTATCGCCAACGGCCGGAGATCACGGCCGTAGTCCATGCCCATCCCCCCTATGCCGTCGCTCTTTCCATTGCCGGAATTTCCCTGGCCGATTGTCTACTGCCGGAAGCGGTTGTATTCCTGGGTACCATTCCCACTACTGCTTATGCCACCCCTTCCAGCACGGAAAATGCCCTGGTGGTGCGCGAACTCATCGGCCAGCATGACGGGTTGATATTACAGCGGCACGGCTCGCTGACGGTGGGCCATTCGCCCATGCAGGCTTTTATGCGCCTGGAAACATTGGAACGCCACGCCTTCATTCGCTATCTGCTGGCTACGTTGGGCGTGCATAATCCTATGCCCCCGGCCGATGTGCAAAAGCTCTTACTCATTCGCCAGCAGTTGGGGTTAAGCCGCCCCGGTGAAAACGAGATGTTTTGTGTGCAATGTGGTGTTTGCCATCCAAATGGCAAGCACCTGGTGTTGTAGGGCGATTTGGAAAATCGCCCTACAATAATTTGGTTAAATTGTCATTGAATTTGTCAGCTTTTGTTGGTAGCATACGGCCGTCTTGCGTAACAACATAGCGCACAATACACCGGAGTAGTATCGAATCCCCTATATGTTTGACAGGTTTAGTAGTAAGGAGCCTGATCATGTTTGATTTACGCCAAAGCACAAACGGCCGTCCCCTTCTTGTTGGTCATCGTGGCGCGATGGATGTAGCCCCCGAAAACAGCATGTCCGCCTTTCGCGCCGGTTTAGCCGGTGGCGCGGACATCCTGGAACTGGATGTGCAATTGACCGCTGACAAACAGGTGATTGTCTTTCACGATACCGACCTGCGTTTGAAAACCCCGGTCTCCGGCCAGATTGCCGAATACAAAGCCGATTATCTGCGCACTCTGGATGTTGGCCGTTATTTCAACGCCGACTTTGTGGGGGAGCGAATGCCTTTTTTGGCTGAGGTGCTGGCCTGGGCCAAAGGGCGTATCCCTTTGATGATTGAACTCAAACACACCCCGCCTCATTTTAGTCCAGAGTTGGATTTATGTACCGTGGCGCTGATTGAAAAGTATGATATGGTGGATGAGGTAGTGGTGACCAGTTTTGACCAGTTTGCGCTGCGTCGTGTTAAACGATTGAACCCGGAAATTTCTACCAGTCTGATCTATGTGGGGCGCTTTTGTAACCCGCTTGACCTGATCAGTCGTTTTGAAGTGGATGCGCTGAGTCCTTCGACCGATTTTTTGAGCCGGGATGAGGTGAAGCTGATTCAGGCGGCCGGCTATGCGTGTAGCCCTGGCGGTTTTTATTGGGATTACGACACATTACTGGCCTGGGGGGTGGATACCATTAGCAGCAATAATCCGGCGCAGGTACGGCCGTTGCTGCCACAAAACAAACCCGCCCAATCCGTTTTGTTAGCTGCCTTGCTCACCTGACGCAATTTCAACAAAAAAACCGCATTCTGCTACAGAATGCGGTTTTTTTTGAACGGACGGCCGTCTGGCCGTTACATCATGCCATTACACAGCCTGGCGGCGGTGCCGCAAGAGCAGTGCCGAACCAGCCATTAAAACCAGCAGAACCACCAGCGCGGCCGCCGGCATAACAGCTGGCGGGGTAGAGAAGTTTTGTAGGGTAACGGCCGTTGGCGCATACCCGGCATTGGCTACCAAAAAGTTGGAGAACCCTGGCGTATCCCCAGTGGCATATTTATAAACAGGATCACCACCTGTGGTACGGTTAAGCAAAAGCTGCCAGCCGCCATCAAAATGGAATATACCCATTTGATTCACGCTGCCACCAGCACGTTCAATAAATAGATACCATAACTGCAAATTAGCTGCGCCATCGGTCGTTGGTGTTATTGAATAACAACGCCGGATGTATTCTTGCGAATTTGGCCCTTGTTGTGTGCAGTATTCCCCGGCGTCGGTATCAACTACCCGGATTCTAACTGTGACAGCGCCCAGGTTAGCTCCTGTACCGGTAGTATCAATTTCAACACCACGATACCGGATGCTGCTTCCCCCATTCGTGATTTGCAGGATGGGCACATCCGCGTTGTTCACCGTGCGGGTTTGTTCCATCACGCCGCCGAGTTGGGTAATGCTGTTGCCCACCGTCAGGGTTGTGGTGGAAGGATCGGCCACCACAAGGGTGCCGTTTTGCATCACAATTTGTTCGCTGATTGCCAGATTGTTCGCATGTGTCACTGTGCCTGAATAGCTCTCTTCCATCACCAGGCCAGCTAATGCAGTGGTAAAACCGGCATCCAGCGTGGCATTATCATTGGAAGTGCTGTCAAAGATAGCCACATCGGTGCTGACCGGTGCCAGATCGCCGCTCCAATTAGCGGCCGTAGAGCCATTATCATCAACACCACCACCATCCCAAATGGCGGCAATGCGCCAACGGCCGACAAAGAGGGAGTTTTTACCACCTGCCTGGGTGAAATCACCGCCCCCATACAGGCTGTCATAAAGAGTGGTATTGTCGTAGGCCAATGCCCAAACAGCATTGTTTGCCCCGCTGCCCAACGCGCTCCAACCAGCACCGTTCCAGCGAGCAACACGAGCAGCGGCCGTGCCCCCGGCCGTCAGAAAAGCGCCGCCAGCATAAAGATTTGTGCCATCCCAAACGAGCGCCCGCACCGTGCCATCAGTAATGCCCCCCAGGGCATTCCAGGTGGCGCCATCCCATCTGGCAATGCGGGTAAATGGTGTAGTAAATTGGCCGCCAGCGTACAGGTTAGCGCCATCCCAGGCCAGGGCAAACACATCATCGTTCATACCCGCGCCCAATGCACTCCAGGCCGCGCCGTTCCACATAGCCACCCGGTTGGCTGCCCCACCACCGGCCGTTGTGAACAACCCACCAGCATAGAGGTTGGTTCCATCAGAGACCAAAGCACGCACACTGGCATTGGCCCCTGTGCCCAACGCGCTCCAGGTGGTGCCGTTCCATATTGCTACCCGATTAGCCGCTCCGCCGCCGGCCATGGTAAAACTACCACCAGCAGCCAGATTACCGCCGTACATTGTTAAAGCAAAGACTTGATTATTTACGCCTGTGCCCAACGCGCTCCATGCCGTGCCATCCCACATAGCCACACGGTTAGCAGGGCTTCCCCCGGCGGTGGTGAATAACCCCCCAGCATACAGGTTCGTACCGTCCCAGGCCAATGCCTGAACCGTGTTACCGACACCAGCGCCCAATGCGCTCCAACTGCTGCCGTCCCAGCGGGCGATGCGGTTGGCAGCAACGCCACCCACTTGGGTGAAGCTGCCACCGATGTACAAATTGCTGCCATCCCACAGCATGGCCCGAATAGCCCCATTGGCACCCAGGGTGTTAAACCGGGGGTCCCAGTTGGCATTATCAAAACCGGCTTCTGGAGTTTGTGGTTCACGCTGGGTGGAACTTTCGGCGCGGGTGGGTGTTGCCCACAGGCTGCCAATTGCCAGAACGATCAAACTAAGAATCAAATGGATTGTGTTTCTTTGGGACATGTTACCTCCTTCATACTTGACTCCAAAAAATTGGTTGTGTTTATTCTGCCCCTTTAGCCTAACACAAATGTGGCGGGTGGTGGGTTGAATTTTGGTTATTTTTCGTATACCGCGCTGTGCATTTTCGTCACGGTACTCAGCCAGGTCGTCAAGTTTTGGTGGCTGGTGGCCGGTGGCATCAATCACCGGCCACTTTCAACCAAAAAGCAACTGGCGCGCCATCGCCTCCCGCCCAAGCCTGGCCGCCATCGAAGCAAAATTGTAGGGGCGGGATGGCGCGGGCAGGTATTGGCCGCAGCATACGGCTTGTTTCCGCGCCGTCTCGCCCCTGCTGCCCGGCGCGGTATACCCCCGTCCGGCGTGGCACGCCGGCAAGGGGGGCGAGACGGACGGGAATGGATGTTTTGGTGAACAGACCCGGTATCACCTCGCCCGTCCCGCCCCTACCGTTCACGGTTCACGGTTCACGCATCACGCGCAACCGATCACCAACACCCATTGCCCGGCCATACCAGGTAGACATACAATTGGCACATGGCGAATCAGGATCAGATCAGCGGCTCGGTGGAGCGGGTGACGTATTACAATGCGGAGAATGGCTATTCGGTCATCCGCCTGAAGCCGGATAACCGGGGGATGCTGCCTTTTAAGTATGCCAGCGGCCGGGATGAACTGATTACGGTGGTGGGTAATTTGCCGGAGGTGCAGCCGGGGGAGTGGTTGAAGCTGACCGGGCAGTGGGGGAATCATGCTAAACACGGCCGTCAATTCCAGGCGCAATTTTGTGAACAATCCTTGCCCGCGACCACCGAAGGCATCAAACGGTATCTGGGTTCGGGCATGATTCGGGGTATTGGGCCGGTGATGGCCGAGCGCATCGTCAACCGTTTTGGCGCGGAAACGCTGGAGGTGATTGACCATGAACCGGAACGGCTGCTGACGGTGTTAGGCATTGGGCAGAAGCGGGTGGGGCAGATTGCGAAGGCGTGGGATGAGCAGCGGGCGATTAAGGATGTGATGATTTTCCTGCAATCGCATGGGGTGTCTACTACGTTGGCGACCAAAATTTATAAGAAGTATGGGGATACGTCGCTGGCGGTGGTACAGAATACGCCCTACCAGATGGTGCGGGATATTCATGGCATTGGTTTTAAGACGGCCGACAAAATTGCCCGGGCGTTGGGGCTGGCGGCGGATGATCCGGCGCGGATTGAGGCGGGCATTGCTTATACGCTGAATCGGATGGCGGAGGAGGGGCATGTGTATATGCCGCAGGAGGAGCTGGAGCCGGAGGCGGCGCAGATTTTGGGGGTGGAGGCGGGCAAGATTACGGCCGTGATTGATGCGTTGGAGACGAGTGATTTTATTAAGCGGGAGACGATTACGTATGTCATCGGTAGGGGCGAGGCAGCCGGGAGGCAAGGTGTTGCGGAAAGGCCAATAACTCACCCGGCTGCCTCGCCCGTACAGCAGTCTCCTAATCTCTCAATCTCCCAATCTCCAATTATCAAAGAGGAGCGTGCCGTTTACCTGACGCCGTTTTATTATTCGGAGATTGGGGTGACGCAGCGGGTGAAGCGGATGATTGAACACCCGACGAGCCGGTTGGCGGTTATCGGTAAACAGTTGGCAGTAAACAGTGAACAGCTAGCAGTAAACAGTAAGCAAACCAATCTCCATTTATCGGCGCAGCAAATGGAGGCGGTGCAGACGGCCGTGCGCCACAAAGTCACCATCCTCACCGGTGGCCCCGGCACGGGCAAGACCACCACGTTACGTGCGTTGTTGGATTTGCTGGATGGGCACAAATTGAGCTATGTGCTGGCTTCACCCACCGGGCGGGCGGCCAAGCGGTTGGCGGAGGCGACGGGGCGGGAGGCGAAGACCGTGCATCGGCTGTTGGAATTTAATCCGGGGGAGGGGTACGGCCGTAGCGAAGAAAACCCGATTAACGCCGACATGATCGTCATTGATGAGGCGTCCATGCTGGATCTGGTGTTGGCGAACAACCTGCTCAAGGCGATTGGGCCGGACAGCCATTTGCTGCTGGTGGGGGATATTGACCAGTTGCCCAGCGTGGGGGCGGGGGATGTGTTGGCCGATTTGATAGAGTCGGGGGTGACGGCCGTGATTCGCCTGCAAACCATCTTCCGCCAGGCGGCCAACTCCCTCATCATCCGCAACGCCCACCACATCAACCAGGGGCAGATGCCGGAAACACCCAAAGAGGCGCAGGACTTCTTCCTCTTTGTGGTGGAGGAGGCCGACAAAGCGGCGGAGATGCTGGTGGAGGTGGTGCAAAAACGGGCACCGCTCAAATTTGGCTTCGATCCGTTGGATGATATGCAGGTGCTGGCGCCCATGTACAACGGCGCGGTGGGGGTGCATAATCTGAACCTGCTGCTGCAAGAGGCGCTCAATCCACCCTCCGGCCACAAACCGGAGCGCAAGCTGGGCGGCCGCCTCTTCCGTGTGGGCGACAAGGTGATGCAGACGGTGAACAATTACGACAAAAGCATTTACAATGGGGACATCGGCCGGATTACGGCGATGGACATTATCAACCAGATGCTGACGGTGAGTATTGATGGTGCGCCGGTGGTGTATGACTTTTTGGAGGCGGACGAACTGGTACACGCCTACGCCATTTCGGTGCATAAAAGCCAGGGGGCGGAGTACCCGTGTGTGGTGATGCCCATGCACACGCAGCATTATTTGATGTTACAGCGCAATTTGTTGTACACGGCCGTGACCCGCGCCAAAAAAGTAGTCATCCTCATCGGCACGCGCAAGGCGATCCACATCGCCGTGCAAAACAACAAAGTCACCCAACGCCACACCGCCCTGGACTGGCGATTACGGCGTTAACGTTGATCTTTGCTGTATAATGTGGGCAGATTGTATAAAGGCAGGCAAGAACTATGCTGACAATTCATATTCGAGAAGGTAATTTAGCTCAAGCAATTAAACGTCTGGCAGAAGAACAAGAGACAACAGTAGACGAATTGGCTCGCGCTGCTCTGGTTCACTATGTCCAGGTGCAGCCTGCGGCAACGAAGCGTTTTTCCTTCATCGGCATTGGTCATAGCGGCAAACATGATCTCTCAACATCCGTTGAAGAAGTTTTAGCTGAAGGCGCTAATCGTCTGGAAGGCTGGAGCTTGCCTGAATGAGTGCGTTACTGGACACAGGCTTTCTTTTGGCTGTATTGGATGCCGATGACAGGCTGCATTCAGCCTGTTCGGCCGCCTTACAAACAGAAAGTGAACCGATTTTGCCAGATGCCGTGATTCCAGAACTGGCTTATATGGTATTGCGAGAGTTAGGGTATGAGGTTCTTATTGCGTTTCTCAGTTCTGTGCTAGATGGGGAACTTCCGGTAGAAAGGACAACTCGTGAAGATCTGTCTCGTGCCAGGGAGTTGTTACAGAAGTATGATGATAGTCGGATTGATTTTGTAGATTTATCATCGCGGCTATGGCCGAACGGCTGGAAATCCAGCGGATTTTGACGGTGGATAGGCGACATTTTTCCCTGTTTCGGCCGCACCCGTGGGGCTACTTCGAGATTGTTCCTTCAGGTTAGGCAGGGGTAGTTATGAGAGAAGAGCGCATTGAACAGCTTTATTTTGTGACCGGTTCGCAAAATAAGTTCAATGATTATCAGTTCTTGTTGGGCAAACATGCCGACTTGCGCTGGGCGCGGTATGCGCTGGAAGAGCCGGTGTTGGTAGACCAGGCCATTCTCATCCGGCGCAAAGTGGAGATGGCACGGCCGTTGCTGCCCCATATGCCCTTTTTAGTGGAACAAACCAACTTGCTGATTCGCGCCTGGAAAGATTTGCCGGGTAATGTCACCGGGCTGTTTATGGAAGGGGTGGGCGTGGATGGTATTTGCAAAATGATGCAGGCTTTTGAGGATCGCACGGCCAGTGTAGTCACAGACCTGGGGTTTCATGCGCGGGACGGGCAGGTGTATGTGTTTCGGGGAAAGCTGAACGGGGTGATTGCCCCGGAGCCACGCGGCAACCAGATTTATGGTTGGGATACGATCTTCATTCCCGATGGGCAGGATCGCACCTTTGCCGAAATGCCGGTGGAGCAGCGGCACAGTATGTCTACCCGTAAACTGGCGGTGGCGGCTTTGTTCACGGCCGTGCTCCAGGAAGAAAACGCCACCCTCTTGTTGCAAAACCGCATCAAGCTGCGCCAGTTGATCGCTCGTTATTTCAGCAAAAATGAGTTGGAAGTGTTGTTGTTTGACCTGGGGATTGATAAGGATGAAATTCCAGAGGGGGCCAAGTCTGACATGGCGCAGGAGATTATTTTGTATTGTGAACGGCACGGCCGTATGGATGACCTGCTGGAACTGTGCCGCCAACAGCGCCCCAACGCCGACTGGCCCGAAGCGTTATAACAACCTACCTGCCTGGTTCCAGGTGAACCGTCTCATTCACCCGCCCCACTAATTTACATTCCGTCTGTGTGCTGCCATCAGAGGGGGTAATGGTGATCGCCTGTTTATATTTGCCCAGTGTGGCCTGCACCGTTAAAGCATTGTTGTTCACTTTGTAAACGGCCTGGGGGTCTTCGTGGGCATTCAGGCGCAGGATGCAGGGGCCGGTGGTGGCTGCCCGGTCTTCGTCCAGTAAGCGCAAATGAATGTTCATGTTGCCGCTGTAACCCAAGATGCTAATCTGCCCGGCAATGGTCACTTCGTAGTCAGAGAATTGGGTCACTTCGCCGCTGCCCACCGGAATCCAGACCATTTTTTTGGCCTTCACCGTCTGTTTCTGGCCGATGTGTGTGCCTTTCGCTACAAAGGGGGGGATGGTTGCCATAGGTTATCCTTCAAGACATTCGATTTCTTTGAGAAAGTGGATGTCTGATACAAACAATTATACCGAACAGGTGTAGATGATGAAGGGCAGATTGTTGGCGTCGCTGGTAAAGGAGTGGATGGGCTGAAAGCCCTGTTTTTGCCACACGCGCCGGGCACGCTCATTAAAATCGGCAATGGTCACGCGCAGGGTTTGGGGATGGAAGGTTTGCACGGCAAAAGCGATGGCGGCCCGGACAAAATCACCGCCCATGCCCTGGCCGGTCAGGTCAGGGCGCACGGCCATACCAATGTCCAACGCCGCGTCGCTGTAATCGCCGCCGCTCACCTGCCCATCCAGCCCGTAACTGACTACGGCCGTCAATTCCTCTGTATCCGCGTCCACCACACTATAAAAACGGTAAACGGGGTCTAAAAAATAGTCAGTCGCCTCGGCCAGCGCTGCAGCATCTACACGGCCGTTGCCCAGATTGTAGATTTCATAAGGCGGTTCGTATTGCCAGGTAAGCAGGTGGGGCAAGTCAGTTGTTGTCAGGGGGCGAAAGGTGAGCATCATGTGAGTGGGCGGAGGCGGGCAGCCAGGTCTCGAAGCTGGTTGAAGCTGATCGGTTTGAGCAAAACCAGGTCTGAATCAGCGCGTAGACTTTCAGCCATAACTGCGTCGGCCGTTGCCAGCATAACCACACAGTTTTGCAGCCGGGCGTCGGCCCGAATCTGGTGCAGCAGTTCGTCCCCGGACACGTTGGGCAGGTGCAAGTCTAGCAAAATTAGCGAAGGGGTTATTTCATGTAGGCGTTTTTGGGCATCACGGCCGTCCTTCATTATTTCCGCCACAAAGCCGGCCATGCGTAATGCTTCAGCATAAATCATCGCCAACTGTTCATCATCTTCAATAATCAAAGCCATTCTCTGATTCAACATGTTCCCCTTGTGGAAGAAGCCAACGTACCGTTCAAACCATGATTGTTATAGCGGAGGTTGCGAGCCGCATGATGGCAAACTGCAAACACACCATTTTCCCCAGAATACCTTAAACCGGACAAACTGGCACTAAATTGATCAATTGCCGATGGGTTTATGCAACTATTCACCGCAGCGGGCGCGGCAAGCGCAAAGATAAAGGGAACAACTTTGCATGCTTCGCGTGCTTTGCAGTTAAATTCCAGAGAAGCTATATAGTTACCGGCTTATTGATGGGTGGCTAGGATGAACGGGATTCCAATGGTTCAATTAATGCCTCTTTGGGTGTGGGCATAACCTGGGGCAGACGCACGGCCGTAAGCAATGCCACTAGCAAATATACAATGCCCGCTGCCACAAAAGCGGCCGACAATCCAAACTGGAGCACAACTAAGGAGCCGACAATGGGGGCAATGGCCCGCGAAGCAGAGACGATGGAATTTTCTAGCCCATAGACGCTACCGGCCTGGTCTGAACGAGAGTAGTGGGCCAGTAAGGCGCTGATGGAGGGTATGACGCCGCCGGCGGCCGCGCCAGTGAGCGCCTGCAATAGTAGGAGTTGCCAGGCAGCCGTTACCTGGCTTTGCGGCAAATAAAACAGCCCGGCCAGCAGCGCAGAGCCAATAAGCACCCGACGATGGCCGACCCTATCACCCAGGCGTCCCAGGTAAACGGCCGTCACGGTGCCTGCTCCGGCCGTTATGCCAATTGTCAGCCCGGTAATACTGTTTATCCGCGACTGGTCTGACAGCAGAGTTGCAATAAACAGGGGGGCAAAAGGCAGCAGCAGTGTATGTCCCAGATTGGACAGGAAACGCAAACTATAAGCGAACGATACCCCTGGCATCCGCCACACCGCCCGCCATTCCCGCCAAAAGTGGATGCGGCGAGGCTCTGTTTTGGTGGGAGGGGTGAATTCTTCGTCCACTCCCCACCAGACCAGCAAGCCGGAGAACAGCAAGAGTAATGAGGTGATAATAAACGCATAGCGGTAGCCAAAGGCATCGGCAATCAGCCCGCCGATTAACGGGCCAATGGCAACGCCGCTTACCTGCCCCATTTGCAGCAGCCCCATGGCAAAACCGGTACGCTCACGGGGGGCGACGGCCGCTACCAGGGCATTGGCGGCGGCCACGGTGCCGGTGATTAACCCTTGAATGGCCCGCAGGAATACCAACTGTTCCGCACTTTGGGCAAAACCCATGAGCAACAAAATCACCGCGCCGCCAAACATGGCCCGTTCCACCATCAATTTACGGCCGTACCGGTCAGCCACTGCCCCCCAAATCGGTGAAGCAATGGCCATGGTCAGGGCCTGCGCCGAAAAGACAGCACCCGCCAGAAATTCCACGCTGAGTGCGGTGCTGCTACCCAGTTCGGCCACGTACAGCGGTAGGAAAGGGAAAAAGATGGAAAAGCCAACGGCCGTGACCAGTTGGGCAATGAACATGATACTCAAGGTGCGCTGCCAGGGGCGTAGATTGTGTACGGAATGGATCATGATAGTGTTTGAGTGTTTGGGTGTTTGGGTGGTTGAGTAACGGGGTGATTGTGCAATGGCCCATTACGTAATTATTCAATAGGTATAGTTGAATTATCCAGGTGTAGAAAAAAAGGTCAGGGGTTTATGAGCAGATAATCACCATTTGCGGGTTGGAGCTCGGCTGAGGGAAACAACGAGGCGGGTAGAGAGGAAGGTGAGGGGGTTTCGGGCGCGTCCAGCGCCGCTTTGATCGTGGGGATCATCAATTCGGCGGCAGCTTCGCCCAGAGCGATGTATTGTTCGCTCTTGCGCCGCGAGAAGTTGAAGTAGTTGTGCCCGGCGATAGCCGGTTCAATCAGGCAGTCGGCCTGATAATAACCGCCACCGGCATGGCGGACGAGCAGTTCGATAGCTGCAATCAAATCCCCCAGAACGCCCAACCTTTCATGGTAAATGGGCACAAACAGGTCTACGGCGATGACGTAATCCACCCCCATCGCCCGCACGGCCGTGACCGGCAAATTATCTGTCACGCCACCATCACAGCAGAGACGGCCGTCAATCATCACCGGCGAAATGATACCCGGCACTGAGCAACTGGCGCGCACGGCCGTAGACAGCCGCCCCCGCCGTAAATAGATGGGGATGCCATGCTGCATATCGGTGACGACGGCCGTGAACGGTATCGCCAGATCACGAATGTCCACATCGCCCACCAGATTTTGCAGATACGCCTCCATTTTGTGGAAGGAGATCAGCCCATGTCGGGAACGGGACAGGCTGGCGACCGTGCGCCAATTGGAGTCCAACGCCAGTTCGCGCATTTGTGGAATTTCCAGCCCGGCGCAATAGGCAGCGCCCACCAGTGCCCCCGCACTGGCGCCAGCAATCGCATCAATGGGTATCCCGGCCCGCTCCAACGCGGTGAGCACACCCACATGCACCGGCCCGCGGGCCACACCGCCGCTGAGGGCCAAACCTACTTTCTTTCGTGTGTGATTGTTCATACTTCTTGGTGATGGCAGAGGAGCGAAGGAGCAGTGGGATGGAGGAGAAAAGATCATTCCCCTCTGCCCCTCTACTCCCCTGCGCCTCTGCTCTAAAAATCTATTTCCTGCCCGGTATAAGCATACCGGAACAGCTGCTCAATCTCTTCCAGGCTGGGGATGCGGCGAGACATGAGCAGGTTAGCGTCTACATCTACGTGTTCGCACAGCAGCGGCAGGGCGGCCTCCAACTCGGCCAGGCTGATTCCGGCATCGCGCAAACAGGTGGGCAGGCGGACTTCGTGCATCAGGCCACGCACGGCCGTTGCCAGATTTTGGGCCGCGGCCTGTTCGTCCCCATTGGGCAGGCCCAGCGCCAGCGCCAGGTCGGTGTAGCGGCTGTCGCCGCCGTTGGCCACAAATTCGATGGTGTAGGGCAGGAAGATGGCGGTGATGCGGCCGTGTGGTATCTGGCGGAAGATGGCGCCGGCCGCATGGCCCATTGCATGAGCCAACGCCACGCTGCTATTACCCAATGTTATGCCGGCAATAGCGGCGGCATTCGCCATTTTTTCGCGGGCGAGGGGGTCGTTGGCGCCGTTCTTAATGGCACGGGGCAGATAAGCAAACACCATGCGAGCTGCTTGCAGGCAAAGGCCGTCGGTGAAATCATTGGCCCAGGTGCAGCTATACGCCTCAATCGCATGGGTGAGCACATCAATGCCGGTATCGGCCGTGACGCTGGCGGGCAATTGGGCGGTGAGCGCAGGGTCTACAATGGCTATATCGGGGGTGGTTTCGCGGTTAGCCAGGGTGAGTTTGCGGTGTTCGGCCGTATCTGTGAGGATAATGGCGAAGTTGGATTCAGAGCCGGTGCCGGCAGTGGTGGGGATGCAGATGAGCCGGGCCTTGCGGCGCAGGCCCAACTCCAACATGGGGCTGATTTCGTCCGGGGAAAGGTCGGGGCGTTCGTATAGCACCCACATTGCTTTGGCGGCATCCATGCACGACCCGCCGCCCAAACCGATGATCCAATCTGGTTTGTAGTTCAGCATGGCCGCTGCGCCGCGTTGTATTGTTTCCAGAGAGGGATCGGGTTCTACTTCGGCGAAGATGTGATGGTGGGGTACGGCCGTGCCCAATGCCTGCTGCACCTGCGCCACATACCCCAATTGGAGCAAATTGGCGTCCGTCACAATAAAAACACGCTCACCAGAAAGATTGCCCAACTGGCTGAGCGCATCCTCACCAAAAAAAAACTCGGGGCACTTGAAAAACCACATGTGCGGTAATCGGTAATCGGTAATCGGTGATCAGTTTACCGTTTACTGATTACCGATTACTGATTACCGGTCAGGCCGGCCAATCCGTGTTCAGGCGAGTGCAGGCTTCCACCAATTCAATGGCCGCTTTGGGGGCTTTCATCACTTTCATCATCGGGCCATCCAGCTTGAGCTGTTTGGTGACAATGCCTTTGATGGGGTCAATTTTCTTTTCCAAAACACCACGCCATATTTTGATGGGGGCGTGCAGTTTGAACTCAGGTGATTTAACGGCCGGGTCGTCTGCTTTGAAGGCATCTCGACATTCACCATGCCACAAATCCATGTAAAGGTAAATGTCTTGGGCGATTTGGTCGCCGGCGGTGATGACGAAGTAAAAATCACCTTCCCATTTGGCGGCGGCGTTTTTATAACCGGGGCTGTTGTTGAGTTCCTCTTTCAGGGCTTTAATCCATTCATCGGTTCCAAATAGAGTTCCCATCCTACATCTCCTCTTTGTTTATTAACGGTTCTGGATGGGCGGTAACGATAACACAGGGTGCCGTTTTTGCCAATGTGGTGTGGAGGTATACGGCCGTAATCAACCCCATCATAATCCAGGGTATGAAAGCTATTCTAGTACCCCAGACAGTGTTGTCTATGAGGGCATGAAGTAATAAACCAGTAAACCCGGCCAGGCTACCAGCAGTAATAGTAAACATCAGGTCATCTGGCTGTCGCCGATAATACTGCATAGATTGGGTGCCCATGTAGAGGATGAGTAAGGCGATAGAAATAAAGGCGATAAGCCCAATCAATCCTAAATCAGTAGCAACCTGGAGAAATAAGTTGTGTGTACCAGGATTGGATGTTGGGGGAAGGGGATAAAGGCGGCTGGCGACATGGTTGAATGCCCCCATACCTGCACCTGTGAAAGGGAAGTCAGCCATCATGATGAGGGCCACCCGCCAGACATTGAGGCGAAAGGCCAGCGTATCGGGATCGGTCATATTTTGAGCAACGGTGACCTCACGGGCTGTTGCCAGCCAGAGTCCGGCCCCAATGATGGTGATGGATAGGAGGGCGGCCGTTTTGCGCCAATGGGACCACCAGAGCAACAACAATATGCTCAAGGCGGCCGCTAAATAACCGCCTCGTGATTTGGTTAATAAGAGGGCTGTGCCTATGAGCAGGCAGGCCAAAACAGCCAGAACAAAAAATTTGCCGGGGTCTCTTAAAGGGGCAGGCCATTCGTTAAGAGCAAAAGCGACGGCTAACGGCATGAGCAATAGGAGGAGAGAGGCCATTACGTTGGGGTGAACGGCATCTGTCACCAAAAAATGGGGCAGGTAATCATAAATGGCGGGTGGGATTAGCCCCCCCTTGGTAAGGAGCCAATTGACAATGAGGGGAGAGATGATCGCTAGAGTGACACCAATAACAATCAGGCTAACGGCCGTACCTATCAGTTGCCATCGTTTTTGCGCCCAAAAAACCAGCGCGTAGAGCATGGATAGACTGGCACACAAGCGGGATACCTGAACAGTTGTGATATCAGGGTCTGCCGTAATCAATAAGGAAAGGATGGCGGTAAAAAACAAAAGGAAAATGGGCCAGTCGAGTGGTGTTAAGCGAGGTCGGCCGGCGTGCGTTATGGCCAGGGTAAAAAAACCAGCAACAATAATCCACCAGGCGAGGAGATCCGATGAATTGAAATGGATGTATATTCCGCCGAAGGCAACCAGAAAAATACCGGCAAACGGCCGAATTTGATGCCATGCCCACTTAGTGATCGTTTGCAAATAAGTTAGCGATTGGGTCATTGGGTAATTAAGTAATGGAAGCGGCTCATTACCAAATTACTCAACTACATAATTACTGCACGGTTACTTAA
>CAZOPF010000111.1:0-6168 GCA_964581605.1 uncultured Ardenticatenaceae bacterium
AATAGCTTCAATATACGGCCGTAAATCAATCTCCTCTTCCACACGCACTCTCCATTTGCAAAAACTAACCGTTCACCGTTCGCCGATGACCGTCTTATATCTCGATCTCTTCCCCGTCCTCTTCGCCATCCTCCCCCATCACCCGCTCCCGTAGCTGATTTACCTGGAACTGCAGCGAATAGTTGAGCATCGCCCACACCCCCTTCCACGTTTCCACATCCAGCAAATCCTCCCGCGTCGTCCCTTGCAGCATCTCCATGATGTTCCTGGCAATCTCCGGCGTAAATTTGTCCAGCACCTGCTTCACCAGATTGATCGTCGTATCCGGCTGCAACGGCGTGGGCAGCGTTTCGTTCATCTTCTCTTTCAGCTGCCCCGCCTGGAACCGCGCCGAATAACCGGCCATATACGCCATCCCTTTCCAGGTGTCAATGTCCATCAAATCGTCGGTGGTCATGCCGTCAAAACTTTCCAAAATGCCCAACTGCACATCAGGGGCCAGCCGGTTCATTCCGGCGCGAATGTAGGAGAGAAAAAACAGGGGCGAATAGGCATCCGCCCCTGCCTGGGGAATGGCCGCCCGCAGTTCGCCAACTAACTCGTCCAATTCAGCCAGCAACTCTCTTTTGTGGGCCAGCAATTCAGCTTCAGCCTCGCTCATAGGCGGCACGGCCGTTTCCATCTCCTTTCCCTGCTCTTCATCACTCATAACCATTGCTCCTAAACCAAAAGCTGGCGGCAATTATCTCGCCAAACCCACTTCCAGGCAAAGTTACGCCACCCCCTCATCCTCATTTACTCTTAGCCACCGGGTTACGACCAGGGCCGCCACTGCCGAAATCGAGTACACCATTTTTATGCCCTTTGGGTACTGTTGGCATTTGCCTGCTTTAGGTGCCACGCATAATTGAACTGCCTCGTACCTCTCAAAAACAAGGAGACAACACGGGCGGCAGCCCACCCATATGAATGAAAACAGGACGCTCATTAGCTCGTTTTATCCGCGTCATCCGCGCCCTGATTTCACAGAAGCGATTTGGCGAATCACTCTACGGAACCACGATTTGCACGGCGGCAGGCACGGCCGTAATCGTCAGCGGCGTAATCCCCAACAATTCCCCATCTACCCAGGTGGTTTGGGGTGGATCAGCTTCCATCACAATTTCCCGGCCGCGCCAGTAATGCAGCCCCGCCTGATGCGTGGGCAGGCGCAAAAAGCGGCCAACGGCCGAGCGCACGGTCGAAATGCTGGTGTTGATCATAAATATATCCAGCAGCCCGTCAGTCACATCCATATTCACGTTAAACGTGAGATTGACGCCGCCAATACTACCCGCGTTCACCACAAAACAGGCCACGCCGCGCTCTTCTACCACTTCGCCATCAATGGTCAGGCGGTAGTTGGCACGGTTCAATTCCAACCCCATTTCAATGATGGAAAGTGGGTAAGCCAGGATGCCGTATCTGTCCTTTTGTTCCCGGCTGGTTTTCTGTTCCTCGTTCACACCGGAATACAAACGCAGCATGAAATAGGTGCCATTGGCTTTGGCCAGATCAACCGCTTTTACGTTCTCGCTGTTGACGATCAATTCAGCAGCGGCACGCAGTTCACGGGGGATATTCAGTTCAAAGGCCATGGCGTTGCCGGTGCCGCCGGGCAAGATAGCCATGGGTACGCCGCTGCCACGCAGCCCATTGGCAACTTCCATTTGGGTGCCATCACCGCCGTACCCGGCTACCAGATCAAATTGGCCGCTGGCGGCCGCTTCCTGAGCCAGCCGGGTCGCGTCACCAAATTTCAGGGTGATGCTGACATCCCAGAAAATGCCATGTGGGTGAAACACGTCATTGAGGGTGTTGAGAATGGGTTCATCTTTCCCCGCGGCCGGGTTGATGATGACTTTTACTTTCTGATACCTGGGCATAATCTTCTCCTTTATGAGATGGGACGCGGACGAACGCAGACGAACGCGGATAGAAAATTTTTGTTAATGCACGTACAGGCAGGCGGGAGTGGGGATGGGCGTGGGGGGGGCGACGGCCGTCAACCCACCCGTCTCTACATCCCGCCGAAACACAACCACGGTGTCGCTGTCTTGATTGGCAACTAACAGGTAACGGCCGTGCCCGTCCAGCGTAAAATGGCGCGGCGTTCGTCCCTGGGTTGGCTCGTGCCCCACCAGCGTTAGCCAGCCTGTCTCCGCTTCAATAGCGTAAATGACCAGGCTGTCGTGCCCACGATTGGAAGCATACAAAAACTTCCCGTCCGGCGAAACGGCCACGTGCGCGCCGGTATTAGCGCCGGTGTATGTTGGCGGCACGGTGGAAATGGTTTGCTGGGGGTGCAAAACGCCGCTTTCCGCATCATATTGGTAAACGACCACCTGAGAAGTGAGTTCCGCCAGCACATAAACGATACGGCCGTCTGGATGAAAACAGAGATGCCGCGGCCCACTACCAGGCGGCAGTTGAATCGGCGGCGTGCCGGGCAACAGTTTACCGGCCATCACATCCAGACCATACACCATGATCTGGTCTGTGCCTAAATCGGCGGCGAGGAAGCGGCGGCCGTGCCCGTCTGGCACGATGCAGTGGGCGTGTGGGCCTTCCTGGCGCGGGTCGGGGCCATGCCCGTGGTGCTGCTGATTATCACTGGCGGGGGCCAGACGGCCGTCCGCCTGCACCGGCAGCACACACACATTCCCCGACACATAATTTGCCGCCAGCACAAAACGTCCGCCAGGGTCTGTGCTGACGTAACAAGGGGCGTGTCCCCATGTGGACTGCTGGTTGAGAAAGGTCAGGTCGCCGGTCGCCGCATCTACGGCAAAAGTGCTTACCGCCCCGTCTGCCACTTCATGCACCGCAACCAAAAAATCACCTGACGGCAAGAGGGTGAGAAAGGAAGGATTGACCACGCCAACGGCCGTAGAATGATACGCCAGCCTGCCTGTCTCCAAATCCAGAAGGTACACATAAATACCATTGGCCTTACCATCCACATGCGGTTCGCGCCGGGTATAAGTGCCTATATAAACAGTCGCCGGCTGCTTCATTTCTGCTGTTTATCCGGCGGCTGTTTGTCCGGCGTCAGAACTGGCGCTAGCAGATGCCTTTTCCGGCGCGTTGTCACGCTTTTTGGCCAATTCCCAACCGTGCAGTAACAGACTGCCAAAAGCCACGCCCACCAGCAACAGGATCACATCGGCCCCTATGGTGAGTATAGTAAAGATACCTGGTAATGACTCTTTGGCGGCTGCCATTTTGTCTGATGTGGTTGTCAAGCGTGCTTGCACGTCATTAACTTTGCTCTGGGCCTCCCCGATACGGCCGCTAATCTGAGATGTGATCCCGGTAAAAAAGGCCATCGTATCACCAATGCGCTCTTCACGCCGATCCTGAATGCCAGTGCGCAGCGTGGTGATCTCCTGCTCCAGGGCAATCAGCCCATTGGCCAGATCACTAACCAGGCCAACAGCAAAACCATCCAGTTCTACAAACGGAAGCTGATTGACGGTGGCGATGGTTTCATCCAACGCGATAACCGCTTCTTGAATGGTCACGGCCGTAGCCCTGGCCTCGCTGATGGAAGCGGCCGTTTCTTCGCTGATGTTGGCGGAAATGGCCTCCCGCACCAGACTATTTTCGGTCAAATCTTCGCCCACACTGGTGAGGTTCGTTTCCAGCGTTTGTACATTCTCCAGGGTTGTGTCCAGCCGGTCGCTGATACGGCCGAGGCCAGCATTGACGGTGTTCACGGCCGTTTCCCCCACCGTTAGCAAATTCACCGTTATCTCCGTCACCCGGTTACGGACATTCCAACTGGCGACAATACCAATTAGAATGGCAATAATGCCTGATACAGCCACCACCAATAAAAACCAACCTGTTACTCGCTTAAACGTTCTCATGGCTTATTTTCTCCTTCACCAGGGCATCTGGCTTACTGCTAAAGGCTGCTTGTTTTCAGGCCAGACCCCGTTTGTATTGTAGCGATGTTTAAGAAATTTCCTATTTGGAGATAGCCTATTCATCGAGCAACACCACCGGCTCATCATACCGGCGAATGCCACCTTTGGCCTGGCGTAGCAAGAGTTGTTCGTGCAGCCAGCGGTTCTTTTCGCGTAAGGACATCTCCTTTGAGCGCAACACCGAAAGGTCAGCATTCAGCCGCAACACCCGCCCTGGAATAATAAAGCGGGTAATGCCCGCCGGGAAAAGTCGCCCGCTTTCCAGCGTTGTCTGAATGACCTGGGCGACGGTGTATTCGGGGAAAATGACAACGGCCGTAAACCCCTCCACCTCACTCTTCAAACTGATAATGTTACTGTTCAGTGTGCGATCCACATGCGCGGCCTCAATATACGTTTCCGTAAGTTGGTTCAGCGCATCCAGCCGGTTGGCTCCTAGAGCCGGCTGCACCAGATACGCCCGGTCGCTGACTGTGTGCAGGTAACAGAGGCCGCCATACTCAAACATCGCCTTAGCCGCTTCGCCAGGGAGGATCGGCTCTAGCTGGATGAGCGGCAGGCCAGTTAACAACGCTATCAGGGCATCTTCGCGTATCTGGCGAATGGTGTGGTACCATGTTTTTAACCCCAGCCCATCCTCAGAACGAATAACCTGGACTATCGCATGAGGAAAGCCCAACTGGGCCATGGCGGCCGAACGAGTGGCCCCATCCAGCACCATATAACGGCCGTCGCCAACGGCCGTCACGATGGGCGGATTGCCTAACCGCCCCTCTTCATCCAGCCGTTTTGCCAGCCGATTCACCCGTTTCATATCCACATTTTCATGGGCAAACACCCGCTCCATCGGCACCACCCGCAGCGGCAGCACCGATTCCACTTCCACTTGTTGGAAGAACTCCACCATCTGTTCGGCCACAGTGACGGCGGCCGCTTCCTGAGCCGATTGGGTACTGGCGGCGATGTGGGGCGTGGCAATCACCCGCTCATGCTGCACCAGTGCCGGGTTGGGGGCCGGCTCCTGGGCAAACACATCCAGCGCGGCCCCGGCCAGACGGCCGTCTTGCAATGCCACCAGCAGGGCAGCCTCATCTACTACCCCGCCCCGTGCCGTGTTGATTAAATAGGCTGTTGGTTTCATCAGAGCCAGTTCGGCCGCTCCAATCAGATTGTGCGTTTCTGGCTTAAATGGCACATGCAGGGTTACAAAATCAGCCTGAGATAGGAGGTCGTGCAGATCAACGGCCATCACCCCCTGCTCCATCTGCAATTCCGGTGTTGCCTGGCGTTGGTTCACCAAAATCTTCATGCCAAACGCCTGTGCCCGCCGCGCCACCTGCCGCCCAATCCGGCCAAAACCCACAATGCCCAATGTTTTACCGGACAACCCCTCGCCTATCAAGCCGCTTTTTTCCCACCGGCCCGCCTTCATGCTGCTCACTGCCTGCGGCAGCCGCCGCGCCAATGCCAGCAGCAGTGCCAGGGCATGTTCTGCCACTGCCAGTGTATTGGCGTCCGGGCAATTGACGACGGTGATGTTGGCAGCGCGAGCCGCTTCCACGTCCACATTATCCAGCCCGGAACCGGCACGGCCGATAATTTTCAAATTCAGCCCATGTTTGATCACCTCGGCCGTGATTTGGGTGGCACTCCGCGCCACCAACCCATCATAAGCCGGTACAGTGTCACACAAGGCAGCCTGATTCAGCCCGGTTTTTACCTCCACATCAAAATGGGCTTGCAACAGTTCAATGCCGGCGGGGTGAATCTGGTCACATATCAAAATGCGCGGTCGGCGTTTGTCAGCATTCATCGCTATACCTCCGTGGGAAATGAGCAGATTATCAGATAATAACTCACCTTTTTCGGCATGGTGCATAAAGCGGAAGTTGTCCTTTACAAATCGTTCCACAAAGTGCCAGGCTGATTTCTTGGATTTCTGAACCATGCCGGTTTTCTCATGTTTTCCAGTCTACCTTAAAGTTGCTGTTTTTTCTGTTCTAATTTTCCAGCCCATTAGAAATAGAATTTTGGTGTGAGGGTAAGGCGAGTATTTTTGTTACGGCCGTCTCTCTTAGTTACACTTCCCCCCCATGTCTGCCTGGCGCAAATTACCCGCCACATTCTGGCAACTGCTCATCGTCACTTTGTGGGGTCTGCCGCTCATCACCCCATTGCTCCGGTGGGCGGCCGTTGC
>CAZOPF010000111.1:6268-16307 GCA_964581605.1 uncultured Ardenticatenaceae bacterium
ACAACGGCCGTTGCCTGCACCCACGACGGCCATCTGCATTATCACCGTGTGGCCGCTCTGCGCCACGCCTGGGAAAACGGCCTCTATTTCAGCCGATGGCTGCCTGACCTGGCCTTTGGTTACGGCTACCCCTTTTTTGTTTACCGCGAACCGGCCCCGCTTTATGCTGTGTTGCTGCCGCACCTGCTGGGGCTGCCCCTGCCCGCCGCCGAAAATCTGTTTTATGCCCTTTGCATTCTGGCAGGTGGCTGGTTCATGTTCCTCTGGGCGCGAGACATCTTTGGTGCGCGGGCCGGCATCATCAGCGCGGTGGCCTATATGACCGCCCCTTATGTGCTGGTGGATGCGCTGGTGCGCGGCAATGCGCCAGAATCGTTGGCGCTGTCCTTGCTGCCCCTGCTGTTGTGGGCCGGCCGCCGCTGGCTGCTGGCGGGTGGGCGCAGATGGTTTGTGGTGGCCGTTTTCACTCTTGCCCTCCTTTCCCTCAGCCACAACATCTCCCTGCTCATATTCGCCCCAACCTTGCTCGTTTATCTGCTGGCATTGGCCGTTTTGCACAGGCTGAATTGGCGCACGGCCGTATGCCGCCTGGCACTGCTCTTCATTCTGGGTCTGGGCATGACCGTTTTTTATACCGGCAGCGCGGTTTTGGAGATAAACGCCGTTACCTTGCAGCAATCCACCACCACCCGCAACAACGATTTCCACTACAACTTTGCCACCCTGGCCGAAATTTTCGCCCCCATCTCCCCGGAAGACCCCACCTTGCTTAATCCGCCGCTCCGTTTTCGCCTGGGGTGGGTGATTACCGCGTTGGCAATTTGGGGCGCGCTCAGTTGGTTCAGCCTGCGACGATTGGCGATCAGGTCATCTCCAGTAAAAGAGCAGCAGTGGCACATTGCGCTGATGGTGTTGGCTACGGCCGTCTACCTCTTCATGTCCCTTTCTCCTTCCCTTCCCCTCTGGGAAAATCTGCCACTCATTGATTTTGCCCAATTCCCCTGGCGCTTCATTGGCCGGGCGGCTCTGCCCATCGCCCTACTCGCCGGCGCCCCCTTTGTGTGCATTCCCAGGCTGGGCATCGGACTTTGGCGTTCGGACTACCGATTACGCCGCCTTTTTTTCATAGCCCTTCCCCTGCTCATTCTGGAAGCCATCCCCAACCTCTATCCCAACGTCTGTCGGGCAGATTCATTCCCCACCATTTCGGCCGTACACCACTATGAGCATGAAACGGGGCTGGTAGGCGTAGACCCTGAGGGCAGTTACTTCCCGCGCACGGTGCAAAAACGCCCCCAGGATTCCCCATTAGAGGCAGATTACCAGGCCGGGCAAACACCGCAGCGATTTAGCTTTTCATCGTTGCCGGAAGGAGCAAAGGTGGACGAGATGGCGTATCACACCCTGGGCGTCACTTTGCAGCTAACCAGCCCACAGCCATTTACCGCCACCTACCTGTCGTTCGCCTTTCCTGGCTGGCAGGCCATGGTGGATGGCACGGCCGTACCCATCACTCCCAGCAGCCCAGACGGCTTGATCACCTTCCCCGTTCCTGCTGGCAGCCATACCATTAGCGTACAGTGGGGCAGCACCCCATTACGCACGGCATTAACGGCCGTCAGCCTGCTGGCACTCCTCGCCACCCTCCTGCTGGTCATAGCTGGCAATCGGTTATCGCTATTCAGCCGTCGGCCGCTGCCGGCCCCTGCCAACTGTTTACCGTTCACGGATTACTATTTACTGCTCCTCCTGGCCCTGTTCCTGCTGGCCCTGCCATGGCTCATCGGCCGCACCCCCAACCCACTCCGCCGCCCCGCCCCGCCGCTCGTTTGGGCAACGGCCGTGCTACAAGGTGGCGAGTTACGGCTGGACGGCTTTAACCTTTCTACCACCGAAATAGAAAGCGGCCAGCCATTTGACGTGGATATGGCCTGGACGGCCGTAGACCACCCTCGTGCCGCCTACCAGACAAACCTCTGGCTCGCCGGGCCAGATGGCCTGCTGTGGAGCGAAAAAGAGACATTCCGCCCCCGCCTGTATGAAGATGCCCCATCCACCCTCTTCTGGCAGCCGGGCCAGTGGGCCTGGGACAGCCGCGAAGTGCAAACGCTGCCCGGCACACCGCCCGGGGTGTATGATCTCGTGCTCACGCTTTTCAACCGGGACACCTTACAACCCGTTACACTGACGGATGCGGCCGGGCAGGTGTTGGGGCCAACGGCCGTCATCGGGCAAATAGAAGTGGTGCCCACTGATGACCAGCCGGCCTTTGCACCTCAGTTCCCGCTGGCGGCCGCTATTGGCAGCGTGGGTTGGACACTGCTTGGCTATAACCAGGACAGGGGCGAAGCCGCTCCTGGTGATCCCTTTTTGCTGACGCTCTTCTGGGAACGCGAGGATGCGCCAGCTGACACTTTCCGCTTGACGTTGCAAGATGAAGGCGGGCAAACTGTGCATGAGTGGGAACTGCCCATCGTGGCTACGGCCGTGCCTGCCCTCACCCTGCCCAACCACAGCCGTATCCGCAGCCAACATTTACTGCGCCTGCCGGTTGATCTGACCGACGGCCGCTACCAATGGCGCATTGAAAATGATACGGCTCTGGGTGAACTGACCATTCACGCCCCCGCCCGTATCATGACGCCGCCAGCAATGGATACGGCCGTTGCCATTCCCTTCCGCCAGCCCGGCAATGTGCCCCTTGCCACCCTTATCGGTTACTCAATCTCCAATCTCCAATCTCCAATCTCCCTTTATTGGCGCGCCGACGCCATTTTCCCCGCCACCTACCACGTCTTCGTCCATCTGGTAGATGAAACCGGCCAGATCATGGCCCAATCTGATGGCGAACCGGCCAACTGGACACGCCCCACCACCGGCTGGCTGCCCGGTGAATACATCACTGATCCCCACACCCTCTCCCTGCCTGCTAAACTGCCACCGGGTAATTTCGCCCTGCGCATTGGCCTATACGATCCCCAAACCGGCCAGCGGCTGCAAACGGATACGGCCGATTTCATCCAAATCCCCCTCCGTTAATGCACCTCATACAAAAATCCAACACTTCTCTGATTTTCCGCCAACAATTTTCTAACGGCTCGACCAGAAAATCTCCTTTGTATTTATTCCAGGTTCAGATTGGGTCAATGAGAGTGAACCAATCAATCAGGTACGTAAAGGAGAGACAAAATGACCAAAATTGTACGTTGGAATCGGGTGGACCCCACCAATCTTTTTGATGAATTTGAACGTGTATTAAACCGGCCTGCCCTGCGCTGGAACAATGAGTGGAGTGTGGCGCTGGATGTGGCTGAAAATGAAGAGGGGTATATCGTTAAGGCCTCGCTGCCGGGCGTCACCGCCGACGATGTGGAATTAACATTGGAAGATAACGTCCTCACCATCAAAGGCGAAATCAAAGCAGACGAAACCATTGAAGACGCCCAATATCATGTGCGTGAACGTCGCTTTGGCAGCTTCAGCCGTAGTATTCGCTTCCCGGTGCAGGTGAACAGCACGGCCGTCACTGCCAGCTTTGAAAATGGCGTTTTGCGCCTGCATGTGCCCAAAGCTGAAGAAGTTAAACCTAAGCGGATCGAAATTAAAACTGCTTAACTGTAAGAAACAATTTTCCTCCTCTTTTTTTTGTAAAAAGCGCCAGCCAATGCGGCTGGCGTTTTTTCTTGCGTTTGCTGGAAGTCCTATAGGGCGGCCTGGAAAAATCTGCTACCATAACGGCCGTATAACCTGCAGGAGAACCATGCAAACAATCGGCCGGTATGAAGTTGAAGCGGAATTAGGCGAGGGGGCTACGGCCGCTGTTTTTCTGGCCCATGATCCGCTGACACGGCGGCAGGTGGCCATCAAAGTCATCCCCTACGGCCGTACCGATAACCCCCTCTTCACCCACTTCTTCCACCAGGAAGCCGAAGCCATTGCCACCCTTACCCATCCGGCTGTTGTTCCCGTTTATGATTTTGGCTGGCACGGCGAGCAGGTGTATATGGTCATGCGTTATTTGCCCGGTGGCACACTCATTGACCGGCTGAAAGCGGGCCACATCTCCCCGGACGATCTCAACAGCCTGATGAAACGATTAGCCGGAGCGTTGGACGAGGCGCATCGGCGGGGCATCATTCACCGCGATGTCAAACCAGCCAACATCTTGTATGACCAGGAAAATCAGGCCTATCTGGCCGATTTTGGCCTGGCAAAGTTCGCCCGGCGCAGTTCCGGCCTGACCAAAGAATTAACCGTCGGCACCCCCCACTACATGAGTCCTGAACATCTACGCGGGGAGACGTTGGACGGCCGTGCCGACATCTACGCCCTGGGTGTGGTGCTGTTTGAATGTCTGGCTCGCCGCCTGCCCTATCCCTACAAAGACCTGGTGCAGGCCGCCAAAGCCAGCCTGCGTGACCCCATCCCCAACATCTGTGAACTGCGCCCTGAGTTGCCCGCTTATTGGCATACCATCCTGCAACAGGCGTTAGCCAAAAACAGGGAAGAGCGTTACCAGACGGCCGTTGCCCTGGCCGCCGATGTAGACCTGGCCCTCACCCGTCGCTGGCATTTACGGGCGCTGGCCTGAGCAGACGAATGAGATTAGGAGACCAGGAGATTGCGAGACTGGTAGTCTCTCAGTCTCTTAATCTCCTCCTCCCAACACCACCAACCCACCCAAAATCAACCCCATGCCAGCCAACATCGGCCCAGAAACAGGTTCATCGAGCAAGAAAATGCCCAGGAGCGCAGCCGTCAATGGTTCGGCCAGGGAGAGCGTCACGGCCGTGGCCACTGGCGTTTGCACCAATCCCCGTGTATAGAGCAAATAAGCGAGCGCGGTAGCCATTAGCCCCAACCAGACGGCCGTTAACAAGCCTGATGTCTCGGTTATCCAGTTTATGGCAACAAACAAGAGGAGTGGCAGCAAAAATAAGGCACCAGTGCTGAACAGAACGGCCGTCACCGCTTCCGGCGCATGGTCGGCCAATAACGTTTTGGTCTGCAAAGCAAACAGGGCATAACTGCCTCCCGCCCCCAATGTGAGCAATATCCCCCCGGTGTTGACCGTTAGCTCACCCCCGGACAGCGCCAGCAAGACGCACCCGCCCACCGCACAAGCTGTCGCCGCCAACCAGCGAGCCGACGGCCGTACTCCCCATCCGGCCCACTGCCCCAATCCGGCAATCACCGGCGCGCTGCCAATGGCTACCATGGTACCCACTGCTACGCCAGTACGGGCCACCCCGGCAAAGAAAAAGGGTTGGTAAGCGGCCACCGCCAACGCCCCCAGGAGCAAGGGACGTTTATGCCAGGCACGGCCGTCGCCTAACCGCCCCCGCCCCCATGCCCACAGCAGCAGCACACCCCCGCCAATCGCCAATCGCGCTGCCCCCACCGCCAGCGAGGACGCGCCCGCCGGTGCTAACGCCTGGGCCGTGCCCGTTGTGCCCCACAACACCGCCGCCAGCAACACATACACCTGGCCCGATTTCATGCGCCGGTTATCTGATTTCTTGTTTTGGTATATCGCTCTAACAATTCTGGACGTTCCAATGCCTCGGCAAATTGTTCTAGCCAATGATAAATATAAGTTTGGTCAAGTTTGTCCCCCTGGCGAATCAAAACCCCCTCAATATCGTTCCAATCTTTTTCACGCTCTGATATCGCTTTGTGAATGATTAAATCTTCGGCCGTACATGCCAGAAATGAAACCCCTTCTAATTCAATAACCACTGCGTTCTCGACTGCCAATTGCTCATAAGGCAAAAAACCTAAGCCAAGATCAACAGGAATCCCATTACTGGCTAAAATGGGAGCAACATAGGTTTGTTTCACAAAATGAACCGGGTCTTGGACTCGAAATGCAAATTGCTGGCTAATCAATTTAACAAAATCGTCAATTGTCAAGTCCCCTGGCAAAACTTTGAAATCAGCATCCAGAGTTGCTCGCGGCATCCCCCAAGCGGCATTGGCAATTCCGCCAATGATCAAGTAACTGATATGATGTTTTTCAAGAAAGGTCTTGACTTCGTGCAATGCTTGTAGTTGGTTGAGCATGACCCATTGTCCTGGCTGCTTTCTGCCGAATTGCCAAATAGCTTATCCATTGCGCCTTATTTTGATTGATAACAAATCTATCTCCTGCTCCTGTTAACTGCAGTACTAAGGAGCGGAGTTGGAAAAACTGAATCAATCCCTCGCCTATTGAAAGAGAAGGCAAATAGATCATTTGCTCTTGAGCTTCCCACACATTGAAACGCTGGTATCCTGCTAATAACTCAGTGGGTGTTGGTTTATTTATAGTGGGTTCAAGCACATTCATACCCTTTTCCATAATCGCTATTATACCATTGCTTATCGTTTGAATAGCCGTTTTGAATAGGGCAAGGTATACAGCCAGAGGCCAATCACGGCCGTAACCAGTGTATTGATCACCAGGGCGGTTGAGGGGTTTTGCACGGCCGTAAACACCATCAACGTCAGGTAGCTAAAAAAGAACACCGGCAGCGCCAGCACCGGCCAATCCACCGGATTATCACGCTGAAAGGTGCGGTAATAGGGGGCCACCAATGCCGCGGCAATGATAATCCAGGCCAGCACCATTATCCCTTGCAGCCCCTCCCGCAGCACGGGCGTCACCGTCAGCCGCTCAAAAGCCGCCAGCGCCACAAACAAGATGCCCAACGACACCACCATCACCCCGGCCAGAATCAGCAGTTGGCGCAGCAGCCCCTGTGTGGCCGCCTGAAAACGTTGGCTGGCAAATTGCCACACACCGGAAAGGGCGGTAATCACCACCAGCCAGCCAAAAAAGTTGCCAAATGGAATACCCAACCAGGGGCCGGGCGGCGTCCATTCCCAATAGCCTAACTGGGCCGCAATCGGATCCATGCACAGATCAATGATAATCGCCAGCAGCCCATCCAGCCACGGCCGGCGGCCCAATGGCAGCCCCAACTTTGCGCTGGTTTGCACGGCCGTATAAAAAATCATGCCCCAACTCAGCGCCACCGCCAGCGGCACCGCCCCCGGCAGCATGATGTGGAACTTACCATACACATACGCATGGTAATCCCGAATATCCATGTATTCCAACAAATAGCCATACAGCATGGCCATCACCAGGGTCAGCAGCATATACCGCCCCTGCTTCCCGGCCTGCCACAGCAGCAGCACCGCCAACACATACGCGCCAATCTCAATGCCTGTGAAATACCAGGGAATCGTGGTCATTTTTCCTCCTAAAGTGTTCAAGTGTTCAGGTGTTGAAGTGTTTAGGTGTCAACGTACCTGAGCACCTGAACACCTAAACACCTAAACACCTTATCACATCTGAACCTGTGCCAGATCATACCGGCAGCCAAGTTCGGTGAAAATGCGGGCGGCTTCTTGCCGCACGGCCGTGCGCTGCGCATGATCGGGTGGCAGGCGACGGCCGTACTCGCTCAATAATCGCCCCTGTTCATACGGCATCCCCTGTGTCACCGCCACCTCAATCCCTGTTTGCCAGCTTTTATACGCTTTGCCCGGTTTCCCACCTACCCAGGCTTGCAGCCCCAGGCACAAATACAGTGCCGGCCGGCCAATTGGGAACGAGCGTGCATAGGCCTTCACACCCTTTACGGCCTGCGCTGCCTGGGCTGGCAGCTCCGGGGCATCATATCCCGCCTCTTGCAGCCGCAGCAGCACCTCTGGCACACCACAATGCCCCGGCTGCGAGATAAAAGCGATGGGCAAGGTATTGGCGATCATGTTGGCCCCTTTCACGGCCGTCTCATACGCCAACCGCCGCTCCCCCAACCGCCAATAGACCAACCCCAGCGAACCATACACACTGATCTCCACCAATTCATTAGGGTATTCTTGCAAAAGCTCCAGCGTTTCCACCCCGACACGCAACGCCCCATCCAGATCACCCAGCGCCAGCGAATTTTCCACCACTTGCTTCAAATTCCAGCTATCATGCAGCCGGTTGCCGCTGCGCTGTGAATAAGCCAGCCCTTGCCGGGCAAATTGATTGGATTCTTGAAAACGGCCGGTAAAACGAGCCACCCCTCCTTCTAAACCGGCATTGGTGGCCCCCAATTGGGCATCGTTCAACTGTTCACAAATAGCCCGGATTTGCTGCCCTAACTGGCGTGCCTTCTCCCACTGGCAGTAGCCCATATAGTGAGTACCCACCCGCAGCATCGTCAGGCCACGGATGGATAAATCGTCCATCTCGGCGGCGGCCGCCAGCGCCAGTTCGCCATATTTATCTGCCAGCGACCCCAGGGTGAGCAGCCCCATCGTCATCGAAATGCTGGCATAAGCCCCCAACTGCGGCGATGGGCTGGCCTGTTCGGCCACATTCAGGCGGCAGATGGAGTAATACATGGCCGCCACCGTCTGGCTGGCATTAAAATACGCCTCCGCCAGATAGTCATAGGTGTAGGCGGCCGTCACCAGGCGTTCCGTTTCTTCAGGTTTTGTGTGCAGGTAACGGCCGGGGAAAAAGCGGTGCAAGGCCTGTTTCCCATATTGCCCCACCGTGCCCAACGCCAGCCGCCCGGCCGACTGATGTACCGGCAAACCCAACAGGCCTAACGCCCGCTCCAGATAAGAAATGGAAGCATCGGACCGGCCGGATTGCAGTAACGCCTGCCCCATATAGCGGTGCCAGATGCCTTCTTGCAACGGGCTTATCTCTTGCCGCACGGGGGAATCGGCAGGCAGCGATTGGAGCAGGGCCAGCAAGTTACCCAACGACTGCGCCGCCTCGCGCATGGCCCCATTGCGTAACGCCTGCATCCCGGCTTTGTCCAGATACTCTATCGCCTTGCGGACGGTCTGCTCATCCCGTTGGCCCAGGCTGGCTGCCTGATGCCAATGGTAGGCCAGCAAGGGGTAGTGGGGGGCGAGATCATGGGCAAAGGCGATTTCATACCATTGGGCAACGGCCTGGTGTAGCTGCTGCCGTTGGGCATAGAGCAGCAGGTTATACGCTACCTCACGAGAAAGAACGTGGCGGAAGATGTAGCTGATTTCGGGGTCGGCCGCATAGTAGGGGGTAATGTTTAGCCGATCCAGGTCAGAGACGTAGCGCGATACCTGCTCACGTTCCTCGGCAATGGGGTAGATGCCCACCAGCAGTTGCAGGGCAAAAATGCGCCCAATGACGCTGGCAACTTTCACCGTTAACTGCTGTTCGGTGGACAAACGGCCGATACGGGCGGTGATGACTCCTTCAATCGTGGTCGGGAAATTGAGCTTTTGCAGATCGCCCGTGACGCGGCACCGGCCGTCTTCCACCACAATATGCCCTTCATCCCGCAGCGCATACGCCAGTTCCTCGCTGAAAAAGGGGTGCCCTTCGGACGTGTTCTGGATCAAAGTGGCCACGCTTTCTGGCAGGCTGCCCACGTCAAGCCGCTGCTGCACCAATTCCAGCGCGGCCCGGCCGCCTAATGGTTCCAGGCGTAATGTGTACCGGGCGGGGGTGTTCAGTAGCAGACGAGCTTCATCGGGGAGTTCTTGTTCGGCTTGCGCGGTAAACGGCCGTCCCGTGAGCAAAATGAGCAACGGCCGTATCTGACTGCGCACCAACGCCAGCAGCCGCCAGGAAGCCGAATCCAACCATTGAATATCCTCAACCAGCAGCACATGGGGCTGGTTGGGGCGGCTTTGCTGCTGCAATATCGTCAGCAGAACATCACGGGTATTGTCGGCCCGGTTTTCCGGCGTCATCTGGCTGGTCACGGCCGTATCTGGCAAATCCACCGGCAGCAATGGATTGAGCAGGGGCAGCAGGTCTGGGTTGACTGGCAGCCGCTCTGTTAATAACTGTTGCACAGTGGCCCCCTCTGGCCACAGCTCATGCTCCAACCCCAGCAGGCGCAAAAACAACGGCCGCCAGGCATGGTAAGGAGTATTTTGTTCAATGGCATCGGCCGCTGCTACCCAGACGGCTGCTTCCGGCAACGCCGCTACTTCCTGTAGCGCCGCTACTTCCTGTAGCGCCGCTACTTCCTGTAGCGCCGCTACTTCCTGTAGC
>CAZOPF010000111.1:16407-18034 GCA_964581605.1 uncultured Ardenticatenaceae bacterium
CGCCGCTACTTCCTGTAGCGCCGCTACTTCCTGTAGCGCCGCTACTTCCTGTAGCGCCGCTGCCACCAAATGAGATTTACCGATACCAGCTTCCCCTTCCACTAATACCAGGCTGTCTTCTCCTTCGTTAACCAGCGCGGCCAGGCGCTGCCGCAGCACACCCAGTTCGGCCGCCCGCCCCAGCAGCGGCCACTGGGCAGCAATTTCTTGACGGTGCAGCAGGGTGGTGGGCACGGCCTTTTGTGGCTGATACACCTGAACCGGGGCCGATTTCCCTTTCAGCACCAGCGGCGGCATAGATTGGAAGGTGATGTGAGCGGCCGTTGCCTGATGAGTGGTTTCATCACATAAGGCCACCACACCGCTCGCCCCATTCATCTCGCCGGCCGCGTTCATCAGCCGGGCGCTCAGGTTCACCACGTCCCCCAGAAAAGTATATTCACGGCGGACATCAT
The DNA here is from genome assembly GCA_964581605.1 of uncultured Ardenticatenaceae bacterium. Lineage (GTDB taxonomy): Bacteria > Chloroflexota > Anaerolineae > Promineifilales > Promineifilaceae > CAADGU01. The sequence goes on from CAZOPF010000111.1 coordinate 16,863, forward strand.
TGCCCTGTTCGCCGCAAAAGACGCGCCCGGTGGTGATGCCCAGGGAAGCCCGTATTCCCATTCCCGCCAGCGCCGGGTGTAGCGCCAGGGCAAACTGCACCCCGCGCAAGGGGTCGTTTTCATGGGTATAAGGCGGCAGACCCAAAACCATCAGCAGGTAGGTGCCTTTATCATCCACCACAATGCGCGTCCAGTTGCCTTCATAACGGTAAAGGATTTCTTGCACGGCCGTGACTGACTGCTGTAGCGTGGCAATCGCCCCTGGCTGTTCATAATCAATATCCAGTTTCAGGAAGAGGATCGTCAGGCGGCGCAGTTCCGCCAGCCAGCCATGGCGGCTGGCCGTGAGGTGCTGCTGCACATAGGTGGAGACGTATTGCCGGAGATGCCCTTCCGTTTCCGGCGGCAGGCTGAGAGGCAAGGGGGTGGGCAACGGCCGTAACGCCGCCACCTGCTGCAAGCGCATCACCCCGTCCGCCAGTCGCTCTCCCTGTGCCACATCCCCGGCCAGCGCCCACGCTTCCGCGGAAACCAGTACGTCCCCGGATGAGGCCACGGCCGCCAGCCGCCCAATTTGCCCCACCATCTCGCCCGTTACCAGATATTGCCAGCGGTCACGCCGCCCACCCACACTGGTGGCCTGCACACGCCCGGCCATAACCAGACATTTAATGTGCAACCTCATACCCGGCTGCACCTCATAACCATGCAGCCGCACCGCCAGTTGCCGGGCACAATGCAGCCCCCGATGAACGGCTTCCTGTAAGGGCGACCCTGTCGGTATCTCTGGACCCTCTGGCCAGACGACAATTACCGCATCGCCTACAAAGTGGACAATTTGCCCGCCATGTTCAGTGATCAACGTGATCATCTGGTCAAAATAATGGTTCAATATGCGGGAAAGCTCCTCTGCCCCCACCACGCCTCGCGCTGCCAGTGTTTCTGTCAGCCGCGTAAAGCCGGAAATATCCACAATCAGCCCGGCGGCCGACCATTCATCATAGGCGGGTGCCAGGGTGGGTGTCTGCCCGGCGGCTAACTGCCGCGCAATCGGTTCAGACAGATAACTTTGTAAAATGGGAATCGTTTTTGTGGGCATGAGTTTGTACCAGTACACTGAACAGGTAGCTTCTGCACAGGACAACACAAGGATAGCGGAAAACGGCCGTTTG
>CAZOPF010000112.1:0-15687 GCA_964581605.1 uncultured Ardenticatenaceae bacterium
AAACACTCAAACACTCAAACACCCAAACACCCAAACACCCAAACACCCAAACACCAAACCACTATTTCCCACCCGCTATTTGCAACCCCGTCGCCTGCCCTTCCACCGGCTTGTGGCCATTTTGCCAGATGGAGATGATCTCTTCGTAAGCGCATTTGAGTTCGGGGTCGGTGGTGTAGGCGGCTTTGCGGCGCATCCCGCGAATGACCAGTTGGCGGGCGATAGCCATTTTGATGCGGCCGTGATGCTGTTCATACAACTGTGCCCGGCTGCGCCACAGACTCACCAACGAACGTGTCGGTACCTGGCGGGTACTTTCGCCGCCGTAATGCACAATTTCGGCGGTGGGCACGGCATAAATTTTCCACCCGGCCGACTGCACACGCCAACTCCAATCAATCTCTTCACAGTACATATGGTAGGATTCATCGAACCCTTTAGTGGCGTCGGCCACTTCAGCCCGCACCAGCATGGTGGCCCCCAGCGGGTGGTCAATGGCAAATGGCTTGCCATTGCGCTGATAACGGGAACGGTGGTAACGGCCGTTCAATCGCGTTTCGTATAAACGGGATGGCAATGGATACAGGTCAAACAATAACTGACGCAAACCGGGGAAGGTAAAGGCGCTGTGCTGGAAACGGCCGTCGCCATACACCAATCGCGCTCCCACCATGCCCCCATCCGGCCGTTCATCCAGACAGCGCACCAACTCTTTTAACGCTCCCGGATTGAGCACCGTGTCAGGATTCAGCAAGAAGTAATAACGTGGTTGGTGTTCAGCCGCCGCACGCATCCCCTGGTTATTGGCCGCGCCAAAACCCAGATTATGCTCATTTGCCAGCAAATGGATTTGGGGAAAGAGATCACCTAAGAGAGCAACCGTGCCATCGGTGGAGGCATTATCTACTACCCATACCTCACCTGATAGGCCAGACCGCTTAAATTCGGCGAAGACGGAACGTAAACATTTGATCAGGTAATCGCGCACGTTCCAGCTAACGATAATGACGGCTACATCCACCATAAGTTGTGCCAAATTCCTACACCCGGTTCAGACATACCAGCCGCTGCGTGTGTGAGCAACGGCCAAAAATAGTTTAGCCTGTCACCATGTTACCGCCAAAGAAAAATAGATGGGCTTAAGGCAAGGCTCATATCCCCCTTACGTGGCGCACATCTGGCGCAATCCGTAACCCGTGATGCGTGATGCGTGAGAGGGCTTTGGTCACGCATTACGGGTCACGCATCACTTTCTATCAGCATTTGCAGATGAGAAACCGCCTCATTTTCCCCGCCAATTCCTTCCGCAAACTGTTCCTGACAGCTTTTGGCAGAAAAGCAAAGTTATAGTCCGGGTTGTTGAGATTGGGCTTGAACCCAATCTCTGATTTTGTCTAGGAGTTTCAGACCCGTGAGGTTTTCAAAACCTGGCAGGTCTTGAGGAAGAGGTTTTGTGATTGATAAATCTTCACGACTACCTGGCTTTTATAAATTGTCATTAGAAGAACGAATTGAGATGGTGGCCGAATGGGCTGACCTGACGGCCGAAGACAAAACAGTGCTGCACGGCCGTGGCCTGCCACCCACCCAGGCCGACAAGATGATCGAAAACGCGCTGGGCACCTTTGCCCTGCCGTTGGGCGTCGCTGCTAATTTTCTGATCAACGGCCGTGACTATCTCATCCCCATGGCCGTCGAAGAGCCGAGCGTGTTGGCCGCCGTCAGCCATGCTGCCAAGCTCATCCGTGAGGGGGGTGGCTTCCACACCGAATCTTCTGACCCCATCATGATCGGCCAGATTCAGCTGCTGGACATCCCCGACATGAATGTAGCCATGTCGGCCGTTTCCGCCCACAAACACCGGCTCATGGAAGCGGCCAACGAAAGCAGCCAGAGCATCGTCAAACGGGGCGGTGGGGCGCGGGATATTGAGATACGGCCGTTTTGGGACACCCCCGTTGGCCCCATGCTCATCATCCACCTGCTCTATGATTGCCGCGATGCGATGGGCGCCAATGCGATTAACACGGCCGTAGAAGCCATCGCTCCCCTCGTCACCGAACTGACCGGCGGCCGTTCTAACCTGCGCATCCTCTCCAACCTCACCGACCGGCGCACGGCTACCGCCCGCTGCACCATCCCCGCCAACTCCCTGGCGCAGCGCACCACCTACTCCGGCTACGAAGTAGCTCAGTTCATCGCCGAAGCCAACGCATTTGCTGTGGTAGACCCTTATCGGGCGGCCACCCACAACAAGGGCATTATGAACGGCATTGATGCCGTGTGTATTGCTACCGGCAACGACTGGCGGGCGGTGGAGGCAGGGGCACATGCGTATGCGGCGCGGCACGGCCGTTACCAATCCCTCACCGACTGGCACGTCACCGCCAACGGCGACCTGTACGGCGAAATCACCCTACCCCTCTCAGTAGGCGTTGTAGGCGGGGCAACCAAAGTCCATCCCACCGCCCAGGTAGCCTTGAAGATTCTCAACGTGCAATCGGCGGCCGAACTGGCCGAAGTGATCGCCTGCGTAGGGCTGGCGCAAAACCTGGCCGCAATCAAAGCCCTGGCAACGGTGGGCATCCAGGAAGGGCACATGCGCATGCACGCCCGCCAGGTGGCATTGGCGGCCGGCGCCCTGGACGGCCAGGTACAGGCCATCGCCGACCAATTAGTCAAAGAACAAAACATCCGCGTGGAGCGGGCGAAGGAACTACTTTTGAGTAAGCAGTAAGCAGTGAGCGGTAAGCAGTGATCCGTACTGCTGACTGCTCACTGCTTACTGCTCACTAAACAAAGAGGTAATAATGACAGACTCTAGCAAACTAATGAAACCAGACCGGCCGGTGGGCATTGTGGGATACGGGGCGTATGTGCCTCGTTACCGCATCCCGGCCAAAGAAATCTCGCAAATGTGGACAAATGGCGTGGGCGGTGTGCCCATTCAGGAAAAGGCGGTGAATGGCCTGGATGAAGATGTCGCCACCATGTCCGTAGAAGCGGCGCGGAATGCACTGCTGCGTGGGCAGGTTGACCCACAGGACATCCGTGCCGTTTGGGTGGGCAGCGAGAGCCATCCGTATGCCGTCAAGCCCACCAGTACCATTGTGGCCGAGGCGATTGGGTCAGTGCCCAATACGCTGGCGGCAGACTGGGAATTTGCCTGCAAAGCAGGCACGGAAGCGATGCAGGCCGGTATTGGCTTTGTGGGGTCGGGCATGGCCCGGTATGCGTTGAGCATTGGCATGGATACAGCCCAGGGACGGCCGGGGGATGCGCTGGAATACACGGCCGCCGCCGGTGGTGCGGCTATTTTGCTTGGCCCGGCGGATGAGGCGGTGGCGATTATCAATGCTTCGTACTCCTTTGTGACGGACACGCCCGATTTCTGGCGGCGGGCACATGCGGAGTATCCGTCGCATGGCGACCGGTTTACGGGGGAACCGGCCTATTTCAAGCACATCATGGGCGCGGCCGAGGCGTTGATGAACGAGATGGGCACGACGGCCGCCGATTATGAGTGGGCCGTTTTCCATCAGCCGAATGCCAAGTTTCCAGAGCGGGCGGCCAGGCAGTTGGGCTTTAGCATGGAACAGATCAAGCCAGGTTTGCTCAGCCCGCGCATTGGCAATACCTATTCCGGCTCGTGCATGATTGGCCTGACGGCGATTCTGGATGTGGCCGAGCCGGGCGACCGGATTTTGATGGTGAGTTATGGCTCTGGATCGGGTTCGGACGCTTTTGACCTGACGGTGACGGACAGGCTGCCAGAAGTGCGCGCCAATGCGCCCAGCACGGAAGCGTACATTGCCCGGCGTAAAGAAATCAATTACGCCACGTATACGCGGTATCGGGATAAGCTCAAAATGTCGTAGCAGGTTGCAAGTTGCAGGTGGCAGGTACATGCAACCTGCCACTTGCCACTTTTGGAATGAATATGACGAACGTTTCGATTATTGGAATTGGCTGTACGGCCGTAAACGAACATTGGGACACCTCCATCCGCCATCTGGCGTGGTATGCCATTGAAGCGGCGTTGGATGATGCGGATGTGAGCAAGGTGGACGCGCTCTATGTGGGCAATATGCTGGCCGGGCAACTGAGCCAGCAAAATCACCTGGGGGCGTTGATTGCGGATTTTGCCGGGCTGCGAGGGATTGAGGCCGTGACGGTGGAAGCGGCAGACGCTTCTGGTGGGGCTGCACTGCGGCAGGCGGTGCTGGCGGTGCAAAGTGGCCTGGTGGAAACGGCGCTGGTGGTGGGCGTAGAGAAGATGACCGACCAGACCGGCTCGCCCATTACGGCCGCCCTGGCTACGGGGCTGGATGCAGATTATGAGGCGATGCAGGGGCTGACGGCCGCGGGCGCGGGTGCGCTGCTGATGCGCCGGTATATGCACGAGTATGGTGTGACGGTGCCGGATTTTGCCGGGTTTAGTGTGAATGCTCATGCCAACGGCGCAGACAATCCGTTAGCCATGTTCCGCAATCGGCTGAAGGCGGAGGCGTTTGCCAAAGCGGCGCCGGTAGCCACGCCGGTGAGTTTGTTTGATGCGGCCCCGGCAGGGGATGGGGCGGCGGCGGTGATTGTGGTGAACGGCGAGAAGGCGATGGATATGTCGCCGCAGCCGATCCGGATTTTGGGATCGGCGCTGGCTACGGATACGCTGGCGCTGCATGACCGCAAGAACCCGCTCTGGCTGGGGGCGGCAGAACGCAGTGCGCAAAGAGCAATGGCGATGGCGGGCATTACCCCAGATGACGTTGACCTGTTTGAACTGCATGATGCGTTTACGGTGCTGGCGGCGTTGTCGTTGGAGGCGGCGGGATTTGCGGAACCGGGCGCGGGCTGGCAGTTGGCGCGGGATGGGCAGATTGGGCGGAACGGCCGTATCCCCATCAGCACGTTTGGTGGCCTGAAAGCGCGGGGTAATCCCGGCGGGGCGACGGGTCTGTACCAGATTGTGGAGGTGGCGCGACAGTTACGCGGGCAGGCGGAAGCGTGTCAGGTGGCCGACGCCAAAATTGGCATGGCCCAGAATTTAGGCAGCACGGGGGCTACGGCCGTGACGCATGTGTTGAGTGTTTGAGTGAGTTAGTGTTTGAGTGATTTAGTGTTTGAGTGATTTGGTGTTTGAGTGATTTGGTACAAAACACGCAAACACAAGAACACAAAAACACAAAAACACAAAAACACTATTCCTGGCAGCTTTTGACAGCTATCGGGGCGATACTGACAGTAGATGATAGGGTTTCCGTAGATAATTACACACAGGAAATTTTGGATTTATTGGCCCACTGAAACCGGAAGTTAAAAACCGGAGGATAAAAAAATGGAAGTCTCACGTCATTGGCGTTTACAGGAACAGCGGTACAAATTGGTTGGGGAGACCTGCGATAATTGCGGCGTTAAATTATTCCCACCACGTGATGTTTGTTTAGAATGTGCGGCCCCGGCGAAGGAATTGTATACCTTTACGGGTCTGGGCGAGATTTATTCGTTCACGACGATTTATGATGCCCCGGCGGGCTTTGAACAGAATGCGCCATACAGCGTAGCGCTGGTGAAGCTGGAAGAAGGCCCGCTGGTAACGGCGCAGTTGACGGATATGGATGAGGACGAAATATACATCGGGATGCCGGTGGAGATGGTGACGCGCAAGCTGCGCACGGACGGCGACGAAGGGATGATCGTCTACGGCTATAAATTCCGCCCTGTGCAATTTGAATTGGTTGTGCAATAGCCACAATAGCCACAAAAGGTTTTAATTAAAGCGCCGCTGCTCACGCAATTGGTGGGCAGCGGCTTTTTTGTGCCAGCAGGTGGAACTTTTGATGGTGGCCCGGCGTTTTCCAGGTGAAATGCAAACAATACTGACCTTTCACTCTTTCTGCTTTGCCTCTTTCACCCTTTCACCCTTTGCGTCAAAAGTGAAGTAAGGAGAACGTCGAGATGGAAAAATCCCCGGAATCAGAAATTTATGAATTGAAATACGGCCGTACCAGGCGTCACCGGTTGATGTTGTTGCTGCTATTGGCCGCTGCCACCCTGGTCTTGTTATGTGGTCTGGTGAATGTGTCCTTTTTTGCCGCCGGGATCGCCCTGGGACAGGTGTGGCCCTTTTCGCCGCCGGGCCGCACGGCCGTACCACACATGATTGCCTCTTACCGCGTGAACCAGGTGGTGGAGCCGCCCGTGATACAGGATGCGTTTTTGTACCGGCAATCGTTCGACGGCCGTGCCTTACCCGATTGGCACACCTTTAGCGATGGCTGGGATGTGCAAAATGGGGTGTACTATGGCACTAACACACGGGCCGATGTGTACTCGGCGGCGGTGTACGGCCGGGGCTATCAATGGGCCGACTACACCCTGGAAGCGGATGTAACGGCCACCGGCACAGTGGCCCCCTCCAGCGCTGGGCTGTTGTTTCGTTATCAAGAGAATGGGTATGGCGGGCAGTGCCGCCTGGGCACACGCGCCAGTGGGCAGCGCCAGTTAGAATTGGTGACGCCGGAAGGGCAGTTGCTTGCTGCCTCCTTCCATTTTGTCACCAGGGAGGCGTATCGGCTGCGGGTGACGGCCATCGGCACGGCCGTCACCTGCGAAATCGTTGGCTACCCAGACGCCTACCTTTCAGCGACCACCACCATGCCACGCGGCACCGTTGGCCTGCAAAACCAGGGTATTACCGGGGCGTTTGATAATGTGATGGTGGAGGCACGGCCGTGAGAACATTGGCCGATGGCACAGGTTCACGTGGCGAGATAGAGACGTTGCTGCTGGCTGTAAGGTAGGATGTGAATATATTCGCCGTTTTGCAGCCGGGTTTGGGTGGTCTGCCAATAAGCGGGGTCTAACAGGTCGCTGTGGTGGGCCAGAAATTCGGCCTGTAACGCGGCGGGCAGCCCCATAAAGTGCAGAAATTCCTCTGGGAAAATGTCGTGTTCGCTAATGGGAAACCAGGGTTCGGCCGCCAGATCATCTTCATAAGTAGGTGCGGGCGGGATGTGGCGAAAATGGCAATCGGTCAGCGGCCGCAGCTCATCATAATCATAAAAAACCACACGGCCGTGCCGCGTCACGCCAAAGTTTTTCAGCAACATATCACCGGGAAAGATGTTGGTCACAGCCATATCTTTGATGGCACGGCCGTAATCCCGGATAGCGGCCGCTGCCTGGTCTGCATCCACCTGGCGAATGTACAGGTCTAATGGCGTTACCCGCCGCTGCACATACGCATGGGCAATAATCACGGCATCCCCTTTCACTTGCACCGAGCGCCCGGCCGATGATAGCAGTTCGGCTAACAATACCGGATCAAAACGGTCCCGTTCAAATTCCAAAAATTCAAAAGATTGCGCATCCACCAGACGGCCGCCCCGATCATGCCGGTACACCATCTCATATTGAGCCATCACATTTTGCCGGGTCACTTTTTTCGGGTCGGCAAAATGATCTTTAATGATCTTAAACACCAGGTCATAATCTGGCAGACTAAACACGGCCATCACCATGCCTTTCTGCCCTGGTGCGGTCTGGAACTGCGCTTCCGATTGGGCCAGATGGCGCAAAATGTCGCGGTATAACTCTGTCTTGCCGTGTTTGTTGTAGCCCAATGAGATGTAGATTTCAGCGACGCGCTTTTGGGGGATGAGGGTTTGAATGAAGGCTACCAGGTCGTAGGGGCGGTCAATTTTGACGTGGAAGTAGGAGCGAGTGAAGCTGAACAGGATGCTGACGCTGGTGGCGTCCAACAGCACACTATCTACATAGAGTCCGTCACGGCCGTGCAGCAGGCATAACACGCAGGGGATGGTCTGGCTGCCGGCTTGAATCCGCCCCACCAGATACGCCCCCTGGCTGCGGTAAAAGCCACTTTTGACCATATCGAGGCGCTGCATCATCAATCCCTGGGCCGCCAGATGGGCCTGGATGCGGGCGGCAATCAACAGGCAATCCTGCTCCAGATGGGCAAAATGGTGGGCCGGGTGGTAGCCGCTGATAATTTCGTAGAAGAGGTCGGCTTTGGGCTGGAGCGTTTTGTAGCTGCGGTAGACTTTGTGGCGGGAAGGGGTGGGAGGTGATTGATAGTCGGTGGTGACAAATTCGATTTGCGGGTCTACGCCAACGGTGGTGAAGATGCGGCGGGTGACGGAGTTGAAGAAGGTCTCGGCCAGTTCCCAATCGTCACGGGCGAAGATGTGGTTGGAGTAGACGGCTTTCATGCTGGCCCAGACCAGTTTGTCATGCAGGCGGTCGGCCAAGAGGCAATGGATTTCGCCCACAACCTGGTCGGTAATGGTTTTGTACAGTTCCAGACGTTCTTCAGCATCGGCGCGACGGCCGTGCCAGTCTTGTCGTTCAAAACGTTGTGGCGCACGATGGGTAATGGCCTGAAAGGTGTCGCCGTAATTTCTAAATGCCTGATATATGGCTGCCGCCCCGACATTAGCCAGGCGGCTATCCGTCAGGCGGGTAAAGTCCAGTCGCATAGTGGAAGTATATCGCTAATGGCTTACTCAAACTGCTCATAAGGCAGACCAACGTAATTTTCGGCAAATACCGTTTGCCCGGCCACCGAGCCGGTCAGGTAATCCAGTTCGGCCACCTGCAAACGCTGGTTCAGCCCATCATCGCCAAAGCGGTGCATGAGGCCGGTAAACCACCAGGAAAAGCGGATCGCTTTCCAGACGCGGCGCAGGGCGGCGGCAGAATAACGGTCGAGCAAATCGGACCGTTTCTCCTGGTAATAGGCGATGAGGGCGCGGGAGAGGTAGTAGATGTCGGAGGCGGCCAGATTCAGCCCCTTCGCCCCGGTGGGCGGCACGATGTGGGCGGCGTCTCCGGCCAGGAACAGAGTGCCAAAACGCATTGGCTCGGCCACAAAGCTGCGCAGGGGGGCGATGCTCATTTCCAGGCGGGGGCCGGTGGTCACCTGGGCGGCGATTTCATGCGGCAGCCGCCGCCGCAACTCATCCCAAAATGCGTCGTCCGTCCAGTTGGCGACGTCATCGTCTAATGAACATTGCACGTAATACCGGCTGCGGGTGTGGGAACGCATACTGCACAGGGCAAAACCGCGTTTGTGGTTGGCATAGATCAGTTCCTCGTTTACCGGGGGGACATCAGACAAAATGCCCAGCCAACCAAAGGGGTAGATTTTCTCGAAGAGGGTAATGTCAGCGGCGGGTACGCTCTGGCGGGCGACGCCATGATAGCCGTCACACCCGGCCACAAAATCGCAGACGATTTCCTGGCGCTGCCCATTTTGTTCGTAGATGATGCGCGGTTGGTCCGTGGCGTAATCTTCAACGGCCAGGGCAGGCGCTTCGTAGTGAATGATGCCGCCGGCCGCCAGATGGGCTTCCACCAGGTCGCGGGTGAGTTCGGTCTGGCCGTAGATGATGACGGATTGGCCGCGGGTGTGATGGGCCATGTCTATGCGGGTGAGACGGCCGTTAAACGCCAGATTTACGCCGCCATGTACCAGCCCTTCCCTGTCCATGCGCCCCCCCACTTGGGCTTCGCGCAGCAGGTTCGCCATCCCCTGTTCCAGCACCCCGGCCCGAATACGGCCGAGTACATACTCCTTACTCTGCCGCTCGATAATGATGCTTTCAATGCCCTGTAAATGCAGCAGCCGCGCCAGCAATAAGCCGGACGGCCCCGCGCCAATGATGCCAACTTGTGTTCTGTTCATGTTTTAAGTGACCGCTTTTAAGTGACCGCAAATTCGGTATACGGCCGTATTTCCGGTGGATGAAACGCCAGCACAATATCATCTTTAGCGACACCGGCTGACAGCAAATTAACAGCAATACCATCCTCGGTCCAATCCTCTTCAATCCAGATTTTGCCCTGGTGCAAACGAAGATAAAGCGTCGGTGTATGTATCCGAGATTTATTCCACCACCCAGTTGAAAATAACATGTAGTGGTCTCGTTCTTCATCAAAGATGAGATGCGCTTCTGCGCCACCTGATGTTGTTTGATTGATCAAATCTGCGTGTTCCGTCAACAATTGTTTAATCAGTTGCCGGTAGGTAGCTAATTTATCCATTGTACAACCTCCTCTAGCTCAAGATCCGTCACCAGCAAAGGTATTTTATCGGCCTCAATTACCAGTTGAATCATACTGCGTTGAAAACTAACCCGAAAAGTCACGTCGCTAATCGCCACATACAGCTTATGTTCTGGCGCAACTTCTTTCAAGACAAGGAAATAAAGCCGATACTGCCCCAACGCTTCCTTAAAGTCTTGCAAAGTTGAAATACCCACGAAACTCTTGACTTCTACAATAATTTTGTCTCCACCACGCTCTGCCGCAAAAGGTTTTTCTGCTGCCAAATCGGCATAAGCAAACTCGCCTTTATACGCCAGTGTGAACGGATCATGTGTGATCGTCCATCCATCTTTGATGAGGGCGTTTTTGACGGCGTTATGAATGACATCTTTTGCAGACATGCAGAGATTATAACAATCACTCCCGCAGCTTAAACCGCTGAATTTTGCCGGTGGCGGTTTTGGGCAGGTCGTCTACAAATTCAATCCAACGCGGCCGTTTGTACTCCGCCATCTGTTCCCGCGCAAACTGGATCAGTTCTTTTTCCAATTCCGGGGATGGGGCGACCCCCGGTTTGAGCACCACATACGCTTTGGGTTTGTACAGCCCGGCTTCATCGGCTTTGGCGACGACGGCACATTCCTGCACGGCCGTGTGCCCAATCAACGCACTCTCCACCTCCATCGGCGACACCCAAATACCGCCTGCCTTGATCATGTCATCCGCTCGGCCGGCGTGCCAGTAATAGCCATCCTCATCCACATAATACTTGTCCCCCGTAAACAACCATTCCCCCTGGAACGTCTGGCGGCTCTTCTGATATTGGTGCAGGTAATAAGAAGCCGTTGTCTCCCCACGCACCAACAAATTGCCAATCTCCCCCTGCCGTACCTCCTGCCCATTATCGCCAATGATCTTCAGGTCAAACCCCTTCACCGGCTTGCCGCTGCTGCCGGGGCGGATGTCGCCGGGCCGGTTGGAGATGAAGATGTGGTAGATTTCCGTACAGCCAATCCCGTCCACAATTTCCAGCCCGGTGCGCTCCCGCCACTGCTGCCAGATGGGGGCGGGCAGCGCTTCCCCGGCGGACACGCACAAGCGCAGTGAAGACAAATCATACTTCTCCACCAGGTCAGGAATCGCCAGCGCCATGGCATAGCCGGTGGGCGCATTGTAAAAGATGGTCGGTTGGAACTGCACAATCAGGTCTAAGATGTTGTTGATGAAGCGCGGCGCGCCGGGGTAGAGGATGATGCTGGCCCCCACATACCAGGGAAAAATCAAGTTCCCGCCTGTGCCAAAGGTGAAAAAGAGCTTGGCCACGGCCAGGGTGCGGTCACTTTCGCGCAACCCCAGCACGTTGACGCCCCACAACTGCGCCGTAAGGGGCAAATCTTTATGAGCATGGGGGATGCCCTTCGGTTCGCCAGTGGTGCCGCTGGAATAGTTGAGCGTTGCCAAATCTTCGCGGTGTGTAGGCACCCGTTCACAGGTGGTGGATTCACCGGCAATCCAATCTGTGTAGCTGGTTTCGCCGTCGGCCGTGCCCATGACAATCACATGCCGCAGAAAAGGCTGCCCGGCGCGGATTTCGGCAATTTTGGGCAGCAATTCTGCGTGAACGATGAGGACATGGGCGTGGCTGTCGCGCAAAATGTAGTCGTATTCGCCGGGCGTGAGCAGGGTGTTCATGCCCAGCGAAACCGCGCCAATTTTGAGCGTGCCAAAAAAACACGTCACCCACTCCGGCGTGTCATAGGTGAGCAGCCCCACTACATCGCCAATGCGCACATCCAGCTTTTGCAGGGCGTTGGCCACCTGATTGGCCTCCTGGCTGACCTGGCGGAAGGTCATATTCCGCGACAGGCTGAACAGTGCCACTTTATCGGCGCGTTCGGCCAGATTGTGTTCCAGAATGTCTATAGCGTTGTAATAAAGTGGTAAATCGTCGGCTCTCATGGGTTCTCCTTTTTTAGAAGTAAGCAGTGGGCAGTGAGCAGTAAGCAGTACCTACCGCTCACTGCTCACCGCTCACTGCTCACTGCTCACTGGCTTGTGGGATGGTGGTTTTAACAATCGCCGATTTTCCAGCCACTCGGCGCGGGCTTTTTCGGCTTCGCGGTAGGCCTGCCGTTGGCCGCTGTGGTATTGCTCTGGCCACTGTTGGGGGTGGTAGTTGTAGTGGGCGGCGGCTTGCAGGGTGAAGTAGGGATTGGACAGGTGGGGCCGGGCCAGGGCCACCAGATCGGCCCGGCCTTGCAGCAGGATGGTATTCACCTGGTCGGGCGTGGTAATGGCCCCAACGGCCATGGTGGCAATGCCTACCTCGTGGCGGATCTGGTCGGCGAAAGGGGTCTGGTACATACGGCCGTAAGCCGGCCGCTGCTCCGGCACCGTCTGCCCGCTAGACACATCCATCAGGTCAACCCCCGCTTCTTTGAACAACCAGGCCAGCTTTGTCAGTTCTTCCTCTGTCAATCCGCCAGGCGTCCAATCAGAAGCGGAGATGCGCACGGACATCGGTTTGTGGGCCGGCCAGGCGGTGCGGCAGGCGGCAAACAGTTCCAGCGGGAATCGCAGCCGGTTTTCAATCGCGCCGCCGTATTCATCTGTCCGTTGGTTAGTCAACGGCGAGATGAAGCTGGCCAGCAGGTAGCCATGCGCCATGTGGATTTCCAGCATGTCAAACCCGGCGGCGTTGGCGTAATGGGTGGCACGCACAAAGTCGGCGATGATGCGGGTCATGCCGGCGCGGCTGAGTTCACGCGGCGTCTGGCTCATGCCGGGAAGGTAGGGCAGCGGCGAGGCGGAGACAAGCGGCCAGTTGTCATCGGGGTTGGGCAGCGGTTGGTCCTCGGCTTCCCAGAGGCGTTGGGTGGAGCCTTTGCGCCCGGCGTGGCCGAGCTGCATACAAATTTTGGCGCGGCTGTTCTGGTGTACAAATTCGACGATGCGCTGGAATTGGGCGCACTGTTCGTCGTTCCACAGGCCAGTGCAGCCGGGGGTGATGCGGGCGTCGGGCGCGGGGCAGGTCATCTCCACAAAAAGCAGCCCGGCGCCGCCAATGGCCCGGCTGCCCAGATGGACAAAATGCCACTCGTTGGGGACGCCATCTACGGCCGTGTACTGGGCCATCGGCGACACCACCACCCGGTTTTCCACCACCATCTCCCGCAGCCGAAAGGGGGTGAACATGGGCGGCGTGTTCTCGGCTACGTCAAACCCTTGCCGCCGCACCTGGTTGATGAACCAGCACTGCACCGGTTTGACAAATGTTTCATCCCGCACCAGCAATTCTTCATAGGTCATGCTCTTGGCGCGGGACATGACGCCAAAGGCAAATTGGGGTGGGTCGAGAGGCCAGTGCCGTTCCAGTGCCTCAAACCAGCGCAGAGAAACATCGGCCGTGTGCTGGGTTTTGCCCACTTCTTCGCGGCGGTGGGTATCGTAGCGGTGCAGCGCGTCGGCCAGGGTATCGGTCTGGCGCAGACATTCCAGCAGGGAGATGGCGTCTTCCATGGCCAGTTTGGTGCCGGAGCCAATCGAGTAGTGGGCGGTGGCTTTGGCGTCGCCCAGCAGCACCACGTTGTCCATGATCCAGGTCTGGTTGGTGATGGTGGGGAATTGCCGCCAGAGGGAGCGGTTGTTGATCAAAGGATGACCGGCCAATTCTTCAGCAAAGATGTCCATCAGGATGGGAATGTGTTCACCGGCTTCCGCATTCAGTTTATCGAATTGGTAGCCCAAATAGGTGCGCGGCGGCATTTCGATGACCCAGGTGGACAGGCCCGGCTGGTATTGGTAGCAGTGGGCGACGAGGGGGCCGTGGGGTGTTTCGCGGAAGAAGTAGTGGAAGGCGTCCAGTTCGCGGGTGGAGCCGAGCCAGCAGAAGTAGTTGTGGCGTTGGTCTACGGCCGTGCCAAAATGTTCCTTGTGTGCCTCCCGAATTTTGCTGTTGATGCCGTCGGCGGCCACAATCAGGTCACTGCTGGCAAATGGTTCTTGGGCCAGATCGGCCGGTTCAAATTCGTGCTGGAATTTCAGGCAAATGCCCAGTTCGCGGCACCGTTCTTGCAGCAGCCGCAGCAGCGATTGGCGCGAACAACCGGCAAAGCCATTGCCAGCGCAGCGGAACGTCTGCCCTTTGAAATGGATTTCCACATCATCCCAATAAGCAAAGTTGCGCCGGATGGCTTCGTAGGAAGGTTCGTCGTACTCCTTAAAAATGCCCAATGTCTCATCGGAAAAGACCACGCCAAAGCCGAAGGTGTCATCGGGCCGGTTGCGCTCGTAAACGGTGATGTCATGCTGGGGCCACTGTTTTTTAAGGAGTACGGCCGTGTACAACCCACCCGGCCCGCCGCCAATGATGCTGATTTTCATAGTTCCATCTCTTTTGCTAAAATGGCGTCTATTCAAGACGAGCAGCAATCCATTGCAAACCATTTACCCCGGCAACAATTCTACCAGATGAGGACAGGATGACATACGATTTTCTCTACGACGTTTCCGAAGGGGTGGCGACCATCACCTTTAACCGGCCCGATGTGCTGAACGCGCTGACGTTTGATATTTATGCCCAGTTCCGGGATTTGATGGAGGCGCTGCGCTATGATGACGCCGTGAAAGTGGTGGTACTCACCGGGGCGGGTCGTGCTTTTTGCTCTGGCGGCGATGTGCATGAGATTATCGGTGAACTGTTGGATCGGGACGTAAAAGCCCACCTCGATTTTACGCGCATGACCGGGGCCACGGTATACAACATGCGCAATCTGGACAAGCCGATCATTGCCGCCTTGAATGGCACAACGGCGGGAGCGGGCGCGGTCATTGCCCTGGCTTCTGATTTGCGCATCGCCTCGGAAAATGCCAGTTTCCGTTTCCTGTTTACCGGCGTGGGGCTGACGGGTGCGGACATGGGCGCGGCCTACCTGCTGCCGCGCATGGTGGGCATGGGGCGGGCGATGGAGATATTGTTGTTTGGGGATAAGGTCACGGCCGTAGACGCCGAACGCATGGGCCTGGTCAACAAAATCACCACTCCTGAAGCACTGCTGCCCACCGCTCAGGAATGGGCCGCCCGTCTGGCCAATGGCCCCACCACCGCCCTGGGTCTGACTAAACGCATGCTCAACAACGAATGGCATATGGACCTCGCCTCCGCCATTGAAGCCGAAGCCCAGGCGCAAGCCCTGATGCTCATGGGCGAAGACCACCGCATTTTTTACGAGGCGTTTAAGGAGAAGGCGGCGCCGAGGTTTGTAGGAAGGTAATTATGAATTAGGAATTATGAATTATGAACGGGACGCCCTCCTTCATAATTCCTAATTCATAATTCCTAATTCCCCCTAAGCTATGACCAAACAACTCATCAACCCCCCACAACTCCTCCCGCCACGCGGTTTTAATCATGGGATTTTGTGCAGCGGCGGTGCCGTGTTGTTTTTGGCGGGACAGGATGCGACGGGGGGAGACGGCCGTGTCGTTTCCCCTGGTGATGTGGTGGCGCAATATGAGCAGGTGTTGAAAAACCTGCAAGCGGTCGTCACCGCAGCGGGTGGGCAGATGACCGACATCGTCAAGCTCAACATCTTCGTCAAAGACCGGGATGATTACGTG
>CAZOPF010000112.1:15787-17960 GCA_964581605.1 uncultured Ardenticatenaceae bacterium
TACTTCGGCGAATACTACCCGGCTATGGCCCTCTTTGAAGTCAGCGCCTTCTTCCAACCCGACGCTCTGATCGAATGTGAAGGGTTTGCTTATCTGGATAACCAGGAGTAGCTCACATGGAAAATAGTAAACTCAAGAAAGGTGTCAACTCAGAATATCCGAATTTATGCAGCAGGTTATATGATGATTGGCCTGTTATACTGAAATCATGCCGACTAAAGATCAAATTCACGAAAGGGTGAAGACTGCACTAATAAAAGAAGGTTGGACGATTACCCATGATCCCTTCTTTATTCGCCTGGGGGATGTGCGTACTTATGCGGACTTGGGTGCAGAACGGCCGTTTGCCGCCCAAAAAGGCAATCAGAAGATCGTTGTAGAGGTTAAAAGTTTCACCGGCCGTTCCCCCATATACGACCTGGAACCAGCGATAGGACAATTTGGGTTGTACAAAGCATTGCTGGCCGAGATTGAACCTGACCGGCAAGTTTATATGGCCGTAAGTACATCCGTTTATGCTTCGCTTTTCGATACAACAGCCGGCAAAGTTATCGTTCGTGAGTTAAGCATTGCTCTCTGCATAGTGGATTTGGAAAACCAAGAGGTGAAACAATGGATCGCTTAAATCAATACCGCCCTTTAATCGAAAGATTATTAGGCGAGCAATTAGAATTTATAGCGGACGACAAACAGGTAGAAGGTGTCAGCATTGTGGACAAAACCAGAGAAAACTATTTGCTTGTTGAAATTGGCTGGCAGCACCCACGCCGCATTTACAACGTTGTTTTTCACGTGCGTTTGAAAGAAGGCAAAATTTGGGTGGAACAAGATTGGACGCGAGAGGGCATTGCCCATGAATTAATTTCTGCCGGTGTGCCTGCGGAGCTAATTGTATATGGTTATCAATCGCCAGAGATACGGCCGTATATCCACCCCGACCTCTCCCATTAACTCCCTTTCCAGTGCGCTTTAGCGTACTTTCTGCGCTTTGCGCCTATCAGCCTGAGAATTCCATTCTCAGGCAACCGGCAACATGAATTTTGAACTGACTCCTAACCAACAAGAAATCCTACAGATTGCCCGGCGCTTTGCCCAGGAGGAGGTGGCGCCGCTGGCGCGGGAGACGGATGAGAGCGGTCAATTTCCGCTGCATCTGGTCAAGCGCATGGGGGAGTTGGGTTTTCTGGCGGCAACGATTGCCCCGGAATATGACGGCCGTGCTCTGGACTATCTCAGCTACACCCTCATCTCCGAAGAGCTGGGACGGGCGGATTCGTCGGTGCGCGGTTTTTTGGCGGTTCATGGCAGCCTGGTTTCTCTGTGCATCAACGATTGGGGCACAGAGGCCCAAAAGCAGATGTACCTGCCACGCCTGGCCACCGGCGAACTCATCGGCTGTTACTGCCTGACCGAACCTAACGCCGGGTCGGATGTCGCCAGCATGGAATCAACTGTGCGCGAAGAAGCGGGCGGTTACGTGATTAACGGCGAGAAAATCTGGATTACCAATGGGGGGATTGCCGACGTGGCCCTGGTTTTTGCCAGCATTGACCGGGAGAAGCGGCACAAGGGCATTTGCGCCTTCATTGTGCCTACCAACACCCCCGGTTTCCACCGTGAACCGATGCCGGGCAAAGAGTTGGGCCACCGCTCCTCCAGCCATGCCCACATCACGTTTAACGAGATGCGCGTACCCAAAGAGGCGTTGTTGGGGCAGCCAGGTGAAGGGTTTAAGGTGGCGATGAGTGCGTTGGATCACGGCCGTATCAGCGTCGCGGCCGGTGCGGTGGGTATTGCCCAGGCGTGTCTGGATGCCTGTGTGGACTTTGCCCGCCACCGCCGTCAGTTTGGGCAGCGCATTGGCGATTTTCAGATGGTGCAGGCGACCATTGCCGACATGACGGCCGATGTGGAAGCGGCCCGTTTGCTGGTGTACAAAGCGGCCTGGATGAAGGAAAATGGATTGCCAACCACACGGCACACGGCCGTTGCCAAACTATTCGCCACCGAAGCCGCCGCCCGCGCCGCCAATGAAGCCGTCCTCCTGCACGGCGGGCGTGGTTACAGCAACGAATACCCGGTAGAACGCTTCTACCGCGACATCAAAGGCTTACAAATTTACGAAGGCACCTCTTACATCCAGCGCATTGTCATTGCGCGGGATGTGATTGGG
>CAZOPF010000113.1:0-9243 GCA_964581605.1 uncultured Ardenticatenaceae bacterium
TATGACAGGAGATTGAAGATAAGTTAAACTCTTCGTGCAAGTAACTGAATTGGAGGCAGGTTTTGTCTGAGAATAAGCTACGCGCCCCACGCAACCGGACAATTACGCTCACTGATGAGGAGTATGACCTTGCTCAAGCCAGACTTTTACGGCTGAATGGGCCGGTTACGGCTGAGAAAATTTTGGACGGGACTATTTGCCAGGATGTTTTTGTGATTCTGGATTGGCTGCCATCACAATCGGTTGACCTGGTTTTTGCTGATCCGCCTTACAATTTGACCAAGACGTTTAACGGCCGTACCTTCTCCGAAACCCCCCTTGAGGATTACGAAACATGGTTGGATAGTTGGATCAGTCAATTGCCCCGCCTTCTAAAACCGACAGCTTCCCTTTACTTTTGTGGCGATTGGCGCTCCTCAGCAGCTATTCATCGTGTCTTGCAGAACTATTTCAAAATCCAAAATCGGATTACCTGGGAACGAGAAAAGGGGCGTGGAGCAAAAGCTAACTGGAAAAATTGCTCGGAGGATATCTGGTTTGCCACCGTATCGGACGACTATACATTTAATGTTTCTGACGTGATGCTCAAACGCCGGGTTTTAGCACCCTACACCGAGGAAGGAGAGCCGAAAGATTGGACGGAAACGGCAAACGGCCGTTTCCGGCTCACACACCCCTCTAACCTCTGGACTGATTTAACAGTTCCGTTTTGGTCTATGCCCGAAAATAGTGATCATCCCACGCAAAAACCGGAAAAACTGCTGGCGAAAATTATCCTGGCCAGTTCAAATGAAGGCGATGTTGTGTTTGATCCCTTTCTTGGTTCAGGCACCACATCGGTTGTGGCTAAAAAATTGAAACGCCATTTTGTGGGCGTGGAAGTGGATGAGTTTTATTGCTGTTTGGCAGAAAAAAGGCTGGAAATAGCCGAACAAGATGACACCATTCAAGGATATTCAGAAGGTGTTTTCTGGGAACGAAATACCCTGGCGTTGCAAAAAAAGGAGTCGGCCAGACAAACAGACGCAAATCAGCCAACTCTATAGTTAATGCAACCCGTATTACCATTAACCACCACTATTCACGCCAGATGTGGATGCTGGAATTGTGTGCTACGCTCATGGATTTTTATCCCAAAGAAATTGGCAAAATTACCGCCAGAATTGAACACTTTGAAAAAGTGCGCGACTTCTGGTTGTCAAAACCGGATCATTAGCATACCGAAAAAGTGATGACAAGTGCGTCTTATAGCTTGAACCCTGTTCAATCCCCAGCCCCAATACTGCTGGAAATTTCGCATCTGTCCACTGATTTTTTGCTGGAAGGAGCGTCACCGGCCCATGCGTTAGTGGATGTGAGTTTTACGCTGCGGGAAGGGGAGGTGTTGGGATTGGTGGGGGAGAGTGGCTGCGGCAAGACGACGTTGATGCTGAGTTTGATGCGGCTGCTGCCGGCCAACGGCCGCATCACCTCTGGCACGGTCAACTTCATGGGCCAGGACTTGCTCGACCTCAGCGAAAACGAAATGGCCGATATGCGTTGGAAGAACATCGCCATGATTTTCCAGGGGGCCATGAACGCGCTCAACCCGGTGCAGCGCGTGGGCGACCAGATTGCCGAGGCCATTGTGCAGCATAACTATATCCAGGACAAAGCGGTCGTAGACGGCCGTGTTGCCGAACTGCTCGACCTGGTAGGCATTGGCCCCGAACGCCGCCGCCAATACCCGCATCAATACTCTGGCGGGATGCGCCAACGGGCCATGATCGCCATGGCCCTGGCCTGTAGCCCCCAAATCGTTATTGCCGACGAACCCACCACTGCTCTGGACGTGATGGTGCAGGCCCAAATTCTGGAACTGTTGGACAAATTGCGGCAAAAATTGGGACTGTCCATCCTCTTTGTCACCCATGATCTGGGTGTGGTGGCGGAGATGTGTGATACCGTGTTGGTGATGTATGGTGGCGTTACGGCCGAATACGCCAGCGTAGACGCCATCTACAACAACCCACAGCACCCCTACACCCGCGAACTGCTGCGTGCCTTTCCTGACCTCAGCCACCCCACCGCCAAATTAGCCAGCATCCCCGGCCACCCACCGCGCCTAAACGCCCTGCCACCTGGCTGCCGCTTCGCGCCGCGCTGCCCGGCCGCCTTTGACCGTTGCCACATTGAACAGCCCGCCTTGCATCAGGTACAACCAGGCCATTGGGCCAGCTGCCATCTGGTGGAATAAATGTAATTGCGTAATTGGGCAACTGTGTAATTGCCCAATTACCCAATCACCCCATTACTATGACATCAATCGTTGAAGTCACCCACCTCCGCAAACTCTTTCCCGTCAAAAAAACGGGCATTTTTGACCGGAGCGAGAAATTTGTCCATGCGGTGGATGATGTCAGTTTCACAGTGGGGAAGGGTGAGGTGTTGGCGGTGGTAGGCGAGAGCGGCTGCGGTAAATCTACCCTGGCGCTAACGTTGATGGGGCTGGAAAAACCGACGTCTGGTGAGATTCAGATTAACGGGCAGAACATGGCAGGGCTGAACGGCCGCGCCCTGCAAGCCATCCGCCGCCACGTGCAAATGATCTTTCAGGACCCCTACGAATCGCTCAACCCCATGATGACCATTGCCGACATTGTGGCCGAGCCGCTCAAAGTTCACAAACTGGTAAAAAACAAACAGGAACAACAGGCGCGGGTTATCCAGGCATTAGAGGATGCTGGTTTGAAACCGGCCATCAATTTTATGCACCGGCTGCCACATGAACTCTCCGGCGGGCAGCGGCAGCGGGTGGTCATTGCCGGGGCATTGGTGCTGGAACCGGAATTGCTCATTGCTGATGAGCCAGTTTCCATGCTCGACGTCAGCATTCGCGCTGAGATATTGAACTTGCTGTTGGAACTGCGCCAGATACGGGCCATTTCCATTGTGTTGATTACGCACGATTTGGGTACTGTTGGTTATGTGGCCGACCGTATTGCGGTGATGTACCTGGGGCGCATGGTGGAAATAGGGCCGGCGCTGCAAATCCTCCAAAATCCACAGCACCCTTACACCAGAGCACTTCTCTCCGTTGTGCCCGTGCCCAACCCCCGCCAACGCCGTGAGCGGCTCATTTTGCAGGGCGAAACGCCAAACCCCATTGACCTGCCGCCCGGCTGCCGTTTCCATCCCCGCTGCCCGGTGGCGCAGCCTCGCTGCCAGGAGTACGACCCCCGGCTGCGGCTGATACCGGCCGGGCATGAAGTGGCTTGTGTGGAAGTGGAGCCAAAAGAGGCGTGACCACTCTCTGCCTAACCGGGTGAACCTTTCTCCCGTATCAATTGTGCTACACGCTGGCCGCTTTCCACGGCTCCTTCCATATAACCCTGATGCACGGCCGTATGCTCACCTGCCACATACAGCCGCCCCACCGGTTCACGAAGAGCCTGCCAATGGGCCGTCACATCGCCCGGTTTGAACAGGGTATACCCGCCCTGGCTAAATGGCTCGTTCAGCCAGGCCACTGTGTGGGCCTGGCTGACCCATGCGGCCGATCCAGGAAATAGCTGTTCGATTTGATTTACGGCCGTTGCTACCCGTTCTTCCTCGCCCATTACCGAAAAATCTGCGCCCGCTTGCGCTCCCGTATACACCGTCAGGATGCCGCTTGCGCCAGGTTGGGTGATGGTTGGCTGCCAGGTGCAGGTGATGGGCAAATCGGTGAGCAGGTTGCCGTGCCAGTGCCAATCCTCCCAGAATCGCCGCCGGTACTGGATGATCACTTTGGTGACGGGGCCACAGTTCAGGCCATTGAACGCTGCTTGATGGGCGGGCGGCAGCGGCGGGTCAAAGGCAATTTGCCGGGCCGGGCCGGGCGGCACAGCCAATATCACATAGTCACTTTCCAGCGTGTATGTGTGCCCATGCTGCCGAAAAGTCACAGCAGCGCCAGCGTCATCCTGGCGCACGGCCGTAACTATCGCCTCCAGCCGCACATCGGGTAGTTCGGTTGCCATCAGCCGGGGAATTTGATCTACGCCCCCTCGTACTCGAAAACTGGCGCCTTCATCGTTTGGGTCACTGTAATAAAGCGCACCCCACCGCGCCAGTTCCAGCAGTGATAGCTGGTCGGGTTCGGCCAGATATTCAGAGCGCAGGCGGGCGGTGAAGGCGTGTTTGGTAAAGAGGTGCAGCGGCAGCCCGGCCAGCCAGTCGGCGGCGGATTGGTGATCCAATGTGTCGGCGCGAGGAGCGGTGAGCGGTTGGGTGGGGTCCGGCACGGCCGTGCCCAATCTGGCCAGTTCGTGCCAAACCTGTTCAATTTCGGCGGCCAGATCAAAGCCCCACAGCTCCTTATCATCCGCCTCGCCATGTTTGCCCGCCAGAGCTAACCTGCGTGTCCATTCACCCATCCCCTGTACCGGGTCTAGCGGCAGGCCATATTCTTTTACCAGTGCCAACATACGGAGATGAATGTCCTCAACAAATTCACCGCCCGCTTCCGCGTATTGGTTTTCGGCAAAACCGTCACGAAAGGTGTAGGCCCGGCCACCGACACGCGGCCGTGCTTCCAATACAGTGGTTAGCCAACCGGCGCGGTGCAAATCACGTGCGGCCGACAACCCGGCCAGCCCCGCACCGATGATGGTGATGTGATGTTTGTGTGCCATAGTTTTAGTAGAGGGAAAGAGGCAGAGGAGTGGAGGAGAAACGGAGCGGGAGAGATTCTCCTCCGTGCCTTTCCTCCTTCGCTCCACCGCACATTAGCGGCCGAACCGCTCAATAATCCGGGCGGTGTGTTTCGTGCCCAGGACAAAATTTTCCAGGCTCATGTTTTCGTTGGGGGCGTGGACGTTGCTGCCAGGGTAGCCCACGCCGGCGCTGATGAGTGGCAGCCCCAGGGTGTGGATGAAGGGGTAATTGGGGCCGCTGCCGCCAATCATTGGTTCAATGATGGGGTCAGAGCCGTATACTTCGACGGCCGTTTCATTGGCAATCTGCACAAACGGATCATCCGGGTCTACTTTGGCCGGGCGGCCGCCACCCAAAAATTGGATATGCACATCCTGAAAACCTTGCGCGTCCAGGTGTGCCCGCAATTTGCTCAATACTTCCTGGGGTGTCTGGTTGGGCACCAGGCGGAAATCTACTTTGGCGCTGGCTTTGGCGGGCAGCACCGTTTTGGAACCGGCCCCCTGGTAGCCAGAATTGAGGCCGCAGATGGTGCAGGTGGGTTCAAACACGGCCGTGCGCTGTAGCGGTAGCCCTCCTTCAATACCCAGCAAAAATTCATCCAGCCCATACATCTTTTTGAGGTTGTGCGTTTCCTCCGGCAGCCGCGCCAGCAGTTCCAGATCACGCGGGCTGGGCGGCAGCACATTTTCGTAAAAACCGGGGATGAGGATGCGCTCGAAGCGGTCTTTGAGGGTGCTGAGTGCCCAGGTGAGCCGCCAGGCAGCGTTGGGGAAGATGGAGCCGCCCAGCCCGGAATGGGCGTCGCGGCTGAGGGATTGCACCGATAGTTCCACATAGCAGATGCCGCGCATACCAAGCGATTGACGGGGACGGCCGTCGTAATCCACCCCGCCAAACTCCCAAATGCAGCCGTCGGCCGCCAGCAACTCTTGATGCTGTTCCACAAAGGCGGGCATATTAGGGCTACCAATCTCTTCTTCGCCTTCAATGATGAATTTGACGCGGCAGGGCAGTTCGCCTAATGCGTCGCGCACGGCCGCCAGTGCCGCCAACCGGCAAATAATATGCCCTTTGTCATCACTCACGCCCCGCGCATAAAGGATGCCGTCCCGCTCCGTCAGCGTGAACGGGTCAGAGTCCCACAGGTCAAGCGGGTCGGGTGGCTGGACGTCGTAGTGCAGGTAAAAGAGCAGGGTTTTGTCGGCCGTGCCCGCTCCTTCGCCCACCACCACCGGATAGCCGTCGGAGGGCAGCACGTCGGCCGTGTAGCCTTGTTCGCGCAGCATCGTTGCCACCAGTTGGGCACAGTCGTCAATGCCAAAATTTTGGGCCGAAACGCTGGGCTGGGCGCACAACCGCGCCAGTTGCCCTTTCCAATACTCCAGGTTTTGCGCAATGTGAGTGTCTATTTTGTGTAACAAATGGTTGGACATAGTTCCTCCTGATCTCTCAACCTCCATTTTCCAGGTGGCTCGTATCATTCAATCGCGTTAAATAGGCACCGTGATCGGTCACTTCGATGATGCTGAGGCCAGTGTTGCCGCGCAGGGAGAAACGGCCGTACTCTTCGCCATCTAACCCGATCACTTCCCGAATTAACGTATGCAGTGTGCCCCCATGCGATACAACAGCCACCATCTGATGGGGGTAATCGGCCAGCACTGTTTCATAGGCGGCCAACACCCGCTGGCGCAGTTGCGGAAAGGCTTCCCCGTTGGGAGGGTCTACAAACCTGCGTGGTGAATTGCCCCATAGTTCTGGGAAGCGGGCACGCACTTCTTCTGTGGTCATACCCTCAAAATCACCAACATGTCGTTCCCGCCAGTGGGTGGTGAAGACAGGTTGCAGGTTGTGGGGAGCGGCGAGGGGGACGGCCGTTTGCACACATCGCTGCAAATCACTACTGATAACGGCGTTGATCGGCCAGCTTGCCAGCCGGTTGGCCAATGCCTCTGCCTGTTGCTGGCCTGTTTTGTTAAGCGGAATGTCGGCATGACCTTGCCAGCGCTGGGCGATGTTCCAGTCGGTCACGCCATGTC
Source organism: uncultured Ardenticatenaceae bacterium (assembly GCA_964581605.1). GTDB lineage: Bacteria > Chloroflexota > Anaerolineae > Promineifilales > Promineifilaceae > CAADGU01. Next base: position 6,720 of record CAZOPF010000113.1, read on the forward strand.
GAATCAGGAGTAAAGTAGTAGTCATGGGTCAAACGGTGCCTTTACATATGGGTTTTTTAACGCAGAGACGCGGAGATGCAGAGGGCAATCGTGCCTCAACTGCTCCTACGCAGACGAGCGGGAATTGTACGCATTTAGGGGAGGGGTAACAACAGGCAACCTGTTGGGTGGAGCGGATTATTTTATGATGGGCTTCAGGACGGCCAAGAACTGATCCATTTCCAACCAGGCCAGGTCAAACTCAGCAATGGAAATGAATTTTGGCGCATCGTTAAAGGCAGGGTCATGTAAACCTATCTCTGTTTCATCGAGTCCACAAACCAGCAGCGCATGATCCGCAATTGGTTAAGGAGTTGTGGATAGGGCAACGGCACCGGGCAAATAAAGTTGGGCGGGCACACGCCAAAGGGGTGACGCGCCGGCGACCAGAACAGGTTCACCTTATTTCGGCTTCGGTTTCTATAAAGGTGATGGCATCATCCCATTTTTCAGGCATACGGCCGTCAGGAAAAGCCCATAGCGTCCCATCAAAAGAAATAGCGCGGACAGTTTGTCCGCAGCGGGCAGGCTGCCCGCGCTCCAACAGGGAACTTGTTTCTGGACGCTCACTTAGACATCCGATCTCTTTGAGAAATTGGACGTCTGGCAACTGTTAGCCGGGCATCAGATAGACAAAACGGAAAGGGGCGAAATGCTCTATAAATGCCGGTGTGAAGCCCAGGTTGGCGTAAGGGGCTGTATGGATGGTTAGCGTATCGCGGGCGGGGTCAAACTGTTGTAGCACAGGCGTTCCCGTGGCAATGATGGCGCGAGCCTCCAGATTGTGTGGGAAGGGTGGGCTGATGGGATTAACGACGATGGATGCCAGTTCTGGAGCGGCGGCCAGTTCCAGGCTGCGGCGGAAGCCAAACAGCCGCATGAGCTCCATCACCAGACGCACGGCCGTGCGCTTGTCTTCTCGCACCTGTCCATCTAGCAGAGGGCGGCCGTTGACATCTTGAAAATTGAATCTTTTACGGCCGTTGCCTTGTTCAATTTGGGCCTGGCTGAGTTGTGCAGGCAGCCCCAATAGCTCCTGGTTGTAGGCTACGGCCGTTGCTGAATCATTCCACAAACCATGACAAAGCAGCCGCGCTGTTGGGTCGGCCAGCAGTGCCATAAGCGGCCCAAACGGGTGGTTGCTGATGGGGGGGGCTGGCTCACGGCTGGCAAAAAAGGCGAATTGCAGTTCGGTGTGTGGCCCCAGGCTGGCCTGGGTGAAGTCGCATATCCAGACACCCATGAGGGCACGGCCGTCCTGGTTACGCATGGGTAATAGGGTTTCGGTCTGAATGAGAGCCGCCACGGTGGCAAGATCGGCCGTGCCGCCGATGAACATGCCCTGCCCATCATAAACGTGGTAGGGGATGGGCACGTCGCCTGTGGAAATGTGGCGATGGCCGTTAAGCGGATACATCTGGAACAGGGGGTGTGTACTCATTCGGTGGGTGTTGGTGTGCTTTCTGGGGTGGGGGTGGCGGATGAGGGGGTGGGGGTGGCGTCAACGGCTATGGTCACGGCCGTCAGATCATCCAGATAAATCGCGCCCTGGCCGGTGTAAGCGTTGTCCTTGTCATCCACAACGAAACCCCGGAATGAGATGGGATAGTCTACGTTGGGGTCATTGCCGCCGCTGATCACCGTCCAGGGCCAGCTCTGGTTCGTGTCAATATAGCCGGTCATCTGTTGCCAGCCGGTGTGGATGACGCGGCCAAAGGGTACCTGCCAGGTCTGGCGGCCGGCGTCCTGAATCCAGACATTCAAAAAGTGGCCGCTGCCATCGCCGTAGACCCACAGTTGCAGCGCGTTGGGATTGCCACTGATGGCGTTGCTTTGCATGAACACCACATAATCGTTTCCCGCAGTGGCAAAATCATACTCCAGTTTACCGGAGGCGGCTCCGCCGTGTGCCTGTTCGGTGGAGCGGGTGAAGCTGCCATTCGCTTCAGTGCCCCGCCCCCATAGACCGAAATTTTCAAAGCCTATGGGCAAGCCTGCCCCACTGCCACCGCTGCCTACGGGGTTGGATGAATTGCCGGAACCACCAGAACCGGCGGTGGCTGTCGGGCGTGTGGTGGCTGAGGGGGTGGCAACGGCCGTGTCCGTAGCAGTTGGCGTCGGTGTGGCCGTATCTTCGGCGGTAGGCGTGAAGGTAGCAGTGGCAGGTGGTGTTTCAGTTGGTGTATTGCTGGGCGTGGGGGTGGCGCTGAGGGCGGCTTCCAACGTTTGGAGTGAAGCCAGGGCCGCATTAAACGGTGTTTCGGTCGGTGGCGCGGCCGTCCATGTTGGGGTAGCCGTGTCAGTGGCAGCGGCTACAGGTTGGGGGGTATTGGTTGGCGTGGCGAAAAGCATCTGGCGTACCGGCCCGGCAGCTAACGCGCCACCTACGCAGACAATGAGTAACAAGGCCACGAGCGTGGGGACCAGCCAGGACGGCCGTCTCTTTTCGGCTGGTAGTGGTGGTGGGGGAACAGCAACGGCCGTT
>CAZOPF010000113.1:9343-17923 GCA_964581605.1 uncultured Ardenticatenaceae bacterium
GCAACGGCCGTTGGCGGGGCAACGGCCGTTGGCGGGGATGGGCTGGCAATTTGGGTAGGTGGCACGGGAACGGGAGTGCGCTGGATGATGTTTTCGCGGGTGAGCAGGTGTGCGCCCCGGCCCGGTTGTGTGCCAACCCAGGTGCCAAAGGCGTCAATCTGGTCGGCCGCTTTTTCGGCTACCAGCGCATTGTCCAGATCATGCAGCAGTTCTTCGGCCGTCTGGTAGCGATAATGGGCGTCTTTTTCCAGACATTTTTGCAGTACCAGCCAGGTGGCCGTGCTGATGTCTGGCCGGATTTCGGTGATCGGGCGGGGGGGGACGTTCAGATGCTGGTGGAGTATGGCCCAGGGCGTGTCACCATCAAACAGGCGGCGGCCGGAAAAGAGTTCGTAGAAAATTACGCCCAACGAGTAGATGTCGGAACGGCCGTCTACATGGCTGGAAGTGGCCTGTTCCGGTGACATGTAGGTGGGAGTGCCTACCAGGGCATGGGTGCGGGTGAGGCCCGGTTTGTCCTGTACCTGGGCAATGCCCAGATCGGTGAGTACAGGTGTGCCATCATCGCGCAGCAAAATGTTACTCGGTTTGATGTCGCGGTGGACGATGCCGGCCTGGTGAGCAACAGCTAACGCTTCGGTGACCTGGTGAATGATGCCAATAGCAGTGGGCGTGTCCAACAGTTTTCCGGCTTTGGATAGTTCAACCAGTTTGTCTTGCAGTGTCCCGCCAGGGATGTACTCCATGGCGATGTAGTAGTAGCCATCGTCGGTGCGGTCGGTGGTGTAAACCTGGACGATGTGTTGGTGGCGCAGGCGAGCGACGGTTTTGGCTTCGCGCTGGAAACGCTGGACAAAATCGGGGTCGCTGCTGAGGGTGGGAAAGAGGACTTTGATGGCGGACGGCCGTTCCAACCATTCGTCATACGCCAGAAACACATCGGCCATACCGCCGCGCTGAATATGTTTTTGAATGACGTAATGTCCAATTTGTTTGCCAATCCACTTCTGCGGGTCAATCATCAATCATTTCTCCACCACTACCCATCATCTACAAGGGCAGCCCACTGGATTTACCGCAAGCATTATAGTTTATTTGCTCCTGGTTGACATAGAGAAAGCGTGATAAAGTGTTTGTGTGTTTGTGTGTTTGTGTGTTCAAGTTGCAAGATACGAAATCACTAAAACACAAAATCACTAGATCACAAATTCACAAAATCACTATGATTCCCTTTCTTCTTTTTCTCAATTTTGCCTTGATGCTCGTGATGCCGGTGGGGTTGGGCTGGTTTGTGGCCCGCCGACTTGCTGTTCGCTGGAAATTTTTTGTGGTGGGCATGGGGGGATTTGTGTTGTCGCAATTGTTGCACATTCCCTTCAACTGGTTGGTGCTGCAAGGGGCGGAACTGCTGCCAACGGACACGGCCGTTCTGTCTAATCTACTCCTTCTTTCTATTTTCTTCGGTCTTTCGGCGGGTGTTTTTGAAGAGGTGACGCGCTGGGCCATCTATCGGTCTGGTATCAAAGATGCCCGCACCTGGGGCAAGGGGGTAATGTATGGCGCGGGTTGGGGCGGTGTGGAGGCGATGCTATTGGGGGCGATTGGCCTGCTCAATTTTGTGGTTCTGTTGGGCATGCAATATGGCTACTTCTGGCAAATGATACCGGCGGAACAGGAGGCGTTGGTGTGGCAGCAAATTGACGCGCTGTTTGGCCTGCCCTGGACTATGTCGTTGCTGGGAGCATTGGAGCGGGCGTTTGCCATTTGCCTGCACCTGGCGCTGTCGGTGATGGTGTTGCAACTTTTTTTGCGGCGAAACTGGCTGTGGCTGGCGGCCGCGATCTTGTGGCACGCGCTGGTGGATGCGACGGCCGTGTTCACCATCCAATATGCTACCCCGATACGCGGCCCCCATCAGGCTGCTTTCCTGACAGAAGCAGTGGTGGCTGTGTACGCTCTGATCAGCCTGGGCATCCTGTTCTGGTTACGAACGCCAGACCCACTGCCGCCAGAAACTGAGCCACTGCCGCCACCGTTACCGGTACGGCCGTCGGACATGATTCCATCGGCAGACTCTCTGGAAAAAAGCAAGTACTCATAGCTATTTGACGGCCGTCTGCAATAATGCCTGCCCCACCTGTTCTGCTTCCTGTACGGCCGTGCGGCCTTCCAGCACCACCACGGCCAGATAACGGGGATTCGCGGCCGGGGCCAACCCCAGGTACCAGCTATTCATGTTTCCCGCCGGGCCAGAAAGCACCCGATCGCTAAACTCAACACGGCCGTTGGCGGTTAACACCTGCCGAAGAGCCTGCGCTGTCCCGGCGGAAATAATGGGTTCATTGGCAGCCGGCGGTGAAAGGGGGCGCAGGGTGCCGCTTTCATCGGCAACGGCTGTAACTAACCGGGGCGTTAGCTGGCGGCCGTCAGCAGCCAACACGCTCCAGGCCAGCGCCAGTTGCAGCGGCGTCAGCACCAGATTCTCCTGACCAATACCGGCTAATGTGGGGTTGGTCAGCGGTTGCACTGGCGGCGTTTCGGTATTGAGAGGCAGATCAGGCACGGCCGTCAGGCCAAAACTCTCATACACCTCATGCAACCCGGAAATCCCCATTTCCAGCGCCAACTCTTGCAGCGGGCCAGGGCAGGAATGAGCCAGCACATCTGCCCAGGTTGCCGGTTCCGGCGGCGGCGTGGCGCATTGTATCGTTTGCCCATCAACCAGCACCGGGCGATTCGCGTCAGCTACTGTTTGTTCCAGAGTGATGAATCCCTTTTCCAGGGCGGCCGCCAGCAAAAACGGCTGCAACAAAGAGCCGGGCTGGTATTGCCCCTGCACCGCCCGGTTAAGCAGGGGAGCATTCTCGGCCGTTGTTAGCGTCTCAAATGTTTCATCCAGCCTGTTCGGGTCATAGGTGGGATGGCTGGTCATCACCAGGATCTCCCCGGTTTGGGTGTCGAGCAAAAGTATGGCGCCCTGGCGCTCTCCCAACAAGGCATCGGCGATTTGTTGCAGCCGGGCATCGAGCGTGAGTTGTACCGCCTGGCCGGTTTGGGGCAAATGGAGGAATTGGTTAACCATCTGCTGCCACGGTTGAGCGGGGTCGCCGCGCAGAACCGTGTTGTACCCTTCTTCCACACCCGCCGCGCCATGCCGGAAGCTGTAGTAGCCTACGGCCGGGCCAATGGCGGCTATGGGGTAGCGGCGGATAGGGGATTCTGGCGGCCCGCTGGTTTCTGCCAGCACAATGCCCTGGCGATCAAAAAGGGGGCCACGCTGAATACGCAGTTCAGCCTCCACCAGCCGGGGGTTATCGTCACGCGCCAAAATGGTTTGAGCGCGGGCCACACCCCAATAAACCAGGGCGGCCGTTACCAACAAATAGCCCATGAGCACGGCCGCCAGCAATTGCCGCAGCCGCTGCTGCATAGCCGGGCTATGCCTGGCTCGCCCACTGCCAGACGTGGCCGAAAGATAGAGCAGCAACCCGGCCATCACGCTGCTGACTAGCAAGGAGCTGCCGCCGTAGCTGAGGAATGGCAGGGTAACACCTGTTAATGGTAGCAATTTGGTTACCCCCCCCATAATCAATATCGCTTGTGCGGCAAACAGGATGGTGATGCCGGCAGCCAGATAGCGGCGAAACGGCCGTGTGGCCTCGGCCGCAATTTTGATACCCCGGTAAGCTAACACCAGAAAGCAGACCACAATGGTCAGAGCGCCAATCAGCCCCCACTCCTCAGCTACCGCCGCAAAAACAAAATCTGAATGGACAACGGGAATGTAGGTGGGAAAGCCCTGCCCTACGCCCTGGCCGGCCAGGCCACCGGCTGCTATGGCATAAAGAGATTGCACAATTTGGAAGGCGCGGTTATCGGCATCTGGCCAGGGATTCCACCAGGCGTCTACCCGCAGCGCCACCACATCAAAGGCGAAATAAGCAAACATACTGCCCGCCAGCAGCAGCACCAGCCCACCAACCACATAACGCCAATCGCCAGAGGCCAGATAGAGCAGTGCCAGAAAGAGGATAAAAAAGAGTGTGGCTGCACCCAGGTCGCGCTGCCAGATGAGCAGAGCCATGCAAAAGCCCCACATGAGCAGTAAGGGGGCCAGGTAGGGCAGTGGGCCTAAACGGCCGTGCCTGCTATCCGGCCGCAGTAAGGATTCCCGTTCGTCAAAGTAGCTGGCAAGAAAGATGACCAGGAGTAGTTTGAGCAGTTCCGATGGCTGAAAAAAGACACGCCCGGCAAATGGAATTGGCAGCCAGAGGGCCGCGCCAAAACCGGACGGGTTAACGCCAAACAAGAAAGTCGCTGCCAGGAGAAAAATGCCGCCGAGCAGCCAGGTATATCTGTAGCGGCGCAGCCAACGTAAACTACGTGGCAAAATGGCAACAGCCAGCAGCACGGCCGTGCTCAACACCAGCCATATCACCTGCCGCGCCAGAAAATGGGGGGCCAGCCGTTGTAAGGTGATCAACCCCCAGCCGGTGAGCAGGGCAAAGATGGGTAACAGGTAGGGGTCGTGGTGCGGCCGAAAATAGGATAACAGAGCAAAGGCGGCCAGGGTAGTTGCCAGCCAGAGTGCGGCCGCCCACAGATACCCTCCGCCTACCTGCCCGGTTTGGGCCAGACTGAGGGCAATGCCATTTGTAAAAATGAAGACGGCCGCCAATACTAGCAACATGGGCTTGTTATAACCGGTTTGCTCGCCAGGCATGTATTGATAGGAGGTTTTCATGTTGGCATCGGGCGGGAACGGAGCAGCCGGACTAATTCGCGTATTTCTGTGCCACCTAGCAGGGTATGCAGCAGCAGGTATACGGCCGTGCCAAACAATCCTACCACCCCTAAATAGAGTAACTGTGCCAGCACATTGCGTGCGCCAGAGAGGTTGGTGGTAATGGCCGGCAGCGGCAGTAACAATCCAATCGCCAAAATAACCAACGCCATACCGCCAGTTGCCAGCAGCGCACGCCCACCTGTGGCCGCCAATTCACGCTCGCCCAGATAGCCCAATTCGCGCCGGTTCAGATAGTAAAGAAGCCCGGCCAGAAAAGTAAACGCGATGGTGCTGGCCAGGGCCAGCCCCACAACCCCCCAGGTTGTGACCAACAAATAAGCAAACAACATATTCACGACCAACCAACCCAGGTAAGCAAACATAGGGGTACGGGTGTTGTGCCGGGCATAAAACAGCCGGGCTACAATTTCGTTGGATGCCTCGCTGACCACGCGCACACTGAAAACCAGCAGGACGGCAAAGACGATACTCACGGCTTCTGGTGCAAATAGCAGCCCTAGCACTGGCCGCCCAAACAAGAGCATAAGCGCGGCCGCCGGGATCGTCAAAAACCAGATGAGGCGTAGCGCGTTAACGGCCGTGCCCTTTAACCCTTCGATGTCGCCCCCGTTATACAACTCGGCCAGGGTGGGGAAGACAACAATGGCCACGGCCGTGCCCAGCAGCGTTTCCGGGAACTGCATAAACGCATACCCATAAAAGTAGCCAGATGTGCTGCCTTCCGGCAGAGCCGAGGCCAGGCGGATGATGTACAAATCTGCCAGTTGGATGACCCCCAATGTCACAATGCGTGGCCCCATCAGGCGGATAATCTCGCGCACACCGGCCATATGCACCGCCAGAGATGGCCGATAAGTAATCTTGTATTTGAACAGAGCCGGAAATTGGATGAGGATGTGCAATATGCCGCCTAACACGGTGCCCCAGGCCAGCCCCATGATCCCCATGGAAGGTACTAAAAAGAGCAGGCCAAAGATGTAGCCGATGTCCAGGGCGATGGGGGCTAAGGCTGGCAAAGCGAAATGCTGATGGGCGTTCAGGATACTGCTGAGGACGCCGCTCACACCAAAGAGGGTGGTTTGGATGAGGATGACGCGCATGAGCATGGCCGTCAACTGCTGCTGCTCTGGCGAAAAATCTGGCACTAATAATGTGCTGGCAATCCAGGGGGCCAGGGCTGCGCCAACCAGGCAGATGCCACCCAAAATGAGCAGAACCAATGTCAGGATAGTGTTGGCCAGCCGTGCGGCGTCGCGTTCACTCTCTTTGGTGAGATATTGAGAGTAGACGGGGATAAAAGCGGCCGCCAACGCCCCGCCGGCGATGAGAGTAAAAAAGAGTTCTGGTAACTGGTTAGCGGCCGTAAAAGCATCATAGGCCGGTGTGGTGCCAAACGTGTCGGCGACTAAAAACAGCCGTACCAGCCCTGTCAATTTGCCTAGCCCAAAGAAAAGTACAACGATCAGCGAAGAGGTCAATAAATGCCGGGCACGGTTCATAGGGGCGGATTGTACTGTATTGACTTTGGCCAGCAAAAAGGGACGGCCGAAAAACGGCCGTCCCTCATGCAAAAATCAGGATACTAAATCATCGGGCAATCGAGTAATTACCCAATGACCCCATACCTGATACCTTACGGTTTCAAGATGATGGGCAGGTAGATGTAGGTCATGGCTGGCGGCGGCACAACGGCCGTCGTGGTCAACACTGCCTCATCCATCATGGTGGGATCACCCTGCGACATTGCCGTTACTGTCACATCATCCGTCTCACCATTCGTGGCATCAACCGGCACGTGGACTGTTACCATGACATCCGCACTACCTCCGGCCACCAACGACACACTCGTCTCATGCAAGTGTACCGTCCAGCCATTGGCACTCACGGCCGTCAGGTCAATCACATCATCCACATTACTCGTATTCGTCACACTCACCGTGTACGTCACCATCTCCCCAGCATTGGCACTGGCCGCATCATCCGGCGACAGCACCACCCCATAGGTGGGCACCACCACCGTCAACGTCACCGGGACTTGCAACAGTGGCTCATCCAGATCATTGCTGCTGATGCACAGGGTAGCGGTGTAGACGCCTGTGGGCAGCCCGGTGGAATCAAACTCCACTGCCACGTCGGAGGTGGTCATCACAGGTGTTGTTCCTGCTGTTGGCGACACGTTTAACCAGGGTACATCAGTGGGTGTATCACATGGCCCTTGCGGCGGTTCTGTATACACATAATCCACCGTGTCAATGCCGATGTAATTGGAATTTGCCCCGGAGGGGCCACCATCCGTCACAAAGTAACGGAATGCCAGCCGACCGGTGGTTGGCGTACCCACGCCCGATAATGTCACGGTAAACAGTGTCCAGCTTTCGGGATACCCACCCGTTACCAGATTGGGGTTGATTTCCAATAGCAGATTGGTGAAGTCCCCCACACTGGTTGATGTTGTGCCCACATTGGTACTGCTGCCGGCCGTGCTCATTCGCACTTCCAACCGATCCGGCCAGATGCTGCCAGCAGGTGTGCGGGTGTAGAATGTCAGTGTCGATCCGTCAGACAGGTTGATTTCTGGCGTTAATAACCAGTTGCTGATCGTGCCGGTGCCACTCGTATTATTGAAGTTCGCGCCAATGTAGGATGTGGGCGCGCCGCTCTGTGCCGGGAACACGGTGTCATTGCCCTGGAACCAACTCGTGCTGCCTAACGGCTCGCTGTTGTTGATGAGTGCCCAGCCTGCGCCAGGCAGCGTGGTAATGTCATCGAACCCTTCGGACAAGTTGCCCAGGACAAATCTTGAGCCACCGGCTGGCAGCAGTTGTCTGGGTGCGCTGCCAGCTATACCGGAGACACCCGTGTCACCAGCCCGATCTGTTTGGTTGGGTTGAGCCGGCGCTAATGTGCTGCCAGATGGCACGGCCGCCTGCGTTTCCGCAATGCTCCACACCAGGTCACTGGGGTCGCCACCCAACAGCAGCGTGGGTGTTACCTGCCCCACATTGCTGATCTGGAAGGTACGGGTGTAGACGGTGTTCGTTGGCTGCTGCGAGGTGACATCCGGGTCGGTTTCAATGTCCGGCAGGTAGGTTTGCACCGTCACGGTGGCCGTGTCGGTAGCCGATGCCGTATTGCTGCCACCATCATCGGCCGTCCAGTCGGCTACGTTCACCGTCGTTTGGGTGATAGTTGTCGTTTCGGTGATGAAAGCCGATGCGCCCGGCGCCAGGGCATAGGGGATGTTGTTGAGAATTGTGCCCAGCTGATCGTCTACCAGGGTGTGTTGGGTCAATGTAATATCGCCACTGTTGGTCACGGTGTAGCAATAGGTCACCTCACCACCCTCTGGCCCCAAAATGATGGCATCTGTTGTGGCGCAGACAGATGGATCGGTACCTACCGTTTTGTCGAGTTCGATGCTGGCGTTAGCCGATTCAAGCACGGGCACAATGCACCATTCGTTCAGCACACCGGTATCGCCACCAGCAGCGTCGCTGATGGTTAAGGTCCAGCTGCCGTTGATGTCCATGCCGTCATAGACCGACAGCAAGCTGGTGTTGGCCGGGTCGCCGCCCACCCGGTTGCCAAAGATGGCCGGAGCGTTGGCACATTGGCTTTCAATGTCGCCATCGGGACCTTCGTCATTGACGGTGACATCATAATCATTGCCGGAGCAGCCAAAACCGGAGGTTGTGCGGCCGGGGCGGTCTATGATGACTGCGTTGGTGGCGTTGTGGCTGAGGGTGAAGATGAGGTCGCCGACCCAGGTGTGG
>CAZOPF010000114.1:0-17267 GCA_964581605.1 uncultured Ardenticatenaceae bacterium
ATTCCCAACCGCCTCGCCCTGTGGCGGTTGGGTGGGGTTGTGACAAGGGCGAGGCAACCGGGAATGTGCAGCAACCATTGGGGCAAAGGTGTTACCCGGTTGCCTCGCCCCTACGACGGGGGTGGGGTTAGGGGGCATAACCAACACCTCCTTCCAGCGCCGCCCGGTAAATGTGGGAATCCACATTGTACGTGGTACTATTATTTGAATTGGTCACAGCAAGATAATGATCGCCTTCCAGGGTGAAAAAAGCCCAGTCTCTGGCTCCATTAGTGGGAATTGCTTGATTCTCGACAAAACCAGTCCCATTCCATCGGTAAACTTTAGAATAAATATTGTGGGTTGTGCCATTCTGATAATTTGCTATTGCCAGGTAAGCCTCCGCCCCAATGGTGAAGAACTCCAAGTCATTCGCACCATTGGTGGGTATAACCTGAAATTGTTCAAAACTGTCTCCATCCCATTGGTAAACTATAGAGCTAATATTGTGAGTTGTGTCATTATGGTGGTTGGCCACTGCCAGGTAAGCCTCGGTGCCAATGGTGAAAAATTCCCAATCCATCGCACCATTAGTGGGGATTGTTTGGAACGGCTCAAAACTATCCCCATCCCATTGATAGATGACAGAACCGTTGTTGTAAGTTGTGTCATTATAGTGATTGGCTACAGCCAGGTAAGCCTCACCGCCAATGGTGAAAAATTCCCAATCAACTGCCCCAATTGTGGGGATATCTTGCAAATATACAAAACTGATGCCATTCCAATGATAAATTACTGAATTGATCTGGCGTGTTGTGTTATTTCGGTAATTGGCTACAGCCAGATAAACCTCCGTACCAATGGTGAAAAACTCCCAATCATACGCACCATGCGTCAGGATTTCTTGATCCTGCAAAAAAGAGTTCCCATCCCAACGGTAAATGACTGAGTTGACATCATGGGTTGTGCCACTCTTGAGATTTGCCACAGCGAGATAAGCATCCTCTCCAATGGTGAAAAACTCCCAATCGCTTGCTTCCATAGTGGGAATACTTTGTATTTCCACAAAATTATTCCCATCCCAATGGTAAACAATGGAATTAAAATTATCGGTGAACCGATTGGCTACAACCAGATAAGCTTGTGGGCCAATAGTGAAAAATTCCCAATCGTGGGCGTAATCAGTAGGAATTGACCACCTTTTTTCAAAGTAGCGCAGTTTGGGGGTGGTGGATTGGGCGGCAAAGTCGGCGTGCATGGCGTAGGGGGCGGGCTGGATGGGTTGGCGGGGCAGCAAGGTTTCATACGCGCCCGTGCTGCTGCCATCACGGGCGGCAATTTGCAGGTAGCGCGGTTCGCCGGTGAAGACGGGGCCAAAATCCAGTTCGGCCGTGAACAGGCCATTGGCAATCGTTTTGTCGTTCAGGGTGACGGTGCTGCCAATCTGGCTGCCGCCACTGGCCGCGTCATATAGCGTGAATTGCAGGTCATATGTGCCGTCAGCCGGGCTGCCATTGTCCGTCAACACCCCCTGATAGGTGAAGGCGGTGCCGACGCTGGCAGGGCTGGTTGGGGCACGGCCGTTTTGGGCAGCGACGAAGGTGGATAGGCCGACGGCCGTTAACGATAACCCTATCAATAGGATAAGGATGGACACAATCCGAGTTTTCATGGGTTTTCTCCATTTGTGAAGTAGGGCGATTTGGCAAATCGCCTTACAGTTTCAGGGGCGCAAAACGCAATAATGGGGGAATTGTAATCATGTTAGCGGATTTGTGTAGAGGGTTGGTGAAACAGGCGGTGGCTTTTTGTTTACAGGCAACTGCTTTTTAACTATCATAGGCTTTATTGATATGAAAGTTAAACGCATTATCTGGCTGCCTGAATTTGAAGATAAGCTGCTATGGAAGCACAATGTGCTGGCTATAGAGGTTGAAGAAATTCTTTTTGGCAAGCCACGAATCTACTTTGTAGAGCATGGACATGCCCCCAATGAAGACTTATATGCAGCACATGGCCGGACGGAAGAAGGACGATATTTGATCGTTTTTTATGTGTACAAAGAAGATGGCGCCGCCTTGATCATTAGTGCCCGCGATATGGATCATAAAGAGAAAAAACGATATGGCAGAAAATAAAAGCACGATTTCCCAGGCAAGTAGTTATGAAGAGATGGCTGAGTTTTGGGATACGCACAGTCTGGCTGATTTTGCAGAGCAGACTTATGAGGTAGAGATGACCTTTGACCCGTCAGCGCGGCACAATCTTGTTCACATTGAGCCACAGTTGTTGGCGGAGGTGCGGGAAATTGCCCGTGCCAAAAAGGTAAGTACACAAACGCTGGTGAATCTCTGGCTGCGCCAACACGTTGATCAGGAACAGCACAGTTCTCTACCAACACCGTAATCTCCCTGCTTTGAAATCCTCTCACCCCCTCACCCCTTCACCTGCTCACCTGATCATCTTCATTCCTCTGCTCTTTCTGGTAGCTTTTTTTTTCTGGCCGTTGCTGAACATTTTGCGGTTGAGCGTGACGGCCGTTGGCATTGAAGCGGTGCTGGTACGGCCGTATTTCCGGCACATACTCTGGTTCACGTTCTGGCAGGCCGCCGTCTCCACCGGTCTGACGCTGCTGGCCGGACTGCCCGCCGCCTACCTGTTTGCCCATTATACCTTCCCCGGCCGTTCACTGCTGCGGGGGTTGACCGCCGTACCCTTTGTGCTGCCAACGGTGGTGGTGGCGGCCGCATTTCGGGCGTTGTTGGGGTCGCAGGGGGTGGTGAATCAGGGGGTGATGGCGCTGTTTGATCTGGCCCGCCCCCCCCTGCGACTGGATCAGACCATCTGGATCATTTTGCTGGCGCATGTGTTTTACAACACGGCCATTGTGGTGCGGCTGGTGGGGGGCTTTTGGGCCAATTTGAATCCGCGCCTGAATGAAGCAGCGCGGACGCTGGGGTCCCGCCGGTGGCAGGCGTTTCGGGAGGTGACATTGCCGTTGTTACGGCCGTCGCTCGTCAGCGCCTCCCTGCTCATTTTCCTCTTCACCTTCACCAGTTTTGGCGTCATTTTGCTGCTGGGCGGGCCGATGTTTAGCACGTTGGAAACGGAGATTTACCGCCAATACGTCACCTTTTTGCGGCCGGACATTGCCGCCGTGTTGTCCCTGACCCAAATCTTGTTCACGTTTGTGGTGATGATGGTGTATGCGCGCTGGCAGGGGAGTACGGCCGTGTCATTGGACATGCGCGCCGAAAAAGCCAACCTGAAACGGCCAGGCACCTGGCTGGAAAAAGCGGCCGTTACCGTCACCATGGGTGGGCTGTTCCTCTTTCTGGTGACGCCGCTGCTGGCGCTAGTGTGGCAATCGCTGGTAGGCCGGGACGGTAATCTGACGCTGGCCTATTACCAGGCGCTCTCTCAGACGCGGCGGGGCAGTGTACTGTTTATCCCACCGCTCACGGCCGTGCGCAATTCCATTGGATATGCGCTGTTGACGGTGCTGCTGGCGGGCGGGTTGGGGCTGGCGACGGCGGTGGTTTTAGCACGGCCTGGAGGCTGGCGACGATGGGCTGATCCCCTGTTTATGCTGCCGTTGGGGGCTTCGGCCGTTACGCTCGGTTTTGGTTATGTGGTCACGTATAGCAGTTTGCGCACCTCGGCCGTTTTGGTGCTCATTGCACACACACTGGTGGCCTTTCCGTTTGTGGTGCGCAGCCTGCTGCCGGTGATGCAAGGCATCAAACCCGGTTTGCGCGAGGCGGCGGCGGTGATGGGAGCCACACCGGGGCGGGTCTGGCGCGAAGTAGATTTGCCCATTATCGGTCGGGCACTGCTGGTGGCGGCCGTCTTTGCCTTCACCGTCAGCATGGGTGAATTTGGCGCGACCAGCTTCATCGTGCGTCCCAACAGCGGTTTTCTGACCATGCCCATTGCCATCCAGCGCTTCCTGAGCACACCGGGTGGGGCGCTCAATTTCGGCCAGGCCATGGCCATGAGCGTCATCCTTATGGCCGTCAGCGCCATCGGGTTTATCGCCATCGAACGCTTCCGCTACGCGGACATTGGCGAGTTTTGAAAGGCACTTATTCCCACCCGTCAGTTGGAACTTGTGTTAAAATAGCGCACAGTATGATGAAGGTTGGGAGACAATCGTTGAAGCTGTCTGTCACCGGAAAAGGATGTGAATGATGAGCCAGGTAATTGAAGTTGTAGAGCGGTACATATTGCCAGATTTGCCCGATAGCAGCCAATTGCCGGAGGAGGATGGCGTTCCCATGGAGACAAATTGGCATCGCAGCCAGATGAATTTGTTGATTGACGTGGTGCGCCATCGCTGGCGAGACCGGCAGGACTTTTTTACCGGCGGTAATATGTTTGTGTATTACAGCATGAACCAGGCCCGCAACCGGGATTATAAGGGGCCAGATTTTTTTGTGGTGAAGGGCATAGATGGCAGTTACCCGCGCCAGAAATGGGTGGTGTGGGAGGAGGATGCCCGTTTCCCCAATGTGATTGTGGAATTGATGTCGGAATCCACGAAGGGTGAAGATTTGGGCAAGAAGAAAAAGCTCTATGAACGTACCTTTCACACCCCGGACTATTTTTGTTATGACCCGGACGAAACCAAATTATACGGCTGGCATCTGGCCGGGCAGGAGTATGTGCCTATAGCGGCGGATGAACACGGCCGTCTTTGGAGCAGCGAACTCGATGCCTGGTTAGGTTTGTGGCAGGGCACTTTCCTGGAAGAAGAGGCGGTCTGGCTGCGGCTGTTTGATGAAGACGGTCAGATCATCCCTACGGCCGCCGAAGCAGCCCAACAGGAGGCCGACGCGGCACATCAACGCGCTGACGCCGAACGGCAACGCGCCAACGCCGAACGGCAACGCGCCGACGCCGAACGTCAACGCGCCGACGCCGAACGTCAACGCGCTGACAGAGCCGAAACAGAATTGGAGCGATTGCGAGCCGAACTGGCGCGTTTGCAAGGCGGAAAGGGATAGCGTGATACGTGAATTCTCACGAGTCACGCATTACGAATCTTTGCATGTAATCGGCCAGGGCTGTGGCCCACGGCCGTAACGTAATCCCCATCGCGGCTCCGGCGATGTTGTGCAGAGCGCCAAAGGGGGGTGGGGTGGACGGCCGTGCAAATTCCCGGCTCAAAATGGGTGTGTTCACCACTCTCGTCAGCCCCGCCAGCCGCAAAATTTCGTTGGCAAACTGCCAGCGCGAGCAAGCCCCACTGTTTACAAAATGGTAAATACCGTATTGATGTGTCTCGATGAGTTGGGCGATGGCATCGGCTAAATCGTAGACATAGGTGGGATTGCCGATTTCGTCCGTGACCACCCGCACCTGCCCCGTTTCTCTGGCACGATTGAGAATGGCATGGATGAAATTGCGCCCACCGGGAGCATAAAGCCAGGCGGTACGCACAATGTAATAGCGGTTGAGGATGTTTTGCACATGGCTCTCGGCGGCGGCTTTGGAACGGCCGTAAGCATTCACCGGATTCCGCGCCATCCACTCTTCATACCCACCCGGTTCCTGCCCGGAGAAAACCTCATTGGTGCTGATGTGTACCATTTCTGCGCCAGCCTGCTGGCAGGCCAGGGCCACGTTTTGGGTGCCCAGGCCGTTGATGCGGTAAGCCAGTTCCGGGTCGCGGGCACAGCCGTCTACGTTGGTGTAGGCGGCGCAGTGGATGAGCAGGTCGGGGCGGGTGGTGGACACGGCCGTACACACCGCTGCCTTGTCGGTAATGTCGAGCACATCTATATCTACGGCCGTTACTTCATGCCCGGCCAATACCGCCGACAAAGCCGTCCCCAATTGCCCACTCCCGCCTGTAATCAAAATACGCATGTCATTATCCTACCTTATCAATCATGAATGTGCCGGATTATAAGGCAATATGGGAGACGGGTACATGAAGTCAGTCCCGAACAGAAGATACGCGATTTGTCTCTCTGGCAACAACGATGAGTGACAAATTTTGTTGTCTAAATTTAAGATGGTTAGGGTGGATTCAAAAATTCGGCATCCGACAATTGTGCCGTGTTCACGAATAATGATTCTGTCTCACGGCAAAGTGATTTTTATACCCCATGTGCAACCCTATTTCCCCCAGAGAGGAGTTGGCATCCTCAGATGCCAACGGGCGCATTTGAGAATGCGCCTTCCTCGATTAAACCAGATGAAACATCGCACATCAGGTATTCTTATGCCTCTTTAGGTCGCCACAGATTGAGGAGTTTGCCCGTGCTGTCTTCACTTAATTGAGACCAACTGGCGATGGGCAGCTCCACGTGGGCAATGTTGGCAGTGGTAAAATGCTCCGTTTCCCCGGTAAGATCGGCTACCAGTTCTTCCATGCCTGGGTTATGCCCCACAATCAGCACTCGTTTGTATTGGTTATCTATGCCTTGCAGCACTCCCAGATAAGTTGTGGGATCGGCGTGGTAAAAGTGAGCGGTGGTGATTAGCTCGCCATCGTAGTCGCAGGCAAGGGCAACCAGCTCGGCCGTGGTCAGGGCGCGTTCGGCCGTGGAGGTGATGATGAGGTCAGGTACGAGGTCATGCTCTTTTAGGAGTTTGCCCATATGGGGAGCGTCTTGTTTGCCGCGTTTGTTTAACGGCCGTGCGTGATCGCTTAACCGGGAATTACCCCAATCTGACTTGGCGTGTCGCATGATCAATAATGTTTTCATCGTTACCCCTCAAACTAGCCGAAACATGAATACCAGCCCCAGGCAAAGGATAGTGAGTGCCAAAAGAAGGATCATCATGCCAACGATAAACCGCCACGGCCGTTTAATCTCCGACCGCGTTTGAAACTTGACCGTTGGCTGGATACCAGGGCCGGTGGAAATTTGCACCTGACTGGCGGCGCCGCCGGCAATGGGAAACATGGCGCTGAAACTCGCTGCCTGCCCCATATCCAGCGAAAACACATTACTGGCTACCATGCTTTGCCCGGAAGCCAGCGCATTGACAAATTGTTCCGCTTCCGCTTCGCTTACCTGAAACTTCTCCTGATACAACTGAATTGCTTCGGCTTCACGGCCGTCATGTATTAACTCTTTGACCGTTTTTAACGTGGATGCCAGGTTGGTCAGATCGCTGAAATCGAGTTTGAAGAAGTGATCAAATATAGGCGAGAAATCAGCATCCACTGATGGTGTAGACCGCCGTGCCCGTATCTCTTCTGGCACAATGACCGCGCTGTTGCAATAGGCACACTGCACAATCGGGTCATCATCCCCATCATACTCAAGCCTGGCATTACAAGCAGGGCAATGAAATGTATGTACCATCCTTTGCTCCTCTGTTTGTGATAAACACCCAACAATGGGCATCTCAAGGGTAAAACACATTGCTAAAACTGGCAATAAGGAAGGGGATACTGTCTCCTCCTACCACTTGACAAGGTGTATATTTGACACTAATATGATTCGTGTATCTTGTACACTAAAGAGCGTGACATGAATCAAACAATTTTCCTTAATCAGCAACCCATTAAACCAGACACCGCGCAATTGATCCAATCCGGTGGCGAAGGGATGGTGTTTCGCTGGCAGAACACGGCCGTGAAACTCTACCACCACCCCACCGCCCAACACCAGGCCAAACTGGCTTACTGGTTTCAGAACGGGCTGGGACAGGTTGTGCCTGCGGCCGTGCTGGCCCCCTGTGCCCCGGTCACAGACAGCCACGGTGAGTTGGTTGGTTTCCAAATGCCTCTGCTGCCACCCGGCAGCCAGCCACTCAAGGGATTGAGCAACCCACTTTTTCGCCAGAAAAACAATATCCCCCTGGCGGCCATCGTCGGCCTGCTGGCACAACTCCACGTCACCCTCACCCATCTCCACCAACATCACATCCTCATTGGCGATCTCAACGACACCAACATCTACTTCACCCCGGCGAAACCGGGCGAGGCAGGCGGGACAAAGGCATCGGGTTACAGCCGAAAAGGTTTCCCGCCCGCCTCGCCCCTACACCCCAGCGACCTTACCCCGGCGTCCCCGCGGCCCTCACCTGCTCACCCCGGCGCCCCCGCCGCCCTCACCTGCTCACTCATAGACGCCGACAGCTACCAGTTCGCCCACTTCCCCTGCCCGGTGGCCATGCCCGCCTTTTTAGACCCAGATTTGTATGGCGTGGCCGATTTGGGGGCACGGCCGTACTTCACCCCGCGCACCGACTGGTATGCCTTTGCCGTGCTGCTGGTCAAAACTTTGTTGGGCGTGCATCCTTACGGCGGTGTGCATCCGCAGCACAAAACGGTAACGGCCCGTGCCCAGGCGCGGGTGAGCATCTGGCAGCCATCCGTGACACGGCCGGCTAACAGCCTGCCATTGGACACGCTCAGTGATGCGTGCCAGCATTATCTCCAGCGCGTGTTTGAACAGGGCGAACGGCCGCCCTTCCCCGCCACTCTCCTCGCCAACGTCCTGCGCACGGCCGCCAGCCAGAAACGGGCGGCCGGTTCACCAACAACAGTTGGGCGGATGCGTGTATTGTTGGCCGATGAGGGATTCATTGAGCATGTGGCGCTGCTGCCCAACGGCCGTGTCGTTGCCATCCTGCACAACGGCCAGAACTACAAATTGGTACGGTTAGGCATTGGCGGCAAGTGGGAGGAGATGGCCTTATTTGACGGCTCGCCCGGCTACCAGTTTGCTCACTTTGGCGGCCGGTTTCTGGCGGTGAATCCGCCACAGCGCAGCCAACTGCTACTGCTGGATGTAGGCGGCAGCAGCCCGCAGAAAGTGGGCTTGATTGATACGGCCGTCTTTCGAGACACGGCCGTATTTGCCGCCACACCCCAGCATCTCTACCGCATCGCCGGGAACTGGATCATGCGCGGGCAGATGCTAAACGGCCATTACGTCGAGGATGCCATGGCCACCGCCCATAAAAACCAGACCTGGTTCCAGGCTTCGCCCTACAACGATGCCATTGCCGGGTATCATCGTGTATTTGCGGAGTATCGCTTTTTTGTGCAGACCGGCGCCGGTAGTTATGATCTGCCGCTGCCGCCGCTACCCGCCGGGGACCATATTGCCCAGGCGGGCATGGCTTTTGGCACAGACACGGTGGCGGTAATTGTGCAGGCAATAGGGCGCGGCGCCGTCCGCATGTTGACGCACGTTTTCTCCTTCACCGGCCAACAGCAACACAGTGTTGAAGCAGGAGAAGATGTGTGGGATACGGCCGGTTGGGCAACGGCCGTTGCCACCTACCCTATCACTCCCCTGCCGGCTGATTACACACCGCCGGCCCGCTTGATGCGGTTGGGGCAACAGATGCTCATACAAGAACCCACACGGTTGCTGATTACACCAGCCAGTTAACACAGCTGGCGAGAGAATGGCGGCCGTTCATGTCGCCATGTGCCTGGCCTGATTGAGTAAGGTATACTTCCCCGATTCAATTCTAAAAGTTGGAGAAAGAAATGACTGCTGCCCCCGACCCAGACCTCACGGAACGGCGCAAGGCCGACCACATTCGCATCAACCTGGAAGAGGATGTTGCTTTCAAACATGTAACGACTGGCCTGGAAAAGTTCTTTTTTATGCACCAGGCTTTGCCAGAAATCAATCTGGCCGATGTAGATACAACCACTTCCCTCTTTGGCAAAACGCTCAAAACACCGTTGCTCATCTCCTCCATGACCGGGGGCACGGCCGAAGCCCGCGCTATCAACCGTACACTCGCGGCCGGGGCGCAAGCCGCGGGCATCGCCATGGGATTGGGGTCTATGCGGGCGGCCGTTGAGGACGAATCGTTGGCCGATACCTACCGGGTACGTGATGTGGCTCCCGACATCTTGCTATTCGCCAACCTGGGCGCGGTACAATTTAACTATGGTTACGGGCTAGATGAATGTTTGCTGCTAGTGGAGATGATTGAAGCGGACGCCCTTATTCTGCATTTCAATGCCCTGCAAGAAGCCGTGCAGCCCGAAGGTGACGGCAACTTTGCCAATTTGCTGCCCAAAATTGAAGCCATCTGCAAAAAGCTGCCTGTACCTGTTATTGCCAAAGAGGTAGGCTGGGGTTTTGCCGAAGAAACGGCGCGACGATTAGCCGCAGCAGGCGTGGCGGCTATTGATGTGGCCGGGGCGGGCGGCACCAGTTGGAGCCAGGTGGAGATGCACCGCGCCCCCACGGCCCGCCATGCACGGGTGGCTGGAGCGTTTATAGATTGGGGAATTCCTACGGCCGTGTCCATCCAACAGTGCCGCCGCGCCGCCCCCCACCTGCCCATCTTCGCCAGCGGCGGCATCCGCAATGGCATTGATGTTGCCAAGTGCATTGCCCTGGGGGCCAATCTGGTCGGTTTTGCCGGTGACTTCCTGCGTGCGGCCGATAAAGGGGGCGTAGATGGCGTCATCGAAATGGCCGAAACCATCACGGCCGAACTTCGGGTTGCCATGTTCTGCTCCGGCGTGTTAAACCTCCATGCCCTTGGCCAAACCCCACTCCTTACCCAGTTTTAGTGTGTAACTCAACATCAGCAGGGTCATTTATGATGAAAGAACTTGAAAATTTAAGCCAGGAAATGCGTGCCGCCCTCAATGACGAGATGAAGGCTGTTTTATTGTTTGATGAAACAACGCCAGATTTGTTTTACGGTATGATGCACTACCATATGGGTTGGCGTGACCAGGCACTAAAACCGGCCGATGTCAATGCCGGTAAACAAATTCGCCCCGTCCTGCTGCTGCTGGTTTGCCAGGCAGCGGGTGGAGATTGGCGGCAGGCCGTGCCCGCGGCCGCGGCCGTAGAACTGCTGCACAACTTCTCGCTCATTCACGATGACATCGAGGACGCCAGCCCCACCAGGCGCGGCCGGGAAACACTCTGGCAAATCTGGGGCATCGAGCAGGCAATCAACGCTGGCGACGCCATGTTTGCGCTGGCGCATCTGGCACTCAATCGCCTTTATGATCGCGGTGTGCCGGCAGAGCGAGTGGTACGCGCCTTGCGCCGTTTTGATGAGACATGTGTGCGGCTGACACAAGGTCAACATGCGGACATGGGCTTTGAAAAACGAGATTGGGTGAGTGTGGCCGAATATATTGAGATGATTACAGGAAAAACGGCCGTACTCCTCTCGCTTTGTGCCGAATTAGGCGCACTGGTCGCCGGGCAAAATGAGGAGACGATAGCCCACTATGCTCATTATGGATTGGAGGCCGGTTTAGCTTTTCAGGCTATTGACGACATCCTGGGTATCTGGGGTGATGAAACCGTCATCGGCAAATCTGCCTCCACCGACATTGCCACGAAAAAGAAAACGTTGCCCGTCCTGTATGGCCTGGAACACAGCCCAGAACTACAACAGTTGTATATGCAAGAAGAGGCAAGCAGTAATTTTGTTCATCGTGTCGTGGGGTTGCTCAACCAGAGCGGTGCGCGTGACTTTGCTACAGCAAAAGCCACTTCCTATACCCAGAACGCATTGGAACATTTAGAAGCGGCTCACCCTGATGGCGTCGCTTATATTGCTCTTAGCCAACTGACCGATATGCTGCTTAAGCGTGACTACTAGCACCTGACCAATATAAGTTTGCGGAGTGAGGCATCCTCCGATGCCTCACTCCGCGCTCCACAAATTTAGTTTGCTGAGGTACCAGGCCATATTATGAGCCTGGGTGGGGTTCATTATCCAGACGGAAGCCATGCCCACGCACCGTAACGATATAGTTGTGTTCGTCCAGTTCCATCAGCCGGTCACGCAAGCGGCGTACCAGGGCATCAATGGCCTGTTCGGAAACACCCAGGCCGTCGGTGCCGGGCCAGACAACCTCCACAATTTCATCACGGGTAATGACCGCGCCACGCGCCTGGTGCAGCCGTTCCAGCAGCCGGAATTGGGCCAGCGAAAGCGGTGGGTCCAGTTCCTTGCCATTGATGAATACGGCACGTTGGGCGTCATCCAATACCAGTTGGCCTTGTAATTGGGGTGGTTCAAAGGTGAGGGGAATGGTGGCGTCTGTGCCCACAAACACCAGTTTGACGCAGAGGGCAATGGAAATCTCGTCGCCATCCTGGAGTTGGGTGGAGCCTTCAAAGAGACGGCCGTTCAAATGTGTCCCATTCTTGCTGCCGAGATCATGGAGGATGTAACGGCCGTTTTCGCGGGTGATGCGCACATGCTGGCGCGATACCTGCCGCTCTGGCAGCACAATCTGACATTCAGCGCCTCGGCCAATAAGAAATTCATCTGCGTCTATGGCCCACCGTTGGCCAGCCAATTGTCCTTCTCGTATCACCAGGACTGGTTGTTCATTCATCTTGTTTGCCCCTCCAATATGAGCATAAAAGTGATTTTTGCCAGGATAGATTATAATAGGAATCGTTTAGAACCGTAAAGCGCATGGTGTAGCTGCTGATGAATTTGGTACAGGATGAGACAATTTTACGCGAACGTTACCGGCTGACCAACATTGTCGGTCAGGGGGGTATGGGGAGCGTATACCGGGCGGAGGATTTGCGTCTGCCAGGGCGGTTGTGTGCCATTAAGGTGGTGCAGCCAGACGAAAATGCCAGTTCGGACGCGCAGGCTCAGGCTCAGGCCCAATTTCTGAAAGAGGCCAGTGTGTTAGCGCAGCTAGATCATCCCAGCCTGCCAAAAGTGTCTGATTTTTTCACAGAGAACGGCCGTGACTACCTGGTGATGGACTATGTGCCTGGCGATGATCTCAGCCAGATTTTACGGGCTAACGATGGCCCGCTGCCAGAAAAGTCAGTTCTGGCGTGGGCGGAGCAAATCCTAGATGCGCTCCAATATCTACACGAACAAAAACCGCCAGTGCTACACCGGGATATTAAGCCCTCAAACATCAAGTTGACGCCCAACGGCCGTATCAAACTGGTAGACTTTGGCCTGGTGAAAGTGATGGCCCATGATGACGCCCGCACCATCACCGTCGTCCAAGGGCGTGGCACTGCTCTCTATACGCCGCTGGAACAATATGGCGGCGACGGCGGCCACACCGACGCCCGCACCGATATTTACGCTTTGGGGGCCACCTTTTATCATCTGCTCACCAACTATCCGCCACCAGACGCCAAAGCACGTTTCCTGAACCCGGCGGTGTTACAACCACCCCATCGGCTCAATGCGCTGCTCTCCGAAACGGTGTCAGAAGCGATTATGTGGGCGATGGCCATGCACCCAGATGAACGGCCGTCCGCCATCGCGGAATTCCGACAGGTGCTGTTTGGCTACCAAAAACGCCCCGGTCGTCTGGTAGAAGCCTCCGTCCCATCGGTATGGGGCAATGCGGTAGCAGCCAACCGCACGGCCGTATTAATTGTGCTGCTGTTATTGTTGCTGGCGCTGGTTTTGACTATTTTGTGAAGCATGAATCAAGAGCTTCCCCGCTGTCCAGGTTGCCTGGCGCCAGATCGGCAAATAAGGGATGGCTACACCCACTCCGGCAGCCAACGTTACCGCTGCAAACTGTGTGGTTGCCGCTACACACCGGCTCCCAAAACACAAGGCTACGATGATGACATTCGCCTGCAAGCGCTCACTTTATTCCTGGAGGGGGTCAGCTTACGGATGATCTCCCGCATTTTAGAAGTCAACCACCAGAGTGTAGCCAATTGGATAAACCATTATGCCGGCAATATCCCGGAGGATTTACCAGATAGTGTGCTGGAAACGGCCGTGCTTGACGGCCTCATTACTTTCAACCCCCGGCAGAAACAAAGCCCACCAACACCACCCAGCTAGACACTTCGTCATATTTCTTTGACAGAACCTGCCCTGCTTACTATAGTTGCCCTATCGTAAACCACATCATGGTATGGTCGTGACAAGACAATAGCTCACCCCATACCAATCCCAAAGGAGAAACGAATGGCAGGTGTAACATACCGACATGTCTACAAACGCTTTGGCGACATTACCGTCATCACCGACCTGAACATGGAGATTGCGGATAAAGAATTTGTCGTCTTTGTTGGGCCTTCTGGCTGCGGCAAATCCACCAGTTTACGCATGTTAGCCGGTTTGGAAGAAGTCTCCGAGGGGGACATCCTCATCGGTGACCGCGTGGTCAACGATGTTCCTCCCAAAGACCGCGACATTGCCATGGTTTTCCAGTCCTATGCCCTCTACCCCCACATGAGCGTCTATGACAACATGGCTTTTGGCCTGAAACTGCGTAAAACACCTAAAGCTGAAATTGATCGCCGCGTTAAGGAGGCGGCCGAAAGTCTGGGGCTAACCCATTTACTGGATCGAAAACCCAAAGCCCTCTCCGGTGGGCAACGGCAGCGTGTGGCCGTGGGCCGGGCGATTGTGCGCGAACCGGCCGTCTTCCTGATGGACGAACCACTTTCCAACCTGGATGCCAAATTGCGCGTTTCTGCTCGCGCTGAAATCAGCCAACTGCACCGTCGCCTGGGCACAACCTTCATCTATGTCACCCATGATCAGGTGGAAGCCATGACGATGGGGGACCGGATTGCGGTGATGAGCGATGGGTTATTGCAGCAGATTGACACCCCACGTAACCTGTATAACACGCCCGGCAATGTCTTTGTGGCTGGTTTCATTGGCAGCCCCAGCATGAACTTCTTTGATGCCACGCTGGTCAGTGAAGAAGGCAAACTGTTTGTTGATACCGGCGACTTCCGGGTGCATGTGCCCGAAGAACGCAAACAAGCTATGAGCAGTTATGTGGGCAAAGAGGTGATCTTTGGGATGCGGCCAGAACATCTGCACGCACCCCAATATGCCCCACCGGGCATTGATGCCTCTCCGGTAGAAGGCATAGTGGAAGTGGTGGAATTGCTCGGCCATGAATTACATTTGTATGTGAATGCGGGCAAGAACAGCATGGTCGCCACCGTAGACACCCGCCTGCAAGTGAACACCGGCAATCAGGTGCAGTTGGTGATGGATATGCACAATATGCACCTGTTTGACAAGACGACGGAATTGGCGATTCGGTAACTGGATAATGGCGTAATTGGGATATTGAGATTGGAGATTTTTTGGTCTCCAATCTCTTTTTTTATGGCTGAATCACACTTGCAGGTTGGGGATATGTTCCTGGTGCAGTTTGTGTGGCGGCTGCCAAATGGGGACATTATTCGCTCTTTGTTTCGGGCAGAAGTGCTGGCGGTGATTGATGCGGCCGAAAAGTATATGGTGCGGCTGCGGGAATTGGTGGCGGGCAGCCAGGAATCCAGCACGGGGGAAGGGCGCGATAGGGAGCAGTTTGCTAAACCGTATTGGGCGTTGGTGGTGCGGCTGGTGGGGAGGCGGGTGACGGTGGCCTGGGAAGTGGCCGACGGCCGTGCCCTGACCATGCGCCTGGCAACTTTAACCGGTGAACATGACTTTTTCCGCCGTTACAATTGATTTTCTTGCCAGGCTGGTTTCCGCTTCTGCAAAAAAGCGCTCATACCCTCCAGTCCTTCATCACTACCGCGCCGTGTGGCGATCAAATTGGCCGTGTAATCCCGCACGTCCTCTTTGGGTCGCCCGGCAACAGTCCGCACCAGTTGTTTGATGGCGGCCTGTGCCCCTGGCGCGCCCATCAGCAACAGCTCTACCAGCTCTTCAACTTTGCCCTCCAATTCCGCCTCGCTGACAACATATTGCACCAACCCGACTTCTCTGGCGCGTTCGGCTGAAAAGCGCTCGCCGGTCAGAAAGAGTTCACGGCCGTGTGTAGCCCCCACTTTGCCCAACACAAACGGCGAAATAACGGCCGGAACCAGGCCCAAATGCACCTCGCTAAAGCTGAACTTTGCTCTATCCACTGCCACCACCATGTCGCAGCAACTAATGAGGCCAATACCCCCGCCAACGGCCGTGCCATTCACTCGCCCCACCACCGGCTTCTGGCACTGCTCCATCATCAACATCAAATCAAAAATAGCCTCGGCATCACGAACATTGTCCGCCAATGAAAATTGACCAGCGGCCAACATATGGCTCAAGTCGGCGCCGGCGCAGAAGGTACGGCCGTTGCCCGTCAGCACCACCACCCGCACCTCATCCCGTGTATTCAGGTCGCGGAACACGGCCGTTAACTCCCGAATCATCTCCGGCGTCAGGGCATTGTGAACCGTTGGCCGGTTCAACGCCACCGTCAAAACTGCCCCCACCTGCTTCAACTCAATCTCTTCGCTCATCAACCATTCCCCTCGTGATATGTGATGCGTGACACATAAAACTCCAGTCACGCATCATGTATCACGCATCACGTCAAACCAAAACCCCACCAATAAAAAAAGCCCTCCACCCAGGCAAGCAGAGAGCTATTATGCAAATCAGACCATCTGGCGGCAAGGCCCATCAATCGGCTATCAATCGGCCATGACCGCCTCGGCCGTTTCCATGACCAACTCGGCCTCCCCACCCACAACAACATTTCCAGAGAGCATCGGATCATTCATCAACGCTTCAAAAGTATCCCGATCCAACGTTTCCAACTCCATCAACACCTCAACAAGCCGCTCCACGCGCAGCCGATTCTCGGTAATGATAGTTACGGCCCGCTCATACTGCTCTTCCAGAATCCGTTTCACTTCCTGATCAATCAGGCGTGCCGCCTCTTCACTGTAATCACGCGCCCCCAACCCATAATCCCGGCCCAGAAACGGGTTGCCACTTTCGTCGCCATAAATGGGCAGCCCCAATTTGTCAGACATGCCAAAGCGCATCACCATCGCCCGTGCCTGGCGCGTACTTTGCTGCAAATCACCGGATGCGCCCGTCGTCAAACGGCCGAAGAACACCTCTTCCGATGCCCGGCCACCCAACGCCCAGCAGATATTGTCCAAAATGAACTCGCGTGAATGTACCATCCGGTCTTCCGGCAAGGACAGCACATAGCCCCCCGCCCGGCCGCGGGGCACAATGGTAATCTTCTGCACCGGGTCCGTATTGGGCAAGAAGAAACTGACCACGGCATGGCCCGCCTCATGGTAAGCCACTGTCTCCTTGTCTTCCTGGCTCATCACCCGGCTCTTCTTTTCTGGCCCCATCGCCACCCGGTCAAAGGCATCCTGAAATTCCAGGCGGCCAATGGTGCGCTTGTCGCGGCGGGCGGCAAAAATGGCCGCTTCATTGAGCAGATTTTCCAGATCAGCGCCGGAGAAACCGGCCGTCAGCCGGGCAAATTCGCGCATGTCCACTTCTTTGGAAATCGGCTTGCCCCGGGAATGTACCTGCAAAATCTTTTCGCGCCCCTTGATGTCTGGCAAATCCACAAACACCTTGCGGTCAAACCGGCCCGGCCG
>CAZOPF010000115.1:0-17134 GCA_964581605.1 uncultured Ardenticatenaceae bacterium
AGCGGAGGACGGCATGAAAGGCGCGCAGCTCCTGGTTGACGCTTTTGACGGCATATCCGGCGGCCAGCCGTTCATCCAGATAGGCAAAAACATGGTCGCGGCGAATGTCGCTCACCTCCTGGATGGGGTAATGGGCAAAGAGCCAGCGAAAGAGACGGGTATGCGTACTCCAAAACTTGAGCAGCGCCTGGTTGAGCCGCGCCGGTCGCCAGCTCGCCTGGTGTATCTGCTGGTAATGGGTCAGCTGCGCTACCAGCCAATCGGGCAGACCTTCCTGGTAAGGGGCGATATTGGGCGGCTTGAAATTGACGATAGTCTCGGCCACGCCGCGCTCTAGCAGGAGAAAACGGCGAAAGCGTTTTAGGCCACTGCGGTACATGGCCTGTACCCGTTTACTGAGCTGTTTGGCGCGGGCATAGACCATCACCTGTTCCAGGTCATTGTCTAAATCTAGCTGCGGGTAGGGTTTGAGGTTGAAGCCCAGAATGTGCCCGGCTACGGGCAGGTAGTAAAGGTCAATGCAGGTGTGCCCCGCGCCATCTTCGATGAGCCAGGCCAGGTAGCGTTCCAACAGGGTCACGTTTTCCGGCGGCCAGGCAGCAGGCAGGTGGGGATGGGCAAAACCAGGCAGCAGGCGAGCGGTACGGCCGTTGCGCAGCTTGTTGGCGTACCGTTCGGCGGTGGATAAGGCGGGATCTTTGGAGGGAAAGGCGCTCATTGCCACCCCTCCATCGCCGCCACCGCCTGGTAGAAATCCACCTGCACCTGCCGGTCATTAGCGGCCACATAGGTGTGGGTGGTAGCAATCCGGGCGTGCCCTAATAGCCTGACCTGCGTGGTAAGAGAAAACTCCCTCCCCCTCCCCCTTCTATCTTAAAGTCGTTGTTTTTTCTGTCCTAATTTTCCAGGCCATTAAACACCAGCGCAGCGATCAGCTTTATGATAGCAAATTGAAGAAATTATTCTTCTTCGCGTTTGCCTTTTTCCACAACACCTACACTTTCCACAGAACTCAGTGATGCTTCTTCAGCTTCAGCCTGTTCGGCGGTTTGAGTGTATTCAAAGTGGGCTACGACCGTTTCGGGGTCATCCGATATCGTGACCCCTTTGGGCAGCCGTAAATCGCTCACATAAATCACGTCGTCCGCACCGGCAATGCCAGACATATCTACTTCAATCTCCGACACCAGGTCACCCGGTAAACATTCAATCTCCACCGAGTGGACCAGCAACACGACTGTGCCCAACCCCTCCAATGCCTCGCTCATGTCACCCGTCAGCACTAATTCTGCCTCAGAGGTAATGGTTTCAGACATATTTACTTCAAAAAAGTCCACGTGAATCAAATCACCACGTGTAGGATGTTGTTGAATTTCGCGTGCCAATACCGTGCGCACACCGTTTTGTAGTTCCAGATCAATCAGACGAGTGGTACTGGCTTGCCGCAGCACGCGGCGTAATGATTTGTTCTCTAGTTGAATGGAAATTGGTTCTTGCTGCCCATAGATAATGGCCGGAATTATGCCAGCCTGGCGCAGTTGTTTAACCTGTTTTCCGGTGACAGTACGTGGTTCGGCCGTAATGGTTAATTTGTCAGACATCTTCTATACCCTCAATTAAAGACCCTAAGGGTTTCCCGAAACCCTTAGGGTCTGCATTTATAATTAAACGAAAAACTTGTTTGCAGCCGGGCAAACAAGCGGGGGGAGTATATCAGTTTGTGTTAAATCGTCAACACGGTGGCAGAGAGTGTACTGTCAAGTATAATTTATTCGCATCAAAGAAGTTTTCGAGGAGTTGAAATGCGATCATTTGTGACCGGGGCGACGGGTTTTGCAGGAGGGCATCTGGTGGAAAGGTTACTGGCTGACGGGCATGAGGTGACGACATTGGTTCATGCAGCAACCAGCCGCCATGGGTTGCCTGACGGTGTAACGGCCGTTGCCGGGGATTTGCTTGATGAGGATGCCGTGATGGGGGCGGTGATGGGAGCCAGACCAGACGTGATTTACCATCTGGCAGGGCAGGCGTATCCAGCTCGTTCCTGGCAAATACCAGGGCAAACGTTTGCTGTGAATACGGTGGGGACGGCTCATGTGCTGCACGCGGCCGTGCGCTGGGGCCGGGCGCGGGTGGTGGTGGTGACGAGTGCCGATATGTATGGCTTGATGGAACTGGACATGCTGCCGATTACGGAGAAAACTTTGCCAGGGCCACGCCATCCCTACGGTGTGAGTAAGCTGGCGGCAGCACAGTTGGTGCCTTTGTATTGGGAGCGGTTTGGGCTAGAGGTAGTAGAAGCACGCCCGTTTAACCATTTGGGGCCAGGGCAGGCGCTTGGTTTTGTGGTTCCAGATTTTGCCAGCCAGGTGGCGGCCATCAAACGTGGGGAACGGGAAACCAGGCTGCTGGTTGGGAATTTGGATGCACAGCGGGATTTTACGGATGTGCGGGATGTGGTGCGGGCGTATGTGGCGATGGCGGAGCGGGGTATGGCCGGGGAAACTTATTTGATTGCTACTGGTCGGCCTGTTTCTATACAGGAGATATTGATGATGCTGATTGAGCTGGCAGGAATTGAGGTGGAGATTGAACAGGACCCGATGCGGGTACGGCCGTCTGATATGCCCTGTTTGTATGCCAGCTATGCTAAACTGGAACGGCAGACAGGCTGGCAGCCACAAATTCCTTTACGCCAGTCGTTGGCCGATGTGCTGGTGGAGTGGCTTGGTAAGGGATAATCGGTAAATGATTTTCCTAAGTAACCGTGCAGTAATTATGTAATTGAGTAATTTCGGTAATTAGCCGCTTCAATTACTTAATTACCCAATTACCCAATCGCTAACTTATTTGCAAACGATCACTAGCTGATTACCGTTAACTGATTATTGGAAGAGCGATGGCTCAAAAAAAAGTGCGCCTGGACAAGTTAGTATGGGAGCGAGGACTGGTGGAAAGCCGGTCAAAGGCACAGGGGGTGATCCTGGCGGGTGAGGTGTTGGTGAATGGGGTGCGGGTAGATAAGCCAGGTACGGCCGTGTCGCCGGAAGCAGCTATTGAGGTGAAAATGTCGTTGCCTTATGTGAGCCGGGGCGGCTTGAAGCTGGCGGGGGCCCTAGCTGCGTTTGGGGTGGTAGTGAACGGCCGGGTATGTGCTGATGTAGGTGCGTGTACAGGCGGGTTTACCGATGTGCTGTTGCAAAATGGGGCGGCGTGTGTGTATGCAATTGATGTGGGCTATGGCCAGCTTGATTGGAAATTGCGGCAGGATGAGCGCGTCGTCGTCATGGAGCGCACCAATGCCCGTTACCTGGAAAGCCTGCCGCAGCCAGCAGGTTTTATCTGTATTGATGTTTCGTTTATCTCGTTAAAGCTCATTTTACCGGCGGTGCAAAAATGGCTGATGGCTGGTGGAGATATTGTAGCGCTGGTGAAGCCGCAGTTTGAAGCAGGGCCAGAACAGGTAGGTAAGGGGGGAATTGTTCGAGATACGGCCGTACACCATGCGGTCCTGTGTGATTTGTTGAGCTGGACCAAGGCAAACGGGCTGGCGGTTTTGGGCCTCATCCGCTCCCCAGTGACCGGGGCAGATGGCAATGTGGAGTTTCTGCTCTGGTTACGACCGGGTGACAGGCATGAGGTGGGGGAAGAATTCGTACAGTGGGTGGTTGAAAATTCAGGCTAACAGTTTATGCACCTGATCCAGAAATCTATCAATGCTGTACGGCTTGCTCAGAACAGTAACGGGGCGTTGGTCATCTAGTTGAGCCAGTACTTCTTCGGCCGCATAACCAGAAGAAATCATCACTTGCACGTTGGGGTTGAGCTGGCGTATCTTGCGAAGAGTGTCACGGCCGTCTTGCCTGGGCAGTCGCCAATCCATAATGACCATTTCAATAGAATCTTGGTGGGTACGGTAAAGCTCTTCCCCTTCTATACCATCATAGGCAAGTAATACATGAAGGCCAAAATCGTTGAGGATGTCATTAAGGGCGGCGCTGACATGCCGGTCATTTTCAATGAGAAGCACCAAACCATTGGCGGGTGTGTCACTTTTCAGGTTTGAAGACACTGGAGAATTCATACTATCAAGTAACCTTTTAATTGGTGGTTGCGGCCGCTTAACACAGCTGGAGTGAGCGAGTAAGTGAAACAACTGGTTGAGAAACCAGTTGTTTCTGCAAGAATAGCCATCACATACCCAAATGAAAATGAAAGATATTGAACAAGTGAAGGTGGCTCCTCCATACCCGGTAGCATCCCGTAACCCAGAGGTAGTAAAGGATAAGTTACCATGACTATCTTATGCCCCACTATGGTAACACAACCATGTCAAAAGCCAGTCCAAAGTTAGTCCAACGTAGTCCAACACAGTCTGAAATACTCCATTACAGGTCGTCATTACAAGTTGCTCTGCGGCTAGCTAACAGAGAACTATTTTAAGATTGGACAATTCAATGGTTGCAAGTGGCAGGTGGCAAGTAACCTGCCACCTGCTACTCGCTACCAGTTAAACCAATTGTCCAGGAGTCAATTGGTTTATCGTTTTGTCAGCCAATTAGCAGTTTGGCCTGTAAAGCAGTTACTAACGCCTGTGTTGGAGTGGTAGGGGAGAGAGTTTGTAAACGAGCATGGGCCTGTTGGCGAATGTGGCGAGCAGCGGCCGTTTCCCCTTTGGCCGCATACACATCCGCCAGATTGTCTATGGCATTGGCCCATTGATAAATGTCCTGCAATTGTTCCTGAATGGCTACCGCTTTTTTCAGCATCTCTTCGGCCGTTTCCAGCTCTCCCAATTGAGTATAAACCATGCCCAGATTGTTATACAGAAAGGCAGTTTCTACCGGGTCTTGTATTGCTGATTGTAGTTTGAGTGCTGCCTGCCACTGCTGTTCTGCTGCTGGCAAATTGTGGAAGTCATAAGCAATTACCCCAAGATTATTTCTTAACTTGGCCAGGGTATGAATATCACCTCTTTGGTCTAATTCATCGGCCAGTTGTGCAAATGTCTCATTTAATTCAGCCCATTTCTCTAATCTACCCAAACAGGTAAGCATATTAAAATGCAACTTGACATTTAAAACAGAGTCTTGCCATGAGTGGGTCAAATCATACGCCGTTTTCGCTGCCTGTAATCCAGACTGCCATTCATGCCGTCGCATATAAATGCTAGACAGGTTCAGCAAAATCCTGGCACGTGCTACTCCATTTTGACTTTCCTCGACCATGGCTAAAGCTGCCTGGCAGACGCTTTCCCCATCTTCCCCCAGTGATTCTAGCACTACCGCCAGGTTGGAAAGCGATACGGCATATTCTGGCAGCAGAGATAGTTGATTGTATTTTGTTGCGGCCTGGCCCAAGTATGTCTCAGCTTGTTTTAGCTCTCCTTGGGTACGATAAACGTTTCCCATCATCTCCAAAAGTGTGGCTTCTTCAAACGGCCTTTGTAACAACTGGCTAAACCTGTGTGCTTTTTGGAGATAAATGAGCCATCGCTCCCAATCGGCATAACTAATGGCATAGATATGGAGGATGTGAATGAGGTGATATGCCAGGTCAAAACCTGCCGGGGAGTCCAGAGTATACTCAATGGCGCGGAGCAGGTTGTCGTACTCTTTCCTCACCAATAAGGAGGGATGTGGGTCTGATTCCAGGGTATTCAGCCAGCGTTTCGCGTTGGCATTTCCCTGTTGCTGGCGGATTTCTTGCCATTTGGTTACGGAAGACATTCTTTTGTTACAGTTGGTCCATCATTTGCAGCAAGAACATTTCGGTTAACCGATGCAGACTATAACGCCGATCAAATAAGGAGCCACGTAAATCAACCAGAGATAAGATAACCAGTTCTTCTACTGCCCGCTCTACAGATGCGGGGGATATACCGGCGACCTCGATGAGGTGTTCCAGTGTAAAGCCATTATCGCCGGCATGGGTGAGGGCGATCAGTGTTGTCTGGCTGGGTTCATCTAATGAGTCCCAGGCTTCCTGATAAATATAATCAAAGAGACCTATGCCGGACTCATTATGACTGGCGGTGATGCGTGTCAGGACACGTTGTAGTGAG
This sequence comes from uncultured Ardenticatenaceae bacterium, assembly GCA_964581605.1. Taxonomy (GTDB): domain Bacteria; phylum Chloroflexota; class Anaerolineae; order Promineifilales; family Promineifilaceae; genus CAADGU01. Next base: position 6,065 of record CAZOPF010000115.1, read on the forward strand.
TGGTATCGCAGTTGCCCAATTACTAATTTAATGGCTAACGGATTCCCACCGACGATCTGATAAACCTGGCGCAACTCTTCATCTGAAGCTCTTTCAAGGTCGGCAAAGCCGGTACGTTTGGCTTCCTGGCGGATAAGTTGGTAAACGGCCGTCTCCCGCAGTTCCGTCAGTGAATAAGAAAAAACCCCGGGTTGGTCTAGCAAACGAAGGCGAGAAGTGATGAGGAATTTGCTGGGGTTTTGCCATTTTTTCAACTCTGGAATAAGCGCGGCATAATCGGCCACGGTTTCCAAATTGTCTATGATAATCAGGCAGGGGCTTTCTTGCAGGTGATGTCGTACCAGACGTTGCTTGTGCAGTTGCGAGCCATTAAAACTCTGGGGCAGATCAAATCGCGTGGTCAATTCATCAATCAGCATGGGAAATGTCAGTGCGGGACGGCCGGAATCTATTTGCAGCCGCCCTCTTGTGGAAAGGTGTGTTTGTTTGGCTGTGACCCAGGCTATCTCATCAAAGCGTACAGTAGCAATGGCCTGCCGTGCCAGATAATCGGCCAGGGCCGTTTTGCCCAGCCCCCCCAGTCCATCCAGGCATAAGATAAACGGTTCACCTTCCGCCATCAGCACGTTAGCTAATAGCTGATATGTTTCTTCAATACCCACCAGCGTGGTGTAAGTGGGTGGTTCCAGGCGGCTAATCATCTGCTCTTGCCAATCCAACCTTGCTTCTTTTTCTAGCTCATTGAGGATTTCGGTAAGCTGTATGACGGCGTGTTTTTGCCGGTAGAAGAAGCTGGAGCGAGACATATTCATGCTATTGGTTATAACCAGGATATCCTGGCGGTGCTCAAAGCGTTGTCGTAGCAGTTCTTCGCTTTCGGAGTGAATGGTGCGTAGTTTATCCAACGCCAGACTGAGGATGGCGCGATTTTGGGCTGCCGGGCCAGTATCAGCCAGGGTGCCATAGTGGGCTTGTTCACTGCGTATGTGCAGACCTAACCGCAAATGAGCCAGAGGCCACACGGCCGTTTCCCCTTCATGCCATAGTTGTAATGCTTCCAGAATCTGCTCTGCATTGACTATTTCTTCCTCTGTCATGCTTCTGTTTCGCTTTTACTGCGCCCGTTTTGTGCCCTTGCTTCCGAAGCCGCAGTTCTAATTTTTACCAGTTTATCACGTATTTGGACTGGTTTTGTACCCAGTTTGCACTAAGTTGAGACTCGTTTCAAGTGCGAATTGTGTAGGCTAATGCCCATTGGATGCGCATTCCACAAAAAACGCAGAATAAGCAAATTTTGTAAATGATGAAGAGGGATAAAAAAATGACAACAAAAATCAAATTAACAGTGGCAGAAGTGATGTTAGTAATTGTTTTAGCATTGAGCATAATGACGGCCGTGCAGTTAAACACAGGCACAGTCGCTGCCGGTGGTTCACATTTACCTGATGTTGCTGGCGAGACTTGCTCATCAAGCTGTACCAATGGCTAGAATCAGATCATCTGAATAAACAATAGTCGTTAACCTTGTGAGTGGTTAGCAGCACGAGGGGTAGTGTTATGTCTGTGTATGGTCGAAACAATAAAAAGACCAGGACGAAGAGTTTTATTTTGATAGGCGACGGATTTGATGAGTTTGAAGTAATCTATCTCATTCATAAATTTCGTCAGGCGGGGTTGCCCATCAAAAGTGTCAGTTTGTTTAACAAGCTCGTATACAGCCGCCAGGGCATAGGCATTAAAGCAGATTGTGCCCTGGCGGAACGTCCTTTTGACAACATGCCTGAAGATTGTTTGTTGATTTTGCCTACAGGCGGCCGAAATGGAGAGGCTTTAAGACAAGATGCGCGTGTCCGCCCATTGTTGCAACTGGTAAATGATCGTCACGGCCGTGTCGCCGTCACTGATGGCAAAAGTAATCTGGCACACGATATTGGCCAGGCATTCGCCACTTCACCGTCCATCATACATCCAGGGGAACAGCCGTTGGAGCTTTTTGTAGCGGCCCTAACCGACCGGGCAATGTTTGCCAGTTAAGAGCGTCTATTTACGCTTTGTGAGAATGGGAGATCAGTTTGGTATGTAATGCGTGATTCTTTCCAGTCACGCATCATGTATCATGCTCACTTTTATCAGTGCAACCCATTTCACCTGCCGCAAGGCATCCTCTCGTTCCGAAGGCACAATCAGGCGTACCAGCCCTTCAAGGCGGGAAAGGGCACGGCCGTTAATCCCCCAGGCCAGCATGGCCTCCTGTGCTTCATGCGCCCATACCCGGCAGCCAAAACCATCGCCGCTCACAATTTCCATTTGCGCCCACTCGCCAGCTACAAAAAGTTGAGCAAAGTCATGCAGTGTGACGCCACGAAAGGCAAAAGGGCCAGATGTGCCATGCCCGGTGCTGACAATATAGCAGTCGGAAATTGTTGTTTCTGGCAATTGCTGTAACTGGGAGAGGGCGATGGGGAGCAAATCATCGTCCACGACCAATACGATAGTGGGATCATCAGAGGGTGGCTCCGGGTTGGGGTCATGGATGTGGGGTTGCAGGGGATCATTCATTTCAGTCATAGCAGTCTACATGAAAAACACAGCGTTAACGAACCAGCCAGAGGCGCACTGTGCCATCCGTGCTGCTGGAGGCCAGCCAGACCCCATTGGGCGAAAAGAGCATCGCTGGCACCACATCTGAATGGCCATAGAGAAAATAGGGTTCCTCTTCCAGGTTAGACATACGCCACAGTTGTATCGTTCCGCCCGCGCCAGCAGAGGCCAGCCAATTGCCATCGGGTGAAAAGGCGACAGTGCGCCCGCCATCTTCAGACACCAGGGTTGGCCCGTTTTGTGGGGAGGTTATATCCCATATCAGAACGTCGCCATCAAATCCGGCGGAGACGAGCCGGTCGCCATTAGATGAAATGTCTACAGTGGTGACAATGTTTTCATGGCCGGCCAGAATAACGGGCCGGGCGTTCAGGTCGGCCATGTCCCATAGCCGGACGGAGCCATCACCGTTGCCTGTTGCCAGCCAACGGCCGTCGGCCGAAATTTTCATGTCGTAGATGCTGTGTGGGAGACGAGCTACCACGATTGACTCGTTTCCGCCAGCCACATCCCAAAGGCGCACTGTTCCATCCAGGCTGGCGGAGGCCACCCACTGCCCATCTGGCGTAAACCGGACGGCCGTCACGTCATTGTTATGCCCTTCTAACAGTACGGGAGCCACGCCATCGCTGCTGAGATCCCACAGGCGAACCACATTGTCCTGCCCACCGGAAGCCAGTAACCTTCCTTCTGGCGCGTAGGCCAATGCCAGAGTTTGCCCATCATAGCCTTGCAACAGTTTTGGCGCCGCGTCTGTTTCGGCAAGGTCAAACAAATAGATTCCTTGTAAGCTGGTAGAAGCTAACTGACGGCCGTCGGGCGAAATCGCCACCGGCCATACCCCCCTGCCCAGATTATATTCAGCCACCTGCTGCCCAAAGATCACAAGCTCCACATCAAACTGGTCTAACACGGCCGTCATAGATGCCCCCAACGCCTGATCCGCCATGTTTGTCGCCACAATGCCCACCGCATAGCCACCTCGCTCAATCACCAACGCCCCCTCATCACCCGAACTTAAAGGCATATTCAAGGTAAAGTCAGCCAGAATCGTGACTCCGTCGCTGGTCACAATGGGGCACTCGTTCACACAGATAATCTCGCGCTCAACCAACCCGGAAGTACGGCCGTATACCCACACCTCCTCACCTAACGCTGGCTCAACCATGCCCACTATGGGGCCAATCCCCGGAACCGTTGTCTGGAAAGAAATCCCCGGCTCCAGCCAGGCCAGGTTGATAAATAAAGAAGCGTCAATCGTGGACAGGTCAGCCAGGGGAATGCGGCGGGCGGTAAAAGCGACAGCATCCTCCGGTTTACCGCCATCAATGGGGCTGGGCTGCAAGATGGGGGCGTCGGCCGCACCCAGGGCCAGGTTGGGGCCAAGCAGGTAATAAACGCCTTGCGCATCCACCACAAACGCGCTCAAGGTGCCGGCCGTCGCCGAATTTTGGTTGCCAATGCTAATGCCGGGCTGCAACGGCCGCACCGGAACGCGCACCCGCTCCAACTCTTCGGCCGTCTGGGTGGCCTGCACGGCCGCCAGGGCCACAGCCGCATCCACTGTCTGTTGGGCAACGGCCGTTTCTGCCAGCGCGGTGGTAAGCATGATCACTTCGGCGGTAGCCGTGCTGTTGAGCGCTTCCTGGTAAACGGCTGTTTGGGCTACGGCCGTGTCGCGCATCATCGTTTCGGTGGTGGCGGTGGCAATGGCGGCCGTCGCCGTTTCATTGGCTGGAGCCAGGGCAGTGGACGTTTCGGCCAGGGCCGCCACCGTTCCTTGTGAATCGGCCGCCATCACCTCCTGGGCGGTGGCCGTGCCAAAAACCTCTGTCGCTGCTACTTCAACAGCGGCCGCAAAAGCTGTAGCCGTTGTCCGAACTTCGCTGGCCTCTGGGTCAGCTCCTGTTGAGAAAATCAGCGACAGCAACGGAATGCCCAGGCCCGCCAGCCCGACAATAACCAGCAGCACAATCACTATCTGGCGAATCCGTTTAATCCGTTCAGCCTGCCGGGCGTCATGCCACAGCCGGTTAGCCTGCTGAATTGGCTCAATCAGCCGGTCATGGGTTAGCTCATACCAACGGGAACCGGCGCGAATTTCACCACGAATAATGTGCATATCTTCCAGCGTCTCTACGGCCGCATTTTGGATACCGGCTGTGGTGCGTGTCCCCCGGTAAACAGTACCTCGTGTGCTGGCGGGGGTGATCAGCGATGCCTCAAACCATTGACGCAGCTCCTCTTCATCCACACCGGCCAACGGCAGCGCCCGGTTCACCGCCCGCGTATAAAAATTGGAAAGCGCCTGGTCTACATTGCCAAACTGCCGCAAATGTTCGGCCGTAATAGTTGTTACCTCGTCGGGCAGGTCTTCCCACAAATTCTGGCACACCACCTGAAGCTGCACCGGCTCCACAAACTCCCCCGTCACCGTTTGCGTCTCACCAGAAAGCGTTTCTGTGCGCACCGTTCGCAAATCTTCAACCAGCCGTTCGGCGGCCTCTGGGGCAAAATTGCGCTCGGTCTCCCGTAACGGGCCGCGGATGGCAGCCAATGCGGCCCCTGGGCGCATACGTTCCAGCCGGAAACGAACGCCCAGGTTACGTGGCAGCAGATGGGCATATGGATCGAGCTGGGCCAAATAATCTTCGCGCAGCGAAAAGACCACACGCAGCAAAGGATCGTTGTCTAATGCGCGGGCGATCTGGTTCAAAAAGCTTTCCCGCTCTTGCCAGCGTGCCGGGTAAGCGCTAAACAGCTCTTCAAACTGGTCAAAAATGAGCACGCGCGGCCGCTCATAGCCTGTTTCATCTTGAAGGTGTGGATATTGCCCCAGAAAGTTCGCCAGGGTCAGGTTGCTTAGGGCAGCCAGATGGGGTTCTGGGCTGGTTTGTGCCACATGTTGGTTGGCGGCCGCTTCTTTATCGGCAAATGCCCAGCTAAAGATAGCCTGAAACGCATAGATGTTGGTGATGTCGGCCGGGGCCAGATTAACCGGCTCTGGCCCATGCACGCGGGCAAAGGGCCAGAGTTCAAACCCTTCCGCTTCGAGCAGGGGGGCCACCTGGGCGTTGAGCAAGGAGGTTTTGCCTGCGCCGGATTGGGCATAGAGCACAACCATGCGGTTCGCTACAATCAAAGAGAGTAGCTCGCGTGCTTCCTGGTCACGGCCGAAAAATCGGGCGCTGTCTTTTCGTTCAAACGGCCGGGGGCCGACATAAGGATTGGGTGTAGGTTCGTTCATTCCCGGTGATGGGTAATTGGGCCTTTGGGCAATTGCCCAATGGCTGGATTACTCATAGAGAAACCAAATGGAAATTGGACAATGAGGAGAGGCTGCCAGACAGGGCGCATCTGAGGATGCGCCGCTCTGCCAGATGTGGTTGTTTGATCTTTAATTGGTTTATCCATCAGTTACCTCATGACACCCATTGCACGTGCGGCCGCAGGCGTTGGCACACTTCCGCCAGTTCATACAAACGGCCGCGCCGCTGCATATAGGTGAGCAGTTCCATAACAAAAACGGGTTTGGTATCGGCAAATGTTTCGTAATCAATTCGCAGATCATATTGAGCCATCTGGCGTAACTCTTGCAGGTTAAATGTCTCGCTCAGATTGTTTTGCAGCCGCATCAAGTCAATGGTTGATTGGGCGGCCGCGCCAGTTTGTTGGGGCGCCGCCATGCCTTGCCGCCGCCGGTTCAGTTCCATAATGAATTGTTCGGCCGTCCCCCAATACACCTTCATCTGTCGGTCGGTCAGGTCAATATATTTATTCAGATAATCCTGCACTTTTTCTCTGGTGGGTTCGGCCGCATCTTCGGGTAGGGGCGGCATTTGCACCGTTACACTGATGCGGCGCAGGTCTCCCTGCGCCGCCGCCACCAGGCCACGAAATAGAATCCGAAAATCCCAATCCCCTGGCTGGTAGCCGATGAAGAGCAGCGATGAGTCCGTGAGCGCCTGCTGGATGCGCGGCGGCAAGTTGTATTCGTTTGAGGAGATATTGACCAGGAAATCCAGATAATCATCTTCCGTGAGGACCAGCGATTCAGGCGATTCTATGTGGCCGTGCAAATGGTAAACCAGCGGGTTGGCGGCCGTTGGCTGGTAGCCTGTCTCCAAAATGGAAGGATGCGAACGCAACAAATAAGGATTCCAACGGCACAACTCGCGGTGCGGTTCTTTGCGCCGCTGCGCCAGCGCCTCCATCATCAGATTATCGTAATTGGTGGTGATAAAAATTGGCAATGGCAAATCTGCCAGGACGGCATGGGGTTGCTCTGGCTGGTTAAAGTCCGGTTTGAGCAAAGCCTCTATCTGCTTTTGCATTTCATCATGGGGAAAGTAGCGATGGTTTTCCACCGCCAGATATTGGGTCACTCGTGCTAGATCGCCGTTTTCTAACGGGTAGCCAAATTCGCTGGCCCAGCGCGTGGCAATGGCGCGGCGGGTGGGCAAATAGGGCTGGTTGATTGCTGGCCCAATGAAAGGGGTGCATTTGCCATCGGCGATGCGTTTCAGCAAGAGATTCCAATCCCGTTCAGTCAGACCAGGTTCCACAACTCAAATCCTTTTACTTCTTGACAAGACATCCGGCAAAACCGCCATAGAAAGGGGGCGGCCGTTTGTGGGCAATGCCGCCCGCAGCCTCTGGTGGCTGGTGGGTTAACCTTCCTGTTCATCTCTTTTGGGCGGGTTGGGCGGTGGGGCGCTGCCTGGTTTGATGGCCTTGAGAATGTCATACCAGAAAGAAGAACCTTGGGAGACGGCCAGCCAGGTGAAGGCCAATCCCATAATGGTGGCGCTCCATTCCTGGAGCGTTGTTGGCGGGTCCCGCCACCAGGGCATGGGTAGTTTTAGCCCCGCCAGGCTTTGTACGATGCCTGAGATAATCTCCGCCTGTTTTTGCAGATCTTCAAGGCTGGCTTCACCTTCAACGGCCGTAACGTCTGGCGGAAATTGATTTACAAACTCTTCCACCGTTGCTTCATCCACGGGTTGAACCATCAGAGCACGCGCAATGGCAATGGTGTCGCCACCAACAACCAGTGTGACGATGAGGGAAATGCCAATGACCCATCGGCGGACGCGCCGGGTGAACAGTTCATTGGCATTTTTCATGGCGTCATCATACCAGGCTTCAATGCGGGCGCGGGCCTGGTTTACATCGCTGACGCCAAAATCTATGGCGGATTCCAATGCTTTGCGGCCTTTACTGTCGGCTGGCAACTGTTGGATGCCGGCACGAATACGTGCTAACTGGGTTTCCGGTGATCCCAGGAGCAAGTCCAGTGCATTTAACAACGCTGTGCGCAAGACAGTTACCTTTTCGGCTTCTGGAATAAAGCGATGGATGTCCCGTACCTGGGCGAGCAATGCTTTGGGGTCGTCCAGTTCCAGCAGGCTCTCAATTTTCTGGCGGGTGTCATTGTCCAGGGATAGTTGGGCCAGGACGCGGTTGAGGGTGGCGTGTACGGCCGTGATCAATTGCCTGTTCTCTTCTAACTCGCGTTCCCCGGCCCTGGCCAGCGAATCTATAGCATCAGTCAAACCACTGCGCAGGTCGCGCACAGTTTTTTCATCGGGCAAAGAACGAATCAATTCACGAAGTTGAGCTAAAAGTTCTTCATCTGTTTCATACGCCAACAGGGCTTTAATTCTCCCCTGAGTCCCTTGATCCAGAGAAAACTGGTCAAGGATACGGTTGAGGGCTATGTGTACGGCCGTGACCAAATATTGACTGTCCTTCGGTTGCAGCAACTCCAAAATGGAGAGAGAAAATGTACTTTTGGGTATCTCCGCTACATCCCGTTCTTTTGTAAATAACCGTTTGCCCAGTGGTTTCAGCGTTTGGATTAACCCCAACTGCTTAAAATCCTGGCTCTTATCGCCCATCACATCCACCAACATTTCCGTTAACGCCCTGGCCCGCAGGTCAAGCGAAATTTTGACGATCTGCGTGGTGGCGTTCACAACCAGACCCAACGCATAATAAATGAGAATCAAACCGAGACCCACACTGATGATGGTTGATAGGGACATGGAATACCTCCCGTGATCAGAACCACTGTAGCCAAGAATCCCCATCCTCGCCAAATAAGGAAGGATGCGGCAGCTACACCTGTCAAATCAAACCATAATGTTACCAAACGGAGATGGTTCACTCAAATAGCAATGTTGCCGAACTTTTCACCTCCTTTTGTTGACCCCTTGCTTCACCAGGCGATGGCCCTTTTTCATCGTCATCAAATGCGCCACATTTTCATTCCTGTTATTTTTATCGCCAATCGTTAGAATTTTTGGGGTTGATCTGTTTTTGTGTTGCGGGTTGCGCGTAAGCGCTGGAACACATAGACATTAAAGCAGACCCCAAATGACGCCCCACTGTAAAGAAAGTAAAGCCAGTGCCAGGGCATAGCCGCCAACATGAAGCGTGTCCCACGTTTACAGTGTAGGAAGCGATAAAAGTCCAGGTTCAGCCAGATGAGGGTAAGCACGGCCGCAACCACTGCACCGGCTCCCCACCAGCCCCACCAGGGCCATAGTAACAACATCGCCAGACCGGCAAAAGCAACGGCCGTGCTCACCCGCTGCGAACTTTGTAAATTAAGCTCATTAGGGGCCGCTTTCCTTTGCACAATTAACCATGACCAGGGAAGAGCTCGAGCAAAAATATCTGTCTTGAGCATTTGCCCCGCTGTCCACCGCTTCATATGTGTCACTTGCAGCAGCTTTTCCAGCCGAATTTGATGCCCGGCCGCGCGCAGGCGGTAGCCCAGTTCAATATCTTCAATGCTTGGCCGGGGGAACTGATCAGCGGCAAACCCACCCATTGCCAGAAACAGCTCGCGCCGGATGGCCCCACAACCGCTCCAAAAGGTGGAGGCTTTACTGGGAGAACGTTGATGCACGTAATGATGCAATAAATTGCGATATTGGGAGAGGAAATTGGGGGCGGTGGGCCTATCGTCATAGGAACCAAAACAGGCGGCCGCTTCTGGATAGGCCGCAAAAGTAGCCACGACAGTACCCACGGTGCCAGGCTGCACCAGTACATCGGCGTCTATAAAAAAGAGAATGTCGCCCTGGGCGGCCTGTGCGCCCACATTGCGGGCATAGGCGGGGCCGCTATGTGGAATGGTGATGAGCTGGATATTGGCCTGCCGGGTGACGGCCGCCGGATCATCTGTAGAGCCATCATCTACAACAATACATTCCCATTGTGCAAATTGAGTCTGGTTCAGAGCTTGCAGGCAGCGGTGGAGATGGTGACGGCCGTTATGCACCGGAATTATCACAGAAATCATCATCAAATGGTTTATAACACCGTCAATGGGATAAATCAACGGGGGCGACCGGCCAGTGTCAGGCAGCCGTTCAGGTTGTCATGTGTATGGCTCTCCATTATCATCTCAGCAGCATACGTTTAAGGATGGTGCAAAATGAAGCGGCGGGTATATATTGCCTATACCGGAGGGACAATCGGGATGAAGCTGGTTCACGGCCGTTACCAGCCCGTGCCCAACTTTTTGCAAACCCTCATGGCCGCCAATCCCGCCTTCCACCATTCCCAATTACCCCAATACACCATCTCCCAATATACCCCCCTGCTGGATTCGCCCAACATGACCCCCGCCGACTGGTCACGCATTGCCCGCGACATTTGCGAGCATTACGACGAGTATGATGGTTTTATTGTCCTGCACGGTACGGATACGATGGCCTACTCGGCATCGGCATTGGCTTTTATGCTGGAGGGGCTGGGCAAGCCGGTCATCTTCACCGGCTCCCAAATTCCGCTGTGTGAAGCGCGGAATGATGCCCAGGAAAATTTGATCGCCTCGCTGCTGCTGGCAGCCGATTCTGCCATTCCCGAAGTGTGCCTGTATTTTCACAAGAAGTTGTTTCGCGGCTGCCGGGTGGTGAAGGTGGATGCCGACGGTTTTGATGCCTTTGATTCGCCCAACTGCCGGCCGTTGGCGGAATTAGGTGTGGACATTGCGGTGAATGGGGAGTTGGTACGGCCGTCGCCCGCCACCCCTCTCACCCTGCACGAACTCACCGCCCCCGGCGAAGTCGGGGCGCTGCGGCTTTATCCTGGCATGTCCGTCCGCATCCTGGAAAACACCCTGCAACCACCCTTGCGCGGTCTCATTCTGCAAACATATGGGGCCGGGAATGCCCCCGATAATGATCCCGAATTTCTGCGCGTGCTGGCGGCGGCCACCGCACGCGGCGTCGTTATTGTGGACTGCACCCAATGTCTGCGCGGCACAGTAGACCTGAGCAAATACAGTACCGGCGCGGCCCTGGCCGAGGCGGGCCTCATCAGCGGCTACGATATGACGCCCGAAGCGGCCCTGACCAAGCTGGCCTACCTGCTCAGTCTCCATGATGATGTGGCGCTGGTGAAACGAGATATGCAGGCCAATTTGAGAGGGGAGTTGACGTTACGGCCGTGAGG
>CAZOPF010000116.1:0-16971 GCA_964581605.1 uncultured Ardenticatenaceae bacterium
CACGTTTCAACCCCTCTCAGGAAAACACGGCCGTCCTCACCGCAGTTATCCACAGTGGGATGGGCCATGTGAAACAAGGCCATTTTACACTTTTTTGTGGGTCTTGTACACCACAAGTGGTCATAATCTTGCTCATTTTGCTCTTGTTCCTCCCACCGCTCAACGGTTTCCGAGGGTCTTGTTTTATCATCGCAAAAATGGCGGTTTCTTAACTTCTACTCATCTTTGATTGGAGGATCAGATCGTCACTTTTCGCTGTTTTTCGCCGTTTTTCGCACTCAATCGCCTGTTCCGAGGGTCTGACGCCGTTTTATCGGCTGAAATAGTTTGGTTCTCCACGTCTATTTTGCTAAATTGAAGGGAGAAAATTAGAAATTAGAAGGGAGAAGGGAGAGCGTTTCTCATTTCTTATTTCTCACTTCTCATTTCTTTCTGAAAAGGGTCGTCAAAACATGATGCTAGACATGGCAGCGCCAATAGCTGTTACTCGAATCCAGGTATTGGAGCCTGACACCAGTGAGTTGTGTCATCCGTTGACGCCATACTCCTTGACATTGGTGTTAGCCTACCTCCACTATTATACACCAGAAAAGCTGCCTAAAGGTCGTTTTCTTTCTCCCACCCATTTGCGGATGTTGGCCCAATGGATTGGGCAGCCCGCACCCCAAATTCGTTCCATTCGCCAACATCGTCAGTTGGCTGCCCATATCGCCATCCTGTATGCGGCCGGATTTCTGTCAATGTCTGGTTCCAGGATAATGGCTCAACCTGGCATCGTCCCCTGGTTGCATGCTCCCTTCCCTGACAAGATTGCTCATTTGCAGAAAGTAATCGGATGCCCGCCACACTGGACCAAAAACTGGATACAGGCCATCACTGAACTGGGATTGCAAGATACCCTACCTCTGGATCACATCACTTACTTGCAGCAGTCCCTGGCACGTCAATGTGTCGGCGCAATGGAAACGAACAACGCCGTCTGGCGGGATTCAGCGCCAGATGAAATGTGGCAAATCAGCCTGCCACCCACCTTACCCTTATGGTTGCATTTCGATCTGCGCCAACTCGGTGAGTGGTCTCCAGAACAACCACTCACCTGTACGCCGCTGACTGTCGCCCTGGCAGTGCAACGTGGGTATGGGCCTGACACAATCCAATGGTTGTTGGAAACAGCAACCGGACAATCACTACCGCCAGCCCAGCAGATTCAGCTCCATCAATGGTGCCGCCGCGCCCATGTCTACCGCCTGCGGACAGTGCAATTACTCACTGTCCCCCAACCCGATTATTTGGAACCTATGCGGCGGCGAAAGGAGTTTCGGTCGGCCATTCTCGAACAGCTATCTCCCCGACACATCGCCGTCCACTCCGATATTATTCCTGCTGTAGACAAGTGGCTGGCCGCTCACGGTTACCCCCTTTACCAACACCAGGTGGCATCTGAAAATGCTTCGGTAGAAACGGAGTTGACTTATCAATGGCTGGGTCTACGCCTACTGGTTGGCCTGGGAAACATCATCCCCCTCCCTTACCCTTCTCCGCACAGTCTACTGGATAGTCTCAGCGAGCAGCTGACGGAAACAACCAAAAGTGAATTGGAGGCAACGGTTATCCTCATTCTGGAACAACTACGAGAAGCCATTCACGGCCGTGATGCCTTCTTCCCGTCACAAAAACCGATTGACCCCACCCTAATTGCTACCCTGCAAAAGACAATTATTCAAGAAACAACGCTCACCATTACCTACCAGGCATTAGGCGACCGCAAACCGTCTGCCAGGCAAATCCAACCCCTTCATCTGGAAAAACGGGGAGAACTATTTTATCTCCATGCCTACTGCTTTCGCGCCGAAACGAACCTTACCTTTGTCATTCCGCGGAGTCTTCGACGAGGAATCTCTCCCATTTGTACAGGAGAAGGATTCCTCGCTCCGAAGACTCCGCTCGGAATGACAGGCCAATTTGAAAAGTTAAGAAGACTTCTTTAACGGTGTAGTATTTTTCCATAATTGTGGCCTCCTTACGCCGCTGTTTATGCTCACTAATGACAGGCGAGGCTGTTTCAAAGCCAGCAAATCAGAACTTTATCCGAACCTTTTCAGAACTTGTGGCCGCCACCTCGCATCCGGGGAATTCCGCCCCGCGCTATGCTGATGTCATCAGCTAGCGAATGTCTTATTTCCCGGCTCTTGTGGCCTTCATGAAGAGGGGCAACCCTGGGCGCGCCTGACACATGAGCCTCCAACCCAATGGAGGTTTCCCATGTCGTCAAAAGTTCAGAAAAAGTTGGTTCATGTTGTTTTGGGTATCGGTTTGTTGCTGGCTCTGTTCTCCACGCCCACTCCGCCAACAACCCTGGGCGAGTGTTCGGTACAGACCGGGACTTGTTAGGGTAATTGGGTAATTGAGTGATTGAGTGATTGAGTAATTGGGTAATTACATAATTACCCAATTACCCAATACCAATTCTGGCGGCGCATCTGGCCCGCGCCGTTTGAAAATTTGCCGTCAGTTTTTGTGCCCATTGGTGGTCGGGGTAAGAAGCCAGCAGGTGCAGAGCAGCATCATAATGGGACACGGCCGTGTCCCATTTCCCTTGCTGCTCATACACCTCCGCCAACGTGCCCACGCTGTTGGCCTGTTCCACCTCATCATGTGCCTGCTGCCACAAGGTGATGCCCTTTTCCAGAACCAGTTGCGCCTCCCCCCATCGCTGCAAGGCCAGCAAGGTGTTGCCCAGATTATGCGTCAGCGACCCCCGCAGATGAAACAAACCCGGCAACGGCCGTGCCGCCGCCAACCCCTGCCGGAATACCGCCTCTGCTTCACTATACTCGCCGGTCACATAATGCAGCGTCCCCAATCCATTGAGTACCTTCAGCCTGTCCACCACGCTGGCAGTGGGGGCTAATATCTCATGCGCCTGCTCATAACACCGTTTCGCTTCGGCCCAACGGCTTTGCCGGAAGTACACCGCGCCTAGATTTAGCCAGGTTCGCGCATAGAGTGCTGGCTCATGCAAGAGAGGCCAGTGGGCCAGTGCCTGCTGGAACTGGGCCTCGCTGGCGGTAAACGAACCCGTTTCCAGTTCAATCAATCCGAGCGAGGTGTGACACGAGGCCACTGTTACCGCCTGTGTGGGGGATAATAGTGCCAGCGCCGCCACGCCGTGTGCTCGCGCCTGACTGTATTGCTTGCCGCCTAAAAAGGCATTAGTCAAATGATAATGTGCCAGCGCCACCAGTTCAGCCATCTGGTGTGCTTCAGCCAGAGCCAGGGCCGCTTCCTGAATACGGATGGCGTCGCTGAAGTTACGATTGAGGTAGTAAATGCGGCCCTGGGCCAATAACAAACGGCCGTGTAAATCGAGCGGCAGATCCAGGGTGACGGCCGTTTCCAACAAAGGCATCCACGCCAACCAGAGTCCCCAACACTCCATCGTGGGGATGAGCGCCGCCGCCAGGTTGGCCGCCTCCGGTTGCGCCGGCACCGAGGCCAGTCCGGCCGCCACTGCCTGCCAGACCACCTCGTGTTGGGCTTGCCAGCGATCCGGCTCTGTTCCCTCTAGCAGTCGCTGCCGCCACAGGCGCACATTGGCAATTACCGCCTGTTGATAGTGGGCTTTAATATCAAACGCCGTCATCTTCCAGTAACGAACGCACAAATAGCTCGGTTAAGCGGTGAATGCCATAATACCGTTCCCATAGGTGGCTGCTATGCAGGCTACTGCGTACTTCCAGCAGGGAACGGCCGAGCAACTCATTGATGGCCGGCCATAATTGAGCTTCCGGCAGCCTACTCAGGTGGGCAATCTGTTCCGGGTCCATGCCACCTTCGGCCGCCAGGGGCATGATGGACAGCACGGCTTTGGCGTCGTGGCTGAGGGTGAGCCATGCCTGGCGCAGGATGTGTTGGTAGATCGCTTCGCCATCGGTTAACGGCCGTTGGCGCAAGGAAACAAGCAGGGTGGGCAACGGCCGTACTTTAGCCAGACTCACGATTTGTTTGAGGGCAAACGGATTGCCGCCCACCACCTGGTAAATGGGTAACAACTCCGCGTCTTCGGCGGCGGCCGCCTGGGTAAAACCAATCTCCGCGGCATAGTGGCGGATGAGGGCCAGACTGTCCGCCTGGCTCAGTTCGGGCAGGCTGATGGAGAGCGAACCGGCATGGTCTACCGGCGGGGTGCGTGAGGTGAGCAAAAAGCGGCTGGGTTGGGCCAGCGTCACCAATTCGGCCAGCAAGTAGGCGGTGTCTGCTTCTAATTCCAGATTATCCACCACAACCAGGTAACGCTGGCTTTTGAAAAGCAGTTGCACCTGCCGCAGCCGCTCCGGGTAGAGGGTGTCTCGCGGCAAGGCGGGCAGCAGCTTCTGGCTCAGTTGGCTGATGAGTTGTTGAAAGGTCTGTTCCGGGGCGGCCAGGGGGCGCGCCTTCGCCAACGGATTGGCGATCTTGAGCCAGATGACTTCTTCGTAGTACAGGCGGTGAATGGCCTGGCGGGCCACATGGTTAGCCAGGGAGGTTTTGCCGATACCGCCCATGCCCACCAGCGAAATGACCCAGGGGGAGACGGCCGTTGTCAGCAGCGTCAACAACCGTTCGGCCAGTTCCGCAACGCCAAAAAGCTGCGTGTAACTTTTGGCCTCCAATTGCCCTTCCTGGCGGGTGATGGACGCGGCGCGCACCTCCATTTCCTGGGCATAGAGGATGGCGGCCAGCAGCGTCAACGCCTGGTTTTGTTTGTGTTTCACCTGATCGGCGCTCAGGGGCAGCAGCTGGCTCACACGCTGGATGGATTCCTGGTCGAGGAACCGCTTTTTGAGGATGTCGGCCGCCTGGGGCTGCTGCTTTTCCAGCCGTTCCAAACAGGCTAACAGCACCTTGTTGATAGCCAGCCGGGTAGTGGTGGGGGTAGGCGGCCCCAAGTCTTGATAGTGGCTTTGTACCAGCAATAAGTCAGCCAGCAAAAGTTCACCGTCGTCATCCGCCGTATGCCAATGTTTAAGCGCGTGATGGAGGTCTGTTTTTAATCGGGGCAGGGAAATCTCGTTTGCGGGTTCCATGTGTAATCCTTTGTAAACAGGCCCAATAATTCTCAATCTGGAATTTTTGCTATCATCGCCACCGATTGAAATCGGCGTCTGTTATGCACAAACGCGCTAAAGCGCGTTCGGGGTGGCTCTGGCAACGTGCTTCAGCATGGCCTCATTTTGCCCGATTATGCCCGTTTTGGCACTTTTCCGCCGGTTATTGGTCTTACGCGCCCAAACTGGCCCGACCAGTCCTCTTTTTTATGGTAGGGTGAGCGTATGTTCTTTTGTTGTAATTGCGGGAGGGTATACATGGCGGCAGAACTATTATTTTGCCGCCATGTTTATTTTTAGTGAGCGTCTAAAAATTACTTGCCGTTTTGAGATTGGCAGACTGAGAAATTGAGAGATTGGGCATGGTTCATAAAGCGGAAGTTATCTTTTACCAATTGTGGAACGATTTCGCCAATCGTTCTCTGGACGATTGGCAAAATCATCCTACAAAGTGCCAGGCTGATTTCTTGGATTTCTGAACCATGCCAGAGATTGGCAATCTCCTAATCTCCCAGTCTCCTTTATTTAGTAGCGAAGGGTACAAATCATTGAACGGGCATTGTTATCTCTTATGCGCCACGGGGTATGCTGAGACGAGTGTGCAGGAAGCCCGGTTGTGGCTGCAAGCGGCAGGAATTGAACCGATCCTCCTGGGCTTGAAATCTGGTTCTATTTCTGGGGCAAGCGGGGGGCGTATGCTGGCGCAGGCTTTAATTTCCTCATTTACCGGTGAAGAAGCAAAACGGCCGTTGCCCGATGGTTTATTGCTGGCCGGTGGTTCGGCCTGCGGCCGGCGGTTGCTGACTGACCCGCGCGTGCATGTGCTGGTGCAGCAGATGTGCCAGGCGGCAAAACCGGTTGGTTTATTGCACCCCGTCTTTTATCCGCTGGCAGTTTTGTTGAAACAGCAGGCGGAAGACAACCCCTTCCTCTTGTTGCAAGAGGAGCAGACGACCGGTGCGTTTATAAATGTTTTTACCGCAATGGGGCATACGGCCGTTTCTGGGAGTAATTGAGTAATTGGGTAATTGGGTAATTACCCAATTACTCAATTACCAGATTGATAGGGAATCAGTTGCCCCACACGGTAATCCGCACTCTGGCTGGCAACAACCAGGGCGGCATTGAGCGGTGCGGGCTGGTAGACGGCCAGCCATGCCTGGGTGGGCGTCAGGTGTTGGCACACCGCTACCAGCAGCCAATGGGGAATGCGGCCGCTGAGGATGACCCCCTTGCCCTCTGGCACCGGCGGTAAGGGAATTCGTTCTGGCTCATCAATATCCAGATATTGGGAGCCGGTGTTCATTTCCAATAGAAGAGCGTCCCCACGGGAGACGAGGCGCGTTTGCCAATCGTCCTGGCCGGGCCTATGTGCCCGGCGCGGCAAGACAGGCGGTGTCACCCAACCCAGTTTGGCATCAAACATGGTGAAGGGTTGAACGTGGGCAGCCAGGGACATTGCGGCGTACACCCAGTTGGCGGAACGGCCGTAGACGGCGATGGGCTGTGCATCAGGCACCTGCTCTAGCAGGAAGGGTAGGTCGTCCGGCTGCCATTGGCGCTGGGCATGCCCCAACTTATCGGCCAGATGAGGCAGATCAATAAAGGCAACCCCATCCGGTAGTTGTGATTTATAGAGGGCGGCCAGCGTGCGTTCGGGAAAAGACATGCTGAGGGCTAACTCGTCTATGATTGTTTCAAAAACGGGCCCGTGAACCTCGGTACCCCGGTGCAAAGCGGAGAGGCTTTGGATGTCCTCACGCTGCTCCTGGGCTTGCAGGCGGTCGGCTTCGTGCCTATCGGATTGAATCACCTGGATGACTGGCACTTGTTGGCGATCCATCATGGCCTGCCATTTTTGCAAGTCACGGGCAAATGCGCCGGGATCATCTTCCCGCTCGCCGATAAGGAGAATAGCATGGGTGCAGTGGGCAAAAATTTCTTCTTGCTCTGGCGTGGGCTTACCACCCACATCAACCAGAAGTGGCAGAGGACGCCGCTGCAAATAGCCAATCACCCGCTGCGTAAATTGCGGCGTAAAGGCACCTTTCACCCGAATGGCGCGCACCTGGTCTTGGGGCATCTGGTAAGCCCAATCCCCTTCACCGTCCGGGCAGGCGCGCAGGACGTAGTGGCTGATGTGCGCTTCGCGCAGTGCCCGCGTCAGGCTGTAGATCAGCACCGATTTACCGGAGTGTGGCGGCCCGCCGATCAGGATGGCGGGAAAGTTGTAATTCATCGTTGACATCTCCTTTGGCCTTAGTATAAACTGGCATAGCCAGGTAGATCACTTGCCAATTTTATAAAGTGACAGCAGAACGCATCTGACCATGGATTCTACCCGTGAAACCACCTTAGTCGCCACTCTTGGCGGACAACCGCAGGTGGTGACGTTTGCGTTGGATGCATTGCTGGCGCGGGGGGTGGAGATTACACACCTGCTCGTTATCCACTTTGCTACTGATACCCCTCGATTGCAACAGGCCGTCCACAAAGTCACAGCGGAAATTGGCGGGCCACACTATCAGGAACGGCCGTTGCGCCTGACGCTGTTCCCCGTGGCTATGGATGCGGATTTATTGGCAGACATTCACGATGAAGCAGATGCGCATACGGCCTGGGAAGCGATTAACCGGCTCATTATCAGCCTCAAGGAAGCGCATCACACGCTGCATGTGTGCATCAGCGGCGGCCGCCGTATGTTGGGGCTGATGACGATGTCGGCGGCGATGCTGCATTTTGGGCATCAGGACCGGTTGTGGCATATGTATACGCCAGAACCATGGGTTGAACGCAGCCAGGAGGGGGCGCTGATGCACCTGCCGCCGGGAAGTGGGTTTGCCCTGATCCAGGTGCCGATGATGCCCTGGGGCAGTTATTTTCCGGTGCTGCGGCAGTTGGCACGGCCGTTGCCGACAGATGGCGATGTGCTGGCCGGCCCGCGTCGTTTGCTGGATATGGTGGAGCGGGAACGGTGTACGGCCGTGATGCAGCGGTTGACCGGCCGGCAGCGGGAGGTGCTGTTCGCCTTTGCTGCCGGGCTGCAGCCGCAGCAGGTGGCGGAGAAGCTGGTGATTTCTATCAAAACCGTAGACAGTCACAAGACCGTTATCCTGGCCGAGTGCCGGAATGCCTGGAACCTGCCAGATGGGGAATGGCTGGATTACCGGTTTTTGGCGGAGAAGTTTGAGGGGGTTGGGGTATGAGTGGTAGGGTGTGTGGGTTGCGGAACGGCCGTGATGTTCCGGCCTTTGAATGACCTGATAGAGGAAAAAATGACAAACGATATACCCCAATGCGACCATCTCATCCTCCTGGTAGGCGGCAATCCGCTGCCGAATGCGGTGGCGGGGCAATTGCTGGCAGCGCCTGACGCCACGATCTGGCTGCTGCATTCTGATGGGGCGGATGGCGAACCCAGTACCAAGACTATCGCGGAAAACCTGGAAACATTTTTGCAACAGAAAAATGAACGATGGACAATCAAACTAGAACCCATTCCCAGCACAAACAAACAGGGTATTGAAAACCGGGTGAGAGAGATTTTGGGGGAGAAGGGGCAGAAGTTGAACGGCCGTGTCGGCCTTCACTACACTGGCGGCACTAAATCCATGTCTGTCCACACCTATCGGGTATTGGAACGAGTTCTAAGCAACCGTCAACCCCGGCCTACCTTCTCATACCTCGACCCCCGTCAATTGGCGCTACGCATTGATGGAGAAGGCACAGACCCGGATCACATCTTTCCATTGATAAAGAACGATACCCTACGGCAGCGCCTGGAAATGTTGCCTGATAACCTAGCTCAATTGCATGGATATGGGCGTGCAGTCAGTCGCTCAAATTGGGCTAACCCCGATAATACACCGGGGCTGCTAGCCTTATGCCAGGAAATAGCCAAACTGAACAGCGACCCAAACGGTTTCCAGGCATGGCACAAGTGGGTCTACAAAGAGCAGCATAGAGAGCTTCCTACTTCAGAGAAAAATCCAGAATTGAAACCCGTTATTGCAGCATTTAATACTCTGTGTGGCGTTGCCCAGGCCACATCAGACATGGTGGCTGCCAAATTAATACCTCATGCAACAAGCCCTCGCCTGACAGCCTGCCAGTCATGGTTTCGCGGAGAATGGCTAGAAGAATACGTGTTTTGGTGTGCCAAACAAGCCAGACACCGACAGATCTATATCATTGAAAAAGGCCTCCATTACAAGAGACCTGATCGAAACGATGACTTTGATTTAGATATAGTGGTTTTGATGGGATACCAACTATTTGTGATTTCTTGCATAACGACCAACGATAAAGACCGGGCAAAGGAACATTTGCTTGAAGCATATGTGCGCACTCGTCAACTGGGCGGAGATGAGGCATGTGTTGCCCTGGTTTGCTGTTACAGTGATGCCTCTCGTTTACAGGCTGAAGTATCAAACGCCTGGGATGCCGCAGGAAAAGTGAAAGTATTTGGTCAAAGCGATCTACAGAAGCTCACGCAATGTTTGGCCGAATGGTTCCAACAGGGGAATTAAAAGAAGGTGTTTATATGAGAGAAATGACATTGACACAGTTGGAGGTCAGCGGAATTCAGGATTACATTTTTGGCAGCAACAATCTGAAGCAAAATATTGGCGCCTCGGAACTGGTAACGCAGGTTACAACTGATTGGGTGATAGAGATACTCAATGAATTGGGAATTGAACACAATGCGATTTGGGATGAAGCGGAGCAAGCATGGCGATTAAGCACCTGGTCGGAAGATTTTCCAGCGGCGCAAGTTATCTATTGGGGTGGCGGCAATGCTTTGATCCTGTTTGCCGGGCCGCCACCAGAACGGGCAATACCTTTCGCCAAAGCGTTAACGCGCACGGCCGTTAAAAAGGCCAGAGGATTGTCGCTCATTGTTGGTCACGAACGGTTGGATTGGGACTCAGATGCTGTGGCCTCTGTGCATAAACAGGTACGCAGAAGAATTGCAGAGCGCAAGCTAAACCGCCGGCAAAGCGTCCCGTTGCCAGGGTTAGGGGTGACGGCTAACTGCGTATTTACCGGCTTACCGGCCGTTGGCCTGGACGAAGATAACAGCCTGATTGCCCAAAGTGTGCAGCATAAATATCAGGCAACCGAATCAGGGAAAGGTCGGGTGCAGCGTTTGCTCCAGACCGTCAGCGGTGGATTTTCCTTTACGGATGATTTCAACCTGATGGGCGAACGGGGAGAATCTAGTTACATCGCCGTTATTCATGCGGATGGTAACGGCATGGGTAAGCGTTTTGGGGCGATCGCGGACGCGCACCCATCTGCTACAGACAATGACAACTACTGCTGCCAATTACGCCGGTTTAGCGAAGCTGTTCAAGATAAAGCCACATCCGCTTTGCGAGCTATGGTCCAACTATTGGTGAATTCTGTAGATCCTAAAAATGGCAAATTTGGCGGCGCGGTTCCTTTTCCCGTTGATCATCATGGCAAGCGAGTGCTACCCTTCCGCCCCATCGTGTTTGGCGGTGACGATGTTACCTTTGTCAGTGAGGGACGGCTGGGATTGTTCCTGGCTGCTTACTACCTCCGCCATTTGGGTGAAGGAGCGCCTCTTCCTGGTAAAGCAGACGGGGAAGCGGGAGAACCTTTCTATGCCCGAGCCGGGGTTGCTATTGTTAAATCCCACTATCCTTTTTCCCGCGCCTACGAACTGGCTGACGCGCTGTGCAGTTCGGCCAAAAAGAAGCTGCCCACGCTTACGCCCCAGGGTGCCGGAATTGCCCTGGATTGGCATTACGCTACCAGCGGCGTTATTCTGTCATTGGGGAAGCTGCGTGAACGGGAATACCGCTCCTATACCGGCCACAGCTTGTTGATGCGACCAGTTCGTCTCGATGTAACCGCACCACCAACGGGCAGTAAGTATTGGCGTTCGTGGGATAACTTCGCCGGGGTGACAAGACAATTTCAAGAAAATAGCGATTGGTATAAACACCGAAACAAGATCAAGGCTCTGCGTGAACCACTGCGTCAGGGAGGCGAAGCGGTACGCCTCTTTCGTAAAAATTATGGTTTGCCCGAACTGCCCAAAATATCAGGACAATCTATGACTGAAACTGGCTGGCACAGTGAGGATTGTGGCTATTTTGATGCCATCGAGGCAATGGACTTTTTCGTTGATTTACAGCCCAAAAGCAAACAGGAGAACGTGTTATGACGGATGTGAAGGGGTCTCTATGGCTCAAACTCGAACTGAAGAGCGATGCTGCATTTGGGCGCGGGGATGGCGTAGCTGGCCTGGTGGACGCAGAAGTACAGCATGATTCCTTTGGTTTGCCTTATTTAGGTGGCAAGACGCTCAAGGGGTTGTTGGCGGCTGAATGTGCGGAGATTTTGGATGCGCTTTCGCAGGTCAGCCACCCTGATATGTCTGCCTGGGAAAATGCTGCCCGTTTTTTGTTTGGGTCGCCTGGCAGCCGGGCGGGAGACATTGGCTGCATGATTGTGGGCAATGCGCAGTTGCCTGATGATTTACGGCAGAGAATTCAAGCCGATTTTCGGCCTTTGTATGCGATTTCAGAGGGAGCAAAACGTGAACAGGCAATAGGTCATAAGCAGCGGATGAATCTGGAATCCTTGACGGCGCTGCGGCGGCAAACGGCCGTTGACGAAACAAGCGGCACGCCCAAGGAAAACACGCTGCGCACCATCCGGGTCATTATACGCGGGGTGACGTTCACAGCCCGATTGGACTTTACTGAGCCAATTCCTGACCATGCCCGCTGGTTGCTGGCAGCATGCGTTCAGGCTTTTCACCGGGCAGGAACCAGTCGGAACCGGGGGTACGGCCGTTTGCGTGCTACCCTTTATAAGACGCCAACAGCCACAGCACCGACAGATTGGTTTACCCAATTCGTCAAGGAGGTGCAGGCATGAAGGCCGTGACTTTTACTCTACAACTCCAGGAACCGGTATTGACTACTCAGGTGCAGAGTGGAGAGGCCAACAGCGCCATTGCCTACCCATTCATTCCTGGCAGTATGATTCGCGGGGCACTTGTGGGGCGTTACCTGGCGGTGAACTCCATTAACCTGGGAGAAGACCAGACGGCGCGACAGCTATTTCTGGATGGCACAGTTTGTTATCTTAACGCCTACCCGGCCCACCCGGATACGCAAGTTCGCGCTTTGCCCAAACCTTATTCCTGGTTTGTGCCAAAGGACGATGCTGCTGACCCAACAATTGAAATCTCTGATTTTGCTTATGTGCAACCCGGTGACGAACCGGTCAAATCTCCGGCCAGTGGCGATTTTGTCTGGCAAGTGGGCGATGCGGTACAACTAACCTCGCCAGAAATGATTGGTCTGGTACATAACACCAGCGCCGATCCTAATTGCAAAAGTGAAGAAATGAGCCAGGTGTACCGGTATGAGGCGCTTGCAGTCGGGCAAACGTTTGCCGGGGTCGTGCTATCTGCCAATGAATCGGCGCTAGAAATGATCAAAGCATTGTTGGAAGCTGGCGATTTGCGCCTGGGTGGATCACATACAGCTGGCTACGGCCGTGTCGCTATCACCCAGGTCACTACAGAGCAAGCGTGGCGTGAATTCACACCTCTGCCGGCTGTTGGGTTTGAGGGAGAGGCAGATGATGAGGATCGGACCGATGAGGATGAAGAGGTAACAGCTGATTCCGCACCAGAGTATGCCATCATTACCTGCTTAAGCGACCTTATCTGGCGTGATGCACAGGGGCAGGTGAGTGACCATCTACTCTCGCCATCGGGCAAAGAGCCAATACGTGCTTACTACCGCCTGCGGCCAGTTGGTGGGTTCAATCGCAAATGGGGTTTACCCATCTGCCAGTCGTGGGCCATCCAAGCTGGCAGTGTTTTCGTTTTTCCACCTGACTGTTATGCGGAGTTGCAGACATGGGCGGAACATGGAATCGGCGAGCGACGCGCCGAAGGGTATGGTCGGGTTGCCCTAAACTGGCACAATAAAGCCCAAATTGCGCAAAGCATAGCACCGATAATATTACCAGCAGCCAGCAGCATCTCCCTCTCCTCCGAATCCAATAAACTGGCCCAAGAAATGGCCAACCGGCAGTTGCAGGTGTTGGTAGAACAAAGGCTGATCAATCGCATCCAGGAATTGAGTCAATTTCAAGCATTGCCGCAAACGGCCCATCTGTCGCGGGCGCGGCTGGCGGCGCGGCGCGCCTGGCACAAGGCAGACTTGCAGGAAATCGTCAGACATTTTAATCAATTATCGCCTACGGCCGTAAAACAATGGGAAAAGGCCAGGCTCAATCAAACCAATTTCAAGAACTGGATTTTGCAGGAGATTACACAGGTACAGCAATTTACGCTTGTCAGTGACCTGCCGGAAGTGGCTGGAGTAAAAGCTGATTTTTCGGATATGCGCGATGTAACTCTGGCACGTCTCATTGAAGGAGTCTTACGTCAGGCAGTGAAAAAAGCCAAAGCTCGCGCTGAAGGAGGGCAAGATGACCAGATGGAATAATGGGAAGTACGGCAGCCGTGGTGTAACAGAGCGTATCTTTATTCAGGGGCGGCTCCATCTGGATACACCAGCCCACTTTGGCGGGAGCGAAACCGAAGGGTCTACGGACATGCCGTTGTTGTATGACACAAAAGAAAACCGCCGACCACTGCTCACGGGCGCTTCAATTGCTGGCGCGCTGCGTAACTATTTACGCGAGTACGAAAAGGGATATCGCTGGCCTGAAAACCAGAAAGCGATAGAAAAGTCATGGGCCGAAAAGCTATTTGGGCACCTGGATGACCAGCTCGGTGAAAATACAAACACCCGCCGCCAACACGCTTCCGTGCAAAGCTGGCTGATAGTGGACGACGCACTGGGAGAGCCACCAGCAGCTGGCGATCCCACCGAAATCCGCGATGGTGTATCCATTGATCCCAAAACTCGAACAGCCGAACCAGGTAAGAAGTTCGATGTGGAACTGTTGTCCGCCGGTACAACGTTTACGCTTTCCTTTGAATTGTGGCTAAACGCCGCCGAACCGGGGCTCTTGGAAGCATTGGCAATCGCCTTACGTGGGTTGGAACAGGGGGAAATTGGGTTAGGTATGCGTAAACGGCGGGGGTACGGCCATTGCCACGTTTCCGGTTGGCAACTGTCTCGTTACAAAATGAATGAACCTGCCCAAATTGTTGGCTGGTTAACCTATGATTTTGATGCTAGCCCGGCATTTAAGCCTGACATTTGTGGCTTGTTGGGTTTGACCCCCTCCCTTACATCACAAAGAACAGCCTTCCATCTACAGGCCAGTTTCGCCCTGAATGGTTCTCTGTTCATCCGCTCGTATGGCAATGAAAAGAATAGCGCCGATGCCGTCCATATCCGTTCCTGGCGCGATGGTGAGGAGAAGCCAGTTCTGCCAGGAACCAGCCTGACCGGGGCTCTGCGTGGGCGGGCGCTGAAAATTGCCAATACGCTGGCAGCCAAACCTGGGAAAGGAAAGGCGTTGGTGGATGACTTGTTTGGCCGCCGGATTGAATCGTATGGTGATGAACCAGGCGGCAGCCGTTTGCTTGTGCAAGAGATTATCCTTGAACCGGAAACTGTCGTTACCAACCTGGTGCAAAATCGGGTGAGTATTGATCGGTTTACCGGGGGAGCACGCGACACGGCGCTGTTCAATGAACAACCAGTGTGGGGCAAACCGGAAACTCGTATCACCCTTGATTTGCAGCTGATAAACCCTACTCTGTGCGAAATTGGATTATTGTTGCTCCTGCTAAAGGATTTGTGGACAGAGGATTTGCCGTTGGGTGGTGAGAGCAGCGTCGGCCGCGGCCGTTTGCAGGGAAAAGAAGCAAGACTCACTTATAGTTATCCGGGCGCGGAACCCATCAAGTGGGTAATTCAGGATAATGACAACCAGTTGAAGATTGAGGGCAGCCGTGATGTATTAGAGAGTTGTGTTAAGTGGTTAAACGCCTATTTACAGGAGGTGGGACATGGCTGAAAACGAGCAACAATGGCAGGTTGAATCGTTAAAAGAAGCGGATTTCCAGACATTTGCCAGCGATCCACGCCAATGGTTTGTTGGTCAGAGTCAGGCGCGTGGCCTGACCCTGTTTCTGGCACACGACGATGATGGCGTGATGTGGGGAAAGGTTGAGAACGGGCAGTTAAGGCTATCCGGCGAGGCGTTTGATGAGGTGAAGGTTGAATTACGCGCCCTCACCTTGCAGCAGGCACGGCTGTTTGGGCCGGCCGGTGAGTTGTTGGTGTGGCGGGGAGATGGTGGGAAGTGGCACGGCCGTTACCTCCACGATGAAGGCATTGACAGTGAGTACAGATTACCTGACGAGACACACTGGCTATGGGGGAAGGCTTCGCACCCACCAGGGCCACGAGATGGGTTTACGTTGATGCGTGATGGCGTCCAGGGCTTTCTCCATGCACCGCCTATCGAACTACCCGATCCTGCTGAACCTCGCCGTGGCCGCCGTGCCGGGCTTCGCGTTCGCCATTACCTGAAATATGACGATCAGGGACATGCCTACATTGCCCTGAGCCGGTTGGTTAAGTTAGTGGAGGTGAAATGATATTCAATCCACTGGCGGATGCCACTCGCGGGCAATCCACAGCGCCCGCGATTCGACAACGTATTCATTGTTCAGGCGCAAAGCCACGACGGTGGCACGACCTGTAGGAGTTAAGCCGGCGATATGCGTCCCGCCATTGACCCACTGAAAATGTTCCGACCACACCTGTTGGCGTGGGTGAAACAACGATGCCAATTCGCCGGTGGCCGGATCCAGGTCGTGGGTTTTGGCTTGTTTGAATTCGTTACAGCGGTAACAGGCAGCCGCCAGATTTTCCTGTTCGTCGCCACCGCCCAGAGAACGAGGCACAATATGATCGATCACCAGCGGCAGACCCATAACTCGCCGCGAAGTGCGACAATATTCGCAGCGATGATTGGCGGCAGCAAATACCAGATGCCGCATGGCTTCATTGACCATCAAGTTACTCTAAGGGGATTTCATCTAACCGGGGAATGGGGTGGCCTCGCCAGCGCAGCACGGCCCAGGCATAGGCTTTGCGCAGCATTAGCCTATCCGCCTGCCGGCGTAACTCAGTCAGTTCAGCCTGTTCGTCACTGGTTAAATCATCTTTCGCCAAAAGATGCAGGTGGCGTTTTTGCTGGGCTGGCGGAACCTGTTCGAGGGCGGCCTGCTGCAATTGATCAATGGGCAGCAATTGCAGAGCTAACAGGTCTGCCTGGGCCTCTAAGGGGGCATTGTCTACAGAGGGGGGTAAATTGCCGACCACACTCTGGGCCACTAATGTCTCTAAAGGCTGGCGTGTTTGCGCCGCCAACCGCTCTAAAAAGCGATAAAGAGGCAAGGGCAACTCTACTGTTACCTGTTGTGAGTCAATCATGCCAGGATTATACACTAAAACGGCCGTGTTCTGGCGGCTGATAAGGAGAAGAAAATGGCGCTTAAACATACCAACCCTACCAAACCCCGCTTTGACAAAAAAGACCCGATGGATGTCTGGGCCGTCGCCCCTTACAATTTCGTTCCCCTGCCTGAAAAAATGGTGGAGGCTCAACCGCCGCTAGATCATGATCGGTATCACCCAGAACCTGTTGGTTTTACCGGCTGGATTGAGTGCGGGTTGGAAACCTGTTCCCCCACCTACATTCGCGGTATGTTGACCGAAAAGCAGTTTGCCGACTTTGGGCAGGCTGGCCCAGACCAGCTAACGGATAAACAAAAAGAGGCAATGGCTGGCTTCTTTGGCCTGGAAAAGAACGTACCCTTGATTCCCGGTAGCAGCCTACGCGGTATGATCCGGCAAATTGTGGAGATTGTGGGACACGGCCGTATGCGTTACGTCTC
>CAZOPF010000117.1:0-16858 GCA_964581605.1 uncultured Ardenticatenaceae bacterium
GCCCGGCGCCCTGCCCGGCCCCCCGGCTGGTGTAATATAGGGCGAGACCGGTGAGAATGATCACCACGGCTAGCAACAAACCGCCATATTGGAACGGCCCCACAAACGGCCGTGCAAAGCGTGGCGTTACATGCGTACCAATGCCAATCAGATCCGCCAGCCCAATCACATACGCAAAAACCAGCCCCGTTGCCACCAATCGCACTCCAATATCTGCCTGTAGAGAATATGGCGCTCCCCTCGGCCGCCGTGAGCGTGCAAATAAAAAAATGGCCAGCGTCAGGCAGGAAAGCCCTACCAGCAGTTGAAACATTTGCACCATGCCAAACCCTGGCGTCAGGTCTAATCCCAACCGCCCTACCCCCAGAGCGAGCAATACCAGTATTGCCCCCAAAACAAGTAGCAGCACAGTCAGGAATGTTTGCACTTTGTGTAATTTGTTATCACCGATTGCCCGCATCTTTCCCCTTTTTTCTGTTCATGGGTTTGCCCTGTTCCATTATAAACAAAAACGCCACGTAGATTTCCACGTGGCGTCTTTTTTCACTCTGGTCGGGGCAGCGGGATTCGAACCCACGACCTCTTCAACCCCATTGAAGCGCGCTACCAAGCTGCGCCATGCCCCGAATGGGGGGCATTATAACAAAAGGGGGTAGGGGGAGCAACAAGGTTTAGGCGGCGGCCGCAACCATCAGCGCCATGACCCCCAGCACAAAGTTGTACCCGGCGTGAACAAGAATCGCCAGTGTGGTGTTGTGCTGCTGCCGCAAGCGTCCTAATGCCAGACCAATGATGAATAGGGCAGCGGTGGCTGGTGTGAATAAGCCATATTGCACATGCACCAGAGCGAAGAGGGCGGCTGTGAACAGGTTCCCCAACACCGGCTGCAATGCCCCACGAAAGAGCAATTCCTCGCCAATGCCGGCCGCTATCGCCACCACCAGCCACGCCCCCACCGAATCTAACCCACCTTGCAGTTGCAGGTTTAGCTCGTTTATTTGTTCCATCTCGGCCGGGTTTTGCAGAGACCACACCGCGCCGGCCATCGCCTGCACCAAAACCAATATCACAATCCAGACTGCCCCCAGCAAGAGCTGCTGCCCGGATAGCGTTCCGAGGCCCACTCTTTCCCGCACTTCGCGCCAGGAGCGGCGAGTGAATAAACCAACACCCAGTAATGCCACCAACACAAAAAACATTTCTTCCAATACGACTTGATGCAGTTCAAATGCGCCGACTGCTTCCACAATCTCAGCCATGCTGCTTTGGGTAAGCTGGATTAAAGAGAGGCTCACCAGCCAGCCACTGAGGATCAACGCCAATGTATGCACGGCCGAATCAGCATTCACCGGTACCACACGCGCCAACGAGAGGCGGGTGGAACGCACACTCAAGGCAATCTGCCAGACGGCCGTAACTTGCAGCAATATCCCCAATAGCAACGCATCTGTCACAAACGGAAACAACGGCTCTCCAGTGGGCGTTTGCCACTGCGCCGCCCCCTCATCACCCGCCAGCACAAAAGCAATGCCTGCCAGCAGCAGCAACACCCCCGAAACAAAAAGCGCCATATCAAACAAACGGCGTAAAAGATCATCCCCTGACCGCACCAGCACATTCGCCAATAGAATGAAAAACAAAATAAGAACCAGATTGATCATCACCTCTACCATACATATCCCCCATAACCGGGCAATGCCCTCTTCAATTCCCTAAAACTCCTTCTCCTTGTGGCTGAAGTATCAGCAATTCTCAGTCTGAACTGTTTGCCACCATCGCCACCGATTGAAACCGGTGTCTGCCAGACGTAAACGCGCTAAAGCGCGTTGGGGGTGGCTCTGATAACGTGCTTTAGCACGTTTTTTGTATCAGCCTATGAATTCATTCATAAGCAATGGCGGCAGAATGAGAATTGCTGCTGAAGTATATGCCAGATGGTTGCCCGATTAAAATCTGTTATAATTTCGCCCCTGTGACTCAAGCGGACATTTCCAACCCAAACGAAGATGCTCAATGGATGCGTATAGCTCTCAAACTGGCAGAGCAGGCTGTGGCATTGGCTGAAGTTCCTGTTGGCGCTGTTGCGGTTAAAGATGGTGTCATCATAGGCCAGGGGTATAACCGTAAAGAGCAGACCCAAGACCCCACCGCCCATGCTGAAATAATCGCCTTGCAGCAGGCAGCCCGGCATATACAGAATTGGCGATTGATAGGCGTTACCCTGTACTGCACTTTAGAGCCGTGCCCTATGTGTGCGGGGGCTATGATTCAGGCCCGGTTGTCCCGACTGGTATATGGGGCCAAAGATAGCCGTTTTGGCGCACATGGCACTGTTGTCAATGTGCTGGACGAACCTCGTTTTAATCATCAGGTCTTGGTGACAGCTGGGGTATTGGAAGCTGAAGCAGGAGCGCTTTTGCAACAGTTCTTTCAACAACTGCGGAAAGAGGGTGTTTGAGTGTTCAGGCGCATAAGCACTTAAACACCCAAACACCTGAGCACTTTCATGGAGAGGTGCCGGAGTGGTCGATCGGGGCGCACTCGAAATGCGCTGTGGCTTCGCGGTCACCGTGGGTTCGAATCCCACCCTCTCCGCCTTAACCCTTCGGGTTATTTTACCCGAAGGGTTTTTTTATCAAGCTGATAGCTGGTGTTAGCCACTGGCAATGGGCTTGCCTTTTACCAATCCAATTGAGGCTATGACAATGGATTTTGTGGTTGAAAATTCCCTCTTTGCCTGGGTGCTCCGGTTGGCAGTGGCTATCCTTGTTCTGCTTTTTGGGTGGAGAGTGGCGAAAACGGTGCGGGCATTGACGCGCAGGGGACTGCAACAGGCGGGGCTGACTGATTCGTTGGTGGCGTTGTTTACGGCCGTGACCTTTTACGGCATTCTCTTGCTGGTTGTCATTCTGGCTTTGGCGTTGCTGGGCATTCCCATTACCTCCATTGTGTTGGTCTTAGGTGTCATCATTGTCATTTTGGGCATTGCTTTGCAGGAGTCGCTCGCTAATTTGTCGGCCACTGTTCTGTTTTTGCTCTTTCAGCCATACAAGGTGGGTGACACGGTGCAAACGGCCGGGGTGCTGGGAATTGTCAAAGAAATCCAGATTTTTCACACAACCATTATGACCTTTGATAACAAGCTGGTTACTGCCCCTAATGGCAAAATTCAAGACAGCAACATCATCAACTATTCACGCCTGGGTGTTTTACGTGCGGACGTGAATCTACAGGTAAGTTATGAAGATGATTTGCGGCAGGTCAAACAACTTTTGCTAGACATTTTGGCGGCCGATGAACGAGTGCTGGCCGAGCCGCCGCCGACCGTTGTGATTCTTGATTTTGGTGAAAGCGGCATTGATGTGGGGGTGCGGCCGTTTGTCAAACTAGATGATTACTGGAAAATCCAGTTCGATTTGCGCGAACGCATTAAAGAACGTTTTGATGAGGCAGGCATCACCATTCCTTATCCCCAACGCGACGTTCACCTGAAACAAGCAAAACCATGAATGAAAAAATACGAGTGACGGCCGGTTACTATGCCGCCTTTATTGCTCTGGGGCTGGCAGTTTCCGCTTTGGGGCCAACATTACCAGGGCTGGCCGACCAGACTGGCGTCCAGATAAGCGCGATCAGCATTTTGTTTACAGCCCGCAGTTTTGGTTTTTTAGTGGGGGCACTGCTGGCCGGGCGATTGTATGACCGTCTACCCGGCCATCGCTTGATGGCGCTGGCACTTTTGATGATGGCCCTGACGATGGCGGCCACCCCTTTTGTGCCTGTCCTGTGGCTGCTCACATTCATCATGTTATTGATGGGGCTGTTTGAGCCAGGTGTGGATGTGGGTGGTAATACCCTTATCGTCTGGCTGCACAAAGACAAAGTGGCGCCTTATATGAATGGGCTACATTTCTTTTTTGGTATAGGTGCCTTTGTATCTCCTGTTATCGTCGCCTGGGCTATTTCTGCCAGTGACGGTATCGCCTGGGCATATTGGGCCTTAGGCGCACTCATCTGCCTGCCAGCTTTGTACATAGTGTGGCAGCCCAGCCCCACGCAGCCATCGGTAATGGAAAGTGACCCGCGTGGGCAAACCAGCTGGCTGCTGGTGGGGCTGATTGCCCTGTTTTTCTTCCTGTATGCCGGGGCCGAGGTGTCTTATGGGGGGTGGATTTTTAGTTATGCCACTGCCCGGCAGTTAAGCAGTGAGGAAGCGGCCGCCATTTTGACTTCCGTTTTTTGGGGGTCGTTGACGGCCGGCCGGTTGCTTTCTATTCCATTGGCAACCCGGTATCGCAACCGGAGTATTATTTTTGCCGATTTAGTTGGTTGCCTGGCAAGCGTGGGCCTCATTTTGTTGTGGCCGGAGTCGTTAACGGCCGTCTGGTTGGGCACCATCGGCCTGGGGCTTTCTATGGCCTCCGTATTCCCCACCACCCTCTCCCTGGCGGAACGTCATTTACACGTCAGCGGCAAGACGACCAGCTACTTTTTTGTGGGTGCCAGCCTGGGCGGCATGACGATTCCCTGGTTTATCGGCCAGCAGTTTGAGGCGGTTGGCCCTTTAGCCGCCATTGTGATCATTTTCATTTGTCTGGTCGCATCGCTGGCTGTTTTTGGTATTCTTATGCGGCAGATTAATGCCAGGGAGATAGTGATGGCAAGGGAAACGGGGAGTGTCTAATTGAGCTAGTGGGGCATTGAATGATGGATGAGAGACCAACCTGGAGTGAAGAGGTTTCGACGACGTTTATTGATTACGGCCGTTACTTTGTACCAGATCGCACTCAACAAATGGAGACTATCTGCCGCCTGATTCCGCCGCTGGATGGGCCGTTTGTGGTCATGGAATTAGCACATGGCGAAGGGTTGTTGGCCGAGACGATTTTGGCCCGATTTGACACGGCCGTTGTGCATGGGTATGACATTTCGCCCCAGATGCGGCAAACGGCCGTGAGCAAACTGGCGCGTTTTGACGGCCGTTTTCACTCCCATTATTTTGATCTGCGTGAACATGCCTGGCGCAAACCCGACTTCAGGCCACAGGCCATTGTCACTTCGCTGACCGTGCACCATCTGGATGGGCCAGAAAAGCAGCAGCTGTTCCGAGACATGCACGCCATTCTGGCGCCCGGCGGCGCGTTTATCATCGCCGATTTGATTGAACCGGCGAATGGTTGGGCCAACACATTGGCCGCCGACGCCTGGGATGAGGCAGTTCGAGAACAGACGCAACAGTTGGACGGCAACACAGACCGCTTCGCTGAATTTGAGCGATTAGAATGGAATCTATTTCGTCACCCTGACCCGGATTTTGACAAACCATCTCGTTTAGTAGATCAGTTGCATTGGCTGGAAGCGGCGGGATTTACGGCCGTAGATGTGTACTGGCTGCGTGCCGGCCATGCCATCTTTGGCGGTTACAAGGAAATGTAGTGTGGTTGGTCATTTTATTGCAGGCATCGCCGCCCTTATCTGGAATCCGGGCAATGATAAATACCTGCTGCTGCGCCGGGCGGCGAGCAAAGATTTTGGCGCGGGCAGTTGGGAATGTGTTACCGGGCGTGTGGGCCAGGGCGAGAGCTTTAGCCAGGCAATCTGGCGCGAAGTGCATGAAGAGGTGGGGGGCATTGCCCAAATTGAATTTTTCGTCGGCACTACACACTTTTACCGGGGCGCTCCCCTGCCAGAAAATGAGCTACTGGGCGTGGTGTGTGGCTGCACACTCGCCGACCCGGATGCAGTTGTGATCAGTGCCGAACATAGTGACTATCGCTGGTTAACGGCCGTCGAAATCACCCACTTTCTCCCGCCCACACACTGGCTGCAAACGGTCGTCGCCCGCGCTGAATTTCTACGTGCTCATTTGCCGGAGCCGATCCGGGCTGAATTTCGGTTGCAAGGGCTAGAAATTGAAACGTTCAAGAGGTAAACATGGACGATTCGTTACAACCATTTGCTGTGAATGGACAAACCATTTTTGCCAGAGAAGCGGGGAATCCGAAACGGCCGTTAGCCCTGCTCATTCATGGGTGGTCAAGTTCCTGGTATGCCATGTCGCCGTTGTTTGCCCCACTGGAGCGGAAGTACCGCATCCTGGCCGTAGATTTGCCGGGCTACGGCCGTTCGCCCCGCCTGCCCCAACAAACCACCATCCCCGCCTATGCCGACCTGCTCGCCGACCTCATTCGCAGCCAGACTGAGCAACCCGCCGTCCTCATCGGCCACAGCATGGGCGGCATGATCAGCCTGACAATGGCCTTACGCCACCCCAATGTCGTGGAGCGCATGGTGCTGCTGTGCCCCACCATCACCGGAAAATTGTCACTGTTCATTAACCTATTCGTCTCGCCGGTCACATTCGTGGAGAAATACCGCCTGCTCAACAAAATTGGCAGCGTCATAGACCCTTACATCCTGGGTTTTATTGACCGGCTAATGCGCCCCGCCGCCTTTTCCCAAAACAGTGGCATTTCCGACGCCGACTATGCCCGGCTGCGTTCTGATGTGCGCCGCCCCGGACAGGGGCGTGTGCGCGCCGAATGTTTCTGGGCCATGCGCAATAATGACCTGACCGGCAAGCTGAAACCAATTGACAAACCATCGCTGGTCATTTGGGGTATGGAAGATAACACCGTTCCATTACGCGATGCCAGCCTGATGGCTTCCGAATGGGAAGAGGCCGACCTGCGCATTTTGCCCACAGTCAGCCATTGGCCGCAGTTTGAGGCGACGGCCGTGACCAACCGTTACATCACCGCCTTCCTCAGCACCCCGCTCAAATTGCTCACTGTTGACCTGTAACAACGGCGGTAGAGGGGGTTGCTTTATGAAGGTGTTTGGTGATCGTTTGCAAATAAGTTAGCGAGCTGTATCCTCTCCCGGTACTTATCGCCCCCATTTCAGCATCGTAATAGATTGGTACCCCTCCCCCGTGTTGGCATAGTGCCGCACCGCCGCCACCGTTTCTGCATCCAACAGCGGCCACAACGGTTGCGGCACATCCAGCGCCCGCCGCAGCACCACCTGAATTTTTTCGTCCCACTGGTCAGAGTAGCGGTCAAAATCATCTGGCCGTAAAGAGCCTCGGCAGCCATCTGCGTGCGGACAGTTCAATTCCATCGTCCAGCCCAGATTAAAGACCCCATATTCATCCCGAACCTCCTCGCCCGGCTGAATGTCCCGCAGGGCAATTTCAAAGCCATACCCCGTGCTGATGATGTTTGCCTGGCAGCAATGGTTCACATACTTCGCCGCATCCCAGCCAATCACCCGCCGCTCACCCGGTTCCAGCACCGCGTATTTGTCTATCGTCGGGCGCAGTATCGGGTTTTGCAGCACCGGATTATCTGGATGGATGACAATATCTAGCGGGTCTTCCACATACACTATCGTTCCGGCGGGGATAAAAGCGGTGGCAAACACGCCCGCGCCTACCTGGTCATTCACACTTCTCACTTCACAATCTGGGTGCATCATGGGGTCTCATCTTCTCCTTTAGGCATCATCCACAGATGGCACAGATTTCACAGCTAAAATCCGCGTCATCCGCGTTTGTCTGCGTCCTATTTCATTTATCATGGCCGGCTACCTCACCGATATTATTTCGTGGCTGCCCGCCTGATGGAAATAATTCAGCGTGCATATTAAACACGTTTACCCAAATGTCAATCATTTGTTTATAGCCGGCGATTCATCCTCCTCTTCCAGCGATAAATCGCCTACTACGAACAGGGGGCACGGTTCGTTATTTCGGTTCAGTTAGGGTATAATTTGATGGGTCTAAAACCCCTTAATACCAGATAAGCAGCCACCGTTTGGTGGTCTTTTTTCGGAGTAAATCGGAGACTGAAACTTGGAAATTGGCACCATCAATCAGATTGATATCAACGACGAAATGCGTAACTCCTACCTGGATTACGCCATGAGTGTCATCATCGCCCGCGCCCTGCCTGATGCCCGCGACGGCCTCAAACCCGTGCATCGCCGCATCCTCTACGCCATGTGGGATATGGGCATCCGCGCCAACACCCCCCACCGCAAAAGCGCCCGTATCGTTGGTGAGGTTTTGGGTAAATACCATCCCCACAGCGACACGGCCGTGTATGATGCCATGGTGCGCATGGCCCAGAACTTCTCGCTGCGCTACATGCTGGTGGACGGGCAGGGCAACTTTGGCAGCATTGATGGTGACAGCGCCGCCGCCATGCGTTACACCGAGGCCCGCCTGGCGCGTATTGCCCATGAACTGCTGGAAGACATTGACAAAGAAACGGTTGATTTTGGCCCCAACTTTGATGACAGCCTGACCGAACCAACCCTGCTGCCTGCCCGCCTGCCCAATCTGCTGCTCAACGGCTCGGCCGGTATTGCCGTGGGCATGGCCACGAACATTCCGCCGCACAACCTCAGCGAATTGTGCGATGCCATCAGCTACCTGATTGACCGGTATGACGAGGCGGATGAGGTGACGCTGGAAGATTTGATGCAGTTTGTGAAGGGGCCGGATTTCCCCGGCGGCGGCATTATTGTGGGCACAGAGGGGATTCGCAGCGCCTATGGCACGGGGCGGGGCAAGGTGGTGGTACGTGCCAGAGCCGAGATTGAAGAGCTACCCCGCAACCCGGAGCGGCAGCGCATCAACATCACCGAACTGCCGTTTCAGGTGAACAAAGCCATGCTGATTGAACGCATGGCGGAACTGGTGAATAAGGGGGAGAT
Source organism: uncultured Ardenticatenaceae bacterium (assembly GCA_964581605.1). GTDB lineage: Bacteria > Chloroflexota > Anaerolineae > Promineifilales > Promineifilaceae > CAADGU01. Next base: position 8,722 of record CAZOPF010000117.1, read on the forward strand.
TGACGATATCTCCGATATTCGGGATGAGTCTGACCAGCGCGGCACTTCGATTATTGTGGAACTCAAGCGGAATGCGCAGCCGATGAAGGTGCTGAATCAGTTGTTCAAACATACGTCGCTGCAAACCTCGTTTGGGGTGCAAATGTTGGCGGTGGTAGACCAGCAGCCGCGGCTGCTCTCGCTGAAACGCGCCCTGCAAATTCACATTGAACACCGGGTGGAGGTGATTACGCGGCGGACGCGCTTTGAACTGGATAAGGCGCAGAAGCGGCAGCATATTTTGGTGGGGCTGCTGATTGCCCTGGAGCATTTGGATGATGTGATTGAGACGATTCGGCGGGCGGCCGATGCGGAGGCGGCCAAGACGCAGTTGATGAGCCGTTTTGGGCTGTCGGAGGCACAGTCGGTGGCGATTTTGGATTTGCAATTGCGGCGGCTGGCGGCATTGGAACGGCAAAAGATTGAGGATGAGCATCGGGAGATTACGGCGCAGATTGCCTATTTGCAGGGGCTGTTGGCGGAGCGCAAGTTGATTTTGGGGCTGATCAAGGAGGATGTGGCCGAGCTGAAAGAGAAGTATGGCGATGCGCGGCGCACGGAGATTGCCATTGGCCTGGACGCGGACATTAACATGGAGGACATTATCCCGGATGAGGATGTGTTTGTCTCCATTACGCAGCGGGGGTATGTAAAACGGACGCCGGTGGCGGCGTACCGGATTCAGCAGCGGGGTGGCAAGGGGCTGATTGGCATGAGTACGCGGGAGGAGGATCAGTTGGAGCATCTGGTGGCGGCGGGTACGCATAATACGCTGCTCTTTTTCTCCGATTGGGGCAAGGTGTATGCCATTAAGACGTATGACATCCCGGAGCTAGACCGGACGGCGAAGGGGACGTCGGTGATGAACATTTTGCCGTTGATGCCGGAGGAGAAGATCACGGCCGTGCTGCCCGTGCACAGCTTTGAGGATGCCGAATATCTGACGATGATTACGCGCCGGGGCAAAATTAAGCGGGTGGAGATCAGGATGTTTGCCAATGTGCGCCCCAGTGGGCTGATTGCCATTAGCCTGGAAGAGGATGACAAACTGGGCTGGGTGAAGATGACGGAAGGGGGGCAGGATTTGATTTTGGTGAGTGAACAGGGGCGGGGGATTCGTTTTAGTGAGGAAGATGTACGGCCGATGGGGCGCGGCGCGATTGGCGTGTATGCCATGCGGCTGGATGCCTGGGACCATATTGCTGGGGCGGATGTGGTGACGCCGGATGGGGATGTGCTGGTGATTACGGAGAAGGGGTATGGCAAGCGCACGGCCGTTGATGAATATCGGCAGCAGGGGCGGTATGGGCAGGGGGTGCGGGCGATGGTGCTGACGCCGGAGCGCACGGGCAAAATCGTCAGCGCCCGCATTGTGTCACCGGAGGATGAGGTGACTTGTATTTCGGCGCAGGGCATTATTTTGCGCACGGCCGTTGATAACATTTCGCAGCAGGGGCGGCATACGCAGGGAGTGCGGGTGATGGATTTACGCGAAGGGGACCATGTGGCTTCGGTGGCGGTGGTGCGTGAAGGGCGGCTGTCGCGGGTGAATGGGGATGGGGGTGGCACGGCCGTAGCGGACGTGTTGGATGCGTTGGTAGAAGTAGATGAGGGGGATACGCCGGTTGAAGATGGATAAAAGTCAAAGATTACGCAGATTACACCGATTTTTTATCTGCGAAATCTGCGTAATCTTTGATTATTTGACTGGAGAATAACATGAGCCTATGAATGAATTCATAGGCTGATATAAAAAACGTGCTAAAGCACGTTACAAGAGGTCTGTCCAACGCGCTTTAGCGCGTTTGTGCATGGCAGACGCCGATTTCAATCGGTGGCTATGATGGCAAAAACCTCAAATTGAGAATTGCTGTTGAAAAGCAGAAACAGTTCAGGCGCACCGCGGACGGCCATATCTGGCGCATCGCCCACCAGGCGTTTGGCCCTGGCGACCCGTACAGCGGCGTCTGGCACCTGTTTGCGCTGCTGGCGGATGGGGTGAATGGTTGGGGGCCAAAGTTCCACTATCCAGAGCGGCGTATTGATTGACAAGACGGCCGTTTTCCCTCATATTGTTGGCATCTTATCCAATCGCGCGACAGACCATCATTGCTGTTCCTGTCGCCCAACAACAAAGGAACTGTAAAATGCCAACCAAATATAATGTTATTTCCCGACGTAATCCGCTTGACCCGCAAGCGCCGCACAAGTTTTATCCCAGTGTGGTATCGGGTGGCCGGATTACCTTGCGCCAGTTAGCCAGACAGATTTCGGAGATTTCCACCGTGAGTACGGTGGATACGATGGCGGTGCTGGAAGCGCTGCTGACCATCATCCCCCGCGAGATTGCCGACGGCAACATTGTGGAGCTAGGGGAGTTTGGCTCGTTCCGGCTGCGCATACAGGCGGATGGCTCGCTGACGGCCGAAACGGTCAATGCGACCAATATCACCAACATCAAGCCGTTGTTCTCCCCCGGCAAAGAGTTCAAGAAGGCGCTCAATAATACTGAATTCCAGAAAGTAGGGTAAAAACCAAAGGTGCGACGCACTTCAAAAGTGCGTCGCACCTGAACGGCAAAAAAGTTCCTTAAGCAACTCGCCAGAGTTCCTTAAGGAAGTCGGACGAGGTCCTTAAGGAATTTTCCAAAGTTGCTTAAGGACCTTTTATAACCATTTAATTGTTGTAACTCAGGAGGACAAAAATGAACGACGAACCCAATAGTGAGAATATAACTGAATCTGCAACCCAATCGAAATCCACACGCAAGCGAATCAAAATCATTGCAGCTCTTTTGGGGACGATAATATTGTGCTGCTGTGGAACTTTTGCTTACGCCATATATGATTCCAGTACGCCGGAAGGGCAAGCCAGGGCAACAGCCAGAGCGGAAGAACAAGAAGCCACTCGCAGTGAATCAACTGCAATTGCAGCTGTAGAAGCAACGGACGAGGCTCGTCCAACAGACACGCCAGTGCCAACGGAAACACCTGAACCGACAAATACACCCGCTCCTACAGATACACCTGCACCAACAAATACGCCGACATTAACTAACACACCAGAACCTACAAATACTCCACGACCTACAAACACGCCTACTCCAACAGATACACCAACCGTGACACCCACTCCGATTGTCTTAACAGGCACAGGAGACGCTATAGTCGATATAGAAAAAGGGGCAGAACCGGCACTGGTACATATCATTGGCAATTCGGCATCTCGGTTCTTCGCTGTAATCAACTATGACAGTAATGGTGAACAAATTGATCTTTTAGTCAATACAACCGACCCGTATGATGGAGTTCGTCCGCTTGACTTCAGGAATGATGAGCAAACAGCCCGCTTTGAGGTACAGGCAACCGGTACTTGGACTATAGAAGTAATACCATTATTGGCCATAGAGAGAGTAGAAGTGCCAGGAAGTATATCTGGTGTAGGTGATTATGTGTTTGCACTCTCTGGAGGCATACCAGATACAGCCACGATTACCGGGAATCAATCCGAGCGATTTTTCGCTGTATTGGGCTATGGAGATGGCATTGATTTGTTAGTAAATACAACCGATCCATATCAGGGTGTCGTTCTTTTAGACCCAGATACGTTAATCATAGAGGTGCAGGCTGAGGGAGAATGGACAATTGAGATCGAAGCCCAGTAAATGTTCGATATATAAGGAAAAGCTTTGAGGGTATTACGGCCGTAACTCCCTCACCTTATCACTGAAGAGGGCAGCAGATTAGTTGCCACCAGACATCCGATTTCTTGGAGAAATCGGATGTCTTTGTTATAGCACCCCCACCGCGCCACCGTTGGCTAACAAATGTCAGCAGCTAAACGGATGGGCGGTACGGTCCTCGTTTTGTGCTAAAATGAGGTCATTCTCGTAAATTGGAGCGTAAAATGAGCCGAATTCAGTGGCAAGAGCATATCATCATTGACCCGGACATTCATCATGGCGACCCCACCATCAAAGGCACCCGTATCCCCGCCGCTATGATCATCGGCAGTCTGGCCGATGGCCTGACACCCGCCGACATCCAGGCCGCCTATCCCCAACTCACCACAGCCGACATTCACGCCGCCCTGGCCTACGCCGCCGATGTCATGCGCCAGGAACTCCTCTTACCCTTCGCCGCCTGAGAAACAACCCCCTCAAACCATGCACATCAAAGTAGATGAAGATTTACCACCCGTTACGGCCGAATGGTTACGCGCCAAAGGGTACGAAGCCAGCACTGTGTTGGAACAAGGCATGAGTGGCTGGAAAGATGCGGCTTTGTGGCAGGTAGTACAGGCAGCACAGCATTTTCTGTTGACGGCCGATAAAGGTTTTGCCGATCTTCGCGCTAACCCACCCGGTACACATGCGGGGATTTTATTGTTACGCCCCGATGAAGACGGTATCCGTCCCGTCTTGAAATTATTGGAAGATGTGCTGGAACACGTTGATCTGGAAACCCTATCCGGTACGGTGGCAGCAGCTACGCCGCGTGGGTTGCGTGTGCGACGGCCGTAGCCAGCACCCCCACCTCGCCACCGTTAGGTAACAAATACCAACAGATAAACGGATAGGCGGTACGGCCCTCGTTTGTGCTAAGATGGGGCCATTCTTTTGCAGAGGTGTATGATGACAACCATTACACAAGAGGCAACGTCTCTAAGCGAATTATTTCCCGCCGTTCAACACTTACCCCGCGCCGACAAATTGCGGCTCATGCAATTCCTGGTGATGAACCTGGCTGAGGACGAAGGCGTCCCCCTGCTCACCCCCCACGCCGAATACCCCATCTGGACGCCTCTCAACGCCTTTGATGCCGCCGAAACCCTGTGGCACATGCTGGAAACGCATAAAACCACGCCATGACCTCGCCTGATTGTAACGAGTTGGTTGGTACTGACCAATTCGGGAGTTATTGTAGTGTGGACTTTCCTGACGGCCGTGACCGTCTCACAACCCGCCAGAATGCTGTGCCCACCGCGCCCCCGTTGGGTAACAAATGTCAGCAGATAAGCGTGTGGGCGGTACGGCTAAACTTTTTGCCTTCGCAATTGATAAAAAACTGCTGATCGGGTCTGGTGTATTTACACGTTGTATGTACAATCAGCCATGCGTTACGAGTGGGACGAAAATAAGCGGCAACTTAACCGGCACAAACATGGCCTGGATTTTCAAGATGCCCATGAAATCTTTAGCAGCCCATTATTAGTCCAACTCGATACACGCCAGGATTATGGAGAAGACCGTTGGGTGGCTATCGGTTTTCTCCGTTACCGGACTGTGGTTATCGTGTACACAGAGGATGATCAGCAAGATGTCCGGCGCATCATCTCGCTGAGAAAGGCATTGAGTTATGAGCAAAAACGCTTTGAAGAATATCTCGCAGACAGATTGGGATAGGGTGGATGCCCTCACCGACGAGGAAATTGATACCAGCGACATTCCACCTCTGGATAATGACTTTTTTGCCAATGCAGAATTACGGCTGCCGCAAGCCAAACAAACCATCACCATTCGTCTGGATAAAGATGTGTTGGAATGGTACAAAACACAAGGCAAAGGATACCAGACGCGCATCAATGCCATCTTACGCAGTTACATGGAGACACATTCTTCTTAACCGAAACAATACGCTAAACATGCTGGATACGCATCAAGCCACCCCATGACCAGTTTGGGTGGTGGCTCAAGCCGTCTGTAATCTCTCCTGCACTCAGTGGTAGATGAGGTCGGCGTCGGGCATCCCCTGAGATGAGGCGATTTTCTGGATGGCATCGGCTTCTTCCGGTAAGAGGTGGATGGTCACGGCCGTGACCCCCTTCATCCGCCCACTGTATCACCAGAATCAGGACACAGCGTATTCGGTGTACGGCCGTACTTCGGCTGGCCGGAACCCCAACACAATGTGATCTTTGGGAATACCGGCCATGACCAACTCTTTGGCTACCCCTTCTTCTGTGCCATCACGCTGAATCCACACTTTGCCATTGATCACGTCAATATGCACCAGGCTGCCATGAACTCGCTTGCCATTATCCCACCCCACGTTCATCAACAGGTAACGGTCATTGTTGCGGTCAAACACGGCCTCAGTCTGAATATCCCCGTAAGCATAGGGAATCCTGGTGTATTCCGTCAGTACATCTTCAATTATTTGCCGATAACGGTTCATGGTATCCATTGCACTATCTCCTCAGCCTGGGGATCAAAGCCGATCACCTGAGCCAGATTGTTTTTCAGCAACAGCTTGCCCAGTGGCTGCTCAAAAATCTCCACTATTTCCTGGGGCACGGCCAGGTATAAAACTCGTTCGGGCTCTCTTTCCGCCAATACAGCCCGATATACCACATATTGACCAATGGCCTTTTCCAGGTCGTCCATTTCAGAATCGCCGACAAAACTCTTGACTTCCACTGCAATTTGCTGCCCGCCCCTTTCTGCTGCCAGTAACCGCTCTGCACCCAGGTCTACATACATATCTTTGCCGCCCCAGGTTAAGCGGAGCGGATCATGCGTAATTGTCCAACCATCTTTGACGAGAGCGTTCCTAACAGTGTTGTGATAGAGGTCTTTAGCAGGCATGGCGTAATCCAGTTAGCATGATTCCTCTTGAGATTTTAACGTGTGATGTCTGGCGTGTAAACGATGATGAGGTGGAATAAATAATGACGGCCATAACTCCCTCACCCGCTCGTCTCATCACCAGTTTGGGGTGGCTCAAGCCCTCTGCAATTTCTCCTGCACCCAGCGGGAGATCAGGTCGGCATCGGGCATAACCTGAGATGAGACGATTTTCTGGATGGCTTTGGCTTCTTCCGGTAAGAGGTGGATGGTCACGGCCGTGTCCCGCACAAAAACGGGTTCAACGACTTCCTCCAATTCCTCTTCAAAATCAGTCAAATCATGAGTGTCCCAAAAATGAGCCAACGCCTCAATCGAATCAATCTGTGGTAGTGGTTGTTTTTTCATTTTCTTTGCCATTTTTGAAACCGACGCTTTTCATTGTCGGTCATCGGTCGGGCAGTGAATTGTAACGAGTTAAGGGGTGCGAACCAATTCGAGAATAGTTGTAACGCACACTTTGCCAACGGCCGTAGCCAGCACCCCCACCGCGCCACCGTTAGGTAACGAATGTCAGCGAATAAATGCATGGGCGGTACACCCCCTTCACCTAATCACCCCATCACTAAACCGATACGGCCGTTGTTTTTAGTGATATAATGCCGCCGAGGTATTTTCTTATGATGCTCCAGATTGACCCATTTCCTAAGTTAGACCAGTTACCAGCCACACTCCCCCATGATGGCGCTATCAATATGGCGCTGGAAAATGGCGTCCCCATTTTTCGGGCATCCACTTTGGTACAGGCACGGATTCAACAGCTATTGAGCAAACAACAGGCACGGCCGTTGACGGCCGTTGAGGAAGAAGAATTAGACCGGTATGAAGAGATTGACGATTATCTCAGCCATCTCAACCGGCTTGTCCGTAATCTGGTTGAAGCCAGTAACCACTGATTGATTGACGGCCGTTATGGCTACCGAAATTCAACAATTCATCCACCAACGCGCCAGACATTTATGCGAGTATTTGTCACACCTCGGAGCAATGGCAATATGTCCCCTTCACCATTGACCACATCATTCCCCCGGTCAAAGGGGGTTCAGATGAGAGTGATAATCTGGCTTTAGCCTGTTTTCACTGTAATCGCCACAAAAGTGACCGGGTAACGGCCGTTGACCCCGAAACAGGCAATGTCGTGCCCTTATTTCACCCACGCCAGGATAAATGGCGTGAGCATTTTGTCTGGTCAGTGGATAAAGTGCGTATTGTGCCGTTAACGGCCGTTGGCCGGGCTACGGCCAATCTGTTACGGTTCAACCGTGATCGTATCCAGGCCATTCGTATGGCTGATATGCATGTGAACCGTCATCCCCCACCTGATGATCCGGTAGCGCATGAATAACGAGATCGAACCGAACGCAACCATCATCACGGGAAGAAAAGGGAATAACAGGTAGGACGGCCGTAACCAGCACCCGCGCCGCGCCGCATGGCTTTGACGCCGCTGCCAGTTTACCCACCCGCCGCCAC
>CAZOPF010000118.1:0-16758 GCA_964581605.1 uncultured Ardenticatenaceae bacterium
GCAAAACAAGTGTGGCGCGGTCTCTCATTCATAAACGGCCGTTGTTCTACTCTGGCGCATGGCTTATACTCTTATCACCTTAATGAGTGTGAGGAAACCCTATGCTTCTCATGTCGAATCCCCCCAAACTGGTCTACGATGAAACAGGCCAGTTGATTGAAGTTATCCTTTCCGCAAGTGATTATCGTGCCTATTTGCAAACCGTTGCCGCGGAATCGGATTGGGAATCATTGCCAGCCTACTTGCAAGACGCCATTGACCTCATGTTAATTGATGAAGTACGCGCCGAAAAGCCAGCCGTCATTGATTTTGATACGGTTGTCAGTGGCAAAGCGACAGGGGTATGACCTACCGTATTACGCTGACGGGCACGGCCGTGAAAGAACGGGAGCGCCTGGATGAAACGGTGCGTGAGCGAATTGACCGGGCCATACGCAGTTTGGGCGAAGCGCCTCGGCCACCCGGCGTGAAGAAGTTGGCGGGCAGCCAACGAGATTGGCGCATTCGGATAGGTGACTACCGTGTTTTATACGAGATTGATGACCAACAAGAGGTTATTACCATCTGGCGCATTGCCCATCGCCGACAAGTCTACAGGTGATTGAGCAGCAATTCTCATTTTGCCTGTCATTGCCTATGAATGAATTCATAGGCTGATATAAAAAACGTGCTAAAGCACGTTACAAGAGGTCTGTCCAACGCGCTTTAGCGCGTTTGTGCATGGCAGACGCCGATTTCAATCGGTGGCTATGATGGCAAAAACCTCAAATTGAGAATTGCTGGTGATTGAGGTATTCACCCTGATTGGCTGGCAAGACTATAACCGCAGAGAGCAATTGTGTTTGTGAGGGGATTGGTTGGTGGGGGGCACGGCCGTATCATTCCCGCATGTGCGACGAACGGCCCTCGCTGTGCTAAACTATGGGCAGGATTTGATATGCTTCATCCTGATTGGAGGTGATTTCAATGACAACCCTCATTTCCCGCGAACAATTGCAAAAACAGATAGAAATGTTGCCAGATGATGTGGTGCAGCAGATCGCCGACTTTACATTCTTTGTGATGGCTCGACGAGACATTACACCGCTCTATGCCGATTGGACGGCGAAGCAGTGGCAAGATTTTTCGCTGGAGCAGTTTTTCCGTGAAGCTGATGAAGTGGAATACTCGCTGGCAGACGCCGCAGAAATTTACCATCCATGAATCCCGGCGACATTGTTCTCATTCGATTCCCGCAAACAGACCTGCAAGCAGGAAAACTGCGGCCCGCTTTGGTTGTGGCTATCGCCCCCGGTCGTCATACAGATTTGCTCCTGGCGCTGATTACCTCACACACGGCTCAAGCAGTCCCCCAATTTGACGAGATTATTGACTCATCTGATGCCGATTATGCCGCTACTGGCCTCAAAGTTCGGTCCGCCGTGCGGTTAGCGCGATTGGCAACTGTGGAACCAACCGTCATCAATGCCCGCCTGGGTCATATCGCACTGGATCGCTTGCAGCAAATCAAAAGACGTCTGGCAAATTGGCTAGAAAAATAACTGGCCGTGTGGGGATTGGTTGGTGGGGGGCACGGCCGTATCATTCCCACATGTGCGTTGTGCAAAACAGGTGTAACCTAGTGGGAACACCAACTACAACAAGCACCAGTAAGATGGCAATACGTAAGGCAAAACACAGATGGCAGTTAAAAGAACGGATCGCTTCAACAGTTTTGTTTTACTATTCCTTGCAATCTGGCCAATATTTTACAGCGTGATATTCGTGTTTTTCTGGATGTTTAACTTGAGAAATCAACCATTGGAGAATTATATTGGCTTGGGATTCTTGTTAATGTGTCACATTTTAACGATGGGGGTGTCTCTTGCTGGAATAGTTTTGTACCTTTTTAACCTCTACCACAATAATCGAGTGATTGGCAACAATAAAATGTTGTATGCTCTTGGAATTTTATTTTTAGGCATCATCTGTCTACCACTATATCGGTGGAGGTATGTAAAACCCGATCTTAGGGCAAGTTGACTATTGCTTTAGCTCCGTCCTGAAGAGTTATATATAACATACTCAGGCCGTCGCCCATCACAGATTCACGGCCGTTGCCAGAATCGAAGGCTCACGGCCGTACCCCCTCATCCCCCACAGGCCCGAAGGTTTTGGAAACCCTTGGGGTCTTTTGTTTATTAAACGAAGGAGACGTTGCCCTCCGGCAACGTCTCCTTTTTATAACCCTCAATTTACCACCCATCTGATGTAGAGGTGGGGCGGCGCGGGTTCCATAGATGCAAAACGTAAGACCTTGTTTCCGCGCCGTCTCACCCCACCTGGCTGGCGAAAAAGGGGCGAGACAGGCGGGGAGGCAGATGTTTCTTCATGGCAAAGAGTTCACCCGCCTGTCCCGCCCCTACGTGTCATCTATTCCGCTATCCTAAACAGCAGGCCGGCCGCACGGCACCTCATCCAGGAAGCAGGCGTATTGGTACTTTCCCGCCGGTATGGAGCTGCCGATGTGCGTGTGTAGGAGGTCAATTATTCTTCCTGACCTATGGCTCTTGCGCACGATACGCATGGATGGTTTTATTGCTATTGGCTATAAACAGGTGCCCATTAGCAACAGCCAACCATCCTCCCTGGCTTATAGACGTTTCTAATTGGTGAGTTGTACGGTTGATGACAAAAGTTCCTCCTTCCGACGCCACATAAACATAGTTTCCCGCAACCACTGGCGAGTTGATAGGCATACCAGGTATATCATATTGCCAGAGCAAAGTGCCATTGGTCGGGTTGCGTGCTTCCAGCAAAGTGCCATTCAAACTATACAGCACATTATCAGCTACGGCCGTCAAGTTACGCCCATAATTTCCATTATGCGACCAGGCAATAGCATGAGAGTCCAGGTTGATCCCGATGAGCTTTGTCTGGCTGCTCAGAATCGCCCGATCACCTGTAACCAGCGTTGTTAAGGGCGACTCGGTAATATCAACAGTCCAGGTGAAATCACCAGAGTTGGCTGGATAGCGATAAAAGTAATAGGAATTCGCTACATATACACTGTTTTGGTAATAGGCTGGTGTCATGGGAGGAGTGAGCCAGTCACCTCCCCAACGCAGTTGCCCAGTAAAAGCATCAAAGGCGTTAATGTTCTGGCCAGCCAAAAACACCTTGTCTTCAGCGAAAACCGGCTGATAAAAATTGAGGGAGGAACCGTAAAAAGTCCCTAAAACAGTTGACCACAGCTTTACGCCGGTAAAGAGGTCAAAAGCGTGCAAAAAGGAAACATAGATGCTGTGTTGATATTGGTCATGGGTGTTTTGGGTGACGTAGACAACACCTTGGGCGATAGTTGGTGGGCTGACGGAATCACCGTCTAGCAATTGTCGCCACTTTTCCGCTCCTGTTTCCAAATCGAGGCCCACAACGGCCGAGGTCTGGTTAGGTACCTGGCTTGTAGCCACAACAATACTGTTACTGACGGCAATATTTTCCAGCGGCGAGCCGCCTGTAAATGGTAGCGTTTTGCTCCAAAGCAATTCATACCGTGATGCGCCGGGATCAATGATGTTGTAAGCTGTATGGGCCGCATCATAACTTAGCGTGAACCAATCGGCGGTTGGCGGAGGTGTGTAACCCGGTTTGACAACCAGCGGCAAGAATAGGCGCTCTTTGGCAACGGTGATGGTTTCGGCAGCCACCGCCCTGGCACCACCAGGATTGACAACGGTTAAGGTATAAACGCCTTCTGCAATTATCGGCGGTATAGTAATCTCCAACTGGCTGTTACTTAACCAGGTTACATTGTTTAATGCCATCTGACCCAGCAACACGGTCGGTGTTTCTAGAAAGTTCGTCCCGGTCACATTGAGTGTGATGGGCTGTTCAAAGGGCCAATGGGTGGGGGAAACGGCCGTTACCTGCGGTGTTGTCCAGGAACCAAGCGAGAGTTCATCTAGCCAGATAGCGCCCATGGTATGGTCAGCAGCTAGCGTGATTGTGACAGCCTGGCCGCTGTAAGCGGTTAAATCTGCCCATACGTGCTGCCAGGTAGAAGTAGATTGCGCGGTCTGCAACACCGTTGTCGTGTTGCCTCCCTGAGAGATTTGCACCTGGAACTCGCCGCCAGTTAAGGGTGTGGGAATATGGTACAGGAATGAGAGGGTGGGGTTTGCCAAACCTGGCGTGACGGTAATGACTTGTGATGCCATAGTACTCGTCAGCACAGTATGGCTGATTTCCAGACCATATGCCCCACTGTGGCGTGCGCCTGCAGTGGCAGTAGCACCTTCACCGGTCACAATCCAACCATCCAGGGTACCATTTTCAAAACCACCCCCGATAACAGCGTCATCAGCAGGCGGCATTATAGCGTTGAAAGTCAGGTCGCTATTCAGGGACACGGCCGTCGCCGCCAACGACGAGTAACCAGCAGCGGCAAAAGTAAGCGTGTAGCTGCCAGTAGCCCCCACAAACAGGTCATATGTGCCCGTGAGCGGGTTTGACTCCATGCCTGATGAGGTTGGCGTGACGTTGATGGTTGGTGTAGCCACCGGATAACCCCGATTGTCGTTTACAGAACCAGAAATCCGGTGGGCGTAAAATGTCACGGCCGTGTCTGGCTGGGGGCGCCACGGCTCTAGCTGCCGACCTTCATGGGCCTGACTGCGAAAATAATAGGTATGGCCGGTTGTTCCTGTAAACATAGCTGAAGTGGTAGACACCCCATCTTGCCATAACTGCCAGTTGCTATCCGTACCGTCGCGTACAAAAACATCATAGGTCAGGTCATTGTCATTGCCTGTCCAGTGAACTGTAACCGGCTCGTGTACATAGGTAGTCATCGGCAACACCTGAGAATCGGGCCATTTGGTGTCAACGGTAATAGTTGCTGGTTGCCCCCACGTGCCCAGGTTAAAAGCACGATCCCGGGCACGGCAGCGAAATTGCCTCGTGCCATCCCGCCCAAACTCATAACGGGTAGATAATTGAGGGGTATTGCTGACCACTCGCTGCCAGGAAGTTGTCGAATCCGGACGCATTTCCACATCATAACCACCAATTCCGGCATCTCCTACATCGGTTGCCGTCCAGGCCAGCATAAAAACCAGATCGTGTTGCAGCGAATTTGTTTGAATCGCACATGAAGAAGGGCTACTGCCATCTATGGCTGCCCAGGAAGGGCGAAATGCTCTGGTATCAAGAATAAATGTGGAGTATGCCCCTGGTGTCAGTGGGTCAGTCGTATAGATCCCACTGTGCTCCCAATAATACTGCCCCTGATAATAAATCCAGGCCGTATCTGTAAAGGCAATGAGACTTCCATCAGGCGACCACGCTGGCAGCCATAAATCCCGCGTACCCTGGCCGTTTAAATGCCGATGGGCACCGGAACCATCGGCATTGATCAGCCAAAGTTCCAGCCAGCCGTCACCGTTCCCGTCATTGGCATAGGCGATTTGCGTTCCTGTCGGCGACCACGCTGGATAAAGAGCGGTTGCCCCAAACGTAAGCTGGTGTAGATTTGAGCCATCCGCATTCATCATCCATAATTCATACCGCCCGGTGCGAAAGGAGGAAAAAACGATCTGTGCGCCGTCTGGTGACCAACTGGGTTGGCCATCATAAGCAGGATGGTTGGTTAACTGTTGGAGACCTGAACCGTTACTATTGCTGACAAAGATTTCATGATTGCCGGTACGAATCGAGTTGAAAGCAACTCTTGAACCATCTATGGTCGAAGCCGGGTTGAAATCGTTGCTGCCTGACTGGCTAATGTTCAACAGGTTGTTAGATGAGATATTCAACCTGTAGACATCATAATCCGCATCTCGATCCGATACAAAAAACAGTTGATCAATTCCGTTTCTCAGGAAAGGATAGGCATCGGCGGCGGGTGCTGAAACCAGTTGAATGTCATCCTGACCACTGTTCACACGGTGCTGGTAGATATCCCAATTGTTGTTACGAAAAGATTGGTACGCTACCGCGCTTTGAAAGGGAAGCGTAATGGCCGGTACATGAGGCGATTGGATAGATACGGCCGTTTCACCTTGCCGATAATAGGATGCCATCGTCTCCGCCGATATATCCCGAATCAACTCAATATCCCGAAAAGGTGGTGGGTTTTCGGATGATGCGCTGGTCGCCAAGGCGGCAAGTCCCAACGTCACACTTAAAACAAATAACAAAAGATAACTTTGAGATTTCATATTGCTCCCTTATAAAGCACATGTGGGTACGTTAATTATAAAACTCCCTCAACTTTAGGGTTTGTATCCTGGCTATATCGCAGGGTTGACCATTAAAAATTTGAACAAAGACACACGATTTCTAAAGGAAATTTGTGTGTCTTCTTGTTCAACTTGTTTAATTGCGAATCCTTGAAATACAGGAATTCCAGGTTGGTATCACCGACATTCGTGATTCTAGCAAAAATGGTCTACTCCGCAATCGTAAACAGCAGGCCGGCCGCACGGCCGTTCACCTCTGGGAAGTACGCTTCTCTGGCAAACGTCGGCATCACCTGGTAACTGCCAGGGATCACCGTATCCAGGAAATAGGTGTACTGGTACGTGCCCGCCGGTAAGAAGCTGGTCAGGAAGACCACCTTCTCATCCCGGTACTCCACCCGGTCAAACGACCACCAGCCCCAATACCCCCACAGATAATCCAATGGGATTGGCCCATCATCGCCACCGCCCGAAGGTGTCGTTTCCAGGTTCGGATCAACCGCCTCCGTGCCCGCCGGGATGGGGTCTTCGATGATAGCGTGCAGCAGGTCATTTTCCGTCTGAATCGTCACCACCACCCGCACCTGCTGCCCCGCCTGGATTTGCGTGATCGGTTCACACGTTTCCGTCTCCGGGTCACAGGCGGCGTCAAAGTAGGCGCGTTCCACGTGGATGCCGCGATTGATGGGGCTGACCTGGCTGGCGTTAACGGCCGTGTTCATGTGCATGGTGTAATAGAGCGTACCCGCGCCCGCGCCACGCCGGAACTCAAAGAAGTTCGGGTCATCGCTAAACAGGTCGGGCACAGGCACGGTAACCTGGCGACTCTCGGCGATGTTTTCGCGGTTAAATGAGCCATCGGCCGTCGGCTGCAAATTCACCTGCAAACCATACTCATAATTCGCGTCCAATTCGCCCGTCGCGGCCATCCATTCCGTCAGGCCAAAGATCGTCCAGGCTGATTCATGCGTCGTCGGCCAGACAGCGGCCGTGCGTGCGGCCATCAGCCAGCGCACCGCACCCGGCGCCAGGGCATTGTCCGGCTGCCACAACGACAGGGCGTTCACGATCATCGCCGTGCCGCGAATGTCACTGCTCAGATTGTCAAAGTCCTGACTGACATCTTCCCAATGGGTACCCGTCGCCGAGACAATCGCGCTGCCGCTCAGGTCGGCGATGAGCGCGTCTACGTTGGTGTCACTGCCGGTCAGGTGATAAGCCATCAGCAGCAACCCCTTGCCATACGGGTCGAGCAGGTCGCGGGCTTCGGTGAAAAGGGCATCCAGTTCCGCATTGACATCCACGCCCAACTCCGCCAGCACGTAGAGATAAAACGCCTGCCGGTTCGCGTCGAAAGCAGTGCGGAAATCTTCCGGCTGCGCTAACTGCCGCACCAGATAATTGCCCGCATCTTCCAATAACTCTTCGTCCACGGCATACCCGATCTGGCGTGCTTTGGCCAATGCTAACAGGACGTAGGCGGTGATCCAGGGGTCGCTTTCGTCCTCAAAACACCAGGCCCAGCCGCCATCGCTGTGAACCAGCGCGGTTAACTGGCCGATCCCGGCGTCAACGATGGCCGCTGGTTCATCGCCCAATTGGGCTTCCACTTCGGGCGCGTCCAGCCGCGTGGTCAGCGTTTCCACGGCCACATTGGGCAGCATCCGGTCGGCAATGGCCGCCGGACAGTCGGCCAAGAAGTCCAGGTCATTGTTATGCAGACGCAGGCTGTCCAGCAAGGCCGCCGCCAGCGATGGGCTGAGCACCATATCCACATTGCCCTGAGCCATGTCCACACCGGGCGGCAGCAGGATGGATTCCACGCGGCTGCCCTGTGTATCCAGTTCGCCGGACGTGCCCACGATGTCTTGGGCATTGTAGCGGTAGATGGGGATGAGGTTGTCCGGGCCAACGCCGAAGGTGGGTTTGGTGGCGTCGCTGTAGCCGCCGCCGCTGACGCGGAAGGTGAAGTCGGCAAATGCCTGCCCGTCAACGAATGTGGCATCGTTCACGGCCGTCTCCCAGCTCACCAACACCTGTCCATTGGCAGGCACATTCACCGTCTGCTCCACGGGGCCATTGAGCGTCACGCCGGTCGCTTCCAGGGTCACATCGGCTTCAATGGCGCTGTCGGTATTGTTATTGATGACCGCGCCAATTTGCAGCGTGTCGCCTACCGTCAGGAAGCGCGGGGTGACGGGGCGGATGAGCAGCGGCAGGGTGGTGACAATATCGGCCGTATTCTGACCGACCAGCGTCACTTCGGTATTGGCTTTGCTGGTCAGCCGCCAGGTGGTCAGATTGTCGGGCAGGGGGATTTCCACGGTGGCCCGGCCGTCGGCGTCCGTCACCAGATTCGCCTGCCAGTAAGCGGTGTCGCGGAAGTCGCGGCGCACATCGTCCTCGTCCTGTCCATCACGCAGGGCGACCGATTCACTGGCAATGCCATCGCCGCCGCCGCCACCCAGACCGCCGCCGGCCAGGGGCAGTTCCACTTCCCGCCCTTCGCCGGAGATGAAGAGGCCGCCGCCCACCAGACTGCGGTAGGGCTGCCGTTCATAGAAGGTTTCCAGGATGGGGGGGGCATTGTCCGGTTTCAGCGTCAGCACGGCCAGGTCTACCAGCGCCAGGGAGAGGTCGGCAGAGATGGGCGCGCCGGTGTGGTCGGTGGTGCGGATGTCGAACACGGCCGTGTCTCGTGGCTCCAACACCGTTTCCTGTGGCGTCAGTTCGATGTTCACCCAGAAGATGTCCGGGTTGACGACCAGTTCGGCCATGCCCAGCCGGATTTCGGCGTAGGGGTCGTCCGGGTTGTTGGGGTCGGTAGGTTTCACGGCCGTGACCGTCACAAACGTATTGGGCGCGTAAATGTCATCCAGCGGGATGCGGATGATGTCGCTGTTGGGCTGCAAGGTCACCAGCCGTTGGCCGATGAGTTGGCCCCGTTCCAGCGTCACCCACGCCTGCACGGGCACGGAGAAGGGATTTTGCACCAAAACTTCGGCCGTGTCACCCACCACATATTCGGCGCGGTCGGGGATGAGGTTCATCGCTTTGTCGTAAGGGTCGGTTTGCCAGGCGATACGGCCGTCGGAAGTCACCCAGACGTAGGTGCTGCTCAGGTTCATGCGGCCGGTGTCGTCCGTCACCGTCGCCACCGCCAGATACGACCCCCCCTGATCCGGTGTGAACGTAGCCTGGGCCACCCCTTGCGCATCAGTTGTCACCGTTTGCCGCGCCACTTCGGTATCGGTGGCGATCCAGGCGGTGTAGTAGAGGCCAAAGTCCTGAGTACGCACCGGCTCCCATTCACGCCGATAAAAGACGAGTTCCACATCCTGGTTAGCCACCTCTTCACCGGCCCAATCAACCGTTTTCACTTCCACTTCCGCTTCTTCCCCGGCGGCCACAAAGCCGGTGAGGGTGCGAACGCCCACGTAGCTTTCGGCGGCGTGGAAGGTGACTTCCGTGCGGCTGGTGATGGGGAAGCCGGAGAGGTCGGTGACGGTCGCTTCCACACGCACGACGCGGCTGCCGGGGTCGCTCTCTTGCAGCAGGTCGGCGGGCAGGGTGATGGTGAGACGGCCGTCGCCATCCGTCACCCCCTCGCCGCTGCCCAGGAAGTTTTCGCCGCCGCCAAAGTTGTAGGGGCCGCTCTCCTCATAATAAAAGCCGCCGCAATCCATCCAGCAGTAGTAGGGGCCGGGGAATTGGGGGTAAAAGGCGTTGTCGTAAATGCTCCACTGCACCGGCAGGTCGGCGGCCGTGCCGCCAAAGAAGTATTCGGCCTGCAAGGTCACGTCTACCGTTTCGCCGCGCAGGGCGTCCGGCATTTCCGGGGTCATCGTTACCAGGAATTCGGGGCGGCGGTATTCGGCCACCGTAAAGGAGACATTGGCCCGCCAATCGAATCCCTGGCCGTCCAGACTCATAAAATAGGTGCCGAGCGCGCCACTTTCAGGCACCACAAATTCGCCGTTAAAGGTGCCATCGGGCTGCACAGTGACGGTCTGGTAATCATCAAAGCTGGCCTGGCCGGTGAAGTCGCTGTAGTAGATATGTAGTTCGAGTTCTTGTCTTTCGGCAGGCATGAAGAAACGGCCGTACCCATTCTCACGCACAATCCCTTTGAAAAAGACGCTGTCGCCGGGGCGGTAGATGGGGCGGTCAGTGTAAATGTAGGCAAAGTTGGGCGTCTGATCGCTGGAATCGGCGTTGAGGCCAAACTGCCAGGGGGCCGTGTCGCCGTTCCATGTGCTGTTGCCGGCGCCAAAACCGGCTGCGCCGGGCGCATTGCTGATGACGGTGGCCCCTTCCAGGTAGCCGTTGGCGGGCATATAGTCAAAGCGGGCCAGGCCGTTGGCGTCGGTTACGGCCGTGCCCACCTGCACCCCTTGAGCGTTATACAAGGTCAGGTTGCGGTTAGCCGCCGGTTGGCCGCTGGCAATGTCGGTCGCCCAGATGTAGACATCGCCAAACATCTCCTTCACCACCACGTTGGTATCGGCGACGATGAGCACGTTGTTCTGGTTTTGCCACCATTGCGAATCTTCCGGCAGTCCCGGCGCGTTGAGCGTCAGGAAGTAGATGCCGGTGGGCAACACGCCGCCGTCGGCCAGGGGTAGATTGGTGACGCCGACTTCGTTACGGCCGCTGTCCATTTCCAGATTCCAGGTGCGCACCGGTTCACCGGCGGGTGTATAGTTCTGCACATCCCAGGGGTTACTGAGCAAATTAAGTGGCAGCCCCAGGTTATACAGGGCCACATTAACAGCCGGTACATTGTTGTGAACGATGTCTACTTGCGTGGGAAAACTGGTGCTGAGGAAGCTCTGGTTTTGCGGCAGGTTGAAGGAGGCGATGGGCGGTGTGCTGGCGGAGGTGAATGTCCATTCGTAAGCTGCACTTAACGTGTTGCCATAGGGGTCAGCGGCCGTGCTGGGGATGATGATGCGGTAGGTCGTATCGGGTTGGTAGGGAAAATCTATCTGGATGCCGTTTGACCAGGGGTCAATGTAGTAATTCGGCGGCACGGCCGGGGCGGGGAAGATGCCAACGCGGCCTTCTACTGTGTCCCAATTCATGGGACTGGCAAACTGGATGTTGAGGCCACGATCCCACTGTTCGGCCGTTTGCCCGTCGCGGGGGTAGACGCTGATGACGGCCGGGAAGGGGTAGGTGGTATAGGCAAAGGAGGCGGCTTCTGCCAGAGTGGCCTGGCCGTTGGCGGCCGCGGCCGTATCGCCCACGATAAATTCGTACTCCGTTTCCATTTCCAACAAATCGGTAGGGGTGACGCCGACGACGCGCCCATCCTCCATCCAATGAAAGCTCAATTCCGGCAGTTCTTCGCCGCCAACAATGGAAATGGCCGCTTCCGTAACGGCCGTGTTCATGGGCATGTTGAAGGTGACGGTGAAGGTGGTGTCGGGAGCGATAGCGGCCGTTTCATCGGGAAAGATGGTCACCACTTCGGGGTCGAGGGTGGTAAATGACCAGTTGAATGGGGCGGCCATGGCCACGCCCACCACGTCGGTCAGGGTGGGGTCAACGACCACGTTGTAGGTGGTGGCCCCGGCCAGCGGCGGGTCGGGCACAAAGCGGTAGATGCTGGTGGAGGTCCATTCGCCGCGCCCGGTGGCGGGGGGGGCAAAGGCGAGCGGCTGCGGTAAATCGGCCTGCTGCCCGGTGCTGACGAGGGGCACAACCGGCCGGTTGAACATGACGGTAATGGCGCCATCGGTGGGTACGCCAGCGGTGTTGTCCGCAGGTAATACCTGGCTGACGGCCAGGTCGCCGGCCGTTTGCAGCAGTAGTTGGATGGGGGTTTCCAGCGGACGGCCGTTTTCTCCCTGGGCCCGTTCGTCAATGCTGACGCGATACAGTTGTTTGCCTTGCAATTCACTTTTGGGCGTAAAGATGACGGTATCGGGGCGGGGCCAGCTAAAGTCGCCGGCTACGGCCGTGCCATCTTCCTCAGCGGCCACAGACATCGCCTGCTCCACGGAGGTCTGATCCATTGGCTGGTCAAAACGGATGGTGATGGCCCCGTCCAGCAGCAGTTCCTCGCCGGGCAGCGGGCTGCTGTCTATCACCTGGGGCGACCAGGTGATGTCGGCCGGGTTGATGGTGGTGGGGGCGAGGGGTTCACCGGGTGGGGGCGTTTCGCCGGGGGCCAGGGTGGGGCGAGGGGTGGGGGTGCTGGTGGGCACAGCCGTGGGCACGGCGATGGTAGGAACGGGGGTGGGCATCTCTTCCTCTTTGCGGCAGGCGGCCACAAACAGGAACAAGATGATAAAAGTCAGCAAAGCGCGGTTACGCATCGTATTTCTCCCGTTGGTAGATTGAGATTAGGAGATTGAAAATAGGGGATTGAACACTCTCCTGCTCTCGTAGTCTGTTTCTCGTTTGGTAGTCTCCCAATTTCTCATTCTCTTATTGCAACGATAGGGCTACGAATACACCACAATCACATAACATAGCCCATCATGGTATGGCGGAATGCGTGAGGATGGAACGGGCCGTCACTCCCTCATCTGCTCATCCCCAATCGGCCAAAAGTTGCCCGGCTATTGTATCCAGGTCGAGGGAATTTCCCTGGGCCAGGGCGGACTGTACGGCCGTATCAGTCGGGTCCAGCGCCAGCGTCCGCAGGCAATCATACGCGGTGCGCCTGGTTTCGGGCGTGGCCGATGGGTGATTGAGGCTCAGGCCAATGAGCGCCAGCCCCCGCTCCTGATCACCCTGGCGGGCCAGAAGCAGCCCGGCTGTTTGCACTCCCGTCAGCACATGGGGCACCGCCCCCATTTGCTGTGCCAGTGTGATGCCCTCATGCAAATAGCGTCTGGCCTGGGCAAAATCATCCAGGCGCAGCAGCACATCGGCCAGATTATTGAGCAACAAGGCGATCAATTGCTGCTGCCCCATTTCCCGCGCCAATGGCAGCGCCTGTTGGGCATAAGCTACTGTTATTTCCCAATCAGCCCGCTCATAGGCTACCACGCCCAGGTTGTTCAGCGCAGACACTTCCCGCTCCCGGTTGCCAACCTGGCGGGCGCGTGCCAACACCTGCTCATACAACTCATTGGCTTTTTCCCAATCACCGGCCACAACGGCCACCGCCCCTAACCGATTAAGAGCAAACAACTCCTGGTTTGTCAGATTGGCCTGCTGGC
Source organism: uncultured Ardenticatenaceae bacterium (assembly GCA_964581605.1). Lineage (GTDB taxonomy): Bacteria > Chloroflexota > Anaerolineae > Promineifilales > Promineifilaceae > CAADGU01. Next base: position 13,397 of record CAZOPF010000118.1, read on the forward strand.
TGAGTAACAGGCATTCGTTAAGTAGTTGGAGAGCTTCCTCGATCTGCCCTTGCCGCCACTGAACATCGCCCAGGCCATACAAAACGCGGGCCAGCGTATCCACATCTGCGCCAGAGCGGGCCAGAGGCAGGCTTTCTTCCAAAAAGGATTGTGCCTGGAGATAGGCGCCTTGCATGACGGCCGTCTGGCTGAGCCAATAGAGCGCATCGGCCGTATGGGCCTCATCTTGCCGTGCCCGCGCCATTTTCAAGGCGGACTCTAAGGAAGAGCGGGCGGCCGCATAATCGCCCAGAAAGAAGCGAGCTTCTCCCAAACGCAAGAATAACACCATGCGGGTGACGCTTTCTGTGGGCAGCAGCATCAGCGCTCGTTCAAACAACATGCGGCCGTTGATATACGCACTCAGGCGCAGAGCCTGTTCGCCCGCCTGCTGCAAATATGCGCCTGCCTGTTCAAAATCTCCCGCCTTTTCGTAATAATCAGCAATCAGGCCAAAATACTCGCCCACACGCGGCCCACTGGTTTCCACCAGCCAGCGGGCGGCCGCCCGGTTGTATCGTTCTTGCTGGCGGCGTAGCAGGGTGCTGAGCAACACATCTTGCAACATCGTTTTACTAAAAATATATTCTGTGCTGCCCGCAAAATTGGTCGTTTCACGCTCATAAATAAATTCCTGGGCGGCCAACCGATCCAAAATAGCTGGCAGATCATCCAGATGGTATTCATCGGCCGCATCCAGCGCTTCCAGGGCTGTATCATAAAAGACGCGCCCGATGACGGCCGCTCGCTGCAAGGTGAGCTTTTCCGGGAAGAGCAGGCTGTCTAGCCGGGCCTGCAGCAAACCCACCAGTGTGGCCGGCACTTCTAAATGACCCAACCGCTCTTCTTCCACCAACCAGACATCTTCGCTTTGTTTGAAGATGACCCGATCATCAATGAGCATTTTGACCAGTTCTTCCATATAAAATGGATTTCCTTCGGCCCTTTCCACCAGCAGATCACGCAACGCTTTAGGGGCATCGGCTACTTTTTGCAGGATTTCGCGGGCCAGGTTGCGGCTTTCGCGCCGGTCAAGCGGCCGCAGTTCCAGCCGCGTATGGAATGGCTGCCCGCCGCCCCACGACGGCCGCCGCTCATAAAGTGACGGCCGTGCCAGGCAAATCATCAACATGGGCAAATCCTGATGCTTCGTCACCAGGTCAGTTAGCAGATCAAGCGAAGCATCGTCCGCCAGATGTATATCTTCCACTTCCAACACGGCCGGGTTACGCACACACAGCGCCTGCACCCAGCGAATAAACATTTGCCGTGCTCGTTCGGTTAGCTGCGGGGGATCGCCCAACAACCCTTTGACGTGTGGGCTGTCTGAAAAATCGAAGCCAACCAGGTGCCCCAGCAGATGAGCCATTGCCTCGTTTTCACCAATTTGCTGCTGAATTCCTTGCTCCAGTTTTTGCCGGGTGACGGCCGGGCTGTCGCTGTCTTGAATTTCATAGCGAAATGAAACGAGGTCGCGCAGCAAAGCATAGGGGCGGTTGGTCATCTCAGGCGTCGCACGGCCACGCATCACCCAAAACACCTCAGGGCGCAGATCAGACCAGTTAACAAACTCGTAGAGCAGGCGAGATTTGCCCAAACCGGCTTCGCTGACAATGGTAATAACCTGGGTCTCCCGGTCTTCAATGGCATCCTGGAAGGCATTTTGCAGGGTCTTGAGTTCGGCTTCACGGCCGATGAGCGCCGTTTCCACACCCTCCACACCGCGTGCCCCACGCCGAAAGGCACGCGGTTTGGCCGAGTTGACCCGGTAGACCTGCATCGTTTCCTGGCTGCGGCGCAGCTTGAGCGGCGTATCTGGCTCCATTTCAAAGACGCCACGCACCTGGGTATACGTATTGTGGGTGATGAGAATGAGGCCATCGGCCTGCTGCATCAGCCGGTTGGTGAGGCTGATGGCCGCGCCGCTGGCCGAATAATCGCCGCTTTGCTCATCCGGGGTGAGCAGTACCAGCCCGGTGTTGAGGGCGATGTTGAGGGGCAGCGGCTCATTGGCGGTATCGTCCAGATAAGGGGTGCTGTGCTGGCGCATGGCCTGTTGCAAGGCCAGAGCGGCACGCACGGCACGCTCGGCGTCGTCTTCACGGGTCAGGTCTATGCCCCAGATAGCCAGGGTGGTGTCTTCGGCCCGGCTGACTGTCTGGCCGCCATAGTGGGCAATGATTTCATCTACGGCCGTTCCCCAATGGAGGAGGGCCTGCCTGGCCGCTTCGCTGCCATCGGTTTCATCTACCAGTTCAGCAAAGCTGGTTACGCTGGCATAGAGGGCGGTAATGGTCTTGTTTTGTTCGCTGGTGGTGCGGCCGCTGGTGCTGCCGGTGCTGGGGGGTGGTGAGAGGCGGGTAACGGCCGCATCTTCTAGCAGCAATCGCAACCGTGTGGGGGCAACAGAAATGGTGCCGCCCACGGCGATGGCTACGGCCTGTGCCAGCTCTAGCGCCGATTGGTATCGGTCGGCCGGTTTTTTCGCCAAAGCCCGCTGCAAAATGTGTTCCATAACGGGCGGCAGTTCTGGATTACATTGGATAACGCTGGGAGCCGGCTCGTTGACGTGCATCATTAAGACGCTAAAGTTGTTTTCATGGGCAAACGGGAGTTCGCCGGTGAGCATTTGAAAGAGAATAACTGCCAATGAATAGATGTCGGAGCGGTGATCCAGGTTGGTTTGCCCCTGCGCCTGTTCTGGCGACATATACGCAGGGGTGCCCATCAGCGCGCCGGTCATGGTGATATGCTGGCCGCCGGACACCATGCGGGCAATGCCGAAGTCGGTAACGAAGGCGTTGCCGTCGCGGTCAATCATAATGTTGGAGGGTTTAATGTCGCGGTGGACGATGCCCTGGCGGTGGGCGTAATCCAGAGCGGAGCCGATTTGCTGCATCAGGTAACTGACTTCGTTGAGGGGCAGGGCGCCCCGGCTCATCACATCGCGCAGGGTGCCGCTGTCCAGGTAGCGCATGACGATGTAGGGTGGGTCGTGACGGCCGTCGAAATCATACACCGGCAGGATATGGGGATGCTCCAACCGGGCAATCAACCGCGCTTCGCGTTGGAAACGCTGCACCGCTTCCGGGTCTTCCAGGCGTGCCCGCAAAATGACTTTAACCGCTACATCTCGCTCTACGCTGGGCTGGTGCGCACGATAAACGGTTGCCATGCCACCATAGCCGATTTCTTCTTGCAGGATGTATGGGCCGAGGGTGTGGGTCTTCATGGGGTGATCTGGTGTCTGGATGATTGGGTGTTCAAATGTTTAGGTGTTTAGGTGTTTAGGTGTTTAGGTGTTTAGGTGTTTAGGTGTTTAG
>CAZOPF010000119.1:0-16586 GCA_964581605.1 uncultured Ardenticatenaceae bacterium
CCTGTTTATCGGCTGTCAGTGGCTCTGTTGACGCACGGCGGCTCTAAACTCAAGTCAACTGAGCGCAGTTTGTCTAAGGTTGCGCCTGCCGCTGGACATCGGCGGTTTCCACCACTCGCGCCACGATTTGTAATGCCGAGACAAGGGTACCTGAATCTCCGTTCTGGGCATACTCTGCCAAGATTTCAGCCACAAAATCCTTAAGCTCTTCTGGTTATTCCATCTCAACTGCCAACGCCACCGCTTCACCACCACCCAGGCAAAGGGAAGCAATACCCCGTTTTAATCCCCGTTGTTGAAGTGCATAGAGCAATGTAATCAGCACTCGTGTGCCGCTAGAGCCGATAGCATGGCCTAATGCTACCGCGCCCCCATTCACATTCACTTTTTCCCAATTCCAGGGCAAACCCTGGCGGGACATATCCACACCATTTGCCAAAACCTGGGCGGCAAACGCTTCATTCAATTCAATCAAATCTACCGTATCAAGCGGCCAGCCAATGTTGGCCAGCAAGCGGGGAATTGCTTTGGCCGGGGCAGAAAAAATCCATTGGGGATGTACGGCCGCATGGGTATACCCCACAATGCGGGCCAACGGCCGCACCCCCTGCCGTTCAGCCTCGGCCCGGCTGGTTACCACAACGGCCGACGCGCCATCATTCAAACCGGGTGCATTCCCCGCCGTCACCTGTCCATCAGGGGCGAAGGCTGGCGGCAAGGCAGCCAACTGGGGCAGGCTGGTATCCAGTTCAAAACTGCCATTTGCAAAACGGGCCCGGATCGGTTCATCATGCTCAATCAGAACAGTTCCTTTGCGGCTTTTAATTTCCACAGGGGTGATTTCATCGCGGAAACGGCCGTGTATGGTGGCTTCAGCTGCTTTTTGATGGCTCCGCAGGGCAAATTCGTCCATCTCTTCCCGGCTTACTTCAAATTGACGGGCAATGAAGTCGGCGGCGTTACCCATGGCCCAATCTTGAAAGGCACACCAAAGACCATCGTGCAACAGCGCATCTTGCAGTTCGGCATGGCCGTAGCGCAAACCCTGCCGGGCTTTGGGCAGCAGGTAAGGGGCGTTGGACATACTTTCCATGCCCCCGGCTACAAACACATTGGCCTCGCCGGCCGCAATGGCATTGGCCGCCAACATAACCGCTTTGAGTGCAGAACCGCACGCTTTGTTAACGGCCGTTGCCCCCACAGTATCGGGCAGCCCACCACCCAACGCTGCCTGGCGGGCGGCCGCCTGCCCTGTTCCGGCCGGCACCACCTGCCCCATGATCACTTCATAAACGCTGGCGGGATCAATACGGGAACGGGCGACGGCCGCCTGCACCGCCCATGCACCCAATTCTGGTGCTGTAAAACCAGATAATCCACCATTAAATTTACCCGTTGGGGTACGTGCCCCCGCCAGGATGACCACCTCTTGATAGTTGCCATTTGTACTCATGCTGCCACTCCTTAGTGATTGTTTGCAAATAAGTTAGCGATTGGGTAATTGGGTAATTAAGTAATTACTGCACGGTTACTTAACCTCAGGAATTCGTGGGGTTTTTTCACAAACCAGATATCTGTATTGTACACCAGCCAGTTGCTTAAAAGAAGCAGCATCAGGCGAGCCAACGGCCGTATATATCTCCACTTCCGCTATCCATCTGCGCCAAAACGTCTTGCATTTCAACGGCAGGCAACCATCGTACACTTTGCAGCCGGTGACTTTCGCCTGGGGAATAGTTAAATTCGTACGGGCCCAGTTCCGTCAATCGCCCGATACAGTGAATGGCAATCTCACGGGCGGCCGCAATGTATTCAAATGAAAGAGCCGGGATGGGCTGCGACAGTCCACGCACTGCTTCCAGTTCATACCCTTCTACATCAATTTTACAAAAGGCCGGACGGCCGTAGCGGGCAATCAACTCGTCTAATGTGGTCACAGATACCGTTACGGCCGTATCCCACCGAACAGTGGCAAACGATGGGTCGCGCTGCACGGCCGTTTGCCAGGAAGTGGACAGGGTGGTCACCGTAGGGGTGCGGTGGCTCACATACATGGTGGCCTGGCCCGGCGCTGCGCCAATGGCTTGCGGCAAGAGCGTGATGTGTGGATGGCGGCCGTATAAACGGCACAGCCAGCGCATCAGATAAGGCTGCGGCTCCACCGCCACCACCTGTGCCCCCAATCCCGTCCAGACCCGCAGCCGGTTACCCACATGCGCCCCAATATCAAAACAAATATCACCTGGGCGGATAAAGTGACCATACAGGTTACGCATCCGCCGCCCACGCCCCGGCACGCCATAATACATGGCAATCGAACGAAGTAAACCTATCTCTTTTACCAACATACAACATACCCTGATTTGTTTGGCATCGCCTTCAACTAAGTTATAATCCCGTCAGTTGCAAACACTCGGGGCAAATTGCGAAATAACCAAAGCTGACGCCCCAACTATGTCTAGGAGGAAACACAGTGATGAGTACCAAACGAGTTTTGACCCTGTCCATTTTATCTCTTTTATTGGCCATGTTGTTCATCGGTTGTACGCCGCAAACAGTGGAAGTCACCCGCGTCATCACTGAGACGGTCACCGAGGAAGTGGAAGTGCCGGTGGAAGTAGAAGTGCCGGTGGAAGTTACGCGCATTGTCACGGAAACGTTGGTGGAAACAGTAGTGGAAACCGTTGTCGAAGAAGTGGCTGTCGAAGAGACACCACTTGGCTCTGAGGAACGGCCGATCAAAGTCCTCTTTGTCCCCTCTGTAGAAGCAGATGTCATCGTCTCTGGTGGTGAACTGCTGGCACAAGAACTGGAAGCGGCCACGGGCTATCACTTTGAAGTCAGCGTCCCGAACAGTTATGCTGCCACCATTGAAGCGATGTGTGCCTCTCCCGATGACACCGTCGGCTTTATTCCCGCGCTTGGTTACGTATTGGCAAATGAAAGATGTGGGGTGCAGGTGGGCAACGCGGCCGTGCGTTTTGGCTGGCCCGTTTATTGGGCGCAAATCGTCGTCCGCGCCGATAGTGGCATTGAGTCCATTGAAGACCTCGCCGGTAAAACCTGGGGTGTTCCCAGTGTCACCTCAACTTCCGGCTATCTGGTGCCATCGGCCATGTTTGCGGCCGCCGGCATTGAGCCAGGCGAAGCGGTGGAAACCGGTGGGCACACCCAGGCTATGGTGGCTGTAGCTCAGGGTGATGTGGATTTTGCCACCGCATTTTTCAGCCCACCACTCCTGCCAGACCGCCGTTGGAATCCTGAAGTGGATGATCCCGAAATTTGGCGCGAAGCAGGATCACCGGAATTGGTAGACGGCCGGGCATTTGTGGGTGGCAGCCCGGATGAAGGCGGTTTCCGTGTTTTGGATGCCCGTGTAGCGGCGATGGAAACAATTCCTACCATTTTTGACGATACCAAAATTCTGGCGATCTCTGATCCAATCCCCAATGACACCGTTTCTTTTGGGCCACAGTTCCCCTTAAACCAGGCCCAGGAAATCATTCAGGCGTTGGCCGCTTATGCCGCTTCAGAAGCGTGCCAGGAACCGGCCGAAGGGGTGGTCACGCTCTGCTCCGATGCGTTTTATAGCTGGACGGGCGCAGAACCCACGACCGACGCGGCCTATGACCCGATCCGCTTTATGATTGAAGCGTTAGGCATGACCGACGAAGAGATTTTGGGCGAATAATCTGCTCACACATTCATCTGATAGGAGCCGGGCTTATACCCGGCTTCTTTTTTCCACCTTATGCTACGTGTGATTAACCTGACAAAAGTGTATGACGATGGGACAGTGGCGCTGCGTGATGTCAGCTTTGAGGTTCCAGACGGGCAATTTTTAGCTGTGGTGGGGCTGAGTGGTTCGGGCAAAAGTACGCTGCTGCGCTGCATAAACCGGCTGATTGAGCCGACATCGGGGGAAATCTGGTGGAATGACATCCAGCTTTCCCACATTACGGGGGAGGAACTGCGCCGGGCCCGGCGTAAAATTGGCATGATTTTCCAGCATTTTAATCTGGTGTCCCGTTCTTCGGTGATGAAAAATGTGTTGAGTGGGCGGTTGGGCTACGTCAGTCCCATTAGTAGTGTGTTCGGCCGTTTCCCGGCGGCCGATGTGCAAAAGGCATATGCCAGTCTGGAACGGGTGGGGATTCGGGATAAGGCGAATAATCGTGCCGATGAGTTAAGCGGTGGGCAGCAGCAGCGGGTGGGCATTGCCCGCGCCCTGATGCAAGACCCGGAGTTGATTCTGGCGGATGAGCCGGTGGCCAGCCTGGACCCGGTATTGGCGCATAGCATTATGAAGCATTTGCAGCAAATTAACCGGGAAGATGGCATGACGGTGCTGTGCAGTTTGCACTTTTTGGACCTGGTGCAACAGTATGGCGACCGGGTGATTGCGTTGAACAAAGGGCGGTTGGTGTTTGAGGGACGGCCGTCTGAGATTGATGATGCGCGTTTCAAAGAAATTTATGGGGAAGATGCGCAGCGAATCGGTTAGGGTAATCGGTGAACGGTAATCGGTTATCGGTGCCTTTTGTGGTAGGGGAATTGGTATGCCGGAAGCAGGAGAAAAATCGCGGGGGCGGCGCTGGTGGCTGTGGTTTATTGCCGGGTTGGTGATCTTTGTGCTGTATGCTTATAGCATTGATGTCACGGCCATTAACTTTGAAGAGCCACAAGACCCGGATCGGCAAGCAGTGGCCACGCGAGTAGTGCGGGCGCTGGCACGACCCGACTTTTTTGTGGTGCAAGAAGAGACGCGCACCATGAATATCAACATTACCATGCCGTGTGGAGATGAGATTAGCGGTTCCAGCTTTTCATTGTCCGACGGCCGTACCGCCACCCTCTCCCCCAACTGTGCCAGCACCACACAAGAAGTTTTGACGCTGGTGGGTACAGGTTTTCGGCCACGTACCGATGGCGTGGTGCGCTGGCATCCGCCGGGAGACGTGGCCACCACGCGGGCGCTGGCTGCCTTTCGCACGGATGGTGAGGGCAGCTTTGCTGTGGAGATGACAATGCCGGATATACGGCCGTCTGAAGAGCCACAGGTCATCGAAATAGAAGAGCAATGGCCTAGCGGCGGTTTTCTGGGAACAGGTGTGGTGGGGTTGAGTGAGGCTTCCAAAATCACCTTAGAAAAGATGGTGGAAACGGTGCTGCTGGCACTGATGGCTACGACGATGGGCACCATTTTGGCCGTGCCTATCTCTTTTTTGGCAGCCCGCAATTTGATGGAGCATGTGGGGCTGCCGCTGGCGTCGGTGATGACGGCCGTGCTCGGTCTGGTTTTGGGCTATGGCATAGGCGCCTTTGTCACCCGTTTCCTGTTAGATATAGCCGCCACCCTCACCAATAATACGTTTGTTGGTTTGGGGCTGGCTGTGGGGCTGCTGGCCTTAGCTGTTGTAGTCGTCAAGGTTGGCCCATCCAAACTTTCCACTGAAGAGCAAAGCCGCCTCTCGCAATCCATTGGATGGGTGCGCTTTATGCTGCTGGTCGTGATCCTCTTTTTTGCCATTGCCCTGCTGGCCTATATGGGTATGGTATTGGGGGATTGGGTCACACCGCAGTTGGGCATTTTTGCTTTTATGGGGCGTTTTATTCGTTTTCTGTCGGAAGGAATCACCATATTGGCCCCGGCCATCACCGGTTTTTTGCTGGCGTTGGTGGGGGCTTCATTGGGTAGTACCTATGGACAGGAAGCGATTTTGCGTGTGGAGGAAGCCCCTGGGCGGATTATCACCGGGATCACGGCGATGTTGGGCACGGCCGTTTCCCTCTACCTCATCGGCTCCTTCTGCAACTGGTTGTGGCAATTTGATAACCCCGTCTACTGGACAACCTATCCGGCCGTTATTGGCGGCGTGGTCATGTTGGTCGTTGGGCTGCTCATTCCCCCACGGCGGCAATTCCCGGTTGGGTTTACACTCTACTCCATTTTCCGCTTCATCCTGAATATGATTCGCTCCATTGAACCACTCATCTACGTGATTGTGTTTGCCGTGTGGGTGGGCATTGGCGCTTTTGCTGGCGTGTTGGCGTTGACCATTCATACCATCGCTTCATTGGGCAAATTGTTCTCCGAACAGGTGGAAAGCATTGCCGAAGGGCCGGTGGAAGCCATTACAGCTACTGGGGCCAGCCGTTTGCAAATGATCCTGTTTGCGGTTGTGCCACAAGTGGTCCCTCCCTTTATCGCGTTTACGCTCTATCGCTGGGACATCAATGTGCGATTTTCCACCGTTTTAGGCTTTGCCGGCGGTGGCGGTATTGGGTTTGTGCTGGTGCAATCTATTAACTTGCTGCAATATCGGCAGGCGGCCGTGATGATGATTGGCATTGCCCTGGTGGTGTGGATTCTGGATTACGCCAGTTCCGAAATCCGCAACCGGGTGATATGATCTGAACCTCAGCCTTCTGGCGTGGGGTTTTGCGGTGGGATGAAGATGGGTAATGGTGAAGGTGTAGGCAGTGGCGTAGGTATTGGGGTTGCTGTGGGGAAAAAGTCAAAGTTGTCTGAAATCAAAATAAAACTGGTCTGGCCTGGGTAAACTGTTACCTCGCGGCGATAACGGTGAATGCCGTCTTTCAGGTCAATAATCAGCTCATATTCACCAGCAGGCACATCGCCAAATACAAAGTTTTCTTGCCACACCGGGTCAGAAGCCACGCCGGAATAGTAGTAAGTGCGCTGTTCACGTTCTGGGCCATTATCTTGCAGGGGCAACGGCCGTAAGGACATCCACGCACTGCTCACCAATCGCCCGCGACGGTCTACAAATCGCCCGGCAATCGTCCCCCACCCCTCATAAGGCGCCAGCCACAACATGGGATTAACGGCCGCATTGTAATGATTCTGGCCCACCCGTACTTCAAAATGCAAATGTGGCCCCGTCACCTCGCCGGAACTGCCCACCCCAGCTATTAGCTGCCCCTGTGCCACATGCTCCCCTTCTTCAACAAACAGTTCCAATGTATGGGCATACAGGGTATACACATCCCGCCCCTGCCATTGCCAATCATGCTGGATCACCACGGTATTGCCGTAATAATTCACCCCATCACGCGGGCTGGGCAGCGGCCCGGCATGGATAACTGTGCCGCTGCCTGCGGCCAACACGGGTGTGCCCGATTCATTGGGATAATCCAGGCCATGATGCACCCGATACGGCGGTTGGCCTGAAGCCAATACATCATTACCAAATGGATACCATTCCAGATCATAATTCCGGCTGCCGGAGGGAATGGGGCGTATGAGCCAGTAATGGTCGTCGGGATGGTAAGCAAGGGGAACTTCATAAGGGGGCGGCCGCCAGCCATCCGGTAATTCAGGGCCAGCATCCGGCAGATACTTCTGTTCGGCGTCACGGGGGCGCACACCTGCGTTGGCCGGTGTAGGTACAAGGGCGGGCACGGCCGTTGCCTGCCACCCTGCATCACGCTGGCTCAGGGGTAATGCGGGCACGGCCGTTGGCGTTGCCGTCGCTCCTGGGGCAAACAACACCGGAATGAGCGTTGGCAGGGCGGGCATGGTGGCTTCCCCACAAGCCGTGAGGGAAAAAGTGAGAAGTAAGCAGTAAACAGGGAACAGTGGATGGTGGCGCATACCCCTCACTCTTAACGGTTCCCTGTTCACTCTTAACGGTTCCCTGTTCACTGCTCCCCATTCAACTCCGCCTCAGTATAAAGCTGCTGCATCGCTTCCAGCCAGGTAAGACTCTGGCGGTTTTCAAAATGCCAGAACAGAATGTCCGGGAAATAGGTGCGCCAACGGGCATTGGCCGGGACACGCTGCCAACCATAACTGGCCGCCAGCGAAGTAAAATCTATGTAATAACCTGCCGGCACAGTATCGGCCACTTTCCCCCCCTGCTCATAATACTGCGGGTCATCGCCGCTACGCGCCTGGAAATCCCAATTGCGGCTGGTGATGGGTTCACCCAGGCTGCCATCTTGCACGGCCGCCCGCACATACACACGCCAATAGGTCTGCGCCCCTATATCTTCCCGCACCACCACAACTTGTGGGTTTAGCCCCAGGGCTTCACGGTAATAAAAATCAAACGCACGCCCCGCCTTATTCCATGATTCGGCCGTTTGTCCAGGCTGCGGCCGTGTTTCTAGCGGCTCATACATCCCATTGAGCAACCCCAAAAAATCCCAACCAGCCTCCTCTATTACCCGCTCTCGTAACGCCGTAAAGGATTGATCTACCTGATCGCTGAGGTAGGGCGAAGGAGCATTAACAGACATTTCAAATAACATAACCGGCGGGCGGCCTCGTTCCGGCCGGGCTAATGCTTCAATGTAGAGCGGCTTTTCCGCCACCAGGCCATCCATGTTTTCCAGGCTTTCCGAAAGTGCCGGCGAAAGGGTGACGGCCGCCCAGGATGGATCAGCCAATGGACCAACGGCCGTGTAGACCTGTGGCGTAATGCCCCATGCTTCCGCACTGCCGGCTATGAGATAGCTACGGCCGTCTTTCTCGTGCACATACAGTAACGACTGGCTATCCGGAGACCAGGCAACCTGACTGCCCTGATGCCCCAATGTGGCCGGTAAACCCGCCAGCTCGTTATTTTCAGCTAACGGCTGCCCCATAATCAGCGGGAACCCGGCGCGGTCATCCTGATAGGCCAGCATGCGGCCGTCTGGTGAAAATGCGGCGCCATCCTCCTGTATTCCCGGTGAGTTGGTTACATTCTGTATCGTCTCCCCGGTGGTATCGTCGAGCGACTGCAAAAAAATGTCCTGATTGCCACTGCGCCAGCTGGTAAAGGCAATATGCCGCCCACGCGGCGACCACGCGGGATTGAAGTCAGGAGCGGGATCGTATGTCAGACGATAGGGGCCTTCACGGCCGTCTGCCCGCACCAGGTAAATATCCAGATTATTATCCCGGTAAGATTCATAAGCCAGCCACTGCCCATCTGGCGACCAGGTGGGCGCGCCATCATAAGCCAGCCCGTGCGTTACCCGCTGCAAACGGCCAGTGGGCAAATCAAGGACATACAAATCCCAATTCCCATCTCGATGCGACGCAAACGCTAACTGAGTGCCATCTGGACTCCAGGCGGGGCCACGATCTGGCGCCGGGTCTGTGGTCATACGTATTGGCTCGGACTGCCCTACCGCCAGCAGATAAATATCGGTATTCCCATTAACCGTTTGGGCAAAAGCGATAACCCCGCCACCGGTGGTTGGGTCTGGCGTTACCCAGGGCGTGAGCTTGATGGCAACAGTCGGTACCGGTGTGGCGGTGGGTGGTAAAGGGGTTGGGGTAAGGACAATGGTGATCGGGGCCGCATCAGCTATGGCCGTGGCGCGTTGTTCTTGCAAACTGAGCAAAGCAACCACTAAAAGCAGGGCAACGGCCGCTATCGCCGTTACCAGCCGCACCCGGCGTGTGTGCGTGGTGTGGCTGGCCAACCGGGGGTGTATGGGGGCAACTTCCGCGCGTTCTGGGGGCGACGGCCGTTTGAAAGCCACCCGCCAGCGTGCCCGGCGCAAATACCAGCGTGACCTGTAACGGCGTCGCAGCAGTGCCCGCCGCACGGCCGTGCGTGCCATCAATGCCGCCCAAGCCCTGCGTGCCTGCCGCTGCCCCCAGACAACAACCGGCCAGATGAAATGCTGCCAGTACCAGACGATGGGCGTGATAACCAGACGGTGAAACGGCCGCCACACCAGCCGGGTGAGCATGCGCCGAACCGATTGCCCCATCTGACCTAAGAAATGCCAGATAGGCGGGGCAATGTCTTTCATGTAATCCCAAAAGAGCCAGCGAAGGGGCAACCACAGAGGGAGTGTGAGCAGAAGCAGGGGTTTCCAGACAAAGAGGGCAAGAAAACGGCGAAATGCCAGACCAACTCTACCTGTAAAGCGCCAACAACTGCCCCACACGGCCGTGACCAGACGCCATAACTTCCCCGCAATGCGTGTGAGCTGTCTACGCATATGCGCCAGTGTAACACGTGTAAAGACTATGTCAAGTTATTTTTGTCCTATTTTGTTGAACTATTACAACAATGAACGGTTATAAGCCCAGGCTTGCCAGCCATTCAGCTACCCCTTCCCTCGTCCAAAGGTCTTCATCCACTAATTGCATCATTTCTTCAGCCACAGACTGGCGGCGGCCGGTGGGGCCAGGAACAATGCAATGTGCCAGATCATAGCCCACTTTTTGGCCGAGCCGCCATAGTGCCATACTGTATGAGAAATCCGGCCGTTCAATAGCGTGCGGGCCAAATGCACCGGCATAGGCCGCTGCGATGGCACAAGTACTAAAAAGTATCCGTTGTTCATAATGATAATATCCGGTAATACGTTTTTCGATGAAAGCATGGCGACACAAAGGATGGTAGGTACGGCCGATCCACAAGTAATTGGAGAGGGTGGCTGTATCAACTATTTTGACTGTCGGCGGATGGTCAATGATAACGGGATTCGTGGATGAGAGCGTATGGGGGCGGGTTTGGGGAGGTGCGGCCGCCCGGCTTGTTGGCCGGTTGTATGGGGCGGCCGCAACAGGAAAATGGTTATTGGCAGAGGAAGCAAAAATGCGTGTGGCGATAGGCGGCAACTTGATTTTTATAGACATAATATATACTCCGGTCAGATAATTTAGATTTTTATAACCATCCACACCACACAAACCCAACCGGCACAAGGCAGAACTGTAATTGATGCGATTGCCACACAAAAGGGTACTTTCGGGTTATCAGCCATCTCACAGGCTAATATACGTGTACTATATGCAAATGATGGATGGTTGGGGCCCTGATAAGGCTGGCTCCAACAGAATGAGTGGATTGGCACCATCAACTTTAGCGACGGCCATTTACCCAGGCAACATCCTGAACTTACACTCATTTCCACCCCATGGCGGCCGTCCAATGATTGCACCACCAAGAGAACCGCTCATGCTATACTACCGATGTTGAAGTGGCAGGCACAGGGCAAAGCCGTTTCGATGAAGCCAGTAGTGGCTACCCTCTGCCTGGCAGAGTTGGAATCAAGTATTGACAAGATAATGGAACCACTATCAAAAAATCCTCATGTACCACTAACCATCCCTGTTGAGGAACTGTTACAGGCGGGGCTGGATCTGCTGGCTGAACTTGATTTACACAAACTGCTTCAGGCCATTGTGCAGATGGCAACGGCCGTGCCTGGCTCAGACCTCAGCATTTTATATTTGTGCCAACCAGGTGATGAGCATCTGAACATTGCTGCCATCAACGGCACGGAGGAAGAGGTTAGCCGGGTTATTCTGGCGAAGGGGACGAAGTTAGCCCATCAGGTGTGGGGCCAGGGAGAGCCAATACTAAAGGGAGAAGATACGGACACTAACCAATATGCAATGGCCGGTTTTCCTGTTCAGCGCGGCCATGATCTATTGGGCGTTTTGGTTGTCATTGTCCGGCGCCCTCTGACCACAAACCAGCTGCAATTGCTCAAAGTGTTGGCGGCACAGGCAGCTGTAGCCATCCAAAACGCCCGGCTCCATGAAGAGGTGCAGCATCATGCGGCCGCTTTGGAGCAGGCAAATGCGGAAAATGCCCACCTGGTAACGGCCCAGCAAGCCACCAAAGAAATGGCCAAGAGCCTGCAAGAAGTGGCGCTCGTCCTCAACAGCGGGCTGGAAATGCGGCCGTTACTCATTCGCATTTTGCAACAGCTACGCCGGGTAATCCCTTATGACAGCGCCGGTATCTTTTTGCGGGAAGGGAATGATCTGGTGCATTATGGCAGTTCCATCCAGGGTGTTGCGGAAGAAGGCAATTATGCCCGGCAGCCATATGACGATCCTACCTATTTTCCGCTTTATACCCGACGGCCGCATGTAGTCGCGGATGTCTATCAGGAAACAGACTGGCATATGGCCTGGCAAGAGGAGTTTGTCCCCCGTATTCGCAGTTGGATGGCTGTGCCCTTGTTAGAAGAGGAGGATGTTATTGGCGTTATTACGGCCGATAGCTTTTCGGTGAGCACTTATGATGACGAGTCTGTGAAGCTGGTGCAAACATTTGCCAACCAGGCTGTTTCGGCCATCCGCAACGCCCGCCTATACAAAGAAGCACGGCAGGCCAAAGAAACGGCCGAAGCAGCCAACCGGGCCAAAAGTCGCTTCCTGGCAACACTCAGCCACGAGCTACGCACACCCCTGAGCGGCGTGTTAGGCTATGCCCAGTTGCTACAACGAGACAGCCAGTTGACAAATGACCAACGACGCCAGGTTGCCACTATTGAACAAAGTGGTAACCATCTGCTAACACTCATCAATGATCTGCTTGATCTGGCAAAAATTGAGGCCGGCCGATTCGAGTTGTCGTTAAGCTATTTTGAATTGAGCACATTCTTACAGGCAATTGGAGAAATGATACGGCTGCAAGTGGAGCAAAAAGGGCTGAACTTTGAACTGGCTACAGAGTATTTGCCAACGGCCGTAATAGGCGATGAAAAGCGGCTGCGCCAGGTATTGATCAACCTGCTGGGCAACGCGGTAAAATTTACACACCAGGGGCAGATTACACTGCGTGTTACACAGCTTGCCAGCTCTCATACTGTTGATTCTCAGGTGTGGCTGCGCTTTATTGTAGCCGACACAGGCATTGGGATAGATGCCAACCATCTGCACCAGATTTTTGAGCCTTTCCAGCAGGTTGGCAGTAACCGCCAACAAACTGAAGGGGCCGGCCTGGGGTTAGCCATCAGCCGCAGCCTGATCGATCTGATGGGCGGCCAACTGGAAGTGAGTAGCGAAGTCGGCCTTGGCAGCACCTTTTTCTTTACTATTCCGCTGCAACCGGCCCAAAACAGCGCCGGGCTAACGGCCGTTAACCAGAGCACAACCAGCAACGACGGCCGTCCCCATCCATTCCCGGCTGCGGCCGTACCACCCCCGGACGAACTGGCGATCCTCTATGCTCAAACTTTACAGGGTGACATAGCGGCCATACGCCAGACGGCCGCCCACATAGCCCAAAAGCATACCCAATACCACCCGTTTACCCAGGAAGTTGAACGATTGGCCCAAACTTTTCAACTAAACGAACTAAAAAAACTCGTGGCCGCCTGTCTTGAAAACGAGCAATGACAGCCACCTGGAGTCTATACAAAAAACAGATGGCTAAAACGAACTAACTGTGTGTAATGGAAATGAGCAAAGCAACTGTATTGATTGTGGATGATAACCCGACAAACCTGGCACTGCTATTTGAGGCACTCCA
Organism: uncultured Ardenticatenaceae bacterium; assembly: GCA_964581605.1. Taxonomy (GTDB): domain Bacteria; phylum Chloroflexota; class Anaerolineae; order Promineifilales; family Promineifilaceae; genus CAADGU01. The sequence goes on from CAZOPF010000119.1 coordinate 13,245, forward strand.
GGTAGCTGACTATCATGTGATTGTGGCCCAAGATGGCCAGAGTGCCCTGGAACGGCTGCAATATACCCGGCCAGATATTATTTTGCTAGACATTATGATGCCGGGGATAGATGGGTATGAGACGCTGACACATATCAAATCTCACCCTGTGCATAAGGAGACACCCGTTATTTTTATGACGGCCGTTCACGATGCCCAACATGAGATAAAAGGGCTGGAAATGGGCGCCGTAGATTACATCACCAAACCATTCCACATAGACCTTGTATTGGCCCGCTTGCAAACCCATCTCACCATCCGCAGCCTGCAAAAGAGCTTGCAGGAACATAACAGCGACCTGGAAGCGTATGCTTATATGGTAGCCCACGATCTCAAAGGGCCATTGGCCGTTTTGCTTGGCCATTCCGAACTTATTGCGGACGAACTGGCCGCACACGGCCTAGAGCGACTGGTAGAACAGTTTGCTTTTGTACAGAGCAATGTGCAAAAGCAAATCAATATCGTCAATGAACTACTACTGCTCGCCTCTCTGCGCAAAGAACAGGTACAACCTGTTCCGCTCAATATGGCCGAAATTGTCGCTCAAGTGCAAAATCAACTGGCGCACATGTTGACTGACTCTCACGCAGAAATCCGTCAGGCTGGCGATTGGCCGTCAGCTTTAGGGTATGCCCCCTGGATAGAAGAAGTGTGGGTCAACTATCTCAGTAACGGCATCAAATATGGCGGCCGCCCACCGCTCCTGTTTATCGGCGGCGGCCGCCAGCCTGATGGCATGGTGCGTTTTTGGGTGCAAGACAATGGCCAGGGACTCACCCCTTCTGAGCAGGCAATTCTCTTTAACGAGCACGTCCGTCTCCGCCAGATACGCGCTCAGGGACACGGGCTTGGCCTTTCCATCGTCCGGCGGATTGTCCAAAAACTAGGCGGTGACATAGGTGTGGAAAGCACTATGGGGCAAGGCAGCACCTTTTACTTTACGCTGCCCGCGCCAGAGTAATGCCTCATCTCCCAAAGAAAAGTAGCTAACGCATCAAAAAACTGGTCAGCATTTCCTGGATATTTTCCAGTTCGGGCAGTTCATCCACGCGCTCAATTTTGATATGCAAATGATCGGCCAATGGCTCTATGAATTGAGCCACTGACTCTGACCTGACCCGAATGATACCCGGCCGTAACCGCAGCCGCGCCAGTATTTGAGCAACCTTCATGGGCATGTTTCCCCACATTTCGTCAAACGCTGGCTCAGATAGCATCGTGTCATTACCCAGGATCATACCGCTGGCTGGTTCTACGATGAGAAGGTTGTAGGGATAATACGGTCGGGGCAATTTTCCCAACACCGGCACAGGCATCCAGGAAAAGTCCAGGTCAATTCGGCCCATCGTTGGCGGCAGGCTCTCCAACAAAGCCAACGCCTTCCTGTCCATATAAACAGGGACGGGCCGATTCTCAGGCTGTGGCGCTGGCTGCCATTGATCGTGCCACACCCATGCGCCATCCTTTTGTGTTGGCACACGAACCATATAAACATCTTCATCATCCGCACGCACGGCCAACAGGGTAGGGTCACTTTTTAGGCGGGCCGCCACGTCAAGCGTTTGCTCAACAGCATGAGCCAGGAAGCGCGCTTCAGCGGCCGACAGATACCACGGCACCATCCCCGGCGCATAACTTTGAAACTGCGGCCAGGCCTGTTTCCCACGATATTTCAGGCCTAGCTGTTTGATCACATCCCGATCTTTTTGGTGCAATGTATTACGGTCTTCAAAGGACGCCTGTAATTGAGGCGTATTCAAAACCAGGTCTGGCGTCAGGTATGGGCCGGCTTGCTGCATATTCCAAAAGCCAGCCAGCCCTTGTTCGCCTAAATAAACAGCCACCGCATAATGTTCACCTAATGCACCCATCACGCTGACAAACCCCACTTCGCCAGTTTCCGGGTTTTGTATGCCAAAAAGGTCCATCTCGTCCATCCACTCCCAGGGGGCTAATTCTTTGAGGCGATCCATTAAAGTATAAAGTTGTCGCCACTCCTGCATCGTCGGGCTAACTTCATCCATCAGATTCTCCTTTTTTAATCATAGTTTTCGCAATCGCCGGGCGGCCTCATCCAATATCGCCTGTGATTTACAAAAAGCAAAACGAGCCAGCCGTCCGCCATCGGCCGGATTGTGATAAAAGGCGCTGGGCGGAATGGCAGCCACGCCCACTTCAGTTGTCAGATAACGGCAAAACGTCACATCATCGGGAAATCCTGAGGCTGTAATATCTACCATGACGAAATAGGTGCCTGCGGGAGGAATGGGCGGCAAACCGGCCTGGTGCAGCACTGACATGAGGTAATCGCGCCGGGACTGGTAATCCTCTATGAGTTGGCGGTAATAAGCATCATCGGCGGCAAGGGCAACGGCCGCTGCTTCTTGCAAGGGGGCCGCCCCACAAAAGGTCATAAACTGGTGTGTGCGAAAAGCAGCCTGCAACAAATGCGCCCGGGCAATGACCCAACCGATTTTCCAGCCGGTGACACTGAAGGTTTTGCCCAGGCTGGAAATGGTGAGGGTGCGGCCAGCCATGCCGGGGAATTGGGCCAGCAGGTGGTGGGTACGGCCGTCGAACACAATGTGCTCATACACCTCATCCGTTAGCGCGATGACATCATGCTCCTGGCATAGTTCAGCGATCAGCCCCAATTCTTCATGGCTAAACACTTTGCCAGTTGGGTTATGCGGTGTATTGATGATGATCAATTTGGTCTTGTGGTTGAACATCGCCGCTAACTCGGCTCGATCAATCTGCCATTCTGGCTGGCGCAGGGTATAAAAGCGGGGAATACCACCAGCCAGAATTACGTTGGGCACATAGGAATCATAAAATGGTTCAAAAATTATGACCTCGTCGCCAGGATTGACCAACCCCAACACGGCCGCACACAGCGCTTCGGTGGCCCCATGTGTTACCAGAACTTCCCGGTCAGGGTCAGCTTCTAACCCATAATGGCGCTGCATTTTGGCGGCAATGGCTTGTTTTAAGGAAGGACGGCCGTAGCTGGGCGCATACTGGTTTACATCGGCCGCGATGGCGGCTCTGGCTGCCTCTTTCAGAAACGCAGGCGCAGCAAAATCTGGAAAACCCTGCCCCAGATTGACAGCCTGATGTTGCACAGCCAGGGCGGTCATTTCGGTGAAAATCGTTATCCCAAATTGTTGTATACGGTTTGCCAGGTAAGACATTTTTAGGTGGTTGGGTGTTTAGGTATTTGAGTGTTTGAGTGTTTGAGTGTTTGAGTGTTTGGGTGTTTGAGTGTTTGGGTGTTTGAGTGTTTGGGTGTTTGGGTGTTTG
>CAZOPF010000120.1:0-7998 GCA_964581605.1 uncultured Ardenticatenaceae bacterium
TTTCTCAAGATTATGTTAATCTTGTGAGCAGTTGACCCTTTTTTCAGGAAGCTCAGTAGTGATAAGTGATCGTTTGCAAATAAGTTGGCGATTGGGTAATTGGGTAATTAAGTAATTGAAGCGGCTAATTACCAAATTACTCAATTACATAATTACTGCACGGTTACTAAGTGACTGTTCACGGCTCACGCGCCTTCAATCAGGGGTAGCCAGGCATCATTCAGCCCACTGTCCGTTACGCCGTAGTAGATGTGAACGGTATCGCCTTCGCGCAGGGCCAGGTCATACCAGACGTTGTCATCTTTTTCGCGCTTGTTGAGCAGGGCGATGTCACCCTGCCATTTGATCTCTTTGGGTTTGGGCTGCCCGGCTTCCACCTGGGAGATGGCGTAATGCCACAATTTGCGGGCGGAGGAGCGGGTGACATTTTTGATCAGGCTACCGTTGCGTAAATCACGCACGGTATGGTAATAGGTGCCGTTGCGTTTTTCGCTTTCCACCACTTCCACGCCGGTGCGTGGCGGTTCGATTTGTTTGGCAGCTTTGCTGCCGGGTTTTACGGCCGTCACCGTCGGCACAACTACCGGCTCCGCCACAGGCAATGGCGGCAGGGTGGCGACAGGTTCTGGCGACTCGTGGCGCAGGCTGCGCTCCACCAGACGCACAATTTCGTCCCGCACCGCCAGGCTCGATTCCGTTTCGTCGCGCACATAAAATTTATTGTCATCAATGGCATAGGGCGCGTCGCTGCCTGGCTGCACGGTGATGCGCACAATTTGTGCGCCGCGTGAGGGCAGGGTGTCTATGTGGATGTCGGGGGTGGGGGTGATGCGGTTGCTCACGGCCGTGATCAATTTCTCCACCGCCTTACCCGCCTCCTTCACCCCTTCCGGTTTCTCTTTGGGGTTGGCGCTCACACCCACGTAAATCGCCCCGCCGTTGGTGTTGGCCATGGCGCAAATGTCTTGCAAGATGCGATCCTGGTGTCCGCCGCGCTGCACCAGACTGGCGTGGAAGGCCTGGACAATGGATTCCCCCTCCTCTTGTGCCAGTTGCACAAAATCAATGGGGTTGGCCGGGCCGCGATACGGCCGTGTCAACGACAAATCATTCCCCTTCAACACCGTCGCCAATGCCTCAAACGTTAATTCCGGCAGCAAAATCTCCGTCACCCGTTCACCCACGCCCAAATGTTTGGGCTGCGCCGGGTCGCGCAGCAGCCGGTGCGCGTCGGAGCCTTGAATGCAACGCATGGGGCGCGGATATTCCGGTTTGGAGCCATCAAAAAAGCGGCGGGTGGTATAGCCGCGTTTGTCCAGATCAGTAATTTCCAGGGCGTGCAGATAGGGGTCTTGCGTGTAAGCAATGCGCGTTTGCCCGCCAAAATCCAGCCCGCGCATGGCTACGCCGTTGCCGGAATTGGCATGAGCGGCAATGACAATGCCGCCGGCGTCATGGATGACGCGATAGGCGGTTAACACGTCGCTGGTTGCGCCCACATTGGCGCTGCCATGATGTAATACCTGGGGCGGCACTCGCAGCGTCAGCAGTAAATGTTCCAAAAAGCTGACCGGTGTGTCCGAGGGGAATATGCCTAAAATGTGGAAGCCAAAGGTGGCCGTAAATTCAAAACCGGGCAGCACCAGGATTTTGGTGAGCAGCCGCCGGTATTCATCCAGCCGCCGTTTTTCGTCTGGCTCAATGCGCCGCCGCTCTTCCAGCCAGAGCAGTTGCTCAATTTCCTTTTTCATGGTGGCAAAGCCGGCCATAGTGTTGTGGTCGGTAAAGGCGATGATGTCCAGGCCGCGACCTTCGGCCTGGCGCAAAATGTCCAGATAGCTGACTTCTGGTTGTTGGTAGTCGTTGGAGCCGGGGGTGTGCAGGTGTAAATCCATGCGCCGCCATTGGCGGGAGGGGGTGTTGTTTTTGGGAGTGGTACGGCCGTGTCGCCGACCTGTTTTTGTAGCCACGATGTGTTCCTAAAGAGAATTATGAATTATGAAGTATGAATTATGAATTATGAACTGAGCAGGGAGGCCAGGAGTTTGGACAACTCGTCTGGTGGGTAAGGTTTGAGCAGGAAATGGTTGGCGCCGGCGGCCAGGGCTTCCTGTTCGCGGCGGTGGTCGCCAGAGGAAATGATCACGGCCGTGTCCTTTTTAGCGGCCGTTTCCCCCTGGCGAATAGCGCGGAGCAAATCCAGCCCGCTGGCATTGCGTTCCAGATGCCAGTCTACTACAAAGGCATTGGTAGCGGCGTTGGTAAAGGCCATGGCCTGTTCCAGATTAGTGCAGGCGTGTACTGTGAAGCCGTCTAGTTCTAGCAGCATTTGTAGCAGTTGCACATTGGTGATGTCGTCGTCAACGACCACGATGTTGGGCATAATGTCAACCTGATTGGGATGCGTGATGCGTGATAGGTGAGAAACTTCCACGTATCACGTATTACTTCTTCTTGCTCGATTTGCCGTCAGCCAGGGAAGCGATGCCACGCACGAGGCCGATGATGGAGATGGCCAGCCCCAGCGCCTCGGCGGTAGACACTTCGGGGGCGTCGGTGCTGCCGCTTTTATTGGCGTTGCGGGTGAACAATGTCGCCGCGCCCAGCCCAATGAGCGCACCCAGAACGGTGCCTGCTATCATTGTTTTTGTTTTCCAATTGATGTTGGACATGTAGTTGTCTCCATGTTTACTTTTTACGAAGAGACGGGGAGATTACTTAATCTCCCCGTCTCTCAATCTCTTACTCTCTGACCACCAATCTCCGTAAAGTATCAAGCCAGGCTTGCACATACGCAAACCAGCCGTTGAACCGGATGATGGGTTGGGTGATGCGCTGGCTGTAATGGCGCAAGTTGGGCAGGACGATCAGGAGTAACAGGCTGTCTATGCGCCAGAGAAAAGTGCGCACACGGCCGTATGGTGGTGCAGGTGGTATCGGCCGTTCCGCTTCATCCATAACAAAGTTGTAGTAGATGTAGCCACCGATGACGGCCGTCATCACCAGCCCAAAAATCAGCACCACCGGCAGCAGCATCATGATCAGCACAAAATCGGCCAGCCCGGACAGGAAAAGGTAGGTGTCTTCTGTGGGTGGGAAGAGGGCCAGGTAAAGCAGAAAAAGCGAGATGAGAAGGACAACGGCCGTGACTAACCCCACCGGCAGATACACATAGAGCCGGTTAAAGCGGCGCAAAGCGGCCGCCCGCGCTATCTGTTCTGCACGGGGTTCAAAATTGCTCGTAATGGCCGATAATGATGATTGTTTGGACAAATTTTCTGGGGGCGTCATCTTGTTACACTCAACTCAATTGCCTTTACTGTCGTGAATTGTATCACAAGTGCATCTGTTGAGGAAAATAAGTTGTGGCACAACTGATTTATAAAAGACGGGCTGCCAGGCTGTGTTTTACGTTTTCAATGAGCGGTTGCCGCCGCACGGCCGTATCCACTCCCACCTGCTCCATCCCTAACAATACCGCGCCAATAACCGGTGGCGCCGTTAGATGCACCAGCCGGGCGTGGGGAGCCAGCGCGTGAATCGTTTCCGCCATGCACACCTGCACCAGGGGGCTGCCTTTATAAAAGCTGCCCGCTAACACCACATCAAAGGCCATCTCCATGATACCTACCTGATGAATAATGCCACAGGCCAGATCGCCCAAACTGTGCCCGGCCCACCGTACCAGTTCCAGAGCCACTGCATCCCCTTGTGCGGCCGTAGCAAACACCACTGGCGCTTTTTCGGCCTGAATGTGGTAGCGGCCACGCATCAATCCAGCCAATAAATCAGGCACATCGGCCGCACCAACGGCCGTACAAAATGCCGCGCCCAACGCGGTCTCTGGCCCCCGCCGGCTCCAGGCACGAGAAACGGCTTGCAACGCAAACCACACCAGTTCCCCTGCTGCACCATATTCCCCAAAACGGCTAGAGCCGGTGAGCCGCCCTATCTGCCCTTGGGGATTACGGCCGGTTGCGTTACAGCTTGTGCCTGCGCTCACCACCACCCCCCAGCCCGCGTCCGTGCCCGCAGGTAAACCGAGAAAGGCATCATTTACCAGGACAAACGGAACGCCTGGTAGTAGTTGCTTGATGATCACCTCATGTGGCTGGCGGTCTTCCGGCCAATCAAACCCGGCCAGCCCCAGCCCCGCCCTGGCGATGTGCGTTCGCGGAATGCCCGCCTGGGCAGTGGCCTGCCCAATAATCTCGTCCAGCACTGCCCGCATCCCCTCCCAACCAACCACTTCCCAATTGCCAGGGCCGCTCTCGCCAAAACCGAGGACACGGCCGTGTTCATCCGTCAGCAGCGCATGGCTCTTCGTCGCCCCGGTGTCTATGCCTAAAAAGAATGTGTCCATAGTTTAACTTAGCGGGGGAGCAGAGGAGCGGAGGGGCCGGGGTGAGCGTTTTCCCTCTGCTCCTTCTCTCCTCCGCGCCTCTGCTCACATCACGTCCCGAATTTCCCGCCAACCAATCACCTGCACACCCGAATCCGCAACGGCCTGCCGCCAGCCTTCGGTGATGAACAGTTGATAATCCGCCACCCGCGACCGCCAATCTGGGGCCAGGGCACGCAGCTCTGGTGTATCCTGTGACGGGTGGATGATGAAGTAATGAATACCCGGTGTTAACCCATCCAGCCATTGCCGGGCGATTTCTAACCGGTTTTCGTGAGAATCCAGTGGCATGACAAAGATACTGTCGAGCAAGGGGAAACCGTTGGTTTCCAGCTGGTGTAGCCAGTTGGCTGTTTGGACGGCCGTTGGCTCATCCATGCCCCGCGCCAGAAAATTGTCCACTTGCCAGCGAAACGCCAATGCCGGGATACGGCGTTGCTGCGCCAATTCGATGTACTGGGGCATGAACCGGGGGTGGAAGATGCTGCCCATGTGCGAATCCATATGGGTGACATCAATTCCGGCGGCCAGGGCGCGGTTTAATTGGGCTTCAATTTCAGTCAGAACGGCAGCAGTACGGCCGTACATCTGCACAGGTTCCGTTCGCCGATGAAAATAGCCTGCATCATCTAACAAGCCGGATTCTGCGTCACAGGTAGAAATTGGCCCCCAACGATACCCCTCCCACTCGCTTGTCAGGGTCAGGTGGACGCCCATATCCAGGTGGGGGTGCCTGGCGCGGAGGGTGTGGTAGCGCACGGCCGTAGCCGGAAACCAGGGGCACGGCACCATCACCGCCGCCGATGACACAATGCCAAATTCCGCGATCTGCTCATATGCTGCCAGCCCGGCGTGGCACATGCCAACATCATCTGCATGTAAAATGACGACGCGATCATTGTCGTTAAAACCAAGTTTTTTCAAAAATGGGTTTGGGTTCATCTTTCCTCAAAAGCCACCGAATGGAATTCGGTGGCTGATATACAAAGTCTGCTGAAGCAGACTGATAAGAGATGCTGCCAGTGCGCTTCAGCGCACCTGTAATATCAGAAAATTATTACCCCCAAAACTGCGGCAGGTATGCCTTGTGTGTTACCAGCAAATCCTCCAATACCGTTTGCACCTGATCGGCCGCCGGGCCGAGGGGATGAGCCAATAGTGCCTGATACACCGCGTTCCGGTCACCGTGTACGGCCGCTTCCACCGTCAGCAGTTCATACTGTTTCACCGCGCTCAACAGGCCAAAACAAACGGGCGGCAGCGGATCGGCATGGATGGGTGTAATCCCATCGCGCCCCACCACGCAGGGCATTTCTAGCACCCAATCCTTGGGCCAGCCAGCCACCGCGCCATGATGGGGCACATTCACCACATGTGTTTCCTGTAAATCGTTGTAATGGGCATTGAGAAGCTGGGTCGCCACAGTGGAATAATAAGCCCCACCGCGCTCCATCAACCCTTCTGGTGGCGTGGTGCGGTCTGGGTCGGCATATTGGGCAAACAATTTTTCTTCAATGGCCATCACCGCCTCAGCGCGAGAGGGCGGCCATTTTTCCTGCTCCGCCAGCTTGCGGCCGGTGTAGTAGAAGTATTGCAGATAATAGTTGGGGATCATTTGCAATGATTCGATTAGCTCAGGTGACCAGGTGGGGTGATTGTTGGCGCGAAGTTGTTTCAAGGTCATCTCAATGATGCGCGGCCAGATGTCTTCGCCATCTATCGTAAAGCCGCGATGCCAGGTGAGGTGGTTTAGCCCCAACGTATTCAGCCGGGTGCGCTCAGGCGTGACGGGGTGGGGCAGTTGTTCGGCCTCATTGATGCTTTTAAGCAGGCTTAACTGGGTGTTGATGGGCACATTACAAACACCAACCGCAGGAACGTCTGGCGCATAACGCGCCAATGCCTCCGTCACCAGCCCGGCGGGATTGGTGAAGTTCACCAGCAGTGCGCCCGGTGTGGCCAGTTCGCGCATATCACGGGCGATGTTGAGGATGACGGGGATGGTGCGCAGCGCCTTGGCCATGCCGCCCACGCCCGTTGTCTCCTGGCCGATAAGCCCATGCCGCCGGCCCAGATATTCATCCTCGCGGCGGGCGGCCATCCAGCCTACGCGCAGTTGGGTGGTGACGTAATTGGCCCCGCGCACTGCTTCACGCTGGTCAGTGGTCAGATATACGGCAAAGGGTGCGCCCTGCGCTTCGACCATGCGCTGCGCAAATTTGCCTACAACTTCTAATCGTTCCGGCAGAATGTCCATCAGCCACAGTTCAGTGAGGGGAAAACTGCCCAGCCGTTCCAAAAAGCCGTTAATGAGTTCCGGGGTGTAGCTGCTGCCACCCCCGATGACGGTTACTTTCATGGTGAGTCTCCATTTGGAAGTAAACAGTGCACAGTGGGAAAACTGTTCATTGTTCACTGTTTACTAAATACCAGCCACACGATTGCCGGATGACCAGTTCGGTGGGCAACCGGGTTATTGGTTCGGTGTAGCTGGTTTGAATAAGCTGAATGAGGGCGGCGGCGGCGGCGCGGCCGGCGGCCTCGATGGGGGCATGAACGGTTGTGAGGGGCGGGTTGAGATAGGGGGAGAGCAAGGAATCATCGAACCCGGCCAGGGCGACGTCTTCCGGTACGCGCCGTCCGTTTTGTTGAATAGCGGCCAATGCGCCTCGCGCTGATTCATCGTCGGCGGCGAAGATGGCCTGGATGTCAGGCTGGGATTGCAGGAGATGGGCCACGGCCGCAGCCGCCGTTTCTGCATTAAAATTCCCTTCTACAATCAAAGCTTCATCCACCGCCAGCCCATGAGCGGCCATCGCCTCCCGATAACCCTGCTCCCGCCACTGTGCGTCCTCATTGCCCACTGGCCCGGACAGGAAGGCGATGCGCCGATGCCCGCAGGCGATGAGATGCCCGGTCATGCGGTAGGCGCCATCTTTGTTTTCAAAGGTGACGCAGGGGATGTTGGTATTAGCGGGTGGAGAGCGGTGCAATAGGACCAACGGGAAATGGCGTTCATGCAGTTTTTGCAGACGGCCGTCGTCTATGCTGCTGGTGAAAATAATAAGGCCGTCCGTGTTGTGGTGATTTAGAGGTAGGGTGGGGATGATGTTGTCATACGGCCGTCCGTGTGTAGCGTGAATGAGCAAGGTGTAGTTATGCTCGTAAACGGTTTGCTCGATGCCCCGCAGCAAGTCGGTGAAAAAGAGGTCGCTGATGGTGGGGGTGATCAGACCAATGGTGTGGGTGCGGCGGCTGGCTAACACCCGTGCCCCCGTGTGCGGCGCATATTCCAGCGTGGCAATTGCATCCTGCACACGGGCGGCCGTGCCTGGGGTGACATTGCTCGCCCGGTTGATGACGCGGCTGACGGTAGCCGTGGAGACGCCCGCCTGCCGGGCCACATCGGCAATTGTGGGATGATGGTTGGTCTGTGTCATAGTTAAAAATGTGTGATGTAAGCGATTACATTTTCTGAGATACGGCCGTGTTTGTCAAGCAAATTTGGGAATGAATACGGCTATGTAAATTGGTAAACTTGTGTGGATAGTCAGGCCTGATGAAGTGATTGATTTTATGAAAATTGGACGCGGACG
>CAZOPF010000120.1:8098-16382 GCA_964581605.1 uncultured Ardenticatenaceae bacterium
GCGGATTCAATCTGTGAAATCGGTGTAATCTGTGGATTCTCTTATAAGGAGGGTTGGATGGCGATTGGGGCCGCGCTTTGTTTGAGCTGGATCATTCTGGCGTTCTTTTTCCTTTTTTTAGGACGGCCGTCGTCGGGGCGTTCATTTCTGTTGCAGACCGGGTCATTGGCAGTAGGGGCGTTGGTGGTGGGTACGGCCGTGTATGCCACCCTGAACGAGTGGCCGCCACCCCTCATCGGCACTCTAAGCGCCAACTGGACGTTTGCCAGTTGGGCAGGGGTAAGTGTGCTCAGTTTTGTGGCCTATGGGTATGATAAACGGGCCAAAACGGCCCAAGTTTCAGGCATATCTGACTGGGCGTTGTACCTGTTGTCGTTCATGGGTGGTTGGGCGGGGGCGTTTATCGCGCAATTTCTGCTTTCACATAAGAATGAGGGGGTGGGCCATCAGGTGGTGACGGCCGTGATGATGCTGGCTAATGTGGTATTCTGGGTATGGATAGGAAACCAGGCATAAGGCGGCCGGCGGCCGGTGGCCGGTGGCCGGTGGCAATTGATCGCCTGCCACCTGCCACTTCCCACCATCTGAAGTATCATTTCGCCAAACAGGAGATTTATCATGGACATTGGACAGGCATTTGGGTATATCAGCGAAGATAAAGAGTGGGCAAAGAAGCTGCTTTTAGGCGCAGTGATTGGGGTCATTCCCATTGCCAATTTTGCCATCTTTGGTTACCAGATACAGATTGCCCGCAACGTAGCAGCGGGCATGGGTCGGGCAAAATCAGCCGAAACGGAAGACACGACGTCCGATTTTCAGGCTGGTTCACCTTTACCAACCTGGAATGATTTTGGCCCTTTACTGGTAGATGGACTGCGTATGGCGGCCGTCTTTTTTGTTTATATGCTGCCCATCCTGCTTTTGGTTGGTTGCATGAGCGTGGGCATTTTTGTATTAGCTGCCAGCCAGCCCACCACCTACAGCTCGTCCTCGAACCCCCCGCCGCCTGAACTTTTTGCACTTTTTGGCTTGATGATGCTTTGCACCATGCCTTACACATTGGCAATTTATGTCATCTGGCCGATTTTTACCATTCAAATTGCCCGGCAGCAGACGATTCGGTCCTGTTTTCAATTTGCTGAATTGTGGCGGCTGGTACGCGCCCAACCCACCAATTATCTGTTGATTGTTCTCTTGTTTTTTGGGTTGTACCTGGTCACCAGCATTATCACGGTGCCTGTGTTGGTTGTGGTTTTTATCCCCTGTATTGGCTATTTCATCTATTTGGGCATTACCAATGCCGTGGTGATGTTGGTGTTGATGGTGACGGGTCATTTGCAGGGGCAGTTCATTGCGGAAGATAACCATTTGCAAAGCGGCCCAAGCATCTCGGAGCCAACAGCGGCATGAGTTTAGACCGCACCGCTTTATTTTATGTAGGGCCAGTGCCGGTATATGGGGATGCCATACTCGCGCCTATGGCCGGTTATTCCGATGTGCCTTACCGGGCACTTTGCCGGGCGTATGGATCGGCGATGCAGTATACAGAGTTTGTGCCGGTGGAGGTGCTGTTGGGGAGGCAAGTGGCAGAGCGGTATCGTATGAGATTGGATAAACAGCCGGGCGAACGGCCGATGGTGTTCCAGATTTTTGGCAACGATGCGCAATTGATACTAAAAGCCGCGCTGCGTATTCAGGAGTGGGGGCCGGATATTATTGATGTGAATATGGGCTGTTCCACGCGCAAGGTAAGCGGGCGTGGTGCTGGTGTGGGCATGATGCCCCAACCACAGTTAGTTGCTGATACGTTTCATTTGCTTGCCAGCCATCTTTCTGTGCCGGTGACGGGCAAGATTCGCCTGGGTTGGGACGAGGCGCAGCAGAACTTCCTGGAGATTGCCAGGATTATGGAAGCGAGCGGGGCGGCGTTGATCGCTATACACGGCCGTACCAAAACACAAAAGTATGACGGCCGTGCTGATTGGGATGCTATTGCCCGCCTGAAACAAAGTGTATCGGTGCCGGTCATTGGCAATGGTGATGTGCAGACACCAGCAGATATTGATTGGATGAAAGCGTATACTGGCTGTGACGCCGTGATGATCGGCCGGGCGGCTATTGGCAATCCCTGGATTTTTGCCCGCCGCTGTCGGGAAGATGTGGGGCTGGCAGACGTGATGACGGCCGTGCGCCTGCATGCCCGCGAAATGGCCCGTTATTATGGCGAATCGCACGGATTGACCCAATTTCGTAAGCATCTCAAACAGTATGCGGCCGGATTCCCGGACTTCGAGCCGCTGCTGCCCGCATTGTTATGTACCACCACCCTGGCCGAATTTGAGCAACTGCTGGCACACGTGATCGTTTGCAAATAAGTTAGCGATTGGGTAATTGGGTAATGAAGTAATTGAAGCGGCTAATTACCAAATTACTCAATTACATCATTACGGCACGGTTACAAGTGCATGCACCATGCAGACCTGCCAGGTCTGCGTAATTCCTCCTTCACCAAAAGTTTCACGCTTTCTTCGCCTATGCCCTGATGTGCGGTTGTTATACTGCGCCCACAGGTATCGGGTATGGCAGGTCAGGTACTTGAGAATAGATCTCTGGGGATTTTCGCGGGCAAAGATGGCTAAAATGAACGATGAGAGTCGGAGCAAAACCCAACCAATAAATACAATCATTGTTAAAGTGGCCGAGCGGGATAGAGGCAACGGCCGCCACTCCTCTTCTCTGCCTGGTATGGGAGCAAGATGGTGGAGCCGGGTGCTGTATTGGTGGCATTTGCATGGGCAACAGCCTGACTGGCGGTCGCCGCGGTGGCTGGCTGTGGGCTGTGCCGTGCTAATGGCGTTGCTGGCAGCGGCCGTATCCTCAGCGTATTTTACAGAGCCAGTCCAGCACAGGCAGGCGGTGCGTGCGCCGGTTGCTTCAACTGGCAATAACACAGCCGAATCAGGTAATGAACCGACGGCGCCCGTAGCCCCTACGGCCGTAGCCGCTCCGGCCGTAGCCCCTTCGGCTTATGCTGCTGCCAGCACCATATACGTGGTGCAGCCGGAAGATACGTTGTACCGTATTGCCCACCGCTACGGCACAACGATAGAGGCGCTGGATCAGATTAACCAGTTGAACAACACAATTTCGGTGGGGCAGGTATTGGTGATTCCTCCGGGAAATTTTGGTACGGCCGCTGCATTTGCGCCTAACGACCAGTATGCTTGTGTCCAGTTCAGTTTTCAACAGGCCGCACATGGCGCTAAGGCAGGCGTATATGCGTTGCATGATGTGACTGGCGGGCAGATTGCGGCCTGGTCGGCCCCTACGGGTGCCCAGGATTCTGGTTGGATTTACCATTTGCCTGTGGCCTTTGCTTCGGTTCATGCACGGGTGTTGTTTTACCCCCGGTATGGTGGCGGTGCGGCCGTCGAGATGATCATCCTGAATCATGCGCCAGATACAACGGCCGGCTGGCTGACGCGGGGTATGTGCCATTCATTAGAGCTCGATTTTCCACAGGATTAGCTGCCAAAAATTGATGATCCGGGGTTAATTTGCGGTGGGCCGTATTGGACGCGCTCAAACACCGCTTCCAGATCAGGGGCCGTCCACATGGATTCTATCCACCAGGTGATGCCCGCTTCGGCATACGGCCGTACCATCTCCTCCCACTCGTCTTTTTTGTCTAGCGGTGTCTCCCCTTCCTTAATGATGTCGAATGGCGAGGCCAACGCCCGGTTGGCAGCTACAAACGCTTTCATCTCGCGGATTTGGTCGGGGGTAGGGTGGGTGTAACGGCCGTCCGCCTCCTTGATAATCGGCAACAGTCCATCACACTTCAACACCCGCGCCATAGATTTGGGCTGCGGCCACGCCCCCACCACCCAGATGGGGATGCGCGGCTGCTGCACGGGTGGCTGCGGCGGCATAAAGGTCGTTTCTGTGACGTGATAATGTTTGCCATCATAGTTGAACGGCTGCCCCTGCCACAGTCCGGTGATGATGTCTATGCTCTCATCCAGCAGTTCGGCGCGGGTCTTGCGGTCGGTGATTTCCCCAAAATTGGCAAAGCCGCTGTCCGGCGCGCCCAGACCAACCGAGAGGATGACACGGCCGTTGGACAACTGATCCAATGTCGCTGTTTCACCCGCCACTTTCCACGGCCGTCGCCGGGAGAGCGGCGTCAGCAATGTTCCCAATCGAATCCGCTGCGTGCGCATGGCAATGGCCGCCAGCGTCACCCAGGGGTCGTTGCCCCACACCGGCTCCCAGACAAAAAAACCGTCCCACCCGGCCGCTTCCGCCGCTTCCGCAAAGCGCAGCGCATCATGTACAGTCCCACTCGGCATGACAAATCCATATTTCATGGTCAACCATCTCCTTTTAAGTGAACAGTGAGCAGTAAGCAGTGAGCGGTAGACTGCTTACTGACCACTGCTTACTATTTACTGGTTTAACCTGACACCCTCTGTCAACTTTGTGAGCGTATATGTTTCTCTTACGGCCGTCAAACACCATTCTAACGTTCAGCCATAGAATATGACCCAGACCAGACCCTAAGGGTTTTCTGAAATCCTTAGGGTCTTCAATGAGTGAGCAATAATCAAAAATAGAACCGAAGAGGTGAAAACATGAGCAAAATTATTGGTATAGATTTAGGGACAACCAACTCCGTCGTCACCGTTATGGAAGGCGGTGACGCTGTCGTCATCCCCTCCGCCGAAGGAGGCAACACCACGCCCTCCATTGTCGCTTTTAGCAAAAAGGGAGAACGACTCGTGGGCATGACCGCCAAACGGCAGGCCGTCGTCAACCCGGAAAACACCATTTACTCCATCAAACGGTTGATGGGGCGGCGCGTAGATGATGCCGAAACGGTGAAGACCAAAGGTATGGTGCCCTATGCCATTGTCGCCGGGCCGCAGCAAGATGCCCGCGTAAATGTGCCCGTGAGCGGGCAAACTTATTCGCCGCAGGAAATTTCGGCCTTCATCCTGCAAAAATTGAAGCGAGACGCCGAAGCCTACCTGGGCGAAACTGTCACCAAAGCAGTCATTACTGTGCCCGCTTACTTTAATGATAGCCAGCGCCAGGCGACCAAAGACGCAGGCAAAATTGCCGGGCTGGAAGTGCTGCGCATCATCAATGAACCAACAGCCGCTGCGTTAGCGTATGGCCTTGACAAAAAGTCTGACGAGAAAATCCTGGTCTTTGACCTGGGTGGTGGTACGTTTGATGTTTCCGTGCTGGAAGTGGGCGAAGGCGTCGTGGAAGTAATGTCCACCCATGGCGATACCCACCTTGGCGGCGATGACTGGGACGAACGCATTGTGCGCTGGATGATTGAAGAGTTCAAGAAAGACCAGGGCATTGACCTGAGCAAAGACCGGCAGGCGTTGCAACGTCTGCGCGAAGCGGCCGAAAAAGCCAAAATTGAACTGTCGGCCACCATGCAGACCGAACTCAATCTGCCCTTTGTTACCGCCGACGCCAGCGGCCCGAAACATCTGCAAATGACGCTGACGCGGGCCAAGTTTGAGCAGTTGACAGAGGATTTGGTGGCGCGGTTGCGCCAGCCATTTGAACTGGCTCTCAAGGATGCCGGTCTGACGGCGCAAACGATTGACGAAGTAGTTTTGGTTGGCGGCAGCACCCGGATGCCGATGGTGCAAACTCTGGTGGAAAGCCTGACCAACAAAGCGCCGAACAAGAGCGTGAACCCGGATGAAGTGGTGGCCATTGGCGCGGGGTTGCAGGGTGGTGTGCTGACGGGTGATGTGAAGGATTTGCTGCTGCTGGATGTGACGCCGTTGAGCCTGGGTCTGGAGACGTTGGGCGGCGTAATGACCACGCTCATCCCGCGTAATACAACGATTCCCACGCGCAAGACAGAGGTGTTTAGCACGGCCGAAGATAACCAGACGGCCGTAGACATCCATGTGCTGCAAGGGGAACGGCCGATGGCTGGCGACAACAAGACGCTGGGCATGTTCCGGCTGGATGGGCTGCCACCCGCGCCGCGTGGCCTGCCGCAAATTGAAGTGACCTTTGACATTGACGCCAACGGCATTTTGCACGTGACGGCGAAGGACAAAGCCACCGGGCGTGAGCAGAAGATTCAGATCACGGCCAGCACCAATTTGAGCGAGGCCGAAATTAACAATATGGTGAATACGGCCAAACAGCACGAAGCCGAGGACCGACGCAAACGAGAACTGATTGAAGCCCGTAACCAGGCCGACCAGATGATTTACAGCATTGAAAAGAGCCTGAGTGAGATGAACGGCCGTGTGCCCGAAAGCGACAAATCGCAAATCCACGCCATCATCGGCCAGTTGAAAGAGGCGGTGAAAGGTGAGGATACGGCTCATATTCGTTCGCTGACGGAGCAGTTGCAGCAGGCCAGCTACGCCCTGAGCCAGCAGATGTACCAGAGTGCGCCCCAGGATGGCCCGCATGGTGGAACGAATGGGTACACCGCTGACGAAGGCGTGGTGGAAGGCGAGTTTCAGGAAATGTAATGTGTGAGTCGTGCCAGGCACACCCTTGATTGCCTGGCACGCCTGTACGATCAAAGGGCGGGCGTATGTCCGCCTTTTTTGTTTGCATGAGGGAGTGGGCACGGCCGTTACTCTGTAATATGATTTGGCTATGGAATACAAGGACTATTACAAGACACTGGGCGTCGGCAAAACGGCCGACGAAAAAGAACTGAAAAAAGCGTACCGCAAACTGGCGCGGCAGTATCACCCAGACGTGAATCCAGGGGACGCCAGCGCCGAAAGCCGCTTCAAAGAGATCAACGAAGCGTATGAGGTGCTGTCTGACCCGGAAAAGCGCAAGATGTATGACCAGTTTGGCTCGCAGTGGCAGCAGTACCAGCGAGCGGGCGGCAATGCCAACGATTTCTGGCAGCAGTGGCAGGCGCAGCAAGGTGGGCCACGCACCCAAACCCGCAGTTTCAGCCAGGAAGACCTGAATCAGATGTTTGGCAGCAGCGGCGGTTTTTCCGACTTTTTTGAATCGCTATTTGGGGGCATGGGGCGGCGGCAGACGGGCGGTTTTGACTTTAGCTCCGGCCAGCGGCAGCCGCGCACCCGAAGGGGACAGGACGTGGAACATACTGTGCAAGTGACGCTGGATGAGGCGTTTCAAGGGACAACGCGGCAGTTGCAATGGGAAGACGGCCGTACCCTCAGCGCCAAAATCCCTCGCGGCGTCAAGACCGGCTCCCGCATCCGGCTCAGTGGACAGGGGGGCAGCGGGGCCGGTGGCAGCCAATCAGGCGACCTGTATTTGAAGGTGGAAGTGCTGCCTCACGCGACCTTTGAGCGGGACGAGGATGATTTGCGGGCGAAGGTGGCGGTGGATTTGTATACGGCCGTGCTGGGTGGCAGCGTTCAGGTTTCCACGCTGGATCGAACCGTCAATCTGACCATCCCCGAAGGCACCGCCAACGGCAAGACGTTCCGCCTGCGTGGGCTGGGCATGCCCAAACTGAAGAACCCGGACGAACGTGGCGACCTCTTTGCCACACTGGAAGTCCGCCTACCGGAGCGGCTGACGGACAAAGAAAAAGAACTGTTCAAACAGTTGTCGATATTACGCCAGGAGAAGTGAGATTTGTGGGTGTGTTATGATAAATTGGCTGTGACAGGCGAAAAATCAGGTAAGGGTTCACCGGTGATATGGGCATATAGAACGTCCGGGTCAATATCTGCTTCGTTGGGCCAGCAAATGGTGCCGATATCGGGATTGACACGCACCAGATCGAAGTATGTTTTGTTTTCTAGTGGGGCAAACACGCCAGTAAACGCCACAATCTCGGCCACATTGACAATGCCGTTTGTCCCGTCTTCAAAAAGCAATTCAAGTTCATAATTGGCAAGTGGTGTTACCCGTACAATATCTATTAACATCCTCTTACTCCAATGGTTCTATCTGCAATAGAACCTCTTGTCGCCTGGCCCGCCCCCAGTTTTGTCTTAACTCATCCTGGTGTAACGTTGCCCACTCAACAACCATACCGATTACTCTGGGTGGTAGCTTCCCTGCAAATAGGGACAAAGTTTCAATATTCACCAGAGCCTTATAGCTGCCATACCGTACATGAAAATGTGGCGGTGGATGCTCACTATAGTTCATGGTGATAATGATACCAAAAAAGCGGCTGATTTCAGGCATGATGAACATTATAACAGAAGCAGGGAAATGGCCGTATACACACTTCTAACACCCGTTTTATCCCTTTCTGACACAGCTTTCGCAAACTGGCAGCATC
>CAZOPF010000121.1:0-6040 GCA_964581605.1 uncultured Ardenticatenaceae bacterium
TCCATATCGCTGAGTGATTGGATAACCGGGTAATTGAGCAATTCCTGATTACCAATTACCCGGTTACCTATTTTCATCTTGCCTGGCCCTAGTTTATTGCTGAATGGCATTTGCTACCAGAGCAATTTCCAGCAGCACCTCATCGGTTACGTTTGCCACGCCAGGAACTTCGGGAATGGTGAGGTTATAATCGCCACGCAGCACCTGTGTGGAGGCAGTTCCCTCCAGACGTTCCTCAGTTACGGCCGTTACCGTCACCACAAATGTCACCTCCCGCGTAATATCCCGAATCGTCAAGTCGCCCACGATCTCAAAGGTCACTTCCTGCCCCACTTCCACACTTTCCGGCAGCCCATGGATAGCGGTGGGTGTAAAGGTAATAAATTCATATTGGTCCGTGTTTAAGATGCGATTGCGAATGGCATTGTTGCGAAAATCATTATCCGTCAGCAGGGTGCGGGCATTGACCTGAATAGTACCCACTTGTGCTGTGGACAAATCATTCAAGTTGGCAGCAATTTGTCCGGCCACCTGGTCAGTAACGCCAACAACGGTGTTCCGCAAACCACGCAAATCTTCATCCAGTGTAAAGCTCACCTGTGATTCTTCCTGGCTGATTTCATACAGGCGAAAGACGCCGGGATCGGCCGTTGGCTCTGGCGTATTGGTAGGCGGTACGGCCGTCGGCTCTTCTGTTGGTTCAGGTGCAGATTCGGTAGCGTCAGGCACGGCCGTGTGAGTGGGGGGCACGGCCGTTGGCTCGGCCGTTGGTTCGGGCACGGCCGTTGCCGTTGCGGTCGGCAATTCCAGCGGTATAGCCTCAATTGGCTCGCTGGCCTCCTCTGGCGTCCGCAAAACAAAATACCAGATTGCGCCAATGACAATGACACCAATGCCCGCCAGGATCAGCCCCCCGATCAAGGTACGGTTACTCTTCATCTTGTTTTCCTCACTTTATTTTGAAACATGTTACTGAATGAGGGGTATTGTAGGGGCGGGAGAAGGCTGGCTCAAGTGGCATAACTGGCTATCTTATTGATTTCTCACACCAACAGGTCGGGCCAATCACTCAACCATTAATCAGCCTGTGACTGATTTGATTGTGCCGCGTCACAAGGGGGGGCATGTCTATTGTTTGCAGTACACCATCACGGACAACGACACGGCCGTTAATCACACTCCACGTCACTGGCTGCGGCGCACAGAAGAGCAACGCCGCCAACGGGTCATGCTGCGCCCCGGCATACGCCAGCCGGTTCAGATCATAAGCGATGAAGTCGGCCGCTTTACCTGGCGCAATCTGCCCAATGTCATCCCGTTTCAACACGGCCGCCCCACCCCGCGTCGCCAGCCACAACGCTTCTTCCACCTTGAGCGTATCGGCTTCCCCCAGCACCCGCTGCAACAATAACGCCTGCCGCGCCTCATTCAACATATGCGAACCATCATTACTCGCCGAGCCATCCACCCCCAGGCCAACCCGCACACCGTTATCCAGCCATCGGCGCACCGGAGCAATGCCACTCGCCAGGCGCATATTGCTGCACGGGCAGTGGGCCGCCCCCGTGCCCGTCCGCGCCATCAGCCCAATTTCGGCTTCATTCACATGCACCGCGTGCGCCCACCAGACGTCGTCGCCCACCCATTCCAGATGTTCGGCATAGGCGCACGGCCGTACACCAAATCTCTCCTGGCAAAACAGTTCCTCATCCTTCGTCTCCGCCAGATGGGTGTGCAGCGTCACACCGTAACTGCGTGCTAACCGCGCCGATTCACGCATCAAATCCGGCGTCACCGAAAAGGGAGAACAAGGGGCCACCACAATCCGTGTCATCGCCAGCGGGTGGGGATCGTGAAACTGCTCAATCACCCGGCGGCAATCCCGCAAAATGGCCTCTTCATCTTCCACCACACTGTCTGGCGGCAGGCCACCATCACTTTCGCCCAGCGACATCGAACCCCGCGCCGCATGAAAGCGCAGCCCCATCTCCTGCGCGGCGCGAATTTCGTCATCCAATTTTGCCCCGTTCGGGAAGAGATAGAGATGGTCACTGGCAGTGGTACAGCCGCTGAGAATCAGTTCAGCCATGCCCACCAGCGCACTCACATAAACAGCTTCCCCATCTATCCGTGCCCAGATGGGGTAGAGCGTTTTGAGCCAGGCAAACAGGCCGCTGTTGGGAGCTAACGCACGAGTGAGGGTCTGGTACAGGTGGTGATGGGTGTTGACCAGGCCGGGCAGCACCACCTGATCGGTGGCGTCTATGATGTGGTCAGCGGTGTGGTAATGGGGAGGCAGCACGGCCGTCTCCCCCACCCACTCGATCACATTCCCCCGCACAAACAACGCCCCGTTGGGAATCTTCTCCCCGGCGTCATTCATGGTGATGAGCAATCGGGCATTCCACACGAGCAGGGTTGTCATATTGTCACTATGAAAAGAATGAGATTGGGAGACTGAGAGATTGAGAGATTGTTAGTCTCGCAATCTCCTAATCTCTCAATCTCTTCTTCAAGGCAAAAGGGTAAAGTAAGCGGTATGCTTCGGCCGTATCATCCGAAAATCACGCTGATCAAGTGTCAATACAGTAGTAATTCCCAGCCGTTCCGTTATTGTTACGATAGTCGCATCTGTAAAGTCGAGGTTAGCATCCTGATATTGATCTAGAATTTCAGAGACACGAGTGAAGTCATTTGCTTCTAGCGAAGCAATAGTCCAGAGTGGCGATTGCATCTCCCGAATGAATGAGCGCATAACGTGATGACCACGCCGCGTCAAAAGCAGGTAGGCTGCTTCCGGCAACACGGTAACAGGCACAACAATGGCTCCTCTCAGTTGCCGTGCTGCGGTCACACATTCTTGATGAAACTGTTCCTTTGTACTGGTCAACGCGAACAAAAAACTGGTGTCAGCGATAACGTTCAAGGTGAGCTACCCATTCAGTCCGTAGAATCTCCTCATCTTTTCCATCGGACATATCTGTTTCTACACCAGCATCGCCAGCTAACCCAATCAGCCGGAGCAAAGGGTTTTCAAAAGGCTCATTCGCCTCTTCTTCTACCACATACTCCAGCAAAGCTTCTCGAATGACGGCCGCCTTTGACTTCCCTTCACGCCTGGCGATCAGCTCGATTTTGTAAAGCAATTCTTCTTCAGCCATGATGGTTGTGCGAATCATAAGTCACCTTTAGTTATGCTTGTATAATGATGATAGCATAACTTTGTAAAGCGTAAAACACAAGGTATCACAGCTTACGTTTTACGCTTTACGTTTTGCTAACCCACGTTTAGGAATCCGCATGGGTAATTGGGTGCGGCGGACGCCGTCAAACTGGTAGAGGGCGTTAGCGACGGCCCCGGCGGTGGGCACCAGCCCAATTTCACCCACCCCTTTGGCCCCATACGGCCCATACGGGTCGGGCACTTCCACGCCGATGATTTCCATTTCCGGCATCTCTTTGGCGCGCAGGATGCCCATTTGGCGGAGCATGGTGGATTGCGGACGGCCGTCTACCATCACCAACTCCTCGCTAATCGCATAACCCAGCCCCATGTGGATCGAACCCTCCAACTGCCCTTCAAAAAGGGTCGGGTTGAAAATTTTGCCCGCATCGTGGGCGGCAATCACTTTCTTCACAAACCCTTTTTCCTCGTCCAAAATGACCAGTTGCGTGGCATAGCTATAGGAGTAATGGGTGTACACCTTTTCCACGGGCGCGCCTGGTTTGGTCGTCCAATCTACCACCCAACGGCCGTCATACACCCGCCCTACCAACTCCGCCAACGACTGTTTTTCCAGGTCAGCTTTCAGTCCCCGACAGGCATCAATGAGCGCATTACCCACCAGCGACGTGGCGCGTGAAGCCGTCGTCATGCCCGCTTCCTGCTCTGATTCAGTGTCTATGCGCACCTCGAACAAAGAAGGTGATAATCCCGTCTCATTGCACACCACCTGCACCGCCATCGTGTTCACCCCCTGCCCCATCTCCGTCCAGCCGTGATCAATGATGATTCTGTCCGGCGCGGCAATGGTGATCCGCGCCGAGGAGAAGTCCGGCATCCCATTGCCAATGCCCGTATTTTTAATGCCGCAGGCCAGCCCGGCATATTTCGCTTTGTAAAATTCGTCCTTCACCGCCAGCAAAGTCGCTTTCGCGCCGGCCCCGGATTCGATAATCTGCCCGGTGGCCGTCATAGAGCCATCGTCCAGGGCATTGTCATAGCGGAACTGCCAGCGGTCAAAGCCGCCCTTTTCGCACAATTCATCAATCAGACTTTCCAGGCCAAAGGCGGCCTGATTGACGCCAAAACCGCGCATGGCGCCGCAGGGGATGTTGTTGGTGTATACGGCCGTAGCCACCACATCCGTCACCGGGAAACTGTATGCTCCCGTGGCGTGCCCCGCCGACCGCTCCAGCACCTTCATGCCCACCGAGGCATACGCGCCTGTGTCACCTACAAAGGCTACTTTGCAGAAGGTAAACTTGCCCTGAGCGTCGCAGCCTATCTCATAATCCATCCAGATAGGGTGACGTTTGGGGTGGAAGGCGATGGACTCATCACGGGTCAGGCGCACCTTCACCGGCTGCTGCAAGAGGTAGGCCGCCAGCGCCGCATGACCCTGGGTAGCCAAATCTTCCTTGCCGCCAAAACCGCCGCCGTTGGGCACCATCTTCACCTGCACCTTTTCCTGCGGCAGCCCTAGCAATTTGGCAATTTGCACCCGATCTTCATACACTCCTTGCCCCTGGGACAAGACTTCGATGCCATCCTCCACCGGATAAGCAATGGCACATTCCGGCTCCATAAAGCCGTGTTCAATCATTTGTGTCTGGAAAACGCCGCGCACCGTGTAGGCCGATGCCGCCCGCGCCTGTGCCACATCGCCACGATGGGTGACGGAACGGGAGAGGATGTTGCTATCGTTGCCATGCACGGTGGGGCTGCCCGGCTGCATGGCGGCGTGCCTATCGGTGATCGGTTCCAACACCTCGTACTCAACCGCAATCCGGCTCACCGCCTCCCGTGCCAGCGCATCCGATTCAGCCACCACCAGCGCCAGCACATCGCCCACATAACGGGTAATTTCGCCTTCGGCGATCATCTGCGGCCAATCCTGTTTGATCAGGCCAATGAAACGGTCACCGGGGAAGTCTACGGCCGTGAACACCCGCACCACCCCCGCCATCTGTTCCGCTGCACTGGTGTCAATCTTCAGCACACGGGCACGGGGATGGTCGCTGAACTTCAACGCGCCATGGCTCATGCCGGGGATTTGAATGTCATCCACGTAATGATGCTGGCCCAGGACAAGCTGGGTAGCTTTGTATTTGGGTAAGCGGGAACCGATACGGCCGTCGCTCTCCGGTAGCTCTACCTCTTCTTCATGGCGAATGGCGGCAGCAGCGGTGATGACGGCATCCACAATTTTCTTGTACCCCGTGCAACGGCACAGATGCGGGGTGAGTGCCTTTTCCACGTCGTCCCGGCTCGGCTGGGCATTGTGCCCAATCAGCACATGCGCCTGCATCACAATACCCGGAATGCAAAAGCCACACTGCACCCCACCACAGGCCACAAAGGAGTTGGCATACACCCGCTGCCGGTACTCACCCAACCCCTCAATGGTGGTCACTGCGCCGCCCGCCACCCGGCTCATTTTGGTGGCGCAGCCCAACACCGCCTTGTCATTGAGCTGCACCACACAGCAGCCACAGGCCGCCTGGGGCGCGCAGCCATCTTTGGGCGAAAGAATGCCTTCGTGTTCACGCAAATAGGTCAGCAATGGCAGATCAGGGTCGCCGCCATACTGTCTTGTTTGTCCGTTTAGTAAGAATTCCATTTTTCCTCCGGGGTTTAATCCTTCTTTGTTGAGAATCAGAGTTTAGCATGGATTGAGCCTGCGTGTGAACCGGCAAGGCCATTCGCCAATATGAGCCAGGGCTGAGTAGGGGGGATTGTCAAGTTGCCCAACCAGAGAGAGGCAAAGATAATGACACGCCAACTTTACATTTACCAAACTTCTGGAGGAAGAAAATG
>CAZOPF010000121.1:6140-16112 GCA_964581605.1 uncultured Ardenticatenaceae bacterium
CAAAGATAATGACACGCCAACTTTACATTTACCAAACTTCTGGAGGAAGAAAATGAAAAAATCTATATTGTTTGTACTGTTAGCGCTGGCAGCGCTGGTTTTGGCTGCCTGCGGCGGGGATGAACCGGAACCCACGGCCACACCCACCGCCGCCGCGCCGGAAGTGGTGGAGGCTACGGCCGCGCCCACCAACACCCCCGTTCCCAGCACCCCTTTTTGTGATGTGGTAGACCCCAGCCAGATCAATATCAACACCCTCGGTTTACCTTATCCCTATCAAGTCAACTGCGTCCCGGAAAAACCATATGACGCCAGTATGCCACCCGGCCCGGTGGGGTTGCCCGAGCATATTCAAATTAACTTTGGCACACTCGATCCAGCCGCCACCACCCCGGCCGACCCCATCATCTACATCATTCCGGCCCAGGCATATGTAGATATGTGGAACGCCGCTGGAAACCCCTCCGTCGCTCAAAACATGCAGCGTCTGCGGGACATGGTTGCTTCTAAACCGCGTGCTGTTCCCACTTCCGGCAATCCCATCTTGCCCATGGAATTAGCCACTGGCGCCAATGATCTGGCAGTGCAAGGCAAATATCTGGACTTTGGCAATTGGGATGGCATTCGTTTTGTTGGTCGCTTTGAACAAAGCCCCAACCCGGTAACAAATCAGAATCTCTATTATTATTTCCAGGGTTTTGCCGGGGAAAATGACGAGGTATTCGTTTCGATGCGCTGGCCGGTTACAACCCCGTTCCTGTGGGATACCGCTGCTGATGTGCCTCAGGCCGAGATGGACCAGGTCAATAGCGACCCCACGACGTATATGAATGAAAAAGCAACGCAGCTCAACGCGCTCGCGCCAGAGGATTGGAATCCGCCGTTGACGACGTTGGATGATGTGATTGGCTCGCTGCAATACGGCCCGCCGGAAACACCTGGCCCGGTACCCACAGTCGAAATTCCCACACCGGCGCCGGAAGAACCATATGGTATTGTCACCGCTCCGGCCGGTGTGAATATCCGTTCCGGCCCTGGCACCAACTTCCCCCTGGTTGGGACAGCTCCATTTGGGGCGGAAGGGGCGATTATTGGCATTAGTGCCGACGGCCGTTGGTGGGTCACCCCCATTCAGAGCGCACCAAATGGGCAGGGCTGGGTCAGCGTTGACTTTGTGCAGGCATTTAATGCCGGTAACGTGCCTGTCATTCCCTCGCCACCACCGCCTGCTCCTACAGCCACGCCTACCGCCATGCCCACCCCCGCCCCCAGTATCAACTTCTGGGTGGACAACCCGGTCATCAATCAGGGGCAATGCACCACACTGCGCTGGAATGTGCAAAACATTCAGGCCGTCTGGGTTTACCCGCAAGGCGCCAATTACCAGGATTGGCCGGTGACAGGCGAAGGTAGCCGCCAGGTTTGCCCGACCGTTACCACCACTTACGAAATGCGCGTCCAACACACCAATGGCAGCGTCGAATTCCGCCAGCAAACGGTGACGGTTAATCAGGTCAATCCGTTGGCAAACACCAGCTGGGCCGTGACGACGATGAATGTCAACGGTGTCTTGCTACAAGGGACAAGCATCACCGCTTCCTTTGGTTCTGGCAACGCACTCAGCGGTTTTGGTGGCTGCAATAATTACAATGGCAGCTATTTTGTCTCTGGCAACAGCCTGTCTGTTGGCCCCATCAGCAACACCCAGATGATTTGTGACCCGGCCGTAAGCCAACAAGAAGCGACATATCTGTCCTTGTTACAATCATCTGCCAGCTTTGAAATTCAAGGCACGACGTTGATTATTCGTAATGCGTCCGGCCAGGAGATTTTGCGGTTTAGCCGTATTGGTTAAATCTGACTGGTCCGCAAATGAAAAAGGGCACGGCCGTAACAGCCGTGCCCTTTTTGCTTACATGGGCCAGCACAACGGCCGCCCCTACTTTGTTACGGGTAAATAAAGATGAAAAGTTGCCCCTTCACCCCACACCGACACTACTTCGATCTGTCCGCCCAGCCCTTCAATGTAATCCTTCGTCCAAAACAGACCAAAGCCCATACCCTGCCCCTCTTTGGTTGTCCAACCCATTTCAAAGATGTGGGCCAGATTCTCTTTGGGGATGCCGGGGCCGCTGTCCTTGATGCTGATATGGATGCGGCCTGAAGATGCTTCAGGTTTGCCGTCGGCCGTCATCGTACTGCTGATCCACAAATCACCAATCCGCCCCATTTCCCGCAGCGCATCCCGCGCATTTTTCAGGATCACGCGGAACGCCTCGGTCAACATTTCGCTGGCCGTAAACACGGGCGGCAAATTGGGCGAAAGCAGAACATGCACATGCGCCCCCATCTCCTGCACCAGATTGTCGGCGCGGCTGCTCTCCATCAGTTGCGGATAAACGGCATTCAGGGCGCTGACCAGACAATCATTCACGCTCACAGGCACATCCGACATTTCCTGCCAGGGTTCGTGCAAATTTGCCAGCATTTCAGACGCCCGACGTAGCCGATCCAGCATATTGGCATTGTTATTCAAAATTTCCTGCTGCTGGCTGGTGGAAAAACCGGCCAACCCGGACAGCAGGTGCAAATAGGTGCGCACTGCCCCCAGGTGATTACCCAACGTATGCACCGAAGCGGTGGCGCTGAAAGCCATACGGCCGAACTGCTCCGCAATCCGCCGCTGTTCTTCCGCCTCACGGTACAGTCGGGCATTGCGAATACCGGCCGCCGCCTGCTGCCCAAACGTAGTCAGGATAGAGATTTCCCAGGCAGAGAAGCGGGGCCGGCGGGAAGCGGCAAAAAGATTGCCCACAATCTCATTTTCGATAAAAAAGGGCACGGCAATGACCTGCTTGATGCCTAATGCCGTTTGCGCCAGGTCAGCTACCGCTTTGGGGGCAATGGGGCGCAGCAGGTCATAGAGGTTGTTGGAGGTGAGGTAGTTTTGTGGACGGCCGTTAATCCCCTTCACCGCCCGCACACTCAAATTGTCCTTGTACTTGTCATCATCCAGATACACCACCGCGTCCGTGCTGATCAGCGACGTACCGGCCATCCTTTCCCACTGCGTCAACAGGGCATTGGAACCTTCCAGCGCGTAGGCCCGCACCGGCAGGGCATTCCCTTCTTCCAGTGTGGCAACCATGGCGCCCTGGTAGCCCAGCTCATGCACCACCGCATCTACCACCGTTTGCAACACTTCCACTTCGTCGGTCATACGAGCCTGGAGCTTAAAGATCACCCGCTCCAACGCTTCCATGGCCGTCAGCTGGTAATGGCTTTGCACGGCCGCCGCCGCCTGGTGCCCAAAGGCGACCAGAAAATCAATCTCCTGGTTAGAAAAGGGCACGGCCGTCAGCGCCACCAACGTGCCCACCACTTCATTTTGCACAATAAAGGGCACCGCCACCACTTGCTGGATGTTCAACTCGGCTTGAATCTGCTCCACAATCTTTTCATCGCCGGCCGGGCGGAACAGGTCATAGAGGGTATCGCTGAGGCTATAGGGACGGGCGCGCACCTGCACTTCGTTCACGGCCGTAACCGTTACATTCTTTTGATGTTTGGCATTATCCAGATACACAATAGCCTGCGACCCAGTCGGGCTTAAACCACCGCGTGTCCAAAATTGCTGTACCTGGGCCGGCGGTACGCTAAACGACGAAGCGCGGAGGTATAACCCTTTATCATTCTCCAGCGTAGTTGCCAGCGCCCCCACGCAGCCCAGCCGTTCCACAACATCATCTACCACCTGTTGCAAGATGGTTTGCAAGCGGGGCGAAATTTGAGTGTACTCAGTGCGATTTAATTGGAGCAACTTTCTTCCTTCTCGAGGGCAGGTCTTGGGACAACCTGCCACTTTGTGTTACTGCTTATTATGCCACAACAGGAGCCTAACAAGCCAACATATGGATTTTATTTTATATGCCTGATCTATCAGTAAAAATGAAGGGAAAAAAGGCAAGGCAGGACTAATGGGCTATGTCGCCCCATTAAGGCCACGTGCAGCCATACCCCTCATACACCATCCGATCCGGATTCCGCTCCAATCGCCACTCTTCACCTGATTGCCTGACGAGCAGCGGTATAGTAGATAGACCCTCACTGTTCACGTACCGGACGTTCACACACCACTGTGTTTCGCCAGAGTCCGTCGCGGGAGCATCTTGTACATAGACAATCCGCCCACCTGTTTCATCAAATCGCTCCTGTT
The DNA here is from genome assembly GCA_964581605.1 of uncultured Ardenticatenaceae bacterium. GTDB lineage: Bacteria > Chloroflexota > Anaerolineae > Promineifilales > Promineifilaceae > CAADGU01. The sequence continues at coordinate 10,357 of CAZOPF010000121.1, forward strand.
TGACAAAATCAGCGACAACTTCGGCCCCTTTTTCGGGTAACTGCCCATCTCCTTGCTGCTCCTCCGGCTCACATCCGCTTAGAAAACCAAGGCCCAACAAAATCAAAAGTAACATGTTTATTGCTCGCATTCAGATTCACCTCGTATGCAATAGTTGATGTGTGCGCATTTTACAGAATCAAGAATTCATCTGGTAATGGTACTAAAACGCCATTCGGGTACATACCCCGGTCTGTTCCAGGAAAATTTGCGGAGAACAGACGCTTATGGTAACTTTTATACCGAGAAGAGAAAAAGTCCTTTGTACACATTTAACAATTGCCAATCAAATACGTTTATACGCTCGTAAAATAAACAACCTGATACTCAACCCGCATAAATCCATGAGTTCAAACGCCGATTTCTTGACCGTACAAAACGTCTCGCTTAGCTTTGGAGGGAACGCTGCTTTATCAGATGTCAGCTTTGCTGTGTACCAGGGGGAAATTCGAGCCATCATTGGCCCCAACGGGGCCGGCAAAACCTCCATGCTCAATTGTGTCAGCGGCTTTTATCGCCCGCAACATGGGCAGGTTCTCTTCAAAGGAACCGACCTCACCAAAACCCCAACTCACAAAATTGCTCCTTTGGGCATTGCCCGTACATTCCAGAATATTGCTCTCTACACCGGCCTGAGCACGCTGGAAAATTTGATGGCGGCACGCCACATTCACATGAGGCAGAACAGCCTGCAAAGTATGGCTTTCTGGGGGCCAGCCCGCCGTGAGGAAGTGAAACACCGGGAAGTGGTTGAGGAAATTATAGATTTTTTGGAGATCGCCCACATTCGCAAGGCGGTGGTGGGCGCGTTACCGTATGGGTTACGCAAACGGGTGGAATTGGGGCGGGCGTTGGCGCTGGAGCCGGAATTATTGCTTTTGGATGAGCCGATGGCCGGGATGAATGTGGAAGAAAAAGAGGATATGGCCCGGTTTATCCTGGATATTCATGAATTGCGTAAAGTGACGATTGTACTGATTGAACATGATATGGGGCTGGTAATGGATATTTCGGATCGGGTGGTGGTGCTGGATTTTGGCGTGAAAATTGCGGAAGGGGCGCCGGCCGAGATCAAGCAGGATGAGCGGGTGATTCATGCGTATTTAGGTGAACAGTAAGCACGGCCGTTGCCACACCCCATGACCTCTCCATACCCTTGAGGCAGCTATGAATGAACAAACACTTCCTCAAATGTTCCTCAAACAAGCCAGATTGAGTGGAAACCGGCGTGTATCCGTGCGCCAGAAAGAATTGGGCATCTGGCGCGAATTTACCTGGCAAGATTCCTATGAACAGGTGAAAACGTTTGCTCTAGGCATGATTGCGCTAGGTTTGCAACGCGGCGACCACATTTGCTCTATTGGCGATAATGACCGGGAATATCTGTGGGGCTTTTTGGGGATGCAGGCAGTCGGCGCAGCCATCGTGGGGCTGTATACAGACGCTATTCCCAGCGAAATTGAGTACATCATAAACCACAGCGACGCTACCTTTGCGCTGGCCCAAAATCAGGAACAGGTGGATAAGCTGCTGGAGCTAAAAGATAAAACGCCTAAATTGAAAAAGGTGATCTTTTGGGATGACCGGGGGATGTGGAATTATGAGGACGAGTGGCTCATCTCCTTTGCCGATGTGCAGGCTTTGGGGCGGGAAGTGGACAAAAAAGAGCCAGGCCGCTTTGAGACCGAAGTGGCTTTAGGCCAGGGCGAGGATACCGCGCTGATTTGTTACACCTCTGGCACTACCGGCCTGCCCAAAGGGGTGATGTTGAGCCATGAGAATCTGCTATCGGCCGCCACCACTGCTTTTGCCATTGATCCCCGTTATGAAACGGATAATCATGTGAGTTTTATGCCCATGGGCTGGATTGCCGAACCGGCGTTTGGCATTGTGCCTCACTGCTATTCGGGCATGGTGATGAATTTCCCTGAAGAACCGGAAACGGTACGCGAAAATATCCGTGAGATTGCCCCGGAAAATCTCTTTTACAGTGCCCGCCTGTGGGAAAATCTGGTGGGTACGGTGCAGGTGCGCATGAAGGATGCGGCCTGGTTTAATCGCAAGTTGTATGACTGGTTTTTGCCGGTTGGTTATAAGATGGCAGATAAGAAGTTTAGCCGGGAAAAGCCGGGGGTAGGGTTACAACTGGGATATAAATTGGGGGATTGGATGGTGTTCCGCCCTCTGAGAGGACAATTGGGACTTTCCCGGCTGCGCAGCGCGTTTACGGCCGGAGCCACACTCAGCCCCGACCACATTCGCTTTTTTCATGCTATGGGCATTAACCTGAAACAGATTTATGGCTCAACTGAGGTGACAGGTGGGGCCACACAGCATCGAGATGGGGACATTAAGTTTGCCAGTGTGGGTGTGCCCAATCCGGGTGTGGAAATACGGGTGTCGGCGGAGGGGGAGTTGCAAGTTTGTGGCCCAACAGTAATGAAGGGGTATTACAAGAATCCAGAGGCGACGGCAAAGGATATGGTTGTGGAGGCCGACGGCCGTCGCTGGTTCAAAACTGGCGATGCGGGCTACATTGACGAGGATGGTCACGTCATCTTCCAGGATCGCGTGAAAAATATGATCCGTCTGGCCAATGGCGAACTGTTTTCGCCCCAATTCATTGAAGGGCGCTTGAAATTCAGCCCCTACATCCGCGACGCCATGACCATTGGCAGTGCCGAACACGAATTTGTCTCGGCGATGATTATTATTGATTTTGAGAATGTGGGCCATTGGGCGGAGAAACAAGGCATTGGGTATACCACCTTCGTGGACCTGTCACAAAAGCCACAGGTTTATGACTTGATTCAACAAGCGGTGATAGAAGTAAATAAATCATTGCCGGAGGGGGCGCGTATTCGTCGTTTTGTGCTGCTGCATAAAGAATTTGATGCCGATGAAGCGGAAATGACGCGCAGCCGCAAACTACGCCGCAATGTATTGATGGAACGTTATGCGGAGATTGTGACGGCGATGTATGACGGCCGTACCGCCGTTAATATACGCGCCACCGTCAAATACCAGGATGGCAGTGAAGGGTTTATTGAAACGCAGGTGCAGGTGATGAGTGTTTGAGTGTTTGAGTGTTTGAGTGTTTGAGTGTTTGAGTGTACGAAGGCACAAAAGCACAAAAACACTACTTTTGAGGCCTTATGGATAAACGAACAAAGCGTATCAGGAATACGGCCGTCGCCATTGCGGTGGCGGTGTTGGTGGTGTGGCTGATACGGCCGTATACCAACTGGATACTCGTCCCCCAACAAATCATCAACGGCATCCTCAACGGTGGCACCCTGGCCCTCATCGCCCTGGGTATCGTCCTCATCTACAAAGCCTCCGAAGTATTCAACTTCGCTTCCGGGCAAATGGTCATGATCGGCGCGTACATCGTCTGGTGGTTTGCTGGCGCGGCTGGTGATGGCTCTGCCCCCTTCGATTTACCCCTTTGGGCCGCCATCATCGCCGGGATGATTGTCGCCGTCCTGGTTGGCTTCCTCATTGAGCGCGCAACCTTACGCCCGATGACCGGCCAACCCTTACTGGCTATCATCCTGATGACCCTCGGTCTGGCTGAAATTTTACAAGGGCTAACCACCGTCTTATTTGGCGTTACACCCAAAGGCAACTTTCCCGCCCCCTTCTCTCCCGACGACGTTTTCAACATTGCCGTGGCCCGCATCAATGACATCAGCATTGTTTTTCTCGACCGGCTACAAATTGGGCATGCCCGATTAGCCACATTCATTATCGCTATTCTGGCAGCGGCCATTTTTATCATCTTCTTCAACTACACGCGCACTGGCCTTTCCATGCGTGCCACCTCCGAAAACCATGAGCTGGCACAAAGCGTGGGCATCAAAGTATCGCGTGTGTTTGGCCTCTCCTGGGCAATTGCAGGTGTGATTGCCACCTTAGGCGGGGTACTTTTAGCCACCCTAACCGGGGTCAGCCTCACATTGTCCACCGTTGCCCTGGCCGCCTTCCCCGCTATTCTGTTAGGTGGTCTGGAATCATTTTTAGGTGCTATTGTGGGCGGTTTGCTGGTCGGTCTAACGGTATCTCTTGTGCAAACATCCAGCGTTGTCGAGGTACGCAATTCGGCCGAAATTGCTCCCTATGTATTGCTACTCATCGTCCTGCTCATTCGCCCAGAAGGGCTGTTTGGGCAGAAGAGAATAGAAAGGATTTAGCTATGGCCGTTTTGCGACCAGCCGGGGATTTTGACCGCAGTTATGAACAAGACATGTCGCTGGTGCGACAAAAATGGCAGTGGGTGGTCCTCATTGGTGGGTTAATTTTGCTGTTTGCCGCCCCACGCTTTGGCAATACCTACATCGTCACCACGCTCAACCAGATCGCGTATACCGTGATCACCTTGCAGGGTTTGAATTTGCTCACCGGCTACACCGGCCAGATTTCTCTGGGGCAGGCCGCTTTTATGCTCGTAGGCGGTTATGCCGCCGGGTTGGGCGCCAAAGAGTTGGGGCTGCCGTTTTTCCTGGCTATCCCTTTTGCGGGTCTTATGACCGGCCTCGTGGGCTTATTATTTGGTCTGCCTTCCTTGCGGGTCAAAGGGTTTTATCTGGCGATGGCCACACTGGCCGCCCAATTCATCATTCCCTGGCTGTCACGCCAACCCGTATTTGAAGAATACCTGGGTGGGACAAATGGCTTTATTGAAGTTCCTGTGGCCACTTTTTTAGGCTACCGTTTCGGCGAACTGACTGATTTTGTCTACATTTCGCTAACCGTCCTGCTGATCACCACCGTTTTGACGATCAATGCCACCCGTACCCGGTTAGGGCGGGCTTTCATCTCTGTGCGCGACAATGATCTGGCGGCCGAGTTGTTGGGGGTGAACTTATTCCACTATAAATTGCGGGCATTCTTTTTAGCGGCGTTTTTTGCCGGGGTGGCCGGTTCGCTGCGGGCGTTTAGCCAGCGTGGTGTAGGCACCCAGTTTGGGTACGGTCTGGATGAGTCGGTGCTGTTTTTGGGGATGCTGGTCATTGGTGGCCTGGGCACCAATTTGGGGCCATTCTTGGGCGCTATTTTTGTCATCGTACTGGAAGATTTTTCGCTTTGGTTAGGCGGAGAACTGGCACTCACCTTTCCTGACCAGGCCGCCCAGTTATTGTCTTCGTTCCGGCCCATCTTTTTTGGGCTGGTGTTGGTATTATTTCTGATTTTTGAACCGCGTGGTTTAGCACATCGATGGCGGTTAATGAAGGCAAGTTGGCGGTTACGGCCGTTTGCCCGCTAAAATAGGAAGATAGTGGCTGGTGGCCAGTTGCTTATACCAGGCCACCAGCCACCAATGACCACTTTCCTGAAGGAGGTGATTACCGGCATCAAACAACCTCATCACTCCACCTATTGTTTCATCTGGCACATAACCAATGCCAGGACACATTGCTTAAAAAGGAAGGAAATGAAATGAAGAGAAATGTCTTGTTAATTACTTTGTTGCTTATCATGGGCATGTTATTGGCAGCCTGTGGTGGCGGGGCTGAAGAAGAAACCACCACTGAAGAAACCACAACCGAAGAAACCACAACCGAAACGACCGAAGAAGAGGCCCCCGCCGAGGAACCGGCCGAGGAACCGGCTGAAGAACCAGCCGAAGAAGCCATGGGCGCAGGCAGCATCGCCGTCCTGTTGCCCGACAGCGCTTCCTCCGCCCGTTGGGAAGCCGACGACCGCCGCTTCTTCGA
>CAZOPF010000122.1:0-16043 GCA_964581605.1 uncultured Ardenticatenaceae bacterium
GGTTGGGCGCGCTGGTGGTGGGCAGGCGATTGCCACGCAAACCGCCTAACAACACCAGCCCCAGACCCAGAAAAATGAGCACAAACAACAACAGGCTGAGGGAGGTCGGGGCAATGGGGAAGGTGGCGGTCACGGCCGTAGACCAGACCGAATCAAAATCAGGTAATGACAGGCTGACCAGCAGCCAGAACATCGTAATCACGATGCCCAACGAGAAGCCATCCAGCAGCCGCGAGGTGAGGATAAAGGCGTGCCGCTGCCGCCGTGTGGGCAGTACCCACTGTTCACTGCTCACTATCCCCGCACCCGATCCCGCAACTGGCTCAGCGCCAGGCGGCGGGCAGTAGCGTCTTCCTCCGCTTGCAAGATAGTGGGCGGGGCGGCGCGGTCGCTGCATTGATCGGCCGTCAGCGGGCAGCGTTCACATGTTTCGTTGATGTAGACCATGGGAATGGCCGGGTCGTCGGCAAAACGGATGGTCTGGCTCAGTTCCGCATCCACGCGGAAACCGATGATGACACTGCTGAGAACACCGGGATTGAGCGTCAACGGCCGTGCCACCCCAATACACAAAAAGCGCTCCCGCGTCTGTACAAACTCCGACATCTGCACGCCCACCAACGGGTGGTCAAACGTGGCCGTTTCCCCGTTTAACTGTTCCCGCAGCAGGCGAATGGAGAGCCAGCGGCGGCAGTAATGCTCATCCAGGCCAATGCCATGGGGCACAATCAACTGGTTCAGGTTTAGCTGCTTATACAGCACATACCGCCCATTATCCATCTGGTGAAAACGCAAGAAATGGTGGCGGATGCCATAAAACTGGGGGATGAGTTCACTGAACCGGTAAAAGAGCATCTCCGGGGTGGCGTCATATTTGGTGAGCAAATCCAACAATGCTTGTGGCGCCCAATGGGTACGGCCGAAGAAGTCCTGCAAATCGGCAAACATCGGCTGGCGCGGCATCAGCAGCGCGCCGCCAAAGTAGGCGGCCAGGTGGTCATTGAGAATTTGCTGGAAAGAGTCAATGCGGCTGGGAGTAGAAGCAAAGGAGCGTTCCCTCAGACCCAAATGTTGGTAGCCAATTTCGCGGGCCAGGACAAAGTTGATCTGATTATCATGCAAGGCGGGGTTGATGCAGAGATAGGGGCGTTTGCCCTCGATGAAAACCGAGCGGTACCGCCGCAGACGGGCATCGTCGGCAATGGCCGTCGTGTCAATTTCATAGCCATACTTCTGGCGCAGTACCGTTTCCAGCACTTCGCGTTGCACCGGAATCTGCCCCGTCAGGCCATATTGGACGCCGATGTCGTGGGTGAAGGTCACGGCCTCATCTTCCAACTCCTGAAAGTAATTCTCGTGAATCTCCTGGTACGAACGCAGGGCAGCGCGTAAAAACTCTTCTTCTTTCAAATCATAATGGCGGGCAATGGCGATGACGGCGTGTAACAAGGCGCTGGCCTTTTCCGGTTCGCGCGTCAGCAGCGTCACCAGGTCGCCCGGTTCCAGGCCAAACTCCTCAAAGGGGAAGCGTTGGAAGGTCGCTGACGCTAACGTCGTTTCCAGGTGCGCCAGCGAGTTATCCAGCCGGATGGAAACCAGGTCGTCGTAGCTTTTACCCAGCACTTCCGCGATCTTCATAATTTTGTCGCTGCGGGGGTATTTGCGCCCCTTTTCAATTTCGGTGACGTAGGAGGGGGAGAGGTCGCAGGCGGCAGCGAATTCGGTCAGCGTCATATTCGCTTCCGTCCGCGCCTGCCGCATCTTCATGCCGAAGATAATGTTGACGAGGTTTGCGCTCATAGTGTTGGAAGGTGGCAAGTTGCACGTGGCAGGTTGCAGGTGCGGAGTTGCAGGCACTTGCCACTTGCCACCTGCAACTTGCAACGTATCTTCACTCAGTATACAGCGAATTTTCGCCAAAAACCAAAAATTCGCCACAAAACCCTTGACACGACGCGGCATCACATTGTACAATCTTCACCGTTAGCGAAAATTCGCTAAAGATAAATTTACACAAAAAGCATTGTTTCGCACTTTTTCCCACGGAGGCGCGAATGGCACAAGAGAATCTTCAAATTGTTGGTGACTTGACCCCAACGTTTACCGAAATTTTAACCCCGGCGGCGCTGGCTTTTGTGGAAAAGCTGGAACGCACCTTTGGCGAGCGGCGGCGGGAGCTATTACACCAGCGCGAAGTGCGCCAGGCGGCCATTGACCAGGGGCATATGCCCGACTTTTTGCCGGAAACGGCCGACATTCGCCAGCGTGAATGGACCGTCGCCCCCATCCCCCCTGACCTGCAAGACCGGCGCGTGGAAATTACCGGCCCGGTGGACCGCAAAATGATCATCAATGCCCTGAACTCTGGCGCGAACGTGTTTATGGCCGATTTTGAAGATTCCCATTCACCCACCTGGCCGGCGACCATCGAAGGGCAAATCAATTTGCGCGACGCCATCCGCGGCACCATCACTTTTACTAATCCTGACGGCAAACAGTATCAACTAAATGAACAAACGGCGACGCTGCTGGTACGGCCGCGTGGCTGGCATTTACCGGAGAAACATGTGCTGGTTGACGGCGAACCCGAAGCGGCTTCGGGCCGTCCCATTTCCGCTTCCCTCTTTGATTTTGGCCTCTACTTCTTCCACAACGCCCACGCCCTGCTGGCCAAAGGCACGGGGCCATACTTCTACTTGCCCAAGCTGGAAAGCCACCTGGAAGCACGGTTGTGGAACGATGTTTTCAACCTGGCCCAGGACGAGTTAGGCATCCCGCGCGGCACCATTCGCGCCACCGTCCTCATTGAAAATATCCTGGCCGCCTTTGAGATGGACGAGATTTTGTGGGAACTGCGCGACCATTCGGCGGGGCTGAACTGCGGCCGTTGGGATTACATCTTCAGCGCCATTCGCAAATTCCGCCACCACCCGCGCTGGCTCATGCCCGACCGCGCCGACGTGACCATGACCACCCATATGATGCGCTCTTACTCGCTGTTGCTCATCAAAACCTGCCACCGGCGTGGCATTCACGCCATGGGGGGTATGGCCGCCCAAATTCCGATCAAAAATGACCCGGCAGCCAACGAGATGGCCCTGGGCAAGGTGCGGGCGGACAAGGAACGCGAAGCGAAAGATGGGCACGACGGTACCTGGGTGGCCCATCCCGGTCTGGTGGCTATTGCCAAAGAGCAGTTTGACCAATACATGCCCACGCCCAACCAGATTCACCGCAAACGGGACGATGTGCAGGTGACGGCGGCCGATTTACTCACCGTACCGGAAGGACACATTACCGAAAATGGGCTGCGCGTGAACCTGGACGTGGGCATTCAATACATGGCGGCCTGGTTGGAGGGCAATGGCTGTGTGCCCATTTACAACCTGATGGAAGATGCGGCTACGGCCGAAATCTCCCGATCACAAATCTGGCAGTGGGTACACCATCCGGGCACAAAGCTGACCGACGGCGAATCCGAAGCGGCTTCGGGCCGTGCCCTCACCCCCCAACTCGTCAACGACATGATTCCCAACGTGCTGAACGCCATCAAACAACGTGTCGGCAGCCAGCAGTTTAACAACGGTCAATATGCGCTGGCCGGTGAGCTGTTCCAACAGATTATCAACGACAACACCTTCACCGAGTTTATGACCCTGCCGGCGTATGAATTATTGAACTGAGTAAATTTGTAATTGAGTAACTACCCAATTACCTGATCACCTGATCACCCATTTACCCACACCTGGAGGAACAATCTCATGTTAAAACAGTACGATGTCAGACAAATGGAAGAAAGCTGGAAATTTGATAAGCGGTGGCAGGGCATTGCCCGGCCGTACACCGGTTACGATGTCTGCCGCTTGCGGGGCACCATTGTCATTGAGCATACCCTGGCCCGCATGGGCGCGGAGCGGCTGTGGCAGTTGCTCCACAAAGAGCCTTATGTTAACTCATTGGGGGCACAGACGGGCAATCAGGCGGTGCAAATGGTGCAGGCCGGATTGAAAGCCATTTACCTTAGCGGCTGGCAGGTAGCCGCCGACGCCAACCTGGCCGGGCAAACCTACCCCGACCAGAGTCTCTACCCGGCCGACAGCGCCCCCAATCTGGCCCGCCGCATCAACGCTGCCCTGCAACGCGCCGACCAGATTTACCACATGGATGGTAAGAACGGCATCTACTGGTATGCCCCCATCGTCGCCGACGCCGAATCCGGGTTTGGCGGCAATTTGAACGCCTACGAATTGATGAAGATGATGATTGAAGCGGGCGTGGCCGGGGTGCATTTTGAAGACCAGCTCTCTTCGGCCAAAAAGTGTGGGCACATGGGCGGCAAGGTGCTGGTGCCTACCCGTGAATTTATCCAGAAGTTGGTGGCGGCGCGGCTGGCGGCGGACGTGATGGGCGTGCCCACCGTTCTCATCGCCCGCACCGACGCCGACTCGGCGCAGTTGATCACCAGCGATGTTGACCCGGTAGACCAGCCCTTCATCATCCCCGGCGAACGCACCCACGAAGGGTTCTATCACATTACCGGCGGCATCGAAATGGCCATTGCGCGCGGCCTGGCCTACGCCCCCTACGCCGACCTGATCTGGTGCGAAACCTCTACGCCCGACCTGGACGAAGCGCGGCAGTTTGCCGAAGCCATACATGCGCAATTCCCCGGCAAGATGCTGGCCTATAACTGCTCGCCCTCCTTTAACTGGAAGCTGAAACTGGACGAGAAGACTATCGCCAATTTCCAGAAAGAACTGGGCGAGATGGGGTACAAATTCCAGTTTGTGACGCTGGCCGGTTTCCATTCGCTGAATGCCAGTATGTTTGAACTGGCGCGGGCGTATAAGGAAGAGGGCATGGCCGGTTACTCGCGTTTGCAAGAGAAAGAGTTTGCGATGGAAAAAGAGGGCTTCCGGGCCATCAAACACCAGAGTTTTGTGGGTGCGGGTTACTTTGATGAAATCCAGCAGGTGGTGACAGGCGGGCTGGCATCTACGGCCGCGCTGAAAGGCTCGACGGAGGAGGCGCAGTTTAACCAGGTGTTTGTGCCGCCTGTGACGGCCGTGTCTCATGCGGCGGCAGTTGGTGATTAGTGAGCAGTGAGCAGTGAGCAGTAAACAGTGAACAGTGAGAGACGGCCGTACCCCCCCACACGGCCGTCTCTTTTTGTGCCTACCAGTTGCCAGCTATGATGAGATGATACGGCCGTATACCTCCCCCAACCCAACACGATACCCATCCCCCTGCGCCCAACCGGTAATGGTTAGTTCATCCCCATCCTGCAAAAAGGTGCGCGTCTCACCTGTGGGTAATTGGAGCGGTTTTGTACCTCGCCAACTCAGTTCCAGCAGGCAGCCCAACGCATCCGGCGTTGGCCCACTGATCGTCCCCGTGCCAAGCAGATCACCAGGGCGCAAATTACAGCCGGTAACGGTGTGGTGGGCCACCATCTGGGCCATATGCCAATATAAATGGCGGAAATTGCTGCGGCTGATAACTTGTGGGGCCTCCATCCGCTCACTCTTGAGCAAAACTTCTAGTTGAATGTCATAAGTCATATTCGCCGTTTGCAGATAGGGCAGTGGCGTGGGGGTCTGGGTGGGGCCGGGAATTTGAAACGGCCGTAACGCTGCCAACGTCACCACCCAGGGCGAAATGGAAGTGGCAAAATTCTTGGCGAGAAATGGCCCCAATGGCCGGTATTCCCACCGCTGAATGTCACGGGCACTCCAATCATTCAGCAGCACCAGCCCCAAAATATGTTCCGCCGCCTGCACCACCGGAATCGGCTGCCCCAACGGGTTGCCGGGGCCAATAAAAAAGCCCACTTCCAGTTCAAAATCCAATTCGGCGGAGGCGGCAAAGACAGGGGTGGTTGCGCCGGGTGGCAAAATTTGACCACACGGCCGTCTCACCTCCGTCCCGCTCAAGACAATAGAACTGGCACGGCCGTGATACCCCACCGGCAATTGCTGCCAATTCGGCAGCAGCGGCGGCTCATCGGGGCGGAACATCTTGCCCACATTGGCTGCGTGGTATTCCGATGCATAAAAGTCGGTATAATCCCCTATCACCGCTGGCAACTCCATGATCACATCCGCAATCGGATGAAAAACCTGCCCGCGTAGTTCGGCATCATCACGCAGCATCGGGTTTTCCGCCGCCAACACCCTTTGCAGCGTGGCACGAGCCTCATCCCAGGCAGCCACCCCCATGGCCATAAAGGCGTTCAAAGAGGGTTGGTCAAACACGGCCGTGCCCCGCAGCTGTGGCCCATCAAACAGCCCATGCGCTTGCAGCCCGGCCACATCCACCACCCAATCCCCCAGGCGTGTGCCCATGCGGGCACGGCCGTCATCCCGCAAACGAAACACTCCCCAGGGCAAATTCTGCACCGGAAAATACGACTCATCAGCGACCGCTATAAATGATTGGCTCATCGGTAGCTTTAGATTAGTTCCATCTTGAAGATTGAACCAATCTCCTAAAAACAAAAAGCCCCAACAACACGGTTGGGGCTATCAGCGGGAATGGGGAGCGCTTTACGCCTTTTTCAAGACCGGCAGGCCATTCTTGCTTTCAGACACCTGATACCCCTTGGGGACGGCATCCAAAGCACCATCCTTCACCTCTTTAGCAAAGAAGTAGATGGTCTGGGTAAGGCCATTCTTCAACGTCGTATCCCGCTTGTGCAGAAAATAGGTGCTGCCTTTGGAATTCTTTACACTATAAGCCATGGTTATCTTCCTTCCTTTTTGAAAAATGTCCAGGCATAAGAAGCCCGGTGAACCTATATTTCTCCTCTGTTACCAGAGGTGATAAGCCCTCATGTTAAAGCAATCACCAGGAGAAGGCAAGCATTTTTAAGGAATAGCCCCCACTTCAAACGAAAATTTCACGGAATACCCATCTCCTTTGCGCTGTTTTGACGCTCCTCTAGGGGATTGTTATACTCCCCCTTCGCAAAATCTGAAACATAGACCCTTCAGGCCCTTCGGGTTTTGGGAAACCCGAAGGGTCTTTATTGGAAAGCAATGGCAGACAAAGACAAACTCATATCCCGTTCCGAAGATTACAACGAGTGGTACAACTCATTAGTATTGAAAGCAGACCTGGCCGATTACGGCCCCGTGCGCGGTACGATGATCGTTAAACCGTATGGCTGGACGTTGTGGGAAAATATCCAGGCTGCCCTCGACCGCCGCTTCAAAGCCACCGGCGTACAAAATGCCGGTTTCCCCATGTTTATCCCGATGAGCTTCTTGCAAAAAGAGGCACAGCACGTGGAAGGATTTGCCCCTGAACTGGCCGTCGTCACCCATGGGGGCGGGCAGGAATTGGCCGAGCCAATTGTTGTGCGCCCCACGTCTGAGACGATGATCGGCCATGCCTATGCCCATTGGGTGCAGAGCTACCGTGACCTGCCCATTCTCATCAACCTGTGGAACAGCGTGGTGCGTTGGGAACTGCGCACCAAACTCTTCCTGCGCACGCTGGAATTCTTCTGGCAAGAAGGGCACACGGCTCACGCTACGGCCGCCGAAGCGGACGAACGTACCCGGATGATGCTGGATGTGTACACGGACTTTGCGGTGAATGAAGCGGCCGTGCCCGTCATCCCCGGTGAAAAATCGGCGTTGGAACGTTTTGCCGGGGCCAACCAGACCCTGACCATTGAAGCGATGATGGGCGACGGCAAAGCCTTGCAATCCGGCACCTCGCACAATTTAGGGCAGAACTTTGCCCGCGCCTTCGGCATCCAATACCTGGACACCAATAATGAATTGCAGCATTGTTGGACAACTTCCTGGGGCCTCAGCACTCGTTTTGTGGGGGCGATCATTATGACACACGGGGATGATAATGGGCTAATACTGCCTCCCCGGTTAGCGCCCTACCAGGTGGTAATGGTGCCTATCTATCGCAAAGATGAAGATAGAACGGCCGTACTCACCGCCACCCATCGCCTCCAGCAAACTCTTACCGACGCTGGTGTGCGCGTGAAAGTGGATGACCGCGAAAACCTGACGCCCGGCTACAAATACAACGACTGGGAACTGCGCGGTGTCCCCCTGCGCCTGGAAATTGGCCCCCGCGATGTAGAAAACAACTCGGTGGCTCTGGCGCGGCGGGATGTGCCCGGCAAAGAGGGCAAACAGTTTGTCTCCCAAGATGGGCTGGCGCAAACCGTCACAACCCTGCTGGCCGACATTCAACAAAACATGCTAGACAAAGCCACCCGCTTCCGGGACGAGAATACGCATGATGTGACCAACTATGGGGATTTGCAAACGGCCGTGCAAACTGGATTTGCCCGCGCCTGGTGGGCCGGCAGCGATGCCGACGAAACCCGCATCAAAGAAGAAACCAAAGCCACCATTCGCTGCTTCCCCCTGGCCCAACCAGGCGGCAGCGGCACTTGCTTTTACACCGGCCAACCCGCTACCCGCCAGGCCATCTTCGGCCGTGCATATTAAGAAGCAATTGGGTAATTGAGTAATTACCCAAATACTTCTTCTTTGCTCCTTTGCGTTACAAACGGACAAGTATGCTAAAATAACTGCATGATTGCCCAAGAACTGACTTCCCCAAAAGAAAAATCAGCCACCCTGCAAATGAGCTACGAACAATTCCTGGCCTGGGCCGGTGAAGATACCCATGCCGAATGGCTGAATGGAGAGGTGATAGTTTTCATGACGGCCAAAGACGATCATCAAAACACAGTAGAATTATTGTTTACACTATTAACCTTATTTGCCCGCCTCCTCGGATTAGGGAAAGTCAGAGTGGCTCCATTTGAGATGAGGTTAAGTCAATCCAGTCGTGAACCAGATATTTTGTTTGTTTCCGTCAGAAATTTAAACCGTATAACAGCAAGCCGTGTTCAAGGCCCGGCCGATCTGGTGGTAGAGATTGTATCCGATGACAGCGTTAATCGAGATCGGCAGCAAAAGTTCAAGGAGTACCGGGAGGCCGGTGTGCCTGAATACTGGATTGTTGACCCGCGTCCCGGCAAACTACGCGCCGATTTTTACTACCTGGATGAGGAAGGCAACTACGATCTGTTTGCTACTGAGGATGATGAAAAGGTGGAGTCACGGGTGGTAGAGGGGTTCTGGCTACGGCCGTCCTGGTTATGGCAGGCTGGCGAACTTGACCCGTTCCTCGCCTTCTGCGAAATACGCGGCCTCTCCCCCGAAAAAGCGCAAGAAATTCAGCAGTTGTTACGAAGCGGTGCATAAAAGAGCGCGCCGCACACCAGTTTTACCGCGAACTGCAATCGTGCCCTCTTTGGCTCTACCCCGTGTTTTTCAACCCAGAGGCGATGCCGTTGATGGTCAGGAAAATGGTGTGCAGGAGTTCCTGGGCGGTCTGGCTTTCTTGCTCGGAGAGGTAGCGTAGCTTGCGCAGCAGCCCTACCTGAATGAAGTTGAGTGGGTCTACATACGGGTTGCGCTGGCGCACGGAGCGTTGCAGGGTGGGATCATTGTCCAGCAGTTCCCGCTGCCCGGTGACGCGCAAAATCCAGGCCACTGTGCGGTCAAACTCCCCTTTAATTTCCCCATAAATTTGTTCGCGCACTGTTTTGTCGCTGACCAGGCTGGCATAGAGGTGGGCAATGCCCATGTCCGCTTTGGCCAGAGAGACCTGGGCGTTGTCCAGCACCACCTGGAAAAAGGGCCAGTCGCGGTACATTTCACCGAGCAGTTGCACGTTGGCCGGGGTTTTGCCGAAGGTTTCCAGGGCCGTACCCACGCCATACCAGCCGGGCACGACGTGGCGGCTTTGCATCCAGCTAAAACCCCAGGGGATGGCCCGCAGGCTGTCGAAGGTGGCTTTGGCGGTGCGGCGCGACGGCCGTGAGCCAATCCGCATCTGGTTAATCTCGGCAATGGGCGTGGCCTGCTGCCAGTATTCCAACAAAGCGGGCGTTTCATAAATCAGTTGGCGGTAGGCGCGGTAGGAGGTGGCGGCCAGTTCATCCATCGCCGTCCGCCATTCATCTTGAATACGTGGCAGTGCCCCATGCCGGGGGTCGGCGCTGGCCAGCAGGGTGGCGTGAACGACCTGTTCCAGGTGGCGGCGGGCGATAGCCGGGTGGCCGTACCGTTCATCAATCACTTCGCCCTGTTCGGTGATGCGGATACGGCCGTTGACGCTGCCCGGCGGTTGGGCCAGAATGGCCCGGTTGGCCGGGCCGCCACCGCGGGCAATGGTGCCGCCGCGCCCATGAAAGAGCATAATTTCCACCTCATGCGCCCGGCAGGTTTCCGCCAGCGTCTCCTGCGCCTGGTACAGTTCCCAATTGGCGGCCATATAACCGGCGTCTTTGTTGCTGTCAGAGTAGCCAATCATAATCGTCTGGCGGCGGCCGGCGCGGGCCAGGTGGGGGGCATAGGCGGGATGGGTGAAGAGGTGGGTCATCACATCGGCCGCGTGGCGCAGATCGTCGCGGGTTTCAAAAAGGGGCACGAAGGTCATCCCTTCTCGGTCACTGTCCGGTTGCAGGCAGAGGCCGTGCCATTTGGCTAATAGCAGGGGGGTCAGGATGTCTTCCGGCCCGTGTGTCATGCTGACGATGTATTGGCCGACGATTTCACGGCCGTAAAAATCCACGCCACGTTTGAGAATCTGGAATAGCTGTAACGTTTCCTCTGCTTCGGCGGAGAGGTCAGCCAGATTGCTCAGGTCGGGGTTGGGCCGGGCCAGCAAGTCAGAGAGAACGGCCGCGCGGCCGTGCCCATCCAACGCACCAAAGTTGTCATGCAGCCCCAATTTTTGCAGTAGTTCGGCGAGCACGGCCGTGTTGTAATCGCTGTATTGGCGAATGTCTAGCGCGGCCACATGCAGGCCAAACACCTGCGCCTGCCGCCGGAAACGGGCCAGGTCATCATGGGCAATGTCTTCCAGCCCGGTCTGGTGCAAAGTCTGGTTCATCAGGTCAAGCGGCCGTAACAAATCATCCTTGCTTTTCATGCGCAGGGGGCGGTTGCTCAACCCTTTCAGCCGGGAAACCATGTCGCCGCGGGAAGCGTCGGCCAGGTCTTCAGCCAATGTTGCCGCCCACAGCCGGTACGGTTCGTTGGGGTAGCGGTCGGCCAGGAAAGCGAGATGGGTGGATTGGCTTTTGGCTTCGGTGAAGGCGGCCACAAATTCGGGTGGGATGGGAGTGAGGGTGTCAGAGAGGGAGAGGGAGCGGTTGAGGTGGACGGCCGTGGCTCGATGTTTTTCCACGGCCAACCCGCGATGCAGCCGCAACGTTTCGGCCGTTACCTCGGCGGTGACGTTGGGGTTGCCATCGCGGTCGCCACCAATCCAGGAGCCAAAGGTGAGGAATTGCCGGGGTGGTTTGAGGCTGGGGTAATTTTCGTTCACGGCCGTGACCATGGCCGCGTACACATCAGGAATGATCTCCCAAATGGTGCTGTCCACGTAATACAGCCCCGTTTTCACTTCATCGGTGACGGTGATGACGGCCGTGCGCGTGCGGTTGGTCAGCCAAAGGGAGGTGACCTCAGCGCGGATGTGGGCCAGCAATTTTTCCTGCTCCACCGGCAGCAGGTCGCGGAAATCCAGTTCGGTGAGGGCATGGCTGACGCGGCGCAGTTTGGAAAGCACCGTCCGTCGTTTGGCCTGGGTGGGATGGGCGGTGAAGACCAGTTCCAGCCGCAGTTTGTCCAGCAGTTTGCCCATTTCGTATTCATCCACCCCCAGCTGGCGCAGTTGGGCAATAGCGGCGGCAATGGATTCTTTGAGTGGCTGCGGGTGGGCGGCGCGTTCGCGCTCGCGCAGCACGCGCACCCGGTTGAGCTCTTCAGCCAGGTTAATCAATTCAAAATAGGTGGCAAAGGCGCGGGCGACCAGTTCGGTTTGGTGGAGGGTGAGGCTGGCGACGATGGCTTCGAGACGGCCGTCAATATCAATCTGTGGGTCCACCCGCCGCGCTTTGCTCAACGCGCGGATACGCTCTTCCAGTTCAAATATCTCAATGCCAGCCTGATGGCGAATGACGCGCCCCAGAATATCGCCCAGCCGGTGAATGTCCTCGCTCAGTTGTTTGAGGTTGTCGGTTTGCATGGTTGCCCCTTATCGGAATGTGTGGCGTGGCGCATTCTCACGCATCACGTATCACGCATCACTCGTTACCAGACACAAAATTCTCGTAATGATAAAACGCGGCGACAACGAGGGCATGGGAGATACGGCCGTGCCGGATGAGTGTGGGAATATCTGAGAGGGGAACTTCTTCAATGGCGATGTCTTCGGCGCCATCAAATTCTGGTTTCTGAATCTGGCGCGCCCCCAAAGCCAGGAAGGTGTGTAGCTGATTGTCCAGGAAGGCGGGGTTGGGGTCTACGCTGCCAATGTGGATGATGTGGTCGGCGACGTAGCCTGTTTCTTCCAGCAGTTCCCGTCTGGCGGCGTCGCCTGGGGAGTCGTCTGTCGGGTCAACAATGCCGCCGGGGATTTCCAGGGTGACGGCTTCACGGCCGTGCCGGAATTGATGCACCATCACCACTTTGTCATCGGGCGTGAGGGGAATAACGTTCACCCAATCGGCCGCTTCCAACACATAAAAGTGGTGAATGTTGCCGGTGCGTGGCGAGCGGCGTGTATCTTTGCGGGAACGGAAAATACGGTAATCACCCAAGACTTCGCTGTTTAACTTCTCCCAATTTTCAACCATCGTGTGCTTTAGTTCAATGCCAACCGGCCTTAATAATCAGGCAACCGATTCGCTTATAGCAGCTTTCTTTAAGACATCGGCCGCCCATTGATTAATGCTTTTGCGATTTAGTTCTGCCGCAGTTGCTACCGCCATATGAATTTCTGGCGAAACCCGCAGCGTTAGTTTACCGGAGTAAGACCGCTGGGGCTCTTGCCCAATTTTTTCACAAACTTCAAGATAATGACGTACTGCCTCATGGAATGCTGATTCTAATTCTTCAACAGTGCTGCCATGAAAACTAACAATATCTCGAATGCCTACAATATGTCCTACAAAGATCTTATCTATAGGGTCGTATTCAATTCTTGCTGAATAATTTTGATAACTCATTTCGTTCATGGTGTCACTCCTGCCCTCTGCAAAAATTCACGCACATCTTTAACACGATAACGAAGCGCTTCCTTACCCGGATGCGGCCGGTGAAAATCTGCCCGTTGACCATTGAGAATAAAGGTAACCCGTGAACCACTTCCTTCTATCATCTGACATTCCAACGCGATAAGCAGCGACTCAATGCTACGCCACTCGATATTTCCATTAATTGGATCGGCAAAGATGCTGGCAAGGGTTTTTCGCTGCTTTGAGTTCATTGCCGGTATGGGAGCAAATTTGCCGTCAATTTCCATTATACATGGGAACGGTGACTATTGACCGCCAGCAGAAGGGGGAAATAAGCTGACCTGATCACCGGGGCGGAGGGGGGCTGTCAGGTCTACGGCCGTGCCGTTCACCGCCACTGCATTCACCAGCCCATCGGGGATGCCTAATTCATGGGCCAGGGATACGGCCGTGCAGCCCATCGTCTGCCACTTAAATGGCTGATGGGGCGCACCGGGCGCCCCTTCTGGCCGATACCGGCGCAGTTGGCCGTATAGTTTGACTTCTATTTCCACTGTGGGAAGCATTTGGGAGATTGGAGATGAGAGATTGGAGACTATTCAATCGCTAACCTCCAATCTCTCATCTCTATTCTTCTTCCAACATCGGCCGAATACCCAGATAAATTTTGGGGCCGCCCACCGTGCGGAGAATGGTATCTACCGGGCGTTTCACTTTTTCGGCCACTTCGCGGGCCGTCATGGGCTGGTTGGCATTTGCCAGCAAGACGCAAAAAACAGCGTCTACCAACGACATGCGTTCGGCAAAATCTTCTGGCAGTTGGTTGAAATAGGTTTGCACCATAAATTCAAATCCATCCACCGTCACTACTTCGCCTGTTTCTTCATCCACCAGGTCAACTCGTTCGTCACCACCACTCTCCATCTCCACTTCGGCATCAATGGATAAACGGGAAAACAAATAGGTTTTCAGGTCTAGCTCCGACTTTTGCCACCATTCATAGTCAATGGTGAACGGGGTCTCGGCCGTTACCCGTTTTAGAGATAAACCTTTGATCTGTGGACGTGGGTTGTTGCTCAAAATCAATTCCTATGGGAGTAATTGGGTAATTGGGTAATTGGGTAATTAAGTAATTGAAGCGGTTAATTACCAAATTACTCAATTACATAATTACTGCACGGTTACTTAATCACCCCATCACCTGATTACGTTTCTTGCCAGCGGCTCTTGTCAAACTGCCAGTAATGGTCGCCGACGGGTTGGAAAGCCGGGTGGCGCACCAGTTCGGCAAACAGGGGGCCAGGTGGTACACGGCGGATCATGTTCAGGGCGCTGTACAATGTTTTAGCGTGGACACTGTTTTGCGGGGTGAGTTGGGCTAACTGTGGGAAAATCTCCGCCAGCAAGGAGGCGACTGTGCGCTGCTGGCTTTCGGCACGCCGCCACAAAGCGTCAATGGCAGCGATGGTATCCGTGCCGACAATCATCAAATCATCATAGCCGCAACTGACGGAGCGGCGTTTGAGTTCAAACTGGATGCGGTGGTCTACGGCCGTTGCCAGACGTACCCATTCCCGCTGTGCGCGCCGCCGGTCATATCCCAGGCTAAGGACACCCGGTTCCGGGCCGGGCTGCAAATGTACAAAGCCGCCAATGGGGATTTCATTTTTGGTATACCATTCATTCAGGCCAAAGACGTAACGGCCGTCGCGCACCACCCAGGCCTGAATTTCCTCGTTCGTCTCATCATCTACCAGGAGAACGCGCTGGCGAGGGGAGTTGCTGGGGGGGAATAACGGCCGTATGCGCGAACTCAAGGGAATCACCCCCATCAGCCGGTGCGGGAAGAGCAGCGTAAACACCACCAACTGCTGTGCCTGGGGCGACTCGACCTCTGACCATTCGTCGTCCAATTCGCGTTCCAGCAAAATAAGCTGTGGGCTGAGCAGGGCGCGGTCATAGGGGATGGGGGAATAACGCAGCCGGTCGGGGATTTGCTGCACCCCTTCCGGTTCCAGCCGACGCAGGAACCAGGCCACTTTGCCGCGTGGAGCTACTTCATCAAAACGGCCGTCGTTCAGCAGCGCGTAATTCAGCGAAAAAATCAGCACTTCGGACCGCACCCCACTGTCCATATCCAGGTGGGGCACAATTTGTTCGGTGGGCAGGGGGCCGCCTTCAAACATTTCCAGCACGGCTTCGGCCAGATGCAGATGACCAATGTTGACTTCGGCCATCAGCCCTTTGACAAACCATTGCTGGCCCAGCCGCACAAATTCGGCCCGTTTACCCAGCTCGTCACCCAATTTAGCCGCGATAGTGGCCCCATGTTGGGCAATAACCTGATCCACATTCACATCTACCAGTCGGGCCAGGACGTCGCCATCGGTTGCGTTCAACACATGATTGGTCTTGAGTTCGGCGGCAAATTCGCGTTCCCGGCCATCTATGCTGACGGCTATCACCCGAAATGCGCCCAGTTGAGGATTACGGCCGTCACGCACGGCCGTGACCGCGCCATTAGCGAATTGCAGCGCGGGAAATACCAGTTCATCGCCGACAGCATACTTGTTTTGGGGCTGATAAATAGCCCGGCCGGAAAGCAGTTTCTTGACGCGACTGTGTTCGTTTGCCACCCGGAAACGAATGATGACCTGGGCCAGGTCAACGGCCGTTTGCGGCCGTTCAACTTCTAGAAAATGGTTATAAATTTGCTCAATATCAGCTTCAGTCAGGGCAAAAGTTTGCCCCCAATAGTCGGCTGTTTGAATGCGGGGTTGAATCACAACAATCTCCTCTCAACAGGGGCAGTGCTTTTTTGAGGGATGCAATTCCCTTTGAATTTTCGCTTCACACGCTGAGATGGAATCGCTATCACGAGGGAAGATTATACCAATGGTATGAGATCGTTGCCAGTACCCATTATCCGTAACAGCAATTCTCAGTCTGAACTGTTTGCCACCATCGCCAC
>CAZOPF010000123.1:0-5927 GCA_964581605.1 uncultured Ardenticatenaceae bacterium
TGTTGGTGGGCGTGTTGGTCGGTGTGTTGGTCGGTGTGTTGGTCGGTGTGTTGGTTGGCGTGTTAGTGGGTGTGTTGGTCGGTGTGTTGGTGGGCGTGTTGGTTGGTGTGTTGGTTGGTGTGTTGGTTGGTGTGTTGGTTGGTGTGTTGGTCGGTGTGTTGGTCGGTGTGTTGGTTGGCGTGTTAGTGGGTGTGTTGGTCGGTGTGTTGGTGGGCGTGTTGGTTGGTGTGTTGGTTGGTGTGTTGGTTGGTGTGTTGGTTGGTGTGTTGGTCGGTGTGTTGGTGGGCGTGGGCGTAATGAGTGTGCTATCTGTATAAAGCATAATCGCTACAGCATTACTGTTTGTGCCCGTAAGTATCCGAAGATCAGTGGAGTTAAAGTTAAAGTTGGTTAGCCCAGAGGCGTTTCGATAGTAACCCAGGTCTGGTGCTGTTAATGGAATGTTGCCTACGGCGATTGGCACTTCGGACGGCTCGGCCGCATAGCGAATGAGGGAAGTCAGGTTATTGGTACTAACACACCCGGTGCCACTATCGCCTTGATAGTTGATGGTAAACCCGTTGTTTGTTAGATCGCTGAAGGATACTGGAGTAGAAAAAGTCCCAGTAACAATGTAGTAGGTATTCGCATCCAGCGAAATTGGTCCTGGGACAAGAAATAGATATGTTCCCCCGACTGGGGTGGAAAACACCGGGCTAGACGCAGCGTTGAAGTTTTCCCAGAATTGAATGCGAAGACATAGACCATTGACAAAAGTTTGGGCAACGGTCGAAACCATATAAAAATCTACTTTTGTAATTCGCAATGAAGCACCGGCGTCATCATCATAAACATCAAACGGGTCTCCCATGTAGGTGCGTGGTGTGCTACTGGTATAGGTTAAGCCAGGCGCGTTGGTAAAGGTATCCAATACAAGTACATCTACATCAGGTACGTCGGGTGATAAAGATTCATTCCCATCACTTGACGCGGCCATAAAATTTCCTCCAAATTGAATATTCCCGGTTACTTTCTCCTCGGTTTCAGCCTGTGGTAAAGGTGACTGAGCATTAGTAGAGAAACTGCTTGCCAGAGTAAGCTGCAAACAAAGAAGTATTCCCAAAGCCCCAATCAACAAAAAATGCCTGATTTGAAATCTCGTTGTCCTCTGCATTTTCCTCACTCCTGGTTATGATCAAGAAATTTGATAATGCCTTTAGCCATAAAGCACAAAAAAGTGGCTTTTTCACGGCCGTACCCATACAATTACCAACGCCAATGATTGGATTTAGTGCTTTCTACCGATTCAACTGTTTGGAAACAAAATACCTTGATAATGTCGGCCACATTTATTTGCTAAACAGATGTGCATACCATACACCAGCTACCGTTCCAGAAAAATAACCAGGTTAGGACAAAATCGGACAACAACCGGGACAAGGTAGCAGGAGGGTGAGGGCGATGCCAGAGAAAAAACCATTCCAGGGGTTTGGCGCATGGCTCAGGCAGCAGCGGCGGCAGCGCAACCAGAGCCAAAAAGAGCTGGCCAATCAGCTTGGTTATAGTGTTGACCTGGTGCGGCGAATAGAAGATGGGGCCCGACGAGCCACCCCAAAATTCCAACAAAGATTAGCCTCTGCCTGGGGCCTGCACCTGGATGCCCTACCGCCGCCGGACATACCCCCACTGCCTCTGGGAGAAGTGCCCCAACCGCTCACCACCCTCATCGGCCGTGCCGAAGAATTGCAAACTGCCTATCAATTTTTGCAAGACGAAAGCATTCGATTGCTGACGATTATCGGGCCTCCAGGCGTGGGGAAAACGCACCTGGCCAAAGAAGTTGGGCTGCAAGCCGCTCATCTTTTCGATGACGGTGTCTATTTTGTAGACCTGACGAGAATCAATGAGACCGCCTTAATTCCGGGCGAAATGATACGGGCACTGTCTGTTCAAAGCGGCGACGGCCAGCCACCCCTGGCACGTTTGCAGGAGTTTTTGCGCTATAAGAAAGTTTTGCTGCTGTTGGATAATTTTGAACATCTGCTGGCTGGTGCTGGCCTGGTGGCCAACCTGTTAACCATTCAGCCACCGCGACTAAAAATTTGTGTTACCAGCCGCGCCCCACTGCGCGTACCGGGGGAGCAACTCTTGCCCATCTCGCCTCTGACGTTACCAGAGTTGCATCAGCTACCGGTAGTAGAAACGTTGGAACAGTTCACGGCCGTCGCCCTTTTCGTCAAACGTGCCCAGGCAGCCAACTTAACTTTTAGGCTGACAGCCGAAAACAGCCAGGCAGTGGCCGAACTGTGCACCCGTTTAGACGGTTTGCCATTGGCCATTGAATTGACGGCCGTCCACAGTAACGTCCTTACCCCGCAAGACCTGCTCTCCCGCCTGAACTATGACGGGTTAGCTTTTGTCAGAGGAGATGGGCCGGCCCCGACCGGCCATCAACAAACCTTGCTGCATACCCTTGAGTGGAGCTACAACTTGCTCACAGCCAACGAAAAACGGCTGCTGACCCACTTAAGCGTCTTTGCTGGCCCGTTTACGCTGGCCGAAGCCCAAACCGTCTGCCTGCCCGCAGAAGCACGGCCGTCTGCCAGTCTGGATTTGCTCACTTCTCTGGTGAACAAAAGTTTGGTGCGGCGGATTCCGATAACGAACGGCGAACCGCAATTTGCCCTGCTGGATACCATCCAGGCATTTGGACTGATGAAATTACAGGTAAACGGGGAGGAGACGGCCGTCTTCCAGAGCCATATCGCCTGTTACCTGGCCCTGGCCGAAGCCGCGGCGACTGAACTGCGCGGCGCAAATCAGGTAGCGTGGCTGGACAGGGTGGAAGCGGCCTATCCAAATGTTCTGGCGGCCATCACTCGCTCATTGACAACCGGAAAAGTAGAGACGGCCGCCCGAATTTGCATTTCACTGTGGCGTTACTGGTATGTGCGCGGCACCGGTGAAGGTCTGGACCGGATACAAAACATCCTCACCAATGCAACCACACTCTCACCTCAAAGCCGCGCCGAGCTTCAGGTGTGGGCGGGCATCCTGCTCTGGCAGCAAGGCAGTTATGTCCGGGCAAAGCAGATGGCCGAAAGTGCGCTGACCTTTTACCAGTTGGAAGAGGATGAAGGTAAAATGGCTTACGCGCTGGGGGTTTTGGGGCTTGCCACCTTATACCAGGCCAACATCAGCCAGGCTGAGGATTACTTACAACGTGCTTTGGTCTTAATGCAACTACCATCAGACAGGGCAGATGTGCTAGGCCTCTTGTGTCTGACGGTCGTCAACCGGCAGGCGTTTGACCAGGCACAGCAGTTCGCACAACAAGCCATGACCCTATACACACAAATTGAAGACACGCTTGGGCAGGCCATTGGGCACGGCTATACGGGTGTGATCGCTCTCTTTACCAATAACCTGGCGCAGGCGCAGCTCTCGCTGGAGAAATGTATTGAGTATTACCAGAAGGTAGGCTTTGTCTGGGGCATTGCCAGCACGAAGGTGGTGCTGGGGTTCGTGCTCTTACACCGTGGAAATGTGGTACAGGCTCATACCGTTTTTACTGAAAGCCTGATGCTTTCCTGGCGACAACTGGTAGATAAGGGTCCGTTTGCTTATTCTTTGGAAGGGTTTGCCGGAATCGCTTTGCTAAATGGGGAACCACGACGGGCTGTTGTTCTGCTGGCTGCCGTGGCCAATATGCGGCATAGCTTTTCTTCCTTTATGCAGCCCATTGGGATTGATATTCATGAGATGATTGTGAACGGGGCACAGGCCATGTTAGATGAGGCTTCTTTTGCCCAGGCATGGCACGAAGGCAAAACAATGACACCAGCCGATGCAATGGCCTATGCTCTGACCGATAACCGATAACCGCTCACCGATTTCCATTCATCTCCACATACAACTTGTGCAGATTGGCATAATGCAGGTCAGAAACCAGCCCATTGAGCGGCACGCGAGATTTGCCACAACTTTCAATATCCACCTTTTGGAGCGATTCAGCCGAATTACCATTAGAGACAATGCGAGTCACGGCCGTGTGGATATTCTGCAAATAGCTCAAATCACTGTGAATAACTCCCTCAATTTCCCCACGCAGCACCACCTCACCATGCCCCTGTACAATCGCCTCCGCTTCAAACGCCAGCATCTCCTCCAATGACCGCACCAGATCGTCGTGACTGCCATCAAAAATCGTCGGCACCGGCATCAGATTGTCTGAAGCAAACAACACCTGATTATTGGTCACATAAACCGAGAGCAAATCCAGGCTGTGGCCAGGTGTGTGGCGCAGTTCTACCGTTTTCCCCCCCAGATGGAGCTGTAAAACACCTTCCTCCACCACCAGGTCTGGCAGCACAATTTCCACCTCCGCCAGCTCTGGCGCATCTTTTTTGGCCCGCACCAGCCCTTCACGCCCAACTGTATGCAGCATTTCCCGGCATAATGTATGGCTGACCACCTGTGCCTGCGGAAAGAAACAGGTGCCCTGGCTGTGGTCGGCATGGTAATGGGTGTTGATCACATAACGAACGGGCGTTTTCAGTCGCTCTTCTAAAAAGTATTTAATTGCTTTGGTTTCTTCGGGGAAATAAAGCGTATCAACCAGAATCGCACCCTCTTTGGTCAGAATGGCTCCGGCCGTCACCTGGGCATATAAACGACTCGTAAAGACGTAAATGTCGTCAGCAATGCGCTCACGAATCATATACTCAACAAATCCTCTTCAAAAAAACGCGCCCCGCCATGCCGTGTGGGCCTCAGAGTTTGAACCTGCATATGCAGGTGGGAATTTTGTCGCGAGACTTTGCCTTGCCGGTCAGCCTGGCAGTGGGCGCTGCCAGGTGTTACAAGCTACTACATCCCCTCGGCGTATGGGCAATTCCCTGAAGTTAAGTGTTGGCTCAACCGTGTTAGCTCATCACGTACACGGCAGGGTTAGCGAAATAGTAGCACATGCCCCTATGCCGGGCAACGTTGTGCCATTCTTCACAAAATAGGGAATGGTGGCTCCACCAACCACCAGCCACCAACCACTATTTGCCTCTAACGAAGGGAAGTGATAACAGACCCAAGGCAAACGGCAATGAGCAGCACCAGCAGGTAGAGGTTTGAGGACATGAAGAGAGCGCGGGCGTGAGGCGGAGATGGGTCTTGAATCAGCCGCACATTACGCCAAAAGAGATCGGCCGTAACCCATAGGGTGGGTAGCAAATAAACAATGCCTAACGTGGGCAGAAGGGCCAGCAGCAGCCCACCCAGGCAAGTAGGTACTGTATGCAACATCACCCACCAGGCGGCGCGGCGCGGTGTGGTGTGCACAGGCAGCATAGGTACATCGGAGCGGGCATATTCGTCACGGTATAGCAAGGCCAGGCTCCAAAAGTGAAAAGGTGTCCACAAGAAGAGGATGAGCGCCAACAGCAGGGCGCCAGGTGCGTTCCAACTGCCGGTGGCCGCGCTGCCGGTCAGCACGGCCGCACTGCCCGCCGCCCCTCCGATAACGATGTTCAATAAGGTGCGCGGCTTGAGCCACATGGTGTAAATGCACACGTAAATAAATGCACCCAGGAGCAGAAAAAACGCCATTGCCGGGTTAGTGGGCAGGAGTAGAAGCGAGGGGATGAAGATGAGTGCCAGGCCAACCAGAGGCACCCAGTGGACCTGTTCGATGTCACCGTTGACCAACGGCCGTTGCCGTGTTCGGCCCATCTTGCCGTCACTGTGCCGCTCCCAATACTGGTTGATGGCTGATGAGCCGGCGGCCGCCATACCACCCGTTAGCCAGAGCAACAGCAGCGCGCCCAATCCGGGCCAACCACCAGCGGCAATAAACGCCCCGGCCGTCGCTGCCATGAGCAACAAAAAAACAATGCGCAATTTGAACAGCACCACGATCACACGCAGCCATTCGCGCCAGCTTTTGCGCGTAACCA
>CAZOPF010000123.1:6027-15635 GCA_964581605.1 uncultured Ardenticatenaceae bacterium
GCCGTCACCCGGCCGTATCCGTTGTGCGGGCCACAATTCCGGGTTGTAGTCGCCAGCCAAAACGGCCCGGAGTGCCGAGGCTTTGTTGGCGCCTGTCACCAAAAAGAGAATGTGGTGGGCGTCGTTGATGAGGCGGGGCGTGAAGGTTATGCGGTGGGCGGGGCGGCCGTCATACTGCGCCGTCACCGCCATGACCGGGCCACTTTGTTCTTGTTGGTGAATAGGGCCAGGGAACAACGAAGCAGTATGTCCGTCGTGCCCCATGCCTAACAAAATGAGGTCAAAACGGGGCCAGGGTGGAGAAAGCTCTGCCAATTGTGTTGTGTAGTCCGTAACGGCCGTAACCGCATCCATCTCTCCCCGTGCCCGATGCACATGGGCAGGGGGGATGGGCACATGGTTGAGCAATAAACGGGCGGTCATGCCATAGCTGCTTTCGCGGTCGTTGGGCGACACCAGCCGCTCATCACCCCAAAACAGATGCGTATTCTCCCACGGCACCTCATCACGGAAGGGTGGTTGGCTGAGGAGACGATAAAGAGGTTGGGGTGTGCCGCCGCCAGAAAGTGCAACTGTGAAACGGCCGTTTTGCTTCACCGCCTGCCGGGCAAACTGCACGAACATCCCGGCGGCCGTCTGATATAGCTCGTCCCGGTGAGGGAAAATGAGAAGTTGTGGATGGTTGTTTGGCATGGAATGGGGAGGGAGAGGTTGAGAGACTATCAAATCTCCCAGTCTCCTAATCTCCTAATCTCCCCTGGTGCGCATCATCTCCAACCCAAAATAGGCCGCGCCATGCAGCCCGGCTAATGGGTCTTTGATGATGTGCACCGGCATCTGGCTGACCAGTTCAGAAAAGCGCCCTTTGAGCGAATAACGGCGCATGAAATTGCCGTCCGTCAGTTGCGCCACAATGCGTGGCGGGATGCCACCACCCAGGTAGATGCCGCCGGTTGCCAACAGGCGGATAGCATTATTGCTGGTTTCGTTCGCCAGGATGTCTATGAACAAATCTAGTGTGGCGGCACAAATTTCAGCGCCACCAGCCACGGCCGCATTGACGATAATCGGTGTCCAGTTCTCGGCGGCGGCGAGTTGGTCGCGCAGGTGGGCTGGTTCGGCAAAACGGCCGCTATCGCGTAAAAAGGCGTATAAATTGGGAATGCCGCTGCCGGAGCAAACCCGCTCGAAGCTCACATGGTCGAAGCGGGGTTCCAGGTAGGCCAGCAGTTCGCGTTGAATGGCATTGACCGGTGAGAAAGTGGCGTGGCCCCCTTCGGAGGGGAAGGCGCGGTAACGCTGCCCGTCGTGGACGAGGAACGCTTCGCCCAGGCCAGTGCCGGGCGCAATGACAGCGATGGGGCCGGTGGGGTTGCGCTGCCCTTCATTGATGGTGATAAGTTCGTTGGCGGTCAGGTATGGTACGGCGTTGGCAATGGATTCCAGGTCGTTGAGCAGGTGAACATGAGGGGTGTGGAGGGTTTGTTGCAGCACGGCCGTGTCAATAACCCAGGTGAGATTGGTGACACGGGCACGGCCGTTAATCACCGGCCCCGCCACACCAAAACTGGCCCCTACCGGCTGTATACCGGTTTTGGCCACAAAATCTATCACCACCTCTTCCAGCGAGTCATAACCCTCGCTAGGGTAGGTGTGGCTGTGAATGGGTTGGGCAAAATGGGCACTGGGTGGCTCTAAGGGGAACAATGCCAGGACAGTTTTGGTACCGCCAATATCACCAGCTAAAAACATGCTCAACCTCTCCTTCGTAAAATAGTGGCTGGTACAATCCACCAGCCACTATCCTCTAGCCACCATTTTTACTTATCATTGAAGCTCAGGATTCTACCCGAACCCCGCGCCAGAACGCAATGCGGTTTTTGATGTTGGCGGCGGCCGGTTTTGGCTCGGCGTAGTACCAGGCCCCTCCCCGGTTAATCTCGCCATTGACCACAATGTCGTAATAACTGGCTATCCCTTTCCAGGGGCAGATGGTGTGCGTCTGGCTGGGCTGGAAGTATTCCCACTGGACGCTTTCTGGGGGGAAATAATGGTTCCCTTCTACGATAACGGTTTCGGCGCTTTCGGCTAATACAATGCCGTTCCAGATGGCTCTGGCCATGATGTGATCTCCCTATGATGGCTGGTAGCTGGTGGCTCTTAGCAGCCACAAACCACCAGCCGCCATTCCTTTCAAGTCAAGATGGCTCCTCTGATTGTTCTGCATGGACGATGCGCAGCAAGGTTTCAAATTCTTCGCGGCAATCAGGGCAGATGTCTATATGGTTTTTAACCAGGGGCATCAGTTGTATAGCCTGTTCGTCGGAAGCGACCAATTCGGTATATTGGTCAAGCATGGCAAAGGCTTCGTTACAGGTGCAGGCGTTGGCTTCAGTCATGCTCAGACAGCGCATGAGTTTGACTAAGGCGGCGTCATCCAGAGCATGTACGGCCGTTGGTACGCCCGTTTCCTGACCAGACATTTTTGCCGGTGTGGGGTGAGTCTGACGGCCGTCTGCTCTTTTCATCTTATGAATCGCCAATATGCGTTTAAGTGTGTCTTGCCAGTTTGTCATGTCTGCCTGCTTGGATGGTATTGCTGGTTTGCATCTTACCTGAGCCAATGTTACTCAAAGGCGTCCAGGATGTCGGCCGGGGTCAGCCCTTCTTTGTCCAACGCTTTTT
The DNA here is from genome assembly GCA_964581605.1 of uncultured Ardenticatenaceae bacterium. Classification (GTDB taxonomy): domain Bacteria; phylum Chloroflexota; class Anaerolineae; order Promineifilales; family Promineifilaceae; genus CAADGU01. Next base: position 8,713 of record CAZOPF010000123.1, read on the forward strand.
TCAAGCGCACCCGCGCATCATGCAGCAGTTTGTAGAGAGCATTGGGTTTCATATTCATTTGTCGGGCCACATCTTCTGTAGAGCCACCTTTGATGACGGAGGCGATGAGCGCGGTGCGCTGTTTCTCCGTCAGCTCTTGCAGGATCAGCCGTTCCACACGGCCGAGCAGTTCGGCGCGTTCGGTAGCACTTTCTGGCGTGGGGGTCTGGTCGGCTAAAAAGCCGGGGGTGAAATCGCCGCTTTCTGCGGCCGTCAGGCCCTCTAGCGAGTTGTCTTGCCACCGTTTGCGGCGCAGTTCGGTGAGGGCGATGGAGACGGCGATCTTGTGTGCCCAGGTGGTGAACTGGCTGAGACCGGCGAACGTCTCTTTTTTCTCCAGAATTTTGAGGATCGCTTCCTGGGCAAAATCTTCAGCCTGGCTATCAAATTCAGGGGCGGCCGTTTGCACCTGCCCCAAAAGCCCCCGGCGTAAACCGTTGACGAGGATTTGGTGTAAATCGGCCAGAGCGTGTTGATGGTTAGGATGGCCTGGTTCAAGTTCGGCTAACCATTCGTCGTTGCTTCGTTTGGACACGGCCGTGATTATATCAACGTTTTCCTAACTGCTCACCCTCAAACCATCTGCGGCGCGGCGATGTGACCATCATTGACAGCCCGCTCTAAATTGCTATATTTACGCCCGCCTCAGTAGAACATTTATTTCATTTTTGGCAGGCGTTCAGGAGAATCCTGAGCGCCTGCCTTTGGATAATCCATGGAAATCGGAACAGTCAAACAAATCAACATAGATGAAGAAGTACGCGAATCGTACCTCAGCTACGCCATGAGCGTCATCGTCTCACGGGCACTGCCAGATGCCCGCGATGGCCTCAAACCGGTGCAGCGGCGCATCCTCTACGCCATGTATGATATGGGCCTGCGCCCCAACACCGCCTACAAAAAATCCGCCCGCGTCGTTGGTGAAGTGCTGGGTAAATATCACCCGCACAGCGACCAGGCCGTATATGACGCCATGGTGCGCCTGGCCCAGGATTTTTCGCTGCGCTACACCCTGGTAGACGGGCAGGGCAACTTTGGCAGCATTGATGGCGACGAAGCGGCCGCCATGCGCTACACCGAAGCCCGCATGACCCAGATGGGCCATGACATGCTGGCCGATATTGAAAAAGCAACCGTCAACTTCATCTCCAACTTCGACGATTCGCTCCAGGAACCGGCCGTCTTGCCCGCCACCATTCCCAACCTGCTGGTCAACGGCTCGTCCGGCATCGCCGTGGGTATGGCCACCAGCATCCCGCCGCACAACCTGGGCGAAGTGATAGACGCCCTCACCTACATGCTGGACAACTGGGCCAAACTGGATGACATCTCCGTGACCGACCTGATGCGTTTTATCAAAGGGCCGGATTTCCCTACCGGCGGGCTGGTTTTCCGCTACCGGGATGTGAAAGGAGTGGAAAATGATGCCCTGTCCAGTGCCTATGCCACCGGGCGCGGCCATGTGACGGTGCGGGCCAAAGCGCACGTGGAGGAGATGGGGCGCAATAAGTCCCGCATTGTCATTACCGAACTGCCCTACCAGGCCAACAAGACCAACCTGCTGGGGCGCATTGCCGATTTGCACCGCGAAGGCAAGATTGAAGGATTGACCGATTTGCGCGATGAGTCCGACCGCAATGGGATGCGCATTATCATCGAAACGACGCGCACGGTGGAGCCGGAAGCGGTGCTGGCCTCTTTGTTTAATCTGACGCCGTTGCAAAGCACGTTTAGCATTTCCCTGCTGGCGCTGGTGAATGGCGAGCCGCGGGTGCTGACGCTCAAACAGGCGCTGCGTGTCTACCTGGAACACCGGCTGGAAGTGATTCGCCGCCGTAGTGAATATGATCTGGAAAAGGCGCGGCGGCGGGCGCATATTTTGGAAGGGTTGCTGGCGGCGTTGGATCATCTGGATGAGGTGATTGATACCATCCGGCGTTCCCGTTCGGCCGAAACGGCGCACGCCAATTTGATGAAAAATTTCAAGCTGACGGAAGTGCAGGCGCAGGCGATTCTGGATATGCAATTGCGGCGGCTGGCGGCGTTGGAGCGGCAAAAGATTCAGGAGGAGTATAAGGAGCAGAAGCAGCTCATTAAGTATCTGGAACGGTTGCTGGCGAATCCGGGGCTGATGCGGGAGAAGATTAAGGAGGAGTTAACGGCCGCTAAAACCCAATATACCGACAGCCGCCGCACCCAAATTGTGGACGGTGCCGACAGCAAGGTGATCACTGCCACCGACTTGCTGCCGGACGAAAAGGTATGGGTAATGGTGGGTGAGAAGGGCACCATTGCCCGCACCACTTCCCCGGAAATGGTGAAGATTCCGCTGAAACCAAAAGAGCAGCCGATGGCGCTGCTGGCAGCCAATACGCAGGATATTTTGTATCTGTTTGTCGCCGACGGCCGTGCCCTCAGCCTGCCCGTCTACCAATTGCCCCAGGCCACCGAGTTGGGCGTGGGCGCCCATTATGCCGATATGACCGGTTTTACGCGGCGCGACCATCTGGCGGCGGCGCTGGTGCTGCCGGTAGGGGTGGAAGGCTACCTGTTTCTGACGACGCTGGCGGGGGTGGTGAAACGGGTACGGGTGGAAGACCTGCCCGGCATCACTACTGACCCGTTTACGGTGATGAATGTGCCCGATGGGGATTCGTTGGGTTGGGTGCGGCTGACGGATGGGAACCGGGAAATGTTGTTGGCCACGGCTAACGGTCAGGCGATCCGCTTTCAGGAAGAGGAAGTGCGCCCAATGGGTTTACCCGCCGGTGGTGTGATGGGCATTAAGCTGGCGGACGAGGCGGATGGCGTCATTGCTGCCGAAGTGGTGGAGCCGGACGGTTATTTATGGAGCATCACCGACAATGGCATGGTGAAGGCGTCGCCGTTGAGCGAATATCCCACACAGGGGCGGCACGGGGCGGGCGTGATCAATGTGCGGCTGCCCAAAGAAGCGGCGGAGGTGGTGGCGGCCGTCATTTGTGCGGAGAAAACGGAACTGTTGGTGACAACGGGCATTGGCTCGACGAAAAAAGTGGCGCTGAACGCGGGTGCAGTGGGGGCGCGGTCACTCAAGCCGCGCCCGGTGGTGACGGTGGGCGAGCGCAACCAGATTACGGGCGCCCTGCGGATTATGGAACGGCCGGAGGTGAACGGGGATGAGGCGGAGACGGCCGTTGTGCCTCAGCAGTTAACCCTGCTGTCCGAAAAACCGGCCAAAAAGAAGAAATAGCCCGGTTGCGCAAATGGCGGTACAATGCGCCAGATTTTACACATAAAATAATGATGTGATGCTTCAGCGGGTGGCAGGTTGCATGTGGCAAGTGGCAAGTCGTTTTGGAGAACATTACTTGCAACCTGCAACTTGCTACTTCCTACCAAGAGAGAGAGACAATGAGCTATAAAGACCAATGGGCGACAAAAGAGAATGGGGAACAATTTTTATTTACAGTGGAGATGCAGCGGCGGTTAGAGGCGGCCGGGTTGCCGGTGGAACCGGCGTCGTTGTCACGGTTGACGGAGCGGGTGGCGGTACGGCCGTCGTACTCCTCCCCCCCTCCGCCAAGACAACAAAACTACGACCGGGATGATGAGGCCACGACCACCTTTGCCGAGCCGCTGACCATCCAGATTGATCCACAAACCGGCAAATATCTGGGCCGCCTGAAATGGTACAACGTCAAAAAAGGGTACGGCTTTTTGGTGCGCGGCGCGGGTGAAGAGATATTTTTCCATAAGAGCAGCACCGTCGGCGATCCTGAGGAGTTGCAGGAAGGGCAGTGGGTGCTTTACGATGTAGAAGAGACCCGCAAAGGGCTAGAAGCGACAGAAATTGAGCCGTATGAGGGCGATCCCGGTGTGCTCAATTAGCTAGAATGAATGAAAAAGCGCTAAGTGATCGTTTGCAAATAAGTTAGTGATTGGGTAATTGGGTAATTAAGTAATTGAAGCGGCTAATTACCAAATGACTCAATTACATCATTCCTGCACGGTCACTATACTTCTGCAGATTGGCAGATTTAATCTCTTGCTCTCCCAACCTCTCAGTCTCCAATAAAAAAGCCCGGCGATAAGCCGGGCTTTTTTATATCGGAAACACAATTCGTTTTAGCTCAAAAATATCTTCGGGCATCACATCGGGAATAATCAAAGCGCCGCCCACTTTGGCCGAGCCATCCACAAATTGATACGCCACCAGGCTGATATACACATCGCGTGCCCCGGTAAAAAACTGGAACACACGCCAGATAAAGTTCTTTGACCAGTTTGGATCTACCACCTGGGGCAGCCCTTTGAGTTCAATGTTGTCTGCCAGGGGGAAGCCATTGGGCTGGGGGATGGAGATGATGAAGCGGGCATTGGTTCGTTGCAGGCGGTATTGCATGTAGATAATGCGCTGGTGAAAGGCCAGCAAAAAGAGGCTGATGAAGAAAAAAACAGGGATGAAGGCAATGCCCCAATGATAGTTTTGGGTGGAGGTAATGACGCCCGTCATCACCGTTAACACACTCGCTGCCAGCAGAAATAAGGCAAAGCGATCAAGAATCCAGCGCCCCAGCAAATCTCGATACCAGGCCATATGAATCTCTAGCTGTAATTCCTCGCCAGGTAACAACCGATCTTCCAGATCGCCCGGCTTGAAGGAGTCTTGGATATTGAGCAAAGAAGCGGAAAAATCCATCCAGCGACGTGCTGTCATATTATTTCGTGAACCGCAGTCCGATTTTGGGTTTCGAACTGCGGAATTGCCATCAGGAAGTGGGAATAATCAAAACCTGTCCTGGATAGATGATATGGTCGGTTAAACCGTTCACTACCATAATCTCATTCACCGTCGTGCCAAAACGGGCGGCAATGCTATAGAGCGTATCACCCGCGACAACAGTATATTGTACCGTACCTGAGGTGCTGTCACCCCCGCTGGATGTACCGCCGCCAGAGGACGGTGTTACTATGATGACAACTGGGGGTGGGGAGGGTGTGGGGGGAACACCACTGCCACTACTGCCGGAACTGCTGGTATCCAGAGCGGCGTTGATGATGGTTTCGGTGGAGTAGACAAAGGCATCAAACTGGCCGTCGGTGGTGGCTTCCAGGCGGTCGTTGGCCCAGGAAAAGACAAAGGTGTCTACTAACCAGCCCACAAAAAAGAGCGTCACCAATATGCCGACAAAGTAAATCAATAATTTGGAAAGTTTGAAATCTTTGATCGGCCCCTGCCGGAAAAGCAGGAAGATAATCAGTGCGCCGCCGATGATGAGGGGCAAAAATCTGAGTAATTGTAACAGGTCCATAATGTTCTACTCCTCTGCCATAAACTACCCGGTTTTATCATTGACCGTCAGGGTATAAAGAGCCTGGGGTCAACGAATGTTTCGTTAATTTTGTCGAAAATGGTGTAATGGACGTGTGGCCCGGTAGCGATGCCTACCGCACCCATAACGCCTACGGCCTGGCCCTGTTTTACATGGCCTTCTTCTACGAAGTAGGTACGGCCGTGCAACAGCCAGACAATCCATTCATCATTTTCAATGCGGATGGTGCTGTTGAACCATTGGTCGGTGTAGGTAGTCACTTCACCGGCGATAGGGGCTTGCAGCACGGCCGTGCTGTTGCTGCTGGAAATATCTAACCCCGGCAGTCCATAGCTGCATCCGTGTATGTCCTGGGTCAAAATGGGAGATTCCGTGATGGGGTTGAGGCGGGGGCGCAATGACGGCCGCCCCACCAGATGCTCCTCGCCTACACAATCCCCATCCGGCATCACCCGGTAAGCCGGAAAGGTCATACTCACTTCGCTGCCTTCCACACCGCCGAGTAGATCAGTGAAAAACTGGCTGGTGAGGTCATAAAATTGCAGGCTGATATAGAGCATGGTTAGAGCTAACGGCCGTTCGGCCATATCCAGTTGCCCCGTAATCAGGCCTTGAAACGCCAGGTGCGCCGGCCAGGCCCCCAACGTTTTCATTTGCACCGTGCCCAGTTCAATATCGCTGTACACCATGTCTGTGTGGGCCGCATCATACAAATTCATCACATAGGCCGATTCATCTGCGTCCAGCCGTTCGGCCGCGCCCATGCCCGCGTTATACGCAAAATAGCATCGTTTGATCGTTTCCGGGTCTTGCGTGAAATAGGTGATGTCCGGGCAGCGTTTCTTGAACTCTTCAGCGCCAATGCGCAGCTGCTCCTGCACTTCCCGGTTGGAAATGGGACCGGGCGTAAAGCAGGGATACGCCCCAGACCGCACCAGATCATATGCGCCCATGATGCCGGTGCAGTTAGCGGGATTGACGGCTAACATGCTGTTTTCTTTGAACCACAAGACCAGCGGTACTTCGCGGGGGATGTCTACCGAACGCGCAATCGTATCAGCAACGGGTGCCCACTGCACGGCCGTTACCTGAATATCTTGCGGTAAAGCGTACTGCCCATTCATATACACCCTGCTGCCCACAAACAACCCCGTTCCCAACAGCAGCAACAATACGGTATCATACATCCCTCGCAAAAAGCCGAAGGCCATCACCTGTTTGTTGATGCCCAACAGAGGCCACACCTGCTGCTGCCACCAGACTACTACACGCCCTTGCCACAGCAAAATCGCCTCTAGTAAAGGAGACATAATGTATACATTATGCCTGAGATTACATAAAGTTGCAAGCGTTATGTCGAATAAGTAAGGGGAATTACAGGAAAAACACAGAGGTTATTGGTGGCAAGTGGCAGGTAATCACTTGCAACCTGCCACCTGCCACCTGCCACCTGCCACCTGCCACCTGCCACCTGCCACCTGCCACTTGCCACCTGCCACTTGCCACTTGCCACTTGCCACCTGCCACCTGCCACCTGCCACCTGCTACTTGCTACCTTTGCCATGTACT
>CAZOPF010000124.1:0-15571 GCA_964581605.1 uncultured Ardenticatenaceae bacterium
AATTCATAATTCATAATTCATAATTCATAATTCATAATTCATAATTCATAATTTTTACAGGAGATTCTGTCCCCATGCACCAACTGGTTGAATGTGTTCCCAACTTCAGCAACGGCCGTGACCCCGCCATCTACAACGCCATTGCCGACGCCATCCGCAGCGTCCGCGCCAGCATCCGCCTGCTAGACATCAGCGCTGACCCCGACCACAACCGCACCGTCATCACCTTCGTCGGCACACCTGCCGACGCAGAAGAAGCCGCTTTCCGCGCCATCACCACCGCCGCCAGGCTGATTGACCTGGACAGCCACCAGGGTGAACACCCCCGCATTGGCGCCACGGATGTCTGCCCGTTCATCCCCATCAAAAACCTGACCATCAAAGAGTGCGTGGAAATGGCCCATCGGCTGGCTAAACGGGTTGGCGAAGAAGCAGGCATCTGCGTTTACCTCTATGGCGACGCCGCCACCCGCCCAGAACGGGAAAAGTTGGCCGACATTCGCAAAGGGGAATATGAAAAATGGAAAGAGGAAATCGGCCACTCACCCGCCCGCGAACCAGATTATGGCCCGGCCGTTCCAACCACATGGGGCGCGACGGTCATTGGGGTACGGCCGTTTCTCATTGCCTACAACCTCTACCTCAACAGCGACAATGTAGACATTGCCGAACAAATCGCCCGGGCCATTCGCTTCACCAGTGGTGGCCTCCGCTATGTACAGGCCAAAGGTTTCCTGGTAAATGGGCTGGCACAGGTGAGCATGAACCTGACCAATTTTGAAAAAACCCCCCTTTATCGCGTTCAAGAAATGGTCAAACGCGAAGCCGCCCACTATGGCTTCACCATCACCAAAGCCGAACTCGTGGGCCTCATTCCGCAAAAAGCATTGATGGAAACAGCCCGGTACTACTTGCAGTTGGACGACATGCAAGATGGCCAGGTGTTGGAATATCGCCTGTTGGAAGAAGAAACAGACGAAGACAACACACCCACCGCCTTTTTAGAGGCAGTGACCGCCCCCACCGCTACCCCTGGTGGTGGTTCAGCCGCGGCGCTGGCCGGGGCGTTAGCGGCCGCCCTCGCCCAAATGGTGGCCGGGCTGACGCAAGGCAAGAAAAAATATGCTGATGTACAGGAGCAGGTCATCTCTGTGCTGGCCGAAGCGGCCAGGCTGCGCGGCCAGCTGACGGCCGCCATCCAGGAAGACGCGGCCGCCTATCAGGCCGTGCTGGCGGCCGTGCGTCAGCAAGATGTGCCGGAAGAGATGCGGGCACTAGCCATTGAAAATGCCACCAGGGGCGCAGGCGAAGTGCCCCTGCAAGTAGCCCGGTTCAGCCATCAGGTAGCACAACTGGCGCAAACTATCGCCACCATCGGCAATATCAACGCCGTCACCGATGCGGCCGCCGGTGCATTATTGGCACACACGGCCGTACAAATTGCTGCCATGAATGTAAAGATCAACGCCGTTAACCTGAAAAACCAGCCCTTGGCCACCCAATGGCACACCGAACTGGAAACAATTGAAACCGCTACGGCCGCCATCGCTGAAACCACCCTATCCATCGCTAAGGAACGAGGGGGATTCTAAAAACGCATGATGAGGAATTTAACGCAGAGACGCAGAGACGCAGAGAAAATAAATCCGCGTTTGTCTGCGTTTGTCAGGGCGCTATTTCTGGCCTGCTGCCTGGGTTTGTTGGCAGCCTGCCAGGGGCAGCCCGTGGCAGCCGTAGCCAATGCGGCTGTGGCCAGTACGGCCGTGCCGTCGGCCACCATGCCCGGCCGTACCATTCCCCCACCCGTCCTACTTGAAGCCAGCACACCAGCAGCGCCGACAGAGACGGCCATCTCCCCCACCATGCCCTCCTTCACCTTGCCTGACCTCACCCCCACCGCCCTCATCACCGCCTCACCGCCTCCCCGCCTCACCTCATCTGCCACACCAACTCCCGGCCCCATCACCCCCACACCTACCCCGCCACCCACTTTCACCCCCCCCGCCCTCCCCCAAACCATGCCCGACGAGCATTACTGGCTGCGGCGGCCGGTGGCTGAAGGCGGCGTTGTCTGGACAAATAAACATTACCCCTATGGCAGCACACGCGGCGGCGAACTGCGCCCCCATCATGGCGTGGAGTTTGACGTGCCCCATAACACCGAAATCCTGGCGGCCGCCAGTGGCACTATCGTCACTGCTGGTAACGACGCCACTATTGCCTATGGCCCTGAAACCAACTTCTACGGTAATCTGGTCATCATCCAGCACGATACACTCTACAAAAACCAGCCCGTTTTTACCCTTTACGGCCATCTCCGCCAGCCACTCGTCACAGTTGGGCAACACGTCGAAGCTGAGGAAGTGATCGCCCTTTCGGGCGCTACCGGCGTAGCCGATGGCCCCCACATGCACTTTGAAGTGCGTGTGGGGCAAAACAGCTATGAATCTACCCATAACCCTCTCTTGTGGCTATGGCCCTTTCCTGATCGGGGCACGGTGGTCGGCCGTATCATCCGTGCTAATGGCAGCCTGGTAAACGAAGCGCCTGTGCGTCTGGAGCGCATTGACGCCCCTTCCCGTTATGCCACCACCACCACCTATGCCCAGGAAACCCTGAACGCCGATGATGTCTGGAATGAAAATTTCGCCTTTGATGATGTGGAGGCCGGTTATTATGCGGTCACCGTGACGGTGGGGGATGAGAAATACAGTCAGGAAGTATGGGTTTATCCCCGCCGCACCTCCTTTATAGAGATTATGATTGGGGATTAAGGAATGCGATTAAATAACCCGCAAGAGATTGGCCATTGGCGATTGAACCAATCTCCCATCTCTACTCTCAGTTCTGTAAATGGTTTAATTTTCGTTCCTAAGCGATACAAACCTCCCCACTCCTGGCAAATCACGTACAATGGGGACCATGCTGCAAATTCACCTGTTTGGTCATTTGCGAATGTTGCTGGATGGGCAACCGTATCGTTTTCATACGCTGCCCAAAACGCCGGTGCTGTTGGCTTATTTGCTGCTGAACCGGGATACGGCCGTACCCCGCGACCATCTGGCTTACCTGCTGTGGGATGATGTATCTGAAAGCGAAGCGCGTGCCAACTTGCGCCGCCACCTTCATGATTTGCGTCGCGCTTTACCGGCCCACACCAGTTGGGTACTGAGCGATGCCAAAAGCATCCAATGGCAGCCCACGAACCCTATCTGGCTAGACATTGCCGAATTTGAAAGCCTTGCCCAGGATACGGGGCGGCTGGCCGAGGCCATTACCCTCTATACCGGCGATCTGCTCCAGGAACTATACGACGACTGGCTTATCACCCACCGGGAACGGCTGCGCACGCTCTACTTTACGGCCGTTACCCGGCTCATCAATCGGGAGCGTGAACGCGGCGACCTGCTCCAGGCCATGATTTATGCCCAACAACTGCTGCAACACGACCCATTACGTGAAGATGTGGTACGCGACCTTATCGCCATGCGCCATGAGAGCGGCGACCGTGCCGGGGCCATGCAGCTATACCAGCAATTTGCCGGGCGGCTGGGGGATGAATTGGGCGTAACGCCCATGCCCCAAACCAGTGCCCTCTATGAAGCCATTGCCCGCAATGTTCCCTTGCCCATGCCCCTTTCCTCTGCCGCTCCGCCACCCGCGCCACCCGCGCACAACCTGCCCGCCCGTCTCACCAGTTTCGTGGGGCGTCAGCAAGAAATGGCGCAGGTTTGCGCGCTGATGGGCAAGCCCGATGCGGCTGCCCGGCTGCTCACCATCACCGGGCCAGGCGGCAGTGGCAAGACCAGGCTGGCATTGGAAGTGGCTCAATGGCTCTGGCAGAACAGGCCTGAATTGTTCGCCGATGGCATCTTTTTTGTGGGGCTGGCAGCGATTGCCAACCCAGATTTTGTCGTTACGGCCGTTGCCGAAACGCTCAATGCCCGCCCCAAACCCGGCCAACCAGAACTGCCTGGCCTCATCCATCATCTGCAATCAAAGCAGATGCTCCTGGTGCTGGACAATTTTGAACACCTGCTGCCTTCAGCAACCATCGTTACAGATTTGCTCACGGCCGTGCCCGGTTTACGTGTTCTTGTCACCAGCCAGACGCCACTCCACCTTTATGGTGAGCAAGAATTTCCTCTTTCCCCACTTCCCTTACCCGACCGTGAGCATTTGCCGCCACCAGAAACTTTGCTGCAATTTGCCGCTATTGGCCTGTTCGTCGAGCGGTTAAAAGCGGTAAAGCCAGATTTTGCCCTGACCACCGAAAACGCGCCCCTGGTCGCCGACATTTGCTATTACCTGGATGGGATTCCGCTGGCACTGGAACTGGCGGCCGCACGTGGCAAATTATTCACCCTGGCGGACATGCTATCGCAGTTGGCTCACCGGCTGCATTTTCTTAGCAGCCAGGCCCGGAATTTGCCTGCCCGTCACCAAACATTGCGTGCTACCCTTGATTGGAGCTTTCACTTGCTGGAGCCAGCGGAACAGCACATGTTTGCCTGTCTTTCGCTCTTTGCGGCCAGCTTCAGCCAGGAAGGGGCAACGGCCGTTTGTGCCGATGTGCTGGCTGAGGCAGCGGCCGTATCACCATTGATCTATTCATTGGTGGACAAAAACATCATTCGGTCCCTACCAGACAGCCCAACAGCAGAAACGCGCTTCCGTCTGCTGCAAACATTGCGCGAATATGGCCTGGAAAAATTGGAGCAGTCCCCTGCCTCAAATGAAATTCGCCAACGCTACGCGCTGTATTACCTGGCATTCACCCGGCAGGCGGAGGAGGGGTTACGTGCCGGGGAACAGGCCTTCTGGTTGGCCCGGCTGCGCGAGGAAGACGCGAACATCATGGCCGCATTGGCATGGTTAGCCGCGCATCTGGATGATCCTGAAAAGGGGCGTCTGGCTGCCCGCCTGGTATCTTCATTGGAGCGTTTCTGGTCATTACAGGGGCGGTTTGGCGAGGCTCACACGTGGTACGGCCGTGTACTGCCATTGGCTCATCTTTTGCCGGCCGATGAACAGATCAAACTTCTAAACAAAGCCGGCGTCATTGCCCAGCACATGGGGGATTATGCCACGGCGGCCGTTTACCATACCACGGCCCTGTCCCTGGCCCGGCAAACCTCAGAGCCATTGGCACTGGCCCAAACGCTGCATTACCTCGGCTTTGCTGCCGGCCGCCAGGGAGAATATGATGAAGCCCGCACTTTACTAGAAGAGAGTCTGGCCTGTTATCGGTTGCTGCCCGGCGACCAGACGGCCGCCATTACCACCTTGCTTAATAATCTTTCCATTGTCTACCGGCGACAGGGGCAAATAAAGCAGGCGGTGGCCGTTTTAACCGAGGCGTTGGCCCTAAAAAGGCAATTGAATGACCAGATTGGATTACCGGCCGTGTTGGGCAATTTGGGGCAGTTGTTAGCTGCCCAGGGTGATGTGGCTCAGGCTACGGCATACGTCCGGGAGGGGCTGCAAATCCGGCGGGCCTTGCAAGACCAGCCTGGCTTGCTCACCTCTATTGAGCAAATGGCTGACCTGTTTTGGCAGGGTGGCCGCTTCTTGCCCGCGCTCACATTGTTTGCGGCGACCGCTCATCAACGCCAGATCATGCATCTACCCTTAACGGCTCAGGTTCAGATGGAAAGAGAAGAAATTCTGGCAAAACTACGGGCCGCTACTGGTGATGCGGCTTATACGGCCGTGTGGGCAACCAGGGAACGCATCTCATTGGATACGGCCGTGCAGTTAGCTCTGGACGAAAGTAAATAAGGCCACTACACTTTGGTTGCTAGCTGGTGGTTTGTACGAGCGGCTGGCAGCTAACCACCAAACCCTATTTATGAAGGAGTTCCCCATGAACAAGGCGCACCACGATGGATGAAAATTTCATAATTCATCCTTCATAATTCATAATTATTTTCCGAGGAGACGGCACGCGCAGCAACCCACCACAATAAATGCAAATTCATGCTTCATGCTTCATCCTTCATCCTTCATAATTCATAATTTCCAAAGGAGATTTCCCATGACAACCATAAACAGACCGGCCGGTGTACGCGGGTTCAACAGCGAAATGCAGCGTATTCCACAGGAAGCGCCAGAGGAAGAACGGCTGGAAGCCCTGATCAAAACCATCAGCAGCTATGTGGAACATTATCATGGCGGCGAGGTGGAGATGGTGGGGTATAAAGATGAGATCGTGACAGTGCATCTGGCTGGCGCGTGTGAGGGATGTAATCTGGCCCCGGTGACGTTGCATGGCTGGGTTGAAGGTACGGTAAAGCAGTTTTTCCCGCAAGTGAAGGCGGTGGTGGCGGTGTGATCCGCGAAGGGCGCGCAGAAACGTGAAGAATTGGCAGGTAGCAAGTTGCAAGTTGCAGGTGGCAGGTGTAGGAAAGCCTGCTACCTGCAACCATTAAAAGGCAGGCATGATGGCTGAGGAAGAAAAGAAGAACGAGAAAGACAAAAACGAGAAAGAGCAAAAGTACCCCACGCCGGAAGATAAAATTTCGGTGACACAACATACGGCCGTAGTAGACGGCCGTGAACTCTCATACACCGTCACCTGTGGCACCATTGTGCTCAAGGAGGAGGCCGAAAAGGAAGGGAAGGCTGAAGGCGAAAAGGCCAAAGCCACTGTCTTCTTTATCGCTTACACCCTGGATGGGGTGGAGGATGTGGGAGAACGGCCGCTCACCTTTTCCTTCAATGGTGGCCCTGGCTCTTCCTCCGTCTGGCTACATTTGGGGCTGCTGGGGCCACGCCGCGTTGAAACGATGGACGGCGGCCAACCATTGCCGCCCCCATACCGGATGGTCAATAATGAATTTTCGCTGCTCGATAAGAGCGACCTGGTCTTCATTGACCCGGTCAGTACCGGTTTTAGCCGGGCTGTGCCTGGCGAAAAACCGACAGAGTTTCATGGTTTTAAGAAGGACATTGAGTCGGTGGGGGATTTTATTCGCCTGTATGTCAGTCGGTACGGCCGTTGGTCTTCCCCCAAATTTTTAATTGGCGAGAGCTACGGCACCACCCGCGCCGCCGGACTGTCTGGCTACTTGCAAGAGCGGCACGGCCTCTACCTGAACGGGATCATGCTCGTCTCTGTTGTCCTTAATTTCCAGACCATCCGCTACCCGGTAGGCAATGATTTACCCTACATCCTGTATCTGCCCACCCTGGCAGCAACCGCCTGGTATCATCATCAGCTCTCCCCAGATTTGCAGGCCAACTTACAAAAGACAGTAAACGAGGTGCGTGAATTTGCCCTCACAGAGTATACGCTGGCGCTCATGCAGGGGGCGGCCTTGCCAGAAGCCACCCGCCGCAAAATTGAGGAAAAGCTGGCACGGTACACCGGTCTGTCATTGGCCTATGTGCAGCGATGTAATCTCCGCCTCCATTACATGCGCTTTTGCAAAGAGCTGCTGCGCCATGAAGGCAAAACGGTGGGGCGGCTGGATAGCCGCTTTACGGGGTATGACCGGGATTCGGCCGGGGAGTTTTTTGAATATGACCCCAGTATGGCGGCGATTATGGGACCCTATACGGCCGTGTTCAACGGCTACGTCCGCCGCGATTTGAAATTTGAAAGCGACCTGCCTTACGAAATCCTCACCGGGCGCGTCTGGCCCTGGAACTTTGACCCACACCAAAATGAGTTTGTCAATGTGGCCGAAACGCTGCGCAAAGCGATCACCGGCAACCCTTTTTTGAGAGTGTTTGTGGCTAATGGCTATTTTGATTTAGCCACCCCTTTCCTGGCAACGGAGTACACGTTTCATCACATTGACCTGCCCACAGAACTACTGGGCAACTTTACAATGGCCTATTATGAAGCAGGGCACATGATGTATGTTCACTACCCCTCCCTGGCCCAATTAAAGCAAGACCTGGCCGGGTGGTTGGTAACGGCCGTGCCCGCCCGGTAGTTGAAAAAGCGCACAGGATAAAACCGTGATATTAATTTCAATTATTAACGCACTTTACTGGCTGCTGCTCATCCTATTTCTGGCGCGGATGATCGTTTCCTTTGCCCGCATTGACCCGTATGACCCGACATGGGGGCGGCTGGCGCAGCTTTTGTATCAGGTGACAGAGCCAATTATGGCACCGGTGCGCCGGCTGGTGCCACCGCAAGGCGGGATAGATTGGAGTCCGTTGATTATTTTGTTGGGGCTGTCTGTGGTGCGGATGCTGCTGTCTTCGCTTCTTAGGAGTTAAAAAATGGTGTAAAGTGATCGGGCACAGCGTATGTTTTCATTTCAGTTGAGGGTGGAGAAGTGAGCATCCTCCGATGCTCACCCCTCCAATTCATTTGAAACGAACCATTTGGCAAGTCGCTCTACAAAGTCATACTGAAGTTATTGATTTATGTCGGTTATTATTTGTGATTGTTGTCTATTTACGGCCGTACTCCCTTTCCCCTACCCTATACACAACAATCCTTTTGGAGGTGAACCATGATCAAAAAAAGCAAAGTTAAAGGCAGTGACCAGGTGAAGGTCACATTTAGTCTGCCGTTGGATAATCCGCATGGCGCGGCGGCAGTTGTTGGTTCGTTTAATGATTGGGACCCCCAGGCAAACAAGATGGCCAAACGGGCGAACAATACCTACAGCACATCTGTCACCGTGAATGCTGGCCAACGCTACGCCTTCCGCTACTACGCCGAAGATGGTAGCTGGTTCAACGACGACGCGGCCGATGGCTACGAAGCCAACGAACACGGCGGGCAAAACTGCATCGTAGAGACGTGAGCAGATTGCAAGTTACCTGCAACCTGCCAACCTGCCACTCATTCCCCTATCTGACGTTCATAGCAGAGTATGGAAGAACGACTACAAAAAATTATGGCCCATGCCGGCATTGCTTCGCGGCGGGAGTGTGAGAAGCTGATCGCAGAGGGGCGAGTGCGGGTCAACGGCCGTCCCGCCCAACTCGGCATGAAGGTAGACGCGGCAAAGGATCGCATTGAGGTCAACGGCCGTGTCCTCAACGCCAGCCAGGTAGATTTTATCTACATCGCTCTCAACAAACCCAAGGGCATCCTCTCCTCGCTGGATGATGAACTGGAGGAAGGGCGCAAGACAGTGCGTGACCTCATTCCCCTGCCCGGCCATCTGTACCCGGTGGGGCGGCTGGACAAACAAAGCGAGGGGCTGATGCTGATGACCAACGACGGTGACATGGCCCACAAACTCACTCACCCCCGCTACGGCCATAAAAAAACATACCGGGTGACGGTCGAGGGGCGCATCCCGCCCGAAGCATTGGACACCTGGCGGCGCGGCGTTTTTCTGGATGATCGGAAAACAGCCCCGGTGGAAATTAAGGTTCTGCGGCAAGAGATGACATTTACATTGCTGGAATTGGTGATGCGCGAGGGGCGTAAACGGCAAATCCGGCGTATTGCCAATATGCTCGGCTACCCGGTGCGCCATCTGGTACGCATTAAAATCGGCCCGATTGACCTGGGCACGTTGAAATCTGGCGAGTGGCGGCATTTACGGCCGCAAGAAATTCACGCCCTGCAACGGGAAATTGCCAGCCAGAAACCGAAAGCCGGAGAGCGTAAGACCATAAAACGTAAAACGTAATCGCCTCACGCATCACGAAAACAGGAGAACATGGCGGAAATCAATGTCATTGCCATAGATGGCCCGGCCGCATCGGGCAAATCTACTGTCAGCCAGAGGGTAGCGGATGCGTTGGGCTTCTTGTTTTTGGATACGGGCTGTATGTATCGGGCGGTCACACTGGCCGTCTTACAGCAGGGGGTGGATGTGAAGGATGAAACGGCCGTCACCCATCTGGCCACGCACATTACCATTCAAGTACAACCAGAGCAGGGGGAGCAAGACGGCCGTCCATATACCGTTTTGCTGGATGGGCAGGATGTCACCTGGGACATCCGTGCCCCGGCCGTTGAGGCCAACGTTTCCCAGGTTTCCAGCTATCTGGGCGTGCGCCAGGAGATGGTGCAGCAGCAGCGCGAATTTGGCAAACGCGGCCGTGTGGTCATGGTCGGGCGTGATATTGGCACAGTTGTCATGCCGGATGCGCCCTTGAAATTGTATATCACCGCTTCGGCGGCCGAACGCGCCCGCCGCCGCTGGCAAGACCGGCAGGATCAGGGCCATTTGGCCGATTTTGAGGCGATTCTGGCTGATGTGGAGCGGCGCGACGACATTGACAGCAGCCGCGAACATTCACCATTACATCCGGCGGCCGATGCGCTGATCATTGATTCAACCGACAAAGCAGTAGATGACATTGTGGCGGAGATTGTGCGGATGGTGAAGGGGAGTAAAGAGTAAACAGTAAACAGTAACTCGCTCACTGTTCACTACCAACTAATAATGGCATTATTTCAAGAACACGACCTCACTGCCTTTCAAGGTGGGCAAATAACCGGCATTGAGCCGGGCAGTGTGGCGGCGGCCGTTGGCTTGCGTGCCGGGGATGAACTGCTGGCCATTAACGGCAACCCGGTGCAAGATATTATTGATGTGCAGTTTTATGCCGCCGATGAAGAAGTGGAACTGACAATCCGCCGGGAAGGGGAAATCGCCCAATTCGCTGCTGAACGGGCTTATCACCAATCGTTAGGGCTGGAGTTCAATCATCCCACGTTTGATACCGACATTCGCCGCTGCAATAACCTGTGCGAGTTTTGTTTTGTGCTGCAAATGGCCCCCCGCTTCCGGCGTACCCTGTACATCAAAGACGACGATTACCGTTACTCCTTCCTCTTTGGGCATTATGTGACGCTAACAAATTTGAGCGAACATGATTGGTGGCGCATCCAACATATGCGCCTCTCGCCGCTTTATGTTTCCGTCCACGTCACAGACCTGGAAGCACGCCGCCGCTATTTGCGTAATGCCACTGCGCCAGACATCATCACCCAACTACGCCAATTGGCCGAATGGGGCATTGAGGTGCATACACAGCTGGTGGTGACGCCAGGGGTGAACGACGGCCGTACCCTCACCCAATCCATCCACGACCTGGCCGCCCTCTACCCCGCTGTACAATCCATCAGCGTTGTGCCCGTGGGGTTGACCAAACAGCACAAATATGCCATGCGGCCGCACACCAAAGAAGAAGCGGCCGACACATTGGCTTATGTGGAATCCTTGCAAGCCGATTTTCTGGCCCGTTTTGGCATCCGGTTTGTTTATCCTACTGATGAATGGTATCTGGTGACAGGCCGGGAAGTGCCCCCTTTGGCTGCCTACGATGGGCATGAACTGCATGAAAATGGCCTGGGCATGGTGCGCCATTTTTTGGATGACTGGACGGCCGTGCAACGAGAAATTAGCGATTATCAATTGTCAATTGACAATTTTCAATTGATCACGCTGGTAACGGGCACCTTATTTGCAGAGACGCTGCGGCAAACGGCCGTCGCATTTGCCCATCTCACTGGCGTTTCCCTCTCCGTGCTGCCGGTGGTGAATGAGCGATTGGGCGCAACCATTACTGTTGCCGGGCTGCTCATGGCCGACGATGTGCTGCGCCAGTTAAAAAGCGCCACGTATGGTGATCTGGTCGTACTGCCCCGTGTGATGTTTGATCATCCCGACCGGATTTCGCTGGATGATTTGTCACCCCAAGAAGCGGCCAACCGCCTGCAACGGCCAGTCGCCCTGGCCGACACCATGGGGGATGTCTGGGACGCGCTCATTGGGCAATCGGCCGTGATGTTCTGGCCAGATGAGGAACAGTGAACTGCTCACTGCTCACCGCTCACTGCTCACTCCTGTCTGTATCTCCCCCATCACCGCCATCACCTCCCCCTCCGCCACCTCATCGGCCACAAACACCTGCCCCACATCGCGCAGCAGGATAAACCGCAGTCGCTTCCCCACCTTTTTTTTGTCGCTAAACATCGCCTGGTAAATAGCTTCAGCCGTCAGGTCGGCCGGGATGCGCGTGGGCAGTTCTACCTGGCGCAAAACAGCTTCCACCCGTGCCGGTAAAGTGGCGTCACAATACCCCAATCGCACCGAAAGATGCGCGGCCGCCACCAATCCCATGGCCACTCCCTGCCCATGCGCCACCCGGTAGCCGCTCACCTGCTCAATGGCATGGCCGAAGGTGTGGCCCAGGTTGAGCAGGGCCCGACGGCCGTACTCAAATGGATCCTCCTGCACCACATCCCGCTTTACACGGATGGCCTCGCTGACCAGCGTTTGCAGCCGGGCCGGGGACATGCTGCGCAGCCGCCGCCCCTCATCTTCAATTTGCATGAACAGGCGGGGATTGCTGATGAGACCGTGTTTGATCACTTCGGCCATGCCCGCCGCAAACTCGGCCGGGGGCAGCGTTTGCAGGGTGGCGATGTCGGCGAGCACGGCCGTTGGCTGCTTAAACGCCCCCACCAGATTCTTCCCTTCCGGCAAATCCACCCCCGTCTTGCCACCCACACTGGCATCCACCATCGCCAGCAGACTGGTGGGGCACTGCACAAAAGCCACACCGCGCATGTAGGTGGCGGCCACAAAGCCGGCCATATCCCCCACCACGCCGCCACCCAGGGCCACAATGGTACCTGTGCGATCCATGCCCGCCGCCAAAAGCTGGCTGTACAGCCCATTCACCGTTGGCAGCGTTTTGTACTGCTCCCCGGCGGGCACAGTCAACACACAATCCACCGGGCCAACCTGCGCTGCATACAGCGGCCCCACCTGATCATTCGTAATCACCGCCACCGGCCCGTGAATGTTGGCCAATTCACGCAACCGCGGCAGCAGCCCACTGCCCACCATGACCTCATATTGCCCGTCGGGATGTTTTACATTCAGTATCGTTGCTTCGTTCATCAACTGTGTGTAGGACAATTTTGCAAAATTGTCCCACGATTAACCTGCTAAAGATTTGGCAAATGCTTCGATGATAGCTGGAATGCCCTGCGCAACCACCCGCGCTGCCCGTCCGGCCGCTTCTCCCATCCAGGCGCGTTCGCCCCGCGTAAAGACGCCATCGAGCGATTGGCGCTGTAACCATTCGGTGAAGCTGGCTTCGTCGCGCACGGTGCGCCACATCTCGTCGGCCAGCCACCAGAGGAACCCGGCCTGGGTCACGACCCACCCATTGTCCTGCCGTTTAACCATGCCGCTGCGCCGCAGCTTGTCCAGTTCGGGGGTGTAATCGGCCAGATGTTCGGTCAGGCGGTCAATATGGAAGGCACGGCCGTCCACCAATCCCGGTAGTTGCAACAGGGCTACGGCCGTCACCGCCTTGCGTTCATCATCGCTCATCACCTCCCACGTATCCTGAAAGTGGGCGCGGGTCTGGTTGTAAAAACGTTCGGCCGCTTCCTGGTAACGTGCTTCTCCGGCCAGCTCCTCGGCGGCAATCTCCCATAGTTCAAACGCCGCCACCTGCGCCAGATAAGGATGGCCGCCGGAGACATCGGTGACAAACTGGCGATCCGCCTGGTTAAAACGATCCCCGGCCCGTTCCAGCAGTTGCCCTAATGCCCGCTGGGTTAACAACCCCAACCGGCGCTCGGTGAACACGTTGAAGTAGGGGGAGCCATGGGGATTGATCGCCTGTGTCAGCCGGTTGAGCGTTTCCAATTCCTGCCGGGCAGCGATGACCAGCACCAGGCCGGGAGAACGGGCGGCCAGGGTGCGCAGGCCACCATAAAATTCGGCCGTGTGCAACGCTTCATTGGCCAGAAAATCGTCAAACTCATCTAGCAGCAGCACCAGCCGCCAGCCGTCGGCATGCAGCCTGCGAAAGAGTTGTTCCAGAACAAAGGTGCCAAAGTTGTTGGCTACGGCCGTTTCATACACCCCGCGCAGCGAATCATCCCTGGTCGCCGCGACGGGTACTGCGACTATATTGTTTTGCGGCCGTTCCCGCACTATCTCTTGTTGCAGCACGGCTAACCGGCTGCGCCGCCGTTGGTGCAGAATCAATTCCCGTGTTTTGTCCGCCTTGCCTGAGCCGGGCAGGCTCTCATAATCCACTTGCAGCGCCAGGCAGAGGGTACGCAGTTCCCCCTCATCAAACTGCTCGTTTAAGATGGGCAACAACTGGCTTTCCAGACTGCCGGAGGGCAAAACGGCCGCTTCGGCAGGGAAAAGGGCGCTGATGGGCTGTAAAAGTTGCTGCCAGAACGCCGTCTGTGTTTGTAAACCGCGCAATCCCATGGCATCGGCATAACTGAACAGGAGACGGTCAGCCTGCTCGCCCGCGATCTCACGCCGGGTAGCCTGGTCTGCCAGTGCCAGAAGTAACGATGTTTTACCCATATGGGGGGAAGCGATGACGGCCACCGACTGCCGGTTTGCCAGCCGCCCCAGAACATATTGCAAATCCGCCCGGCGGCCGACCATTTCTGGAGGATCCAAAGGACGTGGATATATAAATGGATTCATTTTCCCTCCTGCGCAAACTGTAACGCGATTTGGCAAATCGCGTTACCAACTTTTATCTATCAAAGATCGCCCTACCCTGAGCGTCAGCTCATACACTTACCACACAAGGTAGGGCAGGTTGATCTTTGGTTGGGCATGACCCCAACCGGGAACAGGTCTGGCTTGGTCTCTCTGGGCACTAACACCATGTCCTTAAACCCGGCATACCTGGCTTTTGAGGAGCAAACTTGGGGGCGCGACACACCGAAAACCGATATTGTTGTTCGTATCATCCGGTTCGTTGTTGTTGCGGTTCGCCGCCCGCACAAACGGCTGATTATTGTTCCAACTGCCGCCGCGCAGCACTTTGGCGACCTGTCCCCACACAAGACGGAGCTTTTATCCGTTTTATGTTCTGATTATGATATTTTCTTCTGCCAACCGCCCAGCAAACGGCCGATCTCCGCCAGACTGCGTGAAGCATATTCATATTGGCCTAAGCTGAGGCAGCGTAAATCAAAACTGAGCCGAATGTAGAGCCGCATCTTTGTCAACTGCTTATCGGCCTGACGCAACAACTCAGCCTGCTGGTTATTTTCCATCGCCGCCTCCAAAACGAGGTCATAAAAGGTTAAAGCCATGGTGTCCAGCTTTTCGGCCAGCAAAAATCGCTGTGACTTAGGGAATTTCAAGGTGATCGGGATCAGCCACAGTAAAAAGTCATAACTTTTGACAAAGAGGGGTGATTGCGGACGGCCGTCATTCATAAGCTACTCGAATAGGATGATCGTGAAACAGCTTTTCACGCAGCCGCCAGGTATCGCCATGTTCAGCATGGGCAATCCAACTACGGACAGATTGGTGCATTTCTGCCAGAGAAAGATCACCTTGCTTTAGAGCCTGGCGCTGCTCACGGAAACGGTTGATAAAACGGCGAACACTGCTGCGCCGCAAGCGGCGATGAGTAGGGAACAAAATAAAGCCACAAAAATCTAAACCTATCTTCGTGGGGAAAACAACGCTTTTACGGGGGTGCAATAATAGGCGCAACCGGGTCGCTAAAAATTGTTGAATTTGCTGTTTCCAATCATGCAATTGTTGTTTGTCATCCGCAAATAACACGAAATCATCCATATAGCGCAAATAAGCAGGGCAGTGCAATTCATGTTTCACAAAACTGTCCA
>CAZOPF010000125.1:0-15123 GCA_964581605.1 uncultured Ardenticatenaceae bacterium
TTATGAATTATGAATTATGAATTATGAATTATGAATTATGAATTATGAAGGTAGGGTTTAGGAGTCACGCATCACGGGTCACGGGTTTCCGGCTTCGGCCAGCAGGCTTTCCAGGCGGTCTTGCAGAACGGCTTCGGTGACGGCGCCAATGACCACTTCGCGGACGATGCCGTTGGCGTCTATGAAGAGGGTGGTGGGCAGACCGCGTACTTCGTAAAGCTGGCTGATTTGTGAATCGGTGTCCAGCAGCAGGGGGTAGGTGATGCGGTATTCGGTGGCAAAGTCAGCCACGTTTTTGGCCGCTTCGCCCTGGTTGACGCCGAGGATGGTGGCACGGCCGTTATACTGCACACTGGCTTGTTGAAACGCAGGCATTTCCACGCGGCAGGGGGCGCACCAGGTGGCCCAAAAGTTGAGCGCCACCGGCTGCCCGGCCAGATCGCGCAAGGTGACTTCTTCGCCTAATGAAGTTGGCAGGGTAAAGTCTGGCGCGGGATGGCCGACGATGGGGGCTTCGGTGAGGGTGAGGGTGCTGGTCACGGCCGTGATCGGTTCCTGCGACATCACAATCCACGCCCCACCCAACAGTGCCGCCACAATCAGCAAGATAATCCATTCAAAACGTGACTTCAACATACCATCAAGACGTTTGTCAGTCGGTTCGCCAGCCGGTTAATTTGATCTTGAAATCTTTATTGGGGCTGGGTGTAGGGGCCGGATCAATTTTCAATTGATAATCCGGGGGATCCATGACCAGATTGACGGAGTGGGTAATGGTCAGCATGGTGACCATGATTTGCACTTCGGCCCAACCAGCGCCCAAACAGGTGTGTGCCCCCAGCCCAAACGGAGCAAAGGCGCCCGGCTGTTTATGTTCTTTGCGGGTATCGGTGTATCGTTCAATATCGAAGTGTTCGGGGTTGGGGTAGAACTCTGGCAGGTAGTGGGGGACGGTGGTGGCGATGATGACGGATTCACCGGCCTTCACCTGGTACCCGGCGAATTCAAAGTTTTGGGTGGCGGTGCGTTGCAAGGCAGGGGCAATGGGATACATGCGCAGGGTTTCTTGAATGACACGATGAGTCACATCCATTTCGCGTAAATCTTGGGCGGTGGGTGTGCCCTTTTGGAACAGTTCATCTGCTTCTTGCTGTACCATTGCCAGAATGTCTGGTTTGGTGAGCAAGACGTAGAGTAGAAAGGCACAGGTGCTGGCAACGGTGTCCAGCCCGGCAATAAATGGCCCCAAGATGGCGGGCATCAGATCTGATTCAGGTAAAAATTCCGGGTCTTCGTGGGCTAATTGCAGCAGGTGGTCAATGAGGTCTGGTTGGCGCTGGTCGGCTGTTTCCAAAGGGTGAACGGCGCGGACGTTTGCGGCCAGTTCAAAGGCGCGGGCTTTGGCGCGGCGATAGGAGGGGGTGTAGCGCAGCAAATCAGGTCGCTGTTTGGTGACGCGAGTGAGCAGCATGGTGCGCACGAATTTGATCATGTCATCCAGATATTCACGGGGAGAATAATCGGCCGCCAGGATGCCCAATTGCTCGGTGATGATGCGTTGCAGTGAATAAAGCCCAGGCAGCGGTTTGTTAAGGGGCCATTGGCGCATTTCGTTTTGGGTAATTTCGATGACTTCGGGGAGATGCTGCCAGATGACGGTACGGCCGTACCCTTTTTGCTGCACTTTGCGGAAGCGCGTATGGTCGGGGCCATCCATGCTGATCATGGAACGTACCGCCCCTAACTCATCATCCAACCCCTGCCAAAATTCATGGGAACGAAAATAGTTAGTGCCTTCTCTGGTCATAAACAGGTTCGCTTCGGCGCCAGCCAGCACCGTAAACTCCTGGTTCAATGCCCGCACGCGAAAGATCGGGCCTAGTTCCAGATATTTTTCTGTTAAAAACCCGCGTGTATCTTTTGCCAGGTCCAGGACGTTGCCCAAAATAGGTGTCCCCGTGGCCAGTGGGGGTTGTTTTGGCGTAGTGAAAGCAGCTTGTTCTGTCATGGTGATTGGCTCCTCTTTTCAGCCGGTATGTTCGTTTTAGTCTGGAATGGGTGCATACCCCCATTCGTCTACAGCAAAGCGCCAGTGATCGTTAACAATTTTAACGGCCGTGTCGCTTGTCGCATACCTATTTTTACGATACTCAGATAATTTATTCAAGTAACTTTCCATAATCGGCTTCGCCAGGGAAAAATCGCCGATTTTTAAGGTCTGGTAGATTTTCTCCATTTCGCCTAGAGGATTTGCTTCCAAATTCTCAAAGCGGATCTCTACCAGATTTTCCGGCGGGATCAGCGCCCGATCCCGCAGATAAGCCTGCATGGTTTCCTGGTAAAAGTACAAAATGTTGGCCCGCACTTCTGCGTCAGAAATGGTTTGCAGTTGGTGAGGAGGCAATAGTTTGTCATACATGTGGTTGATAGAAGTGTATACCACGTAGGGGTTGCGGATTATGTGGATAAATTTGGCCTGCGGAAACAGGTGCAGTAGTTCAGGGAGGCGGGCCATATTGAGTGGATTTTTCAAAACCAATGGCTTGCCTCCCATATGGAAACTGGCTTTTTTGAGGACGTGTAAATAGTGTGTGCGCCATTTTTGGCGTGTGGGTGCATTGACATTCTGAAATAGCACAAAGCGGTTAAAGTAGGTGCGCGATTGTTTGGGAAAAGAGAGATGGTGCAAAAAGGAATAGATTGAGGCGCCTGCGACGGGTAATTCTTCTTCCTGGGGCGCGTCTAAAGCAACCGTCACATTATCCATCGGGCGGGTGGCGGGTAATGATTGGGCCAGGATTTTTTTGAGCCTGCCCTGGCCAATCAGAAAAAAATCGGGGCCCAATGCTTGAAAGGTGGTCACATAACCGAGGGCTGTATCCTGGCATAGGAGATTGTGGAGGTGGGTGGTGCCGCTACGGCCGTAGCCTAAAATGAAGACAGGCTCAGGATGAATGGGATGGTTTTTTACCTGACGGCCGTACCGCAGCCGTTCATACCATCGTAAGGGTGTGCTCAAGAAGCTGATCAGCAACACAAACAGCAGCCGCCGGCTATACGGCCGTTCCACACCCTTGTTTTGCCACAACAAGCGCAGCCACACAGAAAATGAAGCAAAAGCAAACATATGTTGCATGGTGTCTCCTTCGTAAATGTAGGGCGATTTTCCAAATCGCCACTCGATTTGGAAAATCGAGCTACAACTGACATCCATCATGGTGGGCCGCTGCCCATGTTATCTCCTAAGGTGAGTTGTGAACGGTCTGGTAAATGGCTTGCAGCAGGGAGGTGTCATCCTGTGTATCCTGTTCCAGCGTCCAGATCATGATGCCAGACGCCTGCTCCAAAGCCAGCCGGGTTTTTTGCTGCATAGTGGGGATGCCGTTGTAGTATTCAATCTGACCGTTAAACTCCGCTTCATCGGTCAACGCATGGGCAGGGTCGGCGGCGACGAGTTCTTTGTAGAGAGCGTAGTTTGGACGGCCGTAAAAGGGCACACCCAACACCATCTTCTCCTGCGGCAACCCCCGTTCGCGCCAGAAGGCCAATGACTCCTGGGCAAATTCCAGCGAAGAGTGATGCTCCTCGCCGCCCCGGTCATACACCATCAGGTTGAGAAAATCCACTTCGTTGAAGACGGCCGTGTCCACTCCTTCCCCATACTCGCCCAAAGCCACCACGGCGGCCGTCAGCAATTTGCCCCGTGCTCGCATTTCTGTGCCCAACGCCTGCATGAGCCTGGCATAATTCTGGGCTGAATCAGGCGACATGGAAACAGGATCGGGATACTCCCAATCCATATCCACACCGTCCAGGTTATGCTTTTCCACCAGGGCCACCAGTTCTTGCACCAGCCGGTCACGGGCGGTGGGATCGGCCGCCAGCGTCTCAAACGTCTCATCCCAGCCCCAACCGCCAACGGAGATGAGCACTTGCACGTTGTTGGCGTGTGCCTGTTCCACCAGGTTGTCAATTTTCCAGCCGTTCGCCATCGGTTTGAGTGTGCCATCCTCATTGGGAATGGCGAAGGCGTAGTTGATGTGCGTCAGCTTATCAAACGGCACCAGCTCGACGGTGACGGCATCGGTGACGTAGCCGATGATGCGGAAAGGGGTAGGGGGCACGGCCGTCGCCGTTGGCGTGGGTGCAGGTGTGGCAGTGGGGGGTACGGCCGTTGGTGATGCATCGGCGGCACACCCTGACAAGAGCAGCGCCAGACCAAAAATGGTGGCGGCAACGCGCTTCAGCGCGTTTGTGTGTATCAGCTTGGGGATTCCATCCCCAGGGAAAAAATCACGAAACATCATGTAAATTTTGATTAACATAATCTTTTATCGGTTAAATTGCGGCGGCCGTTTTTCCACAAAGGCGGCCATCGCTTCCAAATGGTTGGGATGTGACCACAAATTGACAAAAAGTTCCGTTTCCAGCCGGTTTGTTTCGGCGGGGGGGGTGTAAACGGCCGTATACACCAGTTGTTTGAGCGCAGCCACTGTTGGCCCTGGTAGCTGGCAGAGTTCATATGCCCAGGCGGTCACGGCCGTATGCCACTCTTCCCCATCCACCACCCGATGCACCAGGCCCATTTGTTGCGCTTCTACGGCCGTCAGCAGCCGCCCGGTTAACAGCAGTTCCAGTGCCCGGCTCTGGCCCAGCAGCCGCACCAGCCGCGCCGCGCCACCCCAGCCGGTGGTCAGCGCGTTTTTCACCTGGGCAAAGCTAAAACGGGCATGGCTGGCAGCCAGGCGTAAATCACACGCCGTCAAAATTTCACAGCCGCCGCCAAAAGCGTCCCCATTCACAGCGGCAATGGTGGGAATGGGCAGTTCCGTAAGCTGTTGCAGCGCGTCGCGCATCACGCGGTTCAGCCGTACCCCAGCCTCCGGTTCAGGATGGCCGCTCAACTCCTTCAAATCGCCGCCAGCCACAAATGCCTGCTGCCCGGCCCCGGTGATGATGAGGACGCGGATGGAGGGGTTTTGCGAGACGGCCGTGACCATTTCCGCAAATCCTTCCTGCGCCACCCAATTCAACGCATTCCGCGCTTCCGGCCGGTTGACCATGAGCGTGGCAATCTGCTTTTCAACGGTGAAGATGATCTCGTCAGACATGATGGGAAGTGTAGCGGCAAGCGGGCAAGTGGCAAGTGGCAGGCGGCAGGTGGCAGGTTAAACTTTGGTGATGAAACACATGCGTTGGCTGCGCTTTAGTGGAATCATGCTGGGACTGGCGGCCGTGCTCATTTTCTTGCTCATTGCTGCGGGTTTATTCGATCCTAAACCGGTGGGAGAATTAACAGCGACGGCCGTGCCCCACACCCTCACCATTCCACCACAACACAAAAACACGTTTTGGCTGCCAGAGCCACTCCCCCCGGGCAACTTCACCGTCCGCGCCACCATCACCCACCAGAGCGGCGAACCAGACAGCGGCGCGGGGCTGGTGTTGTCAGACGACTGTGGTTATCTGACTATAACCATCTCTCCGTTGGGCTATTCCGCCTTATATTACACGCCCCTGTTTACTGCTCACTGTTCACCGCTCACTGAACGACTCTGGCAACCCTGGCCTCATGTGCGCACCGGCAGCGCCCCAAATGAGATTTGGGTAGATGTAGTGGACGGGCAAATGCGGGTACGCATGAACCGGGAACTGCTATGGGCTGATGATGCCCCTTTTCAACCAACGCAAGTAGGGGTGTATGGGGAGAGTTGGGGGGATACGGCCGTGTTCCACTTCCAACAAATTGAGCTATTCACGGATACCAGATAACAACTCAATCTCGCAGGCGGGCTACCATGACATCATAGCGGTAATGGGTGGTGAGCAACTCCAACAAGGCGGCTTCAGTGAGCGTTTCCTCGGATTCCTGGTCGGGGCGGCGTGTCCATTTGTAGTAACGGCCGTCGCCCACATACGTCACCCCCCACTCCTCCTCCTGAAAGCGCGTCACAAATCGCTTCCCCGCCCGCAACTGCGCCACAAATGCGGCCGCTTCCTCGTTCGTCATCCTACCCTATCCCGAAGCCCGATTTCCAACTTCGGATAACCGATGACGGATAATCGCCTCACCACACCGTCCGCATTGCCCCGCCATCCACAATCAACGTCTCGCCTGTAATGTAGCTGGCCGCATCAGAGAGCAAAAACGCACCCGCTTTGCCAAACTCATCAATCGTGCCATACCGCCCCCAGGGGATGAGCGATTCCTGCTGTGCTTTTTGCTCATCAGGGTTCTGCCCCAGCCGTTTGGCCGTCAGGCTGTCCAGCGACTTCACCCGGTCGGTATCAATGCGCCCCGGCACCAGGTTGTTCACCCGAATCTGCTCCGGCGCCAACTGACGCGACAGGCTCTTGACCAGGCTCACCACCCCGGAGCGCATCACGTTGGACAGCAGCAATATATCAATCGGCTCTTTGACCGAGGAGGAGGTGATGGTCAAAATAGAGCCGCCGCCCTTTTGGCGCATGGCGGGCAGCGCCGCCCGAATCATGCGTACACTACTGAGCAGGGTCAGCTCAAACGCGGCCTGCCAATCGGCATCGGAGAAATGGTCAAAACCGCCGGTGGGTGGGCCGCCGGCATTCACCACCAGCCCATCTATGCCGCCAAAATGAATTTGTGTGGCCTGCGCCCAATCCTGGATAGATTGGCCGTCCCTGGCATCCATGACAAAACCCATCACCTGTGCCCCGGTTTCTGCCTGTAACTGGCGGGCGGCCGTCTCAATATCGGCCGGGGTGCGGCTGGCAATGGAGACCAATGCCCCCTCCTGCGCCACCGCCCGCGCAATGCCATAGCCCAATCCCTTGCTGGCGGCGGCCACCATAATCACTTTGCCTGCTAACCCTAAGTCCATCTTACTCTCCGATCAGGAATGAATGAGGTCTTTATGCTTTTGAGCGTGTTGATAATGAGGCCACAAACTCTTGATGTTCTGGCGCAGCAATTCCAGTCTGTAATTCCTTCAACAGCCCGGCCAGATCATCATCCCAGAATGAGTTAGAGTGAAAATGTAGACCAGGGAATACCTGGCTGCGTATCACGCCACGCCCGTCTGGGGAAAGTAACACGTACTCCCCTTCTACCAGTTGGAACCAGCGCGTTTCTTGCTCATAGGCCAGCAGCGCCAGATATTCCTGCACCCCATTGCGCCGGTAAATACGCAACTTCTCGTGTAAATCATAAGCCACACTGCTGGCAGCCACTTCCACAATCAGTTCTGGCGACCCTTCCAGATAATCGTCGGTGCTGGCGCGGGATAGCCCGCCGGCCGTTTCGAGGATACGCAAAAAGGCATCCGGCTGCACTTCATTTTCCCGGTCAAGCCGCACAGTAGCGTTATCGCCAAAGTCAGTGCCGGGCGTGGCCGCCACGTAGTTAAAGAGCCAGCCGATGACTCGGCTATGAGGTTTACTGTGTTTATTAAGGCGGACGGGTGAGGGCATATAAACAACTCCTTCTATCAATTCAGCCTTTTTCAGGTGGGGTTGGGCCATATAGCGGCGTTCAAACTCGGCGCGTGTCAGGTGATCGCCATTCGCCAAAGGGGGTATTGGTTGTTCGCTTTTATCTCTTTTAGCGGTTTTGGAAGGTGTTGTACTCGTTATCATCAGGTTCTCCGCCCGTTTATAGGGGCTTTATCCAAACTTGCCTGCCATACCATTGAGCCAAGTATAACATATCGGTGGCTGATTCAGATTCTCACAAACTGAGGGTTTCTCCGTCCTGGGGGATGAGCAAGCGTGATGCCGATACACCGTGACTATCCGCCAACGCCCGCAGATCGGCACGAGATACCGTGCCGTGATCGAGCGATTCCAGGTGGACGGCGATGATGGTGGCCTGGGGCACGGCCGTGCAGACGGCAATGGTTTGGGCGGCGTCCATGACAATGGGGTCGCTGTCGCCAAATTTGGCGCCGCTGGAATGGGTGATGATCACATCGGGTTTTACGGTGCGGATAACTTCGGCCACGGCTTCATACCAGATAGTGTCCCCGGCCCAATAAACGGTGGGTTCCCCGGCGGCCTGCCAGACGAAGCCGGAGACCTGCCCCATGCGCTGCCCCACTTCGCCTGTGCCATGCTGGCCTGGGGTGCGGGTGAAGGTGATGCCTTGCCAGGTGTGGGCATGGGTGATGGGCGTTACGGCCGTAAATCCCTTCTCTCCTATCTTCCCCTCATCCCCCGGCTGGCACAAAATGGGTAAATCTTTGGGTAACACGGCAACGGCCGTGTCATCAAAATGATCCACATGCAAATGCGAAATGAGCGCCATTTCCACCCCGGCAATCGCTTCCTCCGGGGTACAGGGCAGTTCCACAATCGGGTTCGGCGCAATCCCGGCAAACGAACGCACCGTCCCTTTAGCCGCCAGAAAGGGGTCTATGATGAAGAGACGGCCGTTATAATTCACTCGCAACGTCGCGCTCCGAATCAATTTTACTTTCATCGTTGAGTTTCGAGAGGGGCAAGTGGCAAGTAATCACTTGCTATCTGCCACTTATACAATATCAGCTGAAAATTTTGTCCAGGTTAACAGTAATACCCACCATCGGGTCGGTCATTTCTCCAGAGGAATACACGGTGGATTCCATCTCCGGTGTAAATATGACAATAGAACTAAGTGCAGGTTGGACTAGCCACCCTGATTTCACTCCGGCGGCAAAATATATTTCCATTTTATCTATGAGATCCGATATATATTGTCGTGGAGACAGAATTTCAACAACTAAAAGTGGCAACTTCTGAGCCTTAATCTGGTCATGTAGCAGGTCCAGAGAAAACTTTGGATACACGCAGATATCTGGAATTAAGGGCTGGGGTTCTAAATCAAGTGTTAATTCGCTCGCAACTGTATATTGGTCCTCATACTTAAGCAATGCGCCAATGAGCCGCGCTTGTATAACGCCATGATTAATGCTTGGCATTGGTTTTCCCCTTTCCATTTCATATTCAGTTAACATTTCGAGGGTTTCCATTGTCTTTACCCCTTCGTACCTGGTAATCGGTAATCAGCATACAGCAATCGGCCGTACCGTTCACCGTTCACCGATTACCGATTACCGCAACTACCCATTCAACACAGCACTCTTAATCACCGTCTCCGTGGCCGCCAGCGCCCGCGAAATGGGGCAGTTGGCTTTGGCTTTGGCCAGGAAATCCTGGTAATCGGCTTCGCTCAGACCGGGCACGGTGGCCTGGGTGTCCAGTTCGATGAGCGTGATTTTGGGGCCGGTTTCGTCCCGCCCCAGGTGGACGGAGGCGGTGGTTTCGATGCTGGTGGGGGTGTAGCCGTTGTTGCTCAACAGCGCGGAGAGGAACATGGAGAAGCAGCCGGCATGGGCCGCGCCAATCAGTTCTTCCGGGTTGGTGCCTTTGTCCGAATTTTCAAAGCGGGAGGCGAAGGTGAAGGGCACATCGGCAAAACCGCTCTGTACCTTCATTTGTCCATTGCCTTCTTTGAGGGTGCCGTTCCACACGGCCGTTGCTGTTCGAGTTGTCATTGTTTATTACTCCTTTCAATTTAGGTGATGACGGCCGTACACGGCCGTTCATCTTTTATACTACCCCGCCCCCCATTCTGTGCAACCTTTTGCCCGGCTGGTGCTAGAAAGGCCAGGCTTGTCTGATGCCATAAAATTCCCGTGCCTCCGGGTAGGCCAATTCCGGCAGGCCAATTTCCACCGATTCCAACAACCCATCAGCCCGCCAGCTAAATTGCCACTCCACGCCGGGAAATTCATAAAACCAGAGAACCTCGTCTTCCTCGACAAATTCGTGGTAAGGGTCGCCACAGGTCCAGCGCATATCTTTGGGCGTGGTCTGGCTGGATATGGGCAGGTCGCGCCCCTGGTAACGCCACAGGCCGGTAAACGGCCGTGTCTCTTGATCTGGCAGCAATATGAAAACGAGCGTCTCCAGCAGGTCGTTATCCTCAACCAGATAAAACCCTTGTTTCAGATATCGGTACATGCCCACATCGTTATAAACGTTTTCTGATGGCCCCAGCCCGCTCAACTGGTCAATGTGTCCACCAATCGAGACGCCACAAAAGGCATGTTTGTCCAACTCCACCACCAGCGGCAGCGACGGCTCTTTTTGCCAGCGCGCTGTGCGGTTTTTACGTCCCAGTAATCGGTTTTTGAGGCTCATGGGTTAATGCACCTGTACCGGGTCTTTGATCGCGCCTCGTTCAGACAGTGGTTTTTCATAGCCCGCGTCCCAATCGGCGGGTGGCGTGGTTTTGGCAATGCGCACGGCCGTGTTCTTGTAATCCGGTATCTTGGCCCGGTTGTCAATCCTGTCCAGCGTCAGCAAATTGGCCGCCGCCTCAGCAAAGTGGAAGGGAATAAAAATCGTACCCCGCGGCGACCGCTCCGTCACCAACAAGCGCAACGTCACGCTGCCACGTCGTGAAGAGACTTTGACCCAATCTCCCATCTCCAATCCCAAATCGCGGGCATCTTTAGGATTCATCTCACACACCGCCTCCGGGAATACCTCTTCAATTTGTGACCGCCCCGTCATGGTGCTGCCGCTCCAATGGTACAGCACCCGCCCCGTACTCAGGTTAAACGGATATTGCTCGTCCGGCCGTTCGGAGTTAGTGCCATACTCCACCTCCCAAAACTTGCCCTTGCCGCGCGGGAACTCCTCGGCAAAGAGGAAGGGGGTGCCGGGATGATCAAAGCTGGGGCAGGGCCAATGCACGCCCCCCTCGCGTTCCAGCCGTTCGTAGGTAATGCCCCAGAAATCGGGCGTCACCTGGCGCATCTCCTCCCAAATTTCCTCCGGGCTGGCGTAATCAAACCCGTGTGCCAGCGCCAGCCCCAGCCGCTGCTCGATGCGCCGCCCCAGGTCACACAAAATGTCCCAATCAGCCCGCGAATTGCCCACGGGGGTCACGGCCGTGCGACATCTCTGCACCCGCCGATCTGTATTCGTAAACGTGCCGTCCTTCTCCGCAAAACTGGTAGCGGGCAAAATCACATCTGCCATTTCGCCCGTCTCATTGATGAAGATGTCCTGGCAGACCAGCAGTTCCAACTGTTCCAGCGCGTGGCGGGCGTGATTCTGATTTGGCTCGCTCATCATCGGGTTTTCACCCAGGACAAAAACGGCGCGGACACGGCCGTCGGCCGCCCCATCCACCATCTCCGTCGCCGTCAAACCAGGGGTCGGATTCAGTTCTACACCCCAATGCTGCTCAAATTTGGCCTTCACGGCCGGCGCACTCACACTTTGGTAAGCGGTGAACACGTTGGGCAGCCCGCCGCTGTCTGAACAGCCCTGCACATTATTCTGACCGCGCAAGGGATTCAGCCCTGTGCCCGCCTTGCCCACATGCCCACACATCAACGCCAGATTCACCAGCGACAGGGTGTTGTCCGTGCCATGTGTACTCTGGCTGATGCCCATGCCCCAATAAATGGCCGCCCGCTTTGCCCCGGCATAAATCCGCGCCGCCTGCCGAATTTGCTCGGCGGGCACGCCGCTCACCGACTCCGCCCACTCTGGCGTATACTTTTCCAGTGATTCCAGATAGTCGTTAAACCCTTCGGTGCGGTTCTGGATAAATTCGTCATCGTACAACTGCTCTTTGACCACCACGTGCGCCATTGCCTGAAAGACGGCCACATCCGTGCCTGGATTTTGGCGCAGCCAGAGGGTGGCAAAGTTGGTCATGTCAATGTGGCGCGGGTCTACCACAATCAATTTGGCCCCATTTTGCCGCACCGCCCGCTTCAGGAAATTGGAGATGACCGGGTGCGTCTCCGTAGTGTTGCTGCCGGTGACGATAAACGCTTCCAGGTTTTCCATCTCGGCAATGGAGTTGGACATGGCGCTGCTGCCGATAGAGAGCTGCAAGCCCGTCACCGACCCGGCGTGGCAGAGCCTGGCGCAATGATCCACATTGTTGGTGTGCATCAGGGCGCGGATGAGCTTTTGGTAGACGTAGTTGTCCTCGTTGGTGGCTTTGGCGCTGGCATAGCTGGCAATAGCGTCGCCGCCGTACTGGTTGCGGATACGCACCAGTTCATCGGCCACAAAATCGAGCGCCTCGTCCCAGGTGGCTTCGCGCCAGATTGGTTTGGCGCTACGGCCGTCGGCCCGATTCACCCGGATGAGCGGCGTCTTGATCCGCCCCGGATGTTTGACGTAATCGGTACCAAAACGCCCTTTAACGCACAACATCCCATAGTTGGGGGCGGCGTCAAAGGGGGCGGTGACAGCGAAGATGTAATCATCCTTGATATTCAATTCCATCTGGCAGCCCACCCCGCAGTAGGGGCAGGTCGTGCGCACCACACGGTCTGGGGAAATCATGGGGTATCTCCTTATGCTGCTTTACGGTTCAGGTTCAGTTTACTTCCAAAAATTGAGGAGTGGGCATCCTCAGATGCTCGTCTCCGCATTTATTCATCCAGGCCTAGCTGTTTTCTGATGATAATGCAGAGGGAATCTTTTATTTCGTTGTGGCGGGGAATGGGCGCTTTACGGCCGTTGCGCGGATTGATGTAAATATCATGCTTTTTACCATGTCGGTATAAATGGCAGCCAGCTCTGGTCAATTCTCGGATAAAAGTTTTGCGGTTCACACTTCTAACGCCAATTCCTTTGTCATTGTTGTTTCAGCCATATACACATCGTCGGTGTCCATCATCAATTCATATGCATCTCGAATGTTCTCTTCCAATTCTTCCAGAGTTTCGCCCTGGCTAAAGACGCCAGGCACTTCTTTCAAACGCCCCACATACCATTCGTCATCTATCCAGTATTCCAGTGTAAATAATCGAGTCATGTTCTGTTTTCTCCTATCGTTCGCGTCAGACATCCGATTTTTTCAAAAATCGGATGTCTCGTGATCGCTAATCGTTGTTTATCATTTGCTCGTACACGGCCGTAACTCATTCGGGCTGTCGAACGCTTTCCACCATCTTGATGGTGGAGCGCAGCCATTCATTCACAAGTTGTTGAATGTCCACATCTCGATCTTCAGCCAGTTTGCCCAGGTAGGCGTCAACATCTGAATCAAGATAGACGGGAAAACTAAATTCTGCGTCCCGAATGTAAAATTTGCCACGTGTACCTTTAGAAAAATCGTATTCTGCTTTCATATGCTTTGCCAAGAGTGTAACCATTTGGGCTACGGCCGTCTAGCTTGTGTTAGCCTCAGGTTGCCAGGGGCCCTGGGGATGGTGTAGATGAGACGGCCGTAGTGAGCCAACAAGGCCGCCCAGGCACGCTTCTATCAGTTGAACATCAAGTTTAGCTGACCAGTCAGTAGGGGAATTGGGCGGATGTGGTGTGGCGGGTTGCGGTTCAATATCCAATGCGACCTCGCACCAATACGAGTGAAGTTGTACATCGAGGTGGTTGGCAGACGGCCGTGGGCTAACCAGAGTGGTTATAACATTCGCCAGATTCTTTGTCAAAGCTATGGACTGCCCGTTCATCACAAACCCGGTATAATGGGTGCGGCTTTGCATCTGACAAGGGGAGAGGGTAACACAGTGACAGGGTGATGAGAAAATGACGGTAGCAATCAATGTGGCAAAACTGGAACGAACCTTTGGCAGCGGTGACCATAGCGTCCGCGCGCTGCGGGGGGTGGATTTGCAGATTGACGCCGGGCAATTTGTAGCCTTGAAGGGGCGTTCCGGCAGCGGCAAGACCACCTTGCTCAACTGCCTGGGCGGGTTGGATAAACCCACGACGGGCAGCATTGAGATTTACGGCCGACCACTGCAAGGACTCTCCGACAAAGAACGCACCATCTGGCGGCGCACCGAAGTCGGTTTTATTTTCCAATCCTTTGGCCTCATCCCCACCCTCTCCGCTTTTGAAAATGTGGAACTGATGCTGCGCATTGCTCAATCGCCACGCAAAGAACGGGCTGCACGCGCCCAATACTGCCTGGATTTGGTGGGGCTGAGCAAATGGGCCGGGCATCGGCCATATGAAATGTCCGGCGGGCAGCAGCAGCGCGTGGCCATCGCCCGTGCCATTGCCAACCGCCCCCGCCTCATCCTGGCCGACGAGCCAACCGGCGAACTGGACAGCGAAACCGCCCAGGACGTGCTCACCCTCTTCCGCCAGATTGTCAAAGAAGAAGAGATGACGATGCTCATGGCCTCCCATGACAGCCTGGTGGATGAATATGTTGACCAGGTATTGCACCTGCAAGATGGCGTCATTGCCCAGGTGGTACAGAATGAAAATTGAAAATCAAAGAGTGCGCAGCTGACGCAGATAAAAGCCAGGCTGTGCCATTTGCGCCATCTTTGACATTTATTTGGAGAAAAATGCAGAAACTCACATTAAACGGCCGTTGGCAACTCCACAAAACAAACGAACCTGATACCGTCAAAGACGCCATCCCCGCTACCGTGCCCGGCTGTGTGCATACCGATTTGCTGGCGGCTGGGCAAATTCCTGATCCTTACTTTGGGGACAATGAACTGGCGGTGCAGTGGGTGAGTGAAACGGATTGGACGTATCGGCGCACATTCACCGTGCCGGCCGATTTTCTAGCGCACGACTACATTTTGCTGCACTGTGCCGGGCTGGACACGCTGGCGACGGTGACGGTCAACGGCTATACCCTGGGCCAGACGGATAACCAGTTCCGCACCTGGGAATTCGACGTGAAAGCAATTTTACGGCCGGGTGAAAACGAGATTGTGGTGGATTTTGCCGCGCCATTGCCTTACGGCCGTGCCCGCGAACTAGAACGCTCCCTGCCCAATTGGGGCATCAACGTAGACAAACACCCCGGCGGCAACTGGCTGCGCAAATCTCCCTGCAACTACGGTTGGGATTGGGGGCCGCGCCTGACCACCAGCGGCATCTGGCGCGACGTTGAACTCATCGCCTTCAACACCGCTCGCCTGAGCGATGTCCACATCCTGCAAGACCATACACAGCCGGGGCAGGTGATGTTGACGGTGGAAACGGCCGTAGAGAATGGTCAATCCTTCGACAAGCTCAGGACAGGTTCGTCAATGGTCAATGGTCATTTGTCAATTGAGGTCACGCTTCAAGGAGAGGTAGTCGCCGCCGCCACTTGCCACCTGCCACCTGCCACTTGCCACCTGCCACCTGCCACTTGCCACC
>CAZOPF010000126.1:0-6087 GCA_964581605.1 uncultured Ardenticatenaceae bacterium
CTGGAACAGGTAGAAGTCGTCTGGGCTAAGAAGCCGCAGCGATTGCCCACTGTGCTTAGCCAGGAAGAAACCCGCCGCCTCATTGCCCACCTCTCTGGCAACCACCGGCTGATGGCCGAATTGCTTTACGGCAGCGGTCTGCGGCTAATGGAGTGCCTGCGTCTGCGCGTGAAGGATATTGACTTTGGTCAGCAGCACATCATTGTCCGTGATGCCAAAGGGTTTAAAGACCGTGTCACGCTGCTGCCATCTTCGTTGACAGCGCCGTTGCAGCAGCAGTTGGAAAATGTGCGTCTGTTGCACCAACAGGACCTGAAGTTGGGATATGGCGATGTGTATTTGCCAGATGCCCTGGCGCGTAAATACCCTAACGCTGGCCGGGAATGGGGCTGGCAGTACCTCTTTCCAGCCAACAAATTATCCAGGGACCCCCGCTCTGGCGTGACCAGACGCCACCATTTAGATGAAAGTGGGCTGCAAAAAGCGGTGCGCCGGTCAGCTAAAGAGGCAGGAATTGTCAAGCCGGTAGGCCCTCATACCCTGCGCCACTGTTTTGCTACGCATCTGTTGGAAGCGGGCTACGACATCCGCACCGTGCAGGAGTTGTTGGGGCATAAGGATGTCAAAACAACGATGATTTACACCCATGTACTCAACAAAGGGCCATTAGGTGTGCGCAGCCCGTTGGATCAGTAACCTTTGCCCATACTGTAATTACAGTATATACTTTCTGAAATCAATTGACAGGTGCATTATGTTAGAAGCAAAACTAATCAAAATTGGTAATTCCCACGGCATTCGCCTGCCGAAAAGGATTATCTCCAAATATGGATTGGGAAACTCCGTTCTGCTGGAAGAGACGGAAAATGGGGTTTTGATAGTTGCCGCCAAAAGCGAAAAACTTAGCTGGGAAGATACCTATCAAGCGATGGCTAACGCGGAGCAAGATGAGTGGACAGATTGGCAAAATATGGATGCGGCTGAGGAAACGCATCTATGATCGTCAAGAGATACAGCATCTATTTAGCCAACCTTGACCCCACCATTGGCGCAGAAATCAGGAAAACCCGACCTGTTGTCATCGTCAGCGACGATGCCATGAATAAATATCTGGAAACTGTCGTTGCCTGCCCCTTAACCACCCAATTGCATCCAGAATGGCGCAGCCGAATTCAAACGACCTGTGAAGGCAAACCAGCCGAAATCGCTGTTGACCAAATTCGTACCATCTCCAAATTGCGTTTAATCAAAAAACTGGACAGGTTGTCTCCAAGTGACATCACTCTTTTACGCCAACTCATTACTGAAATGTATGGGGAGTGAAAGGTTAAAAGAACTAATCAGCACCGACCCTACGGCAAATCCGTCTCCCCCATTAACCAGCGGTCTACTTCCCGTGCTGCCCCCCTCCCCTCGTTAATCGCCCACACCACCAGGCTTTGCCCACGTCGGGCGTCGCCGGCGGCAAAAACGCCGGGCACGTTGGTGTGGAAGGTGCCATAAGCGGCTTTGGCGTTGCTGCGCTCGTCGGCGTCCACGCTCAGTTGCGCCAGTAGGCCACCTTCCGGCCCCAGGAAACCCATGGCCAGGAGCACCAGTTGGGCGGGCCAGGTGCGTTCTGTGCCCGGTATTTCCACCAGCTTTGGCCCGCTGCCGTTGGTTTCCCAGCGCACCTGCACCGTTTCTACTGCCTGCACGTGCCCTCGTTCATCTCCCACAAACCGTTTACTGAGGATGCTGAATTCGCGGGGGTCACGGCCGTACACGGCCGTTGCCTCTTCCTGCCCATAATCCTGCTTAAACACCCGCGGCCACTGCGGCCAGGGATTATCCGCCAGTCGTTCGTCCGGCGGCCGTTCCATAATCTCAAACTGCGTCAGGCTGGCGCAGTTGTGCCGCAGCGCCGTAGCCACACAATCCGTACCCGTGTCCCCGCCGCCAATGACAATGATGTCTTGACCAGCAGCGGAGATAAAGGGAGATTGGAGATTGGAGATTGGAGATTGGAGATCGCCCAATCTCCAATCTCCAATCTCTAATAACTGCTTTGTATTCGGCCCCAAAAAATCCATAGCAAAATGAATGCCCTGCAATTCACGCCCCGGAATCGGCAAATCCCGCGGTTTGGTGGCCCCAGTACAGAGCACAATGGCGTCAAACTCGTGGCGCAGGTGGACAGCGGGCATGTCCCGGCCAATTTCCGTATTGGGCACAAAACGAATCCCGGCGGCAGCCATCAAATCAATGCGCCGCTGCACCAGCTCCTTTTCCAGCTTCATGTTGGGGATGCCGTACATCAGCAGCCCGCCAATGCGGTCGGCGCGTTCATACACCGTCACTTCGTGCCCCACCAGGTTTAGCTGGTCGGCGCAGGCCAGCCCGGCCGGGCCAGAACCAATGACGGCCACCTTTTTGCCGGTGCGTTTGCGTGGCAAATTGGGCGTTACCCAGCCTTCGTCAAATGCCTTTTCGATGATGGCGTATTCGATGCTTTTGATGGTCACGGCCGGTTCAGAAATGCCCAACGTGCAGGCCGCTTCACAGGGAGCGGGGCAGACCAGCCCGGTAAATTCGGGGAAATTGTTCGTCTTGGTCAGCCGGTCATACGCTTCGTGCCACAGGCCGCGATAGACGAGATCATTCCATTCGGGAATGAGGTTGTTGATGGGGCAGCCGGAGGTCATGCGGTTGAGGATGCGCCCCTTGTGGCAAAAGGGGATACCACAATCCATGCAGCGCGCCGCCTGCGTTTGCAGCCGTTCATCGGGCAGGTGCAGATGGATGGATTGCCAGTCGCGCAGCCGCTCTAGCGGACTCCGATCCGCTCCCACCTCTCGTGGAAATTCTAAAAAGCCAGTCGGTTTTGCCATCTCTTCTTCTCGTTACTTAACGCAGAGGCGCGGAGACGCAGAGGGGTTGATCTTCTTTTTCTCTGCGTCTCCGCGCCTCTGCGTTGAAATCTTTAGGCGGGAACTTTGACGCGCTGGCTTTGACGGAAGGCGGCCATGGCCAGATCTTCGCCGGAGAGATCGCTGGTGGTTTGCACTTCGGCGACCGCTTCCAGGACGGCTTTGTAGTCACGGGGCATCACCTTGACGAACATGGGCAATGTCTCTTCCCAGCAGGCCAGGATGTCCCAGGCGCGTTTGCTGTCGGTGTATTGGGCATGGCAGAGGATGAGGTTATAGAGCGTTTCGATGTCGCCGTTGGTTACCGGTTCCAGGTCTACCATTTCGGGGTTGCAGCGCTGGTCAAAACGGCCGTCGCCGTCCCACACATACGCCACCCCACCAGACATGCCGGCGGCAAAGTTCCGCCCCGTCTGGCCCAATACCACCACCTTGCCCCCGGTCATATATTCGCAGCCATGGTCGCCCACGCCTTCGACAACGGCCGTGACCCCCGAATTGCGC
The DNA here is from genome assembly GCA_964581605.1 of uncultured Ardenticatenaceae bacterium. Taxonomy (GTDB): domain Bacteria; phylum Chloroflexota; class Anaerolineae; order Promineifilales; family Promineifilaceae; genus CAADGU01. The sequence continues at coordinate 3,414 of CAZOPF010000126.1, forward strand.
ACACAGAACCGCTCACCGGCCATGCCATTGATATACGCCTGCCCATCCGTCGCCCCATAAAAAGCCACATTGCCCACGATAATGTTTTCTTCGGGCAGGAAGGTGGCGGCGGCGGGCGGCGTGACGATGATTTTGCCGCCGGACAGCCCTTTGCCCAGGTAATCGTTGGCGTCTCCTTCTAATTGCAGCGTCATGCCTTTGGGTACAAACGCGCCAAAACTTTGCCCGGCCGAACCCACAAAACGCAGCGAAATGCTGTCCGCAGGTAGCCCATTGGCCCCGTGCCGCCGCGTCACCGCGCTGCCGACCATTGTGCCCACCGTGCGATGCACATTGCGGATGGCAAATGTGCCAGAAACCCGTTCGTTGTTTTCAATGGCCGGTTGGCAAAAATCGAGCAGGACGGCCGCGTCCAGAGTCTCTTCAAGGCCATGTTGTTGCGGGCGTTTACGGCCGTCCGCCTGCAAATGCTCCTGTATCCCATCCGGATTCGGCCGGTAGAGAATGGGCATCAGGTTCAGCCCCCGCAACTTCCAATGGTTGATGGCATCACTCACTTCCAGCAAATCGGCGCGCCCCACCAGTTCATCAATGGTGCGTATGCCCAATTGGGCCATAATCTCACGCATATCCTGGGCGATAAAGTGCATGAAGTTGATCACATGTTCCGGCTTCCCGGCGAACTTCTGGCGCAGGTCAGGATTTTGCGTAGCCACCCCCACCGGGCAGGTATCCAGATGGCAAACGCGCATCATAATGCAGCCCAGGGCTACCAGCGGTGCGGTGGCAAAACCAAACTCCTCCGCCCCCAGCAGCGCGGCGATGATCACATCCCGCCCCGTTTTGAGTTGGCCGTCCGTCTCCACCACCACCCGGTCGCGCAGGCCGTTCATCAGCAACGTCTGGTGCGCTTCGGCCACGCCCAATTCCCAGGGCAGCCCGGCATGTTTGATGCTCGTCTGCGGTGAGGCGCCCGTGCCGCCGTCATGCCCACTGATGAGGATGACATCGGCGTGCCCTTTGGCCACGCCCGCGGCAATGGTGCCCACGCCCACTTCGGACACCAATTTGACGTTGATGCGGGCCTGGGGATTGGCGTTTTTCAGGTCAAAAATGAGCTGCGCCAGGTCTTCAATACTGTAAATGTCGTGGTGGGGCGGCGGGGAAATGAGGCCGACGCCGGGCGTGGAGTGGCGCACTTTGGCGATCCAGGGATACACCTTGCGGCCGGGCAATTGCCCACCCTCGCCTGGTTTGGCCCCCTGCGCCATTTTGATCTGAATCTCTTCGGCGCTGACCAGGTATTCGCTGGTGACGCCAAAACGGCCGCTGGCCACCTGCTTGATTTTGCTGATGCGGTCGTCCTGGAAGCGGGCCGGGTCTTCGCCGCCTTCGCCGGTGTTCGATTTGCCGCCGATGGCGTTCATGGCGCGGGCTAACGCTTCGTGCGCCTCCTGGCTGATGGAGCCATAGGACATAGCCCCCGATTTGAAGCGGCGGCAGATGGAATCCACTGATTCTACTTCTTCTAGCGGGATGGGCTGGGCGGCCAATTTCAATTTGAACAGGCCGCGCAGCGTGGCCAGCTGCTGCGAATGGTCGTTGACATCGCGGGCGTAGGCTTTGTAGGCGTCGTAGTCGTTTTCGCGCACGGCGTGTTGCAGGCGGTGGATGGTGCTGGGGTTGAACAAATGGTGTTCGCCATCTTCGCGCCATTGGTAACGGCCGCCAGGGGGGAGTGCATGTCCATTGGACGGCCGTTCCGGGAACGCCGCCTTGTGTCGCATCTCCACTTCCTTGGCAATCATGCTCATGTCTGCCCCCTGAATGCGGGAGGGAGTGCCGGTGAAATACTGGTTCACCACCGACTTATGTAAACCAAGTGCCTCAAAAATTTGCGCACCACGATAGCTCTGGATGGTGGAAATGCCCATCTTAGACATCGTTTTCACCACCCCCTTGCGGATCGCCTTGATGTAATGTTTCACACCTTCTTTCACCGCCACGTCAGTTATCAGCTTCTTCTCGATGATTTCGGCAATGGTGGCGTAGGCCAGATACGGATTGACGGCATCCGCGCCGTAGCCAAACAGCACGGCAAAATGATGCACTTCACGCGGTTCGCCGGACTCGATAATCAGGCTGACGCGGGTGCGCTGCCCGCTGCGGATGAGGTGATGATGCAGCCCGGCGGTGGCCAGCAGCGCCGGTATGCCCGCCCGATAACGGCCGATGTGGCGATCCGAGAGAATGAGCAGGTTGGCGCCTGCCTGAATGGCCTCATCCGCCTGGAAGAAGAGGTCGTCCATGGCCTGTTCCAGCCCGGCGCCCCCTTTGTTGGGATCATAAAGGATGGGCAATGTGGCTGTTTTGAAACCGTCCAGTTGAATATGTTGTAGCTGTGTGAGCTGTTCATCGGTGAGGATGGGGTGGGGCAGGCGGATGCGGCGACAATCTTCGGGCTGTGCATCCAGCAAATTGCCTTCCGCGCCCAGCCAGGTGAGGGTGCTGGTAACCAGCTCTTCGCGGATGGCGTCCAGGGGTGGGTTTGTCACCTGGGCAAATAGCTGTTTGAAATAGTTGTAGAGCGGCTGCGGTTTGTCGGAGAGGATGGCCAGGGGGGTGTCGTCACCCATGGAGCCAATCGCTTCCTGCCCATCGCGGGCCATGGGGG
>CAZOPF010000126.1:6187-14920 GCA_964581605.1 uncultured Ardenticatenaceae bacterium
TCCATCAGGTGGCTGTGGAATTCGTAGAACGCCTTTTTGGCGTCGCACATCTCCTCGTTCTTTTCCCAGGGTTCGGGGATCATCATTATCACTGCGTGGGGGAGGCTACGGCCGTTGAGTACCAAAAATTCCAGGCAGTTATCAAACATGGCCGTGTCGCTGCCGTTGGGGTCAATGAGGGGCAGCACTTTGGGCAGGTCATCGCCAAACGCGGCGGTGGCAAACAATTTTTCCCGCGCTTGCAGCCAGTTCACATTGCCGCGCACGGTGTTGATTTCGCCGTTGTGAATGACGTAGCGGTACGGGTGGGCGCGTTCCCAACTGGGGAAGGTATTGGTGCTGAAGCGGGAGTGAACCAGGGCAATAGCAGATTCAAAATCGGGGTCGTGCAGGTCAGGGAAGTAACCGCCTAACTGCTCACCCAGCAACATCCCTTTGTAAACCAGGGTACGGCTGGAAAGCGAGGCGATATAAAAGGGTTTGCCTTCCACTTCCCGTTCGGCCCGTTTGCGGATAACAAACAGCTTGCGTTCAAACGCAAGCTGTTCGGTAATATCATTATTCTTTTGGATAAAAACTTGTTGGATAAATGGTTCCCCGGCCAATGCGCTGGCCCCTAAGCCTGTGTTGTTGGTAGGTACGGCCCGCCACCCTACAAGCTGCTGCCCTTCTTCGGCCACAATTTGGGCAAATTGGCGTTGCTGTCGGCGAAGCTGGCGGTCATTAGGGGAAAGGAAGACCATGCCCACGCCATAATGCCCAGGGGCAGGGAGGGAAAAGCCCTCTTGCTGACAGACCTTTTGCAAAAATTGGTGGGGGAGTTGCACCATCATGCCCGCGCCGTCGCCGGTGGTGGCTTCGGCCCCTTTGGCACCCCGATGGGTCAGGTGGTCTACAACGGTCAGGGCTTTTTGCACAATGTCGTGGCTGGCACGGCCGTGCATATCTACCACAAAGCCCATGCCACAGGCGTCCCGTTCAAACTGGGGGTCATACAACCCCTGCGCGGCCGAGTACCCGGCCAGGCCACGTTGCTCGCCTTGCTGGTCAACTTCCTCCGGTTGTTGCTCTTGTTTCTCCTTCATTCTTCCTGTTTCTCCTCGCGTCAAACGCCAACCCTTATGCCGATTCAATTTTTGGTAAAGAACAGTCTGTTACCCATTTGCCAGGCAACAGAGACAATGCTCACTTCTACTTTTTCCCAGTTTAGTCAGTATATAAGAGGCGGATGAAGGCGAATACTGTGTATTGTGTACAAAATCACAAGCGGCATTTTGACATTTTTGAAAAATTGACGGCCGTCCCTCCCATCGGATAGACTAAACAGCGTGTTGCGGCTACGGCCGTGAGGCGACAATCAAATAGTTAGTGAAGGCCAGGACGCCTGCTGTGGAAATGAATTCCTCTCCATTTCTACACCAGGCGTCCTTTTTTATTATTGGGAAATTTTTTGTTTTAAGGAGAAGGGATACATGTTACGCAAGATTCGGTTGATCAAGATAGTTTCCATCGCACTGGCACTCGCTGCCATTTTTGTTCTGATGAGTGGTACGGCTTTTGCCCAGGAAGAAGAAGTCGCTACCAGTACCATCACCCTCCAGATTGACACCATCTGGCTTTTCATTGGTTCATTCCTGGTTTTTTGGATGCAGGCCGGTTTTGCCATGGTCGAAAGTGGCTTTTCCCGTTCCAAAAACGCGGCCAATCTGATGATGAAAAACTTGATGGACTTTTGTATGTCCGCCATCATCTTTTATGCCTTTGGTTTTGCCCTGATGTTTGGCGCAGACAAAGCCGGTCTGATTGGTACCAGCAACTTTTTCTTATCAGAAATTGCTCTGGATGCTTCTGCCGGTTATGACTGGGCTTTCTACCTGTTCCAGCTTATGTTTGCCGGGGCGGCCGCCACCATCGTTTCGGGCGCAGTGGCCGAACGTCTCAAGTTCAAAAGCTACCTTATTTACAGCGCCGTGATGAGCGCCCTCATTTACCCCATTGGCGGCCATTGGCTGTGGGGTGGCGGCTGGCTGTTTGAACGAGGTTTTGTAGACTTTGCCGGTTCCACCATTGTGCATGCCTGCGGTGGTTTTGCCGCCCTGGCAGGCGCCTGGGTGCTTGGCCCACGCATCGGCAAATTCAATAAAGATGGCAGCAGTAATGCCATTCCCGGTCACAGCCTGACTCTGGCCGCGCTGGGTGTGTTTATTCTGTGGATGGGCTGGTTTGGTTTTAATGCCGGTTCTACCCTCTCTGGCATGAATGGCAGCCTGGGTTACATTGCCGTCACCACCACCACAGCGGCGGCCGCCGGCGCGTTATCGGCGCTGCTCATTTACTGGGTAAAGGCCGGGCATCCTTCCACGGAAATGGCGTTGAATGGCTCATTGGCTGGTCTGGTGGCGATTACGGCCGGGACAGCCAATGTGAGCATAAGCGGGGCTATGATTATTGGCGCTGTTGGTGGGTTGGTATTGGTCTTTGGTCTCGATTTTGTGGAACGGGTGTTGCGGGTAGATGACCCGGTTGGTGCGGTGGCTGTGCATGGCTTTAATGGCATGTGGGGCACGATTGCTGTTGGTTTGTTGGCCGCACCTGCGGTGGGTGAATTTACCGGGATGGGGCCGGTGACGGGCCTGTTTTACGGTGGTGGATTTGCCCAACTCGGCACTCAACTATTAGGTACCTTCGCTGTTTCTGCCTGGTCTTTTGCCACCATGGCGGCTCTGTTTTATCTGATGAAGGTGACGATAGGGATTCGTGTGCCCGAAAAGGAAGAGATCGAGGGGCTGGACATTTCCGAACATTTCACCACCAGCTACCCGGAATTTGGGCCAACGGCCGTTGGCACAGACGCCCTGGCAGCAGCCGGAGACTAAGAGGTAATTATGTAATTGGGTAATTACTCAATTACCCAATTACCCAATTACTCAATTACCCAATTACTCAATTACGGAATGGTATTATGAAACTCACACTTGAACCCCACAGCAACGGAGACGAACAAACTGTGCCTTTTCATGTGCGTGTGGATATTGTGACAGCGACCATTGACGCCGGTTCAATCTTTTATGTGCCGGTGGAGGTGAAGTACCAGGGGATGAAAAAGATCTTTGCCGTCAACATTGCCGGTTGGGTTCTGGAAAGCGAACGACCGGAGGCGCTGCCCGGCAAAATCGGCAGCTTTTTGCCCCGCCTGATCAGCCTGGCCCGTTTGCCCACCTACCTCTTCATCGCCCGCCGCGCTGGCGGTATCTACCCGGTTTACACTGTCGGCAGCGAGGTTTTTGCCACCACACCGGGCGGCCCCGTGTTCCGGCACGTGGAACTGGCCAAAGTGCGCGAATACCTGACCGACTATTTACATGCGGCGGGTGTTCTGGGCGAAAAGGGGTTGAGCGACAAATTGCATACACGCGGCCTGAATATGAAGACATTGGGCCTGCGCCGCCCCATTTTTTACCTGAAAAAACGTGTGCCCGGCGAGGTGGACTTCTGGGCGCCGGTTTTTGAGTCTGGCGATGGCAAACATATTTACTGTTATGCGGCCGATGAACGGCGCGAAGTGCCTATGATTGGCGGTGTGGAAGTTTTGTATTTGCAGCAGATGGTGGCGACGGCCTTAAAAACTGACAGGCGTTTGAATGACAAGTTTGATTTACGCCTGGATCGGTTGTTCCCGGAACAGTGGGAACGGCTGAAGAAAACATTGCAACCGCGTGAGCCGCTGATTGTCAATGGCCTGACGCTGCCGGTGTATGAAAATGGTAATGCCCTGATTGCGTTGGAGGAACGTGCAGACGAGGAACGGTTTAGCCTGTATTTGGGCAAGGATGAAGAAGATTTACGCGCTCGTGTGGCCGTAGACCTGGCTCGGCGGGGGATTTTAGTAATCGGTAATCCGTAATCGGCCATCGGTGATCTGTTACTGATTACAGCTTACCGATGACTGATTACTTTTTTAGAAGGTGCAAATCTAATCATAAGGAGAGTTTTACGATGAGTGGAAATACAGCCCGATTGAATGCGATTTCGGCGGTAATTAATTACAAGCCGATTTCGGAACCTTTGAACTTTGCGGAAACGCCTTCGCAGGAGGTGTTTGCGCAGAATGTGTTTAATCTGGAAGTGATGAAGCAGCGCTTGCCCAAACCGGTGTACAAGTCGCTGCTTAAGACGATTGCCGAGGGTAAGCCGTTAGAAATGTCTACGGCCGATGTAGTGGCCGCGGCGATGAAGGATTGGGCGATTGAAAAGGGAGCCACCCATTATGCCCATGTCTTTTATCCGTTGACGGGGCTGACGGCCGAGAAACATGATAGTTTCCTGTCACCCAATGGCAATGGCACGGCCGTGACCGAATTTAGCGGCGACCAGTTGATTCAGGGTGAACCGGACGGTTCCAGCTTCCCCACTGGCGGCATTCGCGCCACCTTTGAAGCGCGTGGGTACACCGCCTGGGACGTGACCAGCCCGGCTTATATTCTGGAAAACCCCAACGGCACCACCCTGTGCATCCCCACCGCCTTCGTCTCCTGGACGGGCGAGGCGCTGGACAAGAAAACGCCGTTGCTGCGTTCCATGAAGGCGTTAAACGACCAGGCGCAGCGCATCCTGAAGCTGTTTGGGCATGATGATGGGGCGCTGGTGACGGCTACGGCCGGGCCGGAGCAGGAATACTTCCTGATTGACCGCAACTTTTACCTGGCACGGCCGGATTTGCTCAATGCCGGGCGTACCTTGTTTGGCGCGAAGCCGCCCAAAGGTCAGGAGTTGGAAGACCATTATTTTGGGGCGATTCCGGATCGGGTATTGGCCTGTATGCTGGAAGCTGAGCGCGAACTGTACAAACTGGGTGTGCCGGTGAAGACCCGCCACAATGAGGTGGCCCCGGCCCAATACGAAATTGCGCCTGTCTATGAAAACGCCAATGTGGCCGCTGACCACCAGCAAATGATTATGGCGACACTGAAGCGAGTGGCTGAAAAGTATGGCATGGCCTGTGTGCTGCATGAAAAACCGTTTGCCGGGGTGAATGGCTCTGGCAAACATCTGAACTTCTCGTTTGGTAATGCCACGCAGGGCAATCTGTTGGAGCCAGGAGATACACCCCACGAAAACGCGCGGTTCCTGGTCTTTTGCGCGGCCATTATCCGGGCAGTGGATAAATATGCTTCGGTGCTGCGGGCTTCCATTGCCTCGGCCAGTAATGATCACCGGTTGGGGGCGAATGAAGCGCCGCCGGCCATCATTTCTATTTTCCTGGGCGACCAGTTGACGGATGTGTTTGAGCAGATTAAGGCGGGCGGGGCGAAATCGTCTAAGTCTATGGATGTGTTGACGGTGGGGGTGGATACGCTGCCGCCGCTGCCCAAACATGCGGGCGACCGTAACCGCACCAGTCCGTTTGCTTTTACCGGGAATAAGTTTGAGTTCCGGGCGGTGGGTTCCGGGCAATCTATTGCCGGGCCGTTGGTGGTGCTGAATACGATAGTGGCCGAATCACTGGATTATATTGCCACCAAATTGGAAGCAGCCAGCGGGGATTTTGGCACGGCCGTGCAAACTTTGTTGCAGGAGATTATTGTGGAACATGGCCGGGTGATCTTCAATGGGGATGGGTATACGGAAGCGTGGCATCTGGAAGCGGAAAAACGGGGCTTGCCGAACCTGCGCACGACGGTGGATGCGTTGCCCGCGTTGACCTCCCCGGAAGCGATTGCCTTGTTTGAAAAGTACCATGTGTTGACCGCCCGTGAATCAAAGAGCCGGATGGATGTGAAGTTTGAGCAGTACATCAAAGAAGTGAACGTGGAGGCGGCTTTGACGGCCGAGATTGCCCGGACGATGATTTACCCGGCGGCGGTGCGGTATCAAAATGAGTTGGCGGCAACGGCGGCCAATTTGAAAGCGGTGGGCTTGAAGGCGGACACGGCCGTGTTGGAAGAAGTGAGCCAATTGATTAGCTGCCTGACGGAGAGTGTGGCCGAGCTGCAAGATGCGACGGAACACGAGGGGCACGATATTTTGGCCGAGGCGTCGCACATCCGCGATGCGGTGTTGCCCGCCATGAACGCGGTACGCAGCTATGCAGACCAATTGGAAGGGTTGGTGGCGGATGATTTGTGGCCGCTGCCCACGTATCAGGAAATGCTGTTTATCAAGTAGGTGTGTGAATCCGTAATCGGTAAACGGTAATCAGTAAAGGGTAATCGGATTACGGTTTACGGCTGACGGATTTGCACCTTCCTTTGCCGAAGCCGCCCGGTATGAACATGCCGGGCGGCTGTTTTTTGTGCCAGGTGGGGTGGGCACGGCCGTGACAAGATTGAATGATAGGGGTGACGGCCGTAGCAGGAGCACCACCACCAGGCGGCAACTGAGGTTCAAAATTTCCGAACAAAAATCACAAGGTATCAGTGCCATATCTATTTGCTGTAGTGGAATCGGCAAGAAATAACAACGATGCTTGTATCGGTTACACGATAGACAAGACGGTGTTCCGAATTGATGCGGCGCGACCAATAGCCGGACAGATTGGCTTTGAGCGGTTCGGGTTTGCCAGTTCCTTCAAAGGGGGTTCGTGTCGTTTCGATAATGAGTTGGTTAATACGTTTAAGTAGAGGGCGGTCATTTTGCTGGAACCACAAGTAATGTTCCCAGGCTGTCGGAGAAAACTCAATGTTCATGGTTCGAGCAGTTGACGCTCTGAGGTATAACCAGCTTTGTCTTCGGCGATTGATTTCATTAGCTGTTCGGCATTGGCCGGTGTGGAAAGCAGGTAGAGCGTTTCTTGCCAGGCGTTATATTCGTCCAGCGACAACATGACCACGCTGTCGCCTGTTTCTGTAGTGACTACAGTGGGCACAACATCGTTGAGAATTTGCCGGATAACACCCCGTAAATTGATTTCGGCCTGACTGATGGTGATGGTGTTCATTCTAAATTTCTCTCCCAATGTGGAATAAGGTCATTATACAGGCGAGAGCGTCATAGGCAACGGCCGTTGCCGCAACGCCACCACCATACGGCAACTGAGGTTCAAAATTTCCGAACAAAAATCACAAGGTATCAAAGCCATGAGGCTGTATTCCCTGCCTCAGAGATTGAACCAATCGTTGCTGTCATTTTGAATAATCAACGGGTTTGATTTCTTTTTCACCCATCTCTCAACGGCCGCTACATGAATCACCCTTTTTTGTAATGCACCTCCGCCACCTCCCGCAGCCGGGCGGCGGCCTGTTCGGCCGTCAGGTCGCGCTGCGCTTCGCCTAACATTTCGTAGCCCACCATGAACTTTTTCACAGTGGCGGAGCGCAGGAGTGGCGGGTAGAAGTGGGCGTGGAGTTGCCAATGCTGGGGATTGGCGATTGGCGATTGGTGATGGAAGGGGGCACCGTGCCAGCCCATCGAATAAGGGAAGCTGGTCTGGAACAGGTTGTCGTAGCGGGTGAGCAGCCGTTTGAGGATGTCGGCCAGGGCGTCGCGTTCGGCGTCGGTCAGATCGGGCAGGCGCAGCACGTGGCGGCGGGGCAGCAGCAGGATTTCAAACGGCCAGACGGCCCAGTAGGGGACAACGGCCGTCCACGCCCCATTTTGCACCACTACCCGTTCGCCAACGGCCGTTTCTAATTGTTCGTAATCGAGGAGGAGGGGACGGCCGTGTTCCTCCCAATATCGCCGCTGGTTCACATCCTCCTTAAACGGCTCGTTGGGCAGCACATCCAGCGCCCAAATTTGCCCGTGTGGATGCGGATTGGAGCAGCCCATAATCGCCCCCTTGTTTTCAAATACCTGCACCCAACGGTACGTCTGGCCCAGTTCGGCCGTTTGCGCTGCCCAGGTATCCACCACGCCCCGAATGTCCGGCAGGGCCATTTCTGGCAGCGTCAGGTCGTGGCGCGGCGAGAAGCACATCACCCGGCACGTGCCCCGCGAGGTCTGCGCTTGCAGCAGTTGGTTGCCAACCGGCGCGTCTGGCGCGGCGGGCAGGAGGGCGGCAAAGTCATTGGTGAAAACAAACGTGCCTGTGTAATCCGGGTTGCGCAGGCCACCCGCCCGCTCGTTGCCGGGGCAGAGGTAGCAGGTGGGGTCGTAGGACGGCCGTGTTTCCGGCGGCGTTTTTTCAACCTGCCCCTGCCACGGCCGTTTCGTCCGATGCGGTGACACCTGCACCCATTCGGCCGTCAGGGGATTTAAGCGTCGGTGGGGATGTTCTGTGGGGAGAAACATGGGAATTAGGAATTAGGAATTAGGAATTATGAAGGAAGAGGTCGCTTCATAATTCATAATTCCTAATTCATCCTTTCTTCTTTTTAACTATGGTGGTGAAGATGGCGATGAGTTGATCGGTTTCGTCGAGCAAGGACGTGATCTGATTGGCAGGCATGATATTCGCTTCGATCAAAAGTTCCAGCCAAAAGGCAGTTTCATCCAGCTCTTTCAGGCAGTCGCCCATTTTGGATAGAAATTCAGCATCAGAACGAGCGCGATACGCTTCACGATAGTTGGAGCCGATAGAAGTGGCCGAGCGCAAAACTTGTTTGCCAATGACCTGAGCCTCCTCACTTTTGGGCAAAGCGGTATAAAGCCGAATAACCCTGAGCGCAAAGCTCTTTGTTCGCTGCCGCAAATCATACTCCGGCATCCCATTCTCCTCTTATCTTCCTAATTCTTAATTCCTAATTTCTAATTTCTAATTTCCTCCCTCCCCCCTTCATAATTCCTAATTCATAA
>CAZOPF010000127.1:0-14362 GCA_964581605.1 uncultured Ardenticatenaceae bacterium
GCTCGCCTGTTGCCGGCTGGAAGCCTGCGCTCCATTTTCATCCATCGTGGTGGGCTGCCGCCCATGTTGTCTCCTGTATAAATGGAGCGCGAGCATCTTGCTCGCCTGTTGCCGGCTGGAAGCCTGCGCTCCATTTTCATCCATCGTGGTGGGCAACTGCCCATGTCGTCTCCTCTTCAAATAATGGTGGTTCAACTTCTTGACGGGTTCGGCTAAAAGATGTTATGATAGCCACAACATTTTATTCGTCAATGTATATCATTTTATTCCATATTAAATTATTTGTCAATACCAATTTACAAAAAAAGCTGACAGACAGGCAAAATCTGTCAGCTTTTCTATTTATGCCTCGTAGCTAAATCCGGCTCGTTCGGCAACCAGGGTAAGCAGTTTGGAAGAGGAACGTTTGGGTTCATAGGCGCCTGTCTCCCATTCGCTGATGGTGGGCTGGCGCACACCCAGTTCATGAGCAAACTCGGCCTGATTCATGTGCATATGTTCTCGTAGCGCCTTAATCATGGCGCTGTTCCACATGACAATATCTCCTTCGCGCCGAATTTCCTGCGGGGGAATAACCCCTTCTTTGCGAAAGGTGATTCGCTCGTTTTCCAGGTCGAGATGGTCTACCAGATACCCCGCTTCCAGCCAGGCCGAAGATTGGGCGTTGGCCGTGCGGCGATTGCTCCACCAGGCGCGTTGTGTGCGGGCACTGAGCGGCAGGCCGCCCGCTAAAATACTCTGCACATCGGCCACCGTCAGTAAAATCACACCTTCACTGCTATTTTGGAAGAATTGATATAGGGGGTAGTATTTGCTGCTTTCTCTCATATGTATTCGTCAGATGGTAACATTTTTGCATTTGCCTGACCGCATTGTACCTTTGTGGCGCAATCGTTACAAACAATGGCCAGGTTATGCGTGACGGCCGTCACGAGAGATAGTTGCGAACTAAAGGAGCTAATTGGGCTTTCACCTCGGCGGGGATGCGGGTGGAGTCGGTGGAGATGGCCGTTGCCAGGGTGTGGTGGGCGGCAAAATCACCAACCCAGGCATCAGCCGTTTGCACCAGATGGGCAAGGGCAGCCTGGGCCAGTTGGGTATTTTGGTGAACGACGCGGAAGACGTGTGCGGCCGTAACTGGTGCTTCCGTTTCATGCCACACGTCGTAGTCGGTGACGTGGGCCATGCAGGCGTAGGCGATTTCCGCTTCGGCGGCCAGGAAGGCTTCAGGGGAGGTGGTCATACCGATCACATCCATGCCCCACTGCCGGTAGGTGAGCGATTCCGCCCGGGTGCTGAAACGAGGGCCTTCAATGGTGATATAGTTGCCGCCTTCGTGGACGGCGCCATTAGCGGCACGCACGGCCGTTGCCAATGCCGCGCTCAACTCTGGTGAAAAGGGGTGGGCAACGGGGATGTGCGCCACCAGCCCACCGCCAAAAAAAGTATGGGCGCGGATGCCTTTGGTGTGGTCAAACAACTGGTCGGGGATGACAATGTGGCCGGGGGCAAACTCCTCACGCAGTGAGCCGCAAGCGCTAACGGCGATGATGTATTTGACGCCCATCGTCTTGAGGGCGAAGATGTTGGCGCGGTAGGGGACTTCGCTGGGGGTGAGGGTGTGGCCACGGCCGTGGCGCGGCAGGAAAGCGACGCGACGGCCGTGCAACATCCCCGTAATGATTGCATCCGACGGATCACCAAAAGGGGTGCTGACCCGCTTCTCCTCCATCCCGGTCAGCCCGGTCATCCCATACAACCCACTGCCACCAATCACCGCAATTTCAATATCTGCCACAATTAACTCCTATCACTAAGATTAGCCAGTTTCAGGAGAAGAATCTTTCATAATCGTCATGTTTGCCAATCCAAAACCATGTAACTGTGTCTTCATCAAGAATGCCTACAGCACGATAACCCAATGTGACCCTTACCGACCAGATGTTTTCCTCGCTATTGATGCATTTGAAATGCAGAGATGGATGAAATGGATTTTGTGCCCACAAATGGTACGCTTTCCTTGCTCTGTGTTGGATAGATTTGTCAAGTGAATAATATGCTTCCCAACAAAGAGGGTAGGGTTGCAGATTTCATAATTGATCATAATCCATAGGTTTTGCTTTACCGGCTGCGATTTCTTCTCTGGCTTTTCGTGCGGCCGCAATTAGCTGCTTCTGAGTTTTCTTGAACAACGCATCCCATTCCATTTCATCCTGCATTTCGACCACAAAACCGCGCATATGCTCCACCGCCTGTTCCTGTACCGGTTCAGGTAATGTTTCCATCATCTTTGTTATGGTAACAATCGCTGTCGAAGACATAATTACCTTCTCCTTTAGACACCTGGCTTTGCGGTCAGCCCGGCCATGCCCTACAACCCGCTGCCGCCAATCACCGCAATTTCAATATCTGCCACAACTTTCTCCCGGAGAAGTAATTGGGTAATTACCCAATTACCCAATTACCTTTTTCCTTTCAAATGTGCATTCTCCACTTGCAGGGCGCGGATTTTTTCGGAGGCCATCTCTTTCATTTGTTTGATGGCCTGGTTTTGTTTTTCGATCATCTCGCGCGCCTGTTTGTACTGCCCACCAAGCTGTTTCAATTGTACCTCACGTTCCACCAGCCGGGCATGGATTTCGGCCAGCCGTTCCCCTTGGGCGCGGGTTTCTTGCAGGTAACGGTTCACTTCGGCTTCGGTGGCCTGGAGCTGCATCTGGCTTTCACGCAGGGTGGCCTGCATATTTTTCTTGTCGGCTTTGAGCAGGCCGATGGTGTGTTGCAGTTCGTCGGTTTGCTGCCGCCAAATGGTTTCTTTTTCGGCGACGGCCGTTTGCCACTTCACCGCTTCTTGTTCTCCCATCTGCGCCACCTCGGTCTGCAAACGGGCAATGGTCGCCTGCTGGTCGGCAGCCACTTTTTCTTGTTTTGCCAGCCTCTCACGCCAGGCAGTCAATTCGGCCTGCTGCTGCACCAATGCTGCCTGGGATTCTTCCATCTCCGTTTGCAGCCGTTCGATTTGGGTGGTCTGAGTCACGGCCGTTTCCCGTGCGGCTTCCAGTTCAGACCGTGTGCTTTCCAGGCTGGCCTTATACCAGATCAGCTGCTCCAGATATTCCTGTTCCGCGTCGGCCAGTTCGGTTTCTAGTTGGGTGATGCGGTTGGTGAATTCGGCCAGGACGGTGGCATCTACCAACGGCCGTGTTTTGCTCTCTTGCAATCCCCGCAATTCTGCCAGCGCCTTTTCCAGTTCTTCATCCAGGTCATGTCGCTGCTCGCGCAGCAGGTTGATGGTGGTGGCGCTTTCTTCTAGCTGGAACTGCATCTTCTGCAGTTGCGTTTCCAACTCCGCCGCTCGTTTTTCCTTCACCTCAGCCAATTCTTGCCAGCGCAGTAGCGAATCTTCCTGGTCAGCCTGATATTGCAGATTGTGGCGGTGGACGGTTTCCAAACTTTCTAGCCGCTGTGCATAGGATTCGTTTTCTTTCGTAAGCGATTCTAAAGCAGCATCTACTTCTGCTTTTTCGGCTATCAGCGCGGCGTGTTTCTGGCGCAATTCATTATGCAGATCACGCAATTCGCCCAATTCCTGGTTCTGGTCGGTCATCAATTCGCGGGCGATGGTCAATTCGTTGCTCTGGCGCTCGATCTGGGTTTTTTGCTGGCGGATGGTTTCCTGGGATGCATCCAGGCCCCGTTTTTGGGTGGCGAGTTCGCCGCGCACGGCCGTTAACTGTTCTGTTAGCGAATTGTTTCTTGCATATGCTTCCCCGGCCATTTCTGCTAACCGTTTCTCAAAATCCTGCTCCATCTCATAGCGTGCGGCCAACGCTGCTGCCAATTCTACTTGCAACAGATGAAGCGACTCCATTTCCGTTTCATTGTGTGTCAGAAAGCCCGTATCCAATTTTTCTGCCAACGCTTCAGTCTGAGCAGCCAGGCGGGATTCGTCAATCAATGTGCCTGTAGCCCGATAGCGAGCCAGGTCGGCTTCGTCAATGCTGCTCACCCATCCCTGCACCTTGCCACCAGGTTGCACTTGCAGTGATACCGCATACACATCGCCCAAAATATGCCCACTCTCGGCCACTTCAATGGTATGGCAGTAAACTGTGCCACTGATGGTACCCTTGACGACGACTTTGGGGGCGACCATGTGGCCCACAACCGTAGCATCGGCATGAACAATGACGGGTTTATTGGTGGTCAACCCCTCCACCAGATAGCCCGTGACATCCAGCCACTCTTCTTTTTCGCGCTTGAAACGAGAGATGAAACCGGGTTTACGGCCGTGTGCCCCGTTTCTTGTTTGCGAAAAGGCCGGTTCAGGAGGAGTGTTGGGATTTTCGACAGTTTTGCTGTCTGGTACAACAGATTCTTTCAGGGCTGCCATGTGACGGCAAATACTCCACTATTTGTTCAAAAATTTCTTATTTCAGGTTACTACAGTTGGGCATAGAGTGAAATAGGATAGTTGGCGCGGCCGTATCCGCACACAAACAGATTATAACTGACATAACAGCAAGTGGCATATGATGACAGATCATCAGTCAGATTACCTGTCACCGGGCTAATTTTTCGGCAATACGCCTACCGGCCTCTCTTAAAGTCTCCTGCTTTTTAGGAAAAGCAAAACGCACCGTTCCCCCACCGTAGCCGGGTGATGAATAAAAACTATCGCCGGGCACAACTGCCACCCCTACTTCTGTCGTAAACCAATGGGCAAACGCCACAGGGGAAAGCTGCGCCTGGGGTATGGGCAAACCGGAATAGTCGGCCATGATGTAATATGCCCCTTGTGGCGGTTCAGCGCGGAAGCCGCTGTTGAGCAAGATGTCCATCATCAACGTGCGACGTTCGTGATAAGCGGCCGTGCTGGCTTGGTAGTAGCTGGGTGGCAGGCTTAGAGCGGCGGCCCCGGCCGCTTGCAAGGGGGTGGGGGCACAAATGGAGGTGAAATCGTGCAACGGCCGTATCGCCTGCATCAGCCCATCTGGCGCCACCACATACCCCAACCGCCAGCCCGTAACGGCAAACGTCTTGCCTAACCCACTGATGGTAATGGTGCGGTCACGCAAGGTGGGCAGGCTGCCCGGCGAAAGATGGGCACGGCCGTCATACAAAATCCGGTCATAAATCTCATCCGTCAGCAGAACCAGGTCATGCTTCAAAACTATATCGGTAATCGTTTGCAGCTCGGCCGTATCCCACACCCGGCCAGTTGGGTTATGGGGCGTATTCAGCAGCAACGCACGCGTTTTGGGAGTGATAGCGGCCGCCACCTTTTCTGGCGTAATGCGGTAATCAGGCGCAACCAGGGGGATGGAAACAGGCACGGCCGAAGCCATATAGGCCGCCGGCCGAAAGTTATCATGCGCCGGTTCAAAAATAATCACCTCATCACCCGGGTTTAACACCGCCATCATCGAAATCACAATCGCTTCTGTCACGCCACAGGTCACCGTCACATGCCGGTCAGGATGCACAGCCCAGCCCAACCGGTCACTATACAACTCCGCCAATTTTTGGCGCAACGGTGGGTAGCCCCAGGTGATGGTGTATTGGTTCAGCCCATCGCGCAAAGCAGCCGCCGCCGCGTCCAATATGGTCGGTTCCGTGCCAAAATCAGGGAAACCCTGGCTGAGGTTGATGGCATTGTGCTGGATAGCCAGCCGGGTCATATCACGAATTACCGATTCGCGGAATTGAGTAACGCGCCAGGAGGTTTGCATAGCGTATCTCCATCAGGTAACGGCCGTAGCAGCCGCACCATACTTTTCATATACCTTTGCCGTCATCACCAACCGCAGGCGGCGCATGGCCTCATAGATGTCTTGATAAGAACTGTACAAAGGGGCAATGCCCAATCGAATGTTATCAGGCTGGCGAAAATCCGGGATCACATTCATATCATGGATCAGCGCCTGATCAATGCGCCAACCCTCCTCGTGGCCTAACGAAACATGAGAACCACGCCAGGCATCTTCTCGCGGAGAGTTCAGGCGAAAGCCCAAAGGGGCGAGCCATTCATCATACAAATAAAGCAGATAAGTTGATTGTTGTACCGATTTCGCCCGCAGGCGGCTCATACCAGCCTCAAGTAACAAATCAACGCCTGGCTCAATGGCGGCCGTGGAAAGCACGGGTGGCGTTCCGGTGAGAAAGTGGCGCAGGCCAGGGTCGCGCTTATACGCCAGGCCAAAATCAAACATATGCTGCTGCCCCATCCAGCCGGTAATAGGATTGCCCAATTTTTGCTGCCAATCACGCCGAATGAAGAGGAAAGCCGGCGCCCCAGGGCCACCGTTCAGGTATTTATAGGTGCAGCCAACCGCCAGGTCTGCGTTGGCCTGATGCAGGTGAATGGGCACCGAACCGGCCGAGTGGCTGAGATCCCACAACACCGGCGCGCCAACCCGATGGGCCAGTTCGGTAACGGCCGCCATGTCATATGTATACGCACTCTTAAAAACAGTATGGGACAATGCCACCAATGCGGTGTCAGCATCTAAAGCTTGCTCCAACGCGGCTACCGGGCCATAAATGCCATCGGGCGAAGAGAGTACCTGAATGTGCAACGGCCGTTCTACCAACTGCGCCACCCCCTGCAAAATGTACAAATCAGAGGGAAAGTTGAGATCATCGGTCACGATCTTGTGCCGGCCAGGCTGTGACTGCACGGCCGCCAGCGCCAATTTGAACAGGTTCACCGATGTAGAATCGGCCACAATCACCTCATCCGCGTCAGCACCCAGCAGTTGGGCAATCTTGCCGCCAACACGCTCTGGCAGCCCCATCCAACCTTCATTCCAGCCCCGAATCAAACGGCCGCCCCACTGCGCCGCCACCATCTCTTGCATAAGTGTTACACTGGCATGGGGCAGCCGCCCCAAAGAATTACCATCGAGATAAATCAGGTTAGGTTCATCTATCACAAAGCGATGGCGAAAGGCAGCCAGATCATCCTGGGCATCCATCTTCTGAGCGAATGAAAGGTCAGGTTTATAGTCCATACCATTGCCCTTTTTGCAACCGGCCGCCGATGATCAGCCGCCAGCCACTAACCACCAGCCTACAATTCAGCACGAATGGCCCACAAGTCTGGAAAGAGCGGCTTCAGGGTGGTTTGCAAATAACCAACGCCAGATGAGCCACCTGTACCGCGTTTGGTTCCAATGGTGCGTTCAACCATTTTGATATGCCGGTAGCGCCACTCTTGCACCCCTTCATCCAGATCAACCAGCCGTTCACAGATGCGCATGGTACGTTGGTCTAGTTGGTATATCTCTTTCAGCAGTTGTTGCAGGGCGGGCGACGGCCGTATCCCCTCCGTCACGTCACGGTTCGCCAATTCCGCTGGCACCATGTAGCCATTGGCTGCCAGATAGTGGAGGAAGGCATCCCAAAGAGTTGGTTGGGCGAAGCGCATTTCGAGCCGGGCGACGGCCGTTGGATCATCCGCATAATGTGCCAACACCCCTCGCCGCTTATGCCCCAGCAAAAACTCCAACTCGCGGAACTGGTAGGATTGAAAACCACTGGCCGATTCCAACCGATCTCGAAACGACAAAAACTCCAGCGGCGTCATGGTCTCTAAAATGTCAATTTGAGCCACCAGCGTCTTGAAGATCGTGAGGATGCGCCGGAGAGTATGTAAGGCACGTACCTGGTCATTTTCCTCCAGCCGCTTGATCAGGTAATCCATTTCATGGAGCACTTGCTTAAACCACAATTCATATACCTGATGGATGATGATAAAGAGCATTTCATCATGCTCCGGTCCAGTTGAGCGGGGCTTTTGGGCGGCCAATATCTGTTCAAGTTGCAAGTAGGAAGAGTACGTCAGGGACATGGTTTCACCTCAGGAAAATAGTGTGGCCGCTATTTTATGCGCTTTTTAACCAGCGCAAAATGGAAAGCGGTGATTACCCTTCATGTAGCAGAGCATCAGACAGTTGTCTAATGCTTTGATATAATTTTTGCAAATGTCCGCTTTGACAAAAGGAGCAAACATGAATGTGCAGTTTGATCGCTATTATCGCTATGAAGAGTTAACGGCCGTACTCCACCAGTGGGCCACACAATATCCCCACCTCTGTAAACTGGACAGCCTGGGTAAAAGCTATGAGGAGCGGGATATCTGGGTTTTGATACTGACCAATTTTGCCACCGGGCCAGACGATGAGAAACCGGCCTATTGGGCCGATGGCAACATTCACGCCACCGAAGTTTCCGCTTCAACGGCCGCGCTCTATCTGGCGCACAAGTTACTCACCGAACATGGACGGGATGATAAAGTGACGTATGCGTTGGATACACGCGCCTTTTACATTGTGCCCCGCCTGAACCCGGACGGGGCGGAGTGGGCGCTGGCCGACCGGCCTCACTATGTACGCAGCAGCACACGGCCGTACCCACGCACCGACGAGCTGGACGGGCTGCATCAGGAAGATGTGGATGGTGACGGCCGTATCCTGCAAATGCGCCTCAAAGACCCCAACGGCGCCTGGAAGCCTCACCCCGACGAACCACGCCTGATGATCCCCCGCGACCCCGATGAACCACCCGGCGGCCATTTCTACCGTTTGCTGCCCGAAGGGCGCATTAAAAATTATGATGGGGTGATCATCAAAGGAGCGCCAGCATTGCAAGGGCTGGATTTGAACCGGCAGTTTCCCGTCTTTTGGGAGCCAAACCAGCGCGGCGCCGGCCATTACCCCGGCAGCGAACCAGAACCGGCAGCCGCCATGCGGTTTATTGCCGCCCATGCCAACATTACCGGGGCTGTTAGTTTTCATACGTTTAGCGGCGTCTACCTGCGCCCACCCACAAAGGGGGCGGATGATACGCTGCCCACGTCCGATCTGTATACCTACAAAAAACTGGGCAAAAAAGCGGAAGAACTCACCGGCTACCCGGCTATTTCTGTTTTCCATGACTTCAAATATGACCCCAAAGAGTACATCAAAGGTACATTTGATGATTGGATGTATGAGTACCTGGGCGTATATGCCTGGACATGCGAAATCTGGAGCGTACAGCGGCAGGCGGGCATCAAGGAGTACAAATACATTGATTGGTTCCGCGAACATCCCGCCGAAGATGATCTGAAAATCTTGAAATGGAATGATGAAGTCTTGAACGGCGAGGGGATTATTGAGTGGTATGAGTTTGACCATCCGCAGTTGGGCAAGGTGGAGTTGGGCGGCTGGCATAACTTTGTCACCTGGCGCAACCCGCCGTATAAGCTGCTGGAGAAGGAGATTACACCGCTGGCCGACTTTGCTATTTACAGTGCGCTGGTTTCGCCGCGGTTGGAATGGTATGACGTGACGAAAAATAGCAACGGCCGTATCCACCACCTGCGTGCCGTTGTTCACAATACCGGCTGGCTGCCCACCAACATTAGCAAACGTGCCCTGGAAATGAAGGTGGTGCGTGAACTGGAAGTGGACATCAAACTGCCAGACGGGGCCAGGCTGCTCACCGGGCAGGAAAAGACAATGTTGGGGCAACTGGACGGCCGTGACCAAAAAGGGCAGTTCCCCATGTGGAGCGACGACAGCACCGGTGAACGCGCCAAAGTGGAATGGGTGATTGAGGCCGAACCAGGTAGTATGGTGGAGATCACGGCCGTACATCCCCGTGCCGGTACCATTCGCCAGGACATAACCTTATGAGATAGGGGGGCGAAACGCCCCCTATCTTATAGACCCAGTAAGATACCGGCAATGGTGAAATAGATAAACAGGCCAGTTGCGTTTACCAATGTGCTCATAGCCGGGCCGGAGACGACGGTGGGAGGCCCCAGGCTGTTGGCCCAGACGACCATGGCAAAAATAGCCACCGACACAGTGAGGGCTGCCCCACCCGTTGTGCCCCAAAGCAGGGCACGGCCGTTGCCTTTGGCGTATATGAGCAGCCGGTGAACTGGACGATGACGGCCGTGAACGGGATGAAAGAGGGCGCGGACAAACGCCGATGACGTGGAGTCAATCTGTGAAATCGGTAGAATCTGTGGATTATTTTCAGAGGATGAGTTTATGCAAGAGTCTGTTAATGACAATTCTGCAAACGGGTATGCCTGGGGCGGCCGTATCCTGGTTGTTCTGCTGGCAATCTGGATCATCAACGTAGTCTGGAGCGCCCAGAGCATTGTCTGGTTTGTAGTGGGTAATGGGGGTGCGGAAAATGGCTGGCCCTGGGTGTGGGCGTCGTTGATTCAGGTAGGGCTGACGGCCGTGCCCCTGCTCCCCCTCGCCTGGAAATGGCCCACGCCCCGCTACCGCGCCATTTTCCAAAGCTGGCTGCTGGCCTGCCTCTATCCCCTGTTGCTGGCCCCCACCCGCCTCTTCCAACCCACCCAAAGCCAGACCGTCCTGCTCACCCAACTTCTGGTGACGCTGCTCGTTGTGTTCATTCTTTTCATGTTCAGCAAAGCAAGGCCCAAATCTGAATCGGTTGGTACTGTGCTGTTCACTGCTTACCGCTCACTGCTTACGGCTCTGGGCACGGCCGTCTTCATCTCCCTCCCCTGGTTCATCTGGGGCGCATTGGGGTCGCCGCTGGATACCTTGCTCAGTTTGGGATTGGGGCTGGCCTGGGGCAGCGTGGGGGCATTGGTAGGCCGCCCCTGGCTGCGTTCGCTGGCAGAGGATTCACGGGGGTTGGGTTGGGACATGCTGACGGGTGGGGTGGTGCTGGGCACGGCCGTACTCATTTTGGCCTCCGGTCTCAGCTTCAACGGCACACAGTTGCTCTTGATGACGGCTCTACCCGCGTTAGGTTGGGCGATGATGGGGGTGAGCGTGGCCGACGGCCGTCAGCCACGCGCAACGGGTTGGTTGGCCGGGCTGTCGGCCGCTTTCATCCTCATGTTCACCGACACCGACGCCATTTTCCTGAACGCCTTCGACGGCATTTTGCGTTATGCGTTCCAGTCCGCCTTTGTCTCATTGTGGCTGGCCTGGCTGGTTGGCTTTCTCATGCTGTTGTTCCGAAAACGGCTGGCGGATAGGGGATACGGCCGTATTCTGCCCGCCCTGTCTATCATCGCCATCGTCTTGGGTGCGGCCGTTTACTTGCTGGCCGGGCAAACCGGCTTTTATGGCGACCGCCTCTTTGTCATTCTCAAGGAGCAGGCGGATGTCTCGGCGGCAGCGAATATGGAAGATTACAACGGCCGTCGCCAATTCGTTTATGACACACTCACCCATCACGCCAATGAAACGCAGGCCGATTTACGGGGATCGTTGGATGGGTGGGGGGTGGATTACACGCCATATTACCTGGTCAACGCTATCGAGGTACGTGGCGGCCTGCTGCACCGGCTCTGGCTTTCCACCCGGCCCGAAGTAGACCGCATCATCCCCAGCCCCGTGCTGCGCCCCACGCACAGCGGTCTGGACATTCCCACGCAGTTAGGCACGGCCCCGCCCGCGCCGCAGTGGAATCTGACGAACATTGGCGCGGACCGCGCCTGGGCGGAATGGGGGGCGCGGGGGCAGGGCATCATCATCGGCCAGAGCGATTCAGGTGTGCAGTGGGATCATCCTGAATTGATAGACAGCTACCTGGGAAGGGATGGCCACCACGATGGTTTCTGGCTGGACCCGTGGCGGGGCACGGCCGTACCCACCGACGCCAACGGGCACGGTACACACACACTCGGCTCCGTCCTGGGCAATAGCGTGGGCGTGGCCCCGGATGCGCAATGGTTCGGCTGCGCCAATCTGGTGCGCAACCTGGGCAACCCCGCGCTCTATCTGGATTGCCTACAATTCATGTTGGCTCCCTATCCACAAGGGGGTGATCCATTTGTAGACGGCCGTGCCACCCAATCCGCCCACGTGCTAAACAACTCCTGGGGCTGCCCGGAAAATTACGAAGGGTGTGACCCCTTGTCGCTGTTAACGGCCGTACGCGCCCTGCGGGCGGCGGGCATCTTTGTGGTTGCATCCGCCGGGAATTCCGGGCCGGATTGCAGCACCATCACTGACCCGCTGCCACTCTACGGCGAGGTGTTTTCAGTGGGAGCGGTGGATGTGAACAACAATATCGCCAGCTTTAGCAGCGTAGGCCCGGTGCTGGCCGATGGCAGCGGGCGCACCAAACCAGATATTGCCGCGCCGGGTGTGGATGTGCTGTCCGCCTGGCCAGATAATGGGTATGCCTATTCCAGCGGCACGTCTATGGCCGGGCCGCATGTGGCCGGGGTGGTGGCATTGATCTGGTCGGCCAACCCTGATTTGATGGGCGATATTGAGGCGACGGAAGAAATTTTGCGAGCCAGCGCCACGCCCTACAAGCCCACCGCGGCCACCAGTTTCCCCACTGGAATGGAGCAGATGGACGCGGAAACGGCCGCCCTGCTCTCCCCCATGCTAAACCAGGCCGCCGACCCGACGGGGGATACCTGCCTGGCGCAAACGGATACGGCCGTCGTGCCCAACAACATCGCCGGTTATGGCATCGTCAACGCCTATGAAGCAGTGCGCCTGGCGCTGCAAAGATAACGCGAGCGGCGTGGGCATCCTTAGAAACCTGGAGCAACCGATCAGGCTGATTTTGCGCAGGCGGCGATAGGTAGGGATGGGTGGGCGCTTCGCCAGGTTCAAAAAAGTGGTTTTCTCGCCTTGACGAAACAGAAAATACGTTCTACTATCCAACCAGGGAGACGACGCGGGCGGCAGCCCACCCACATGAATGAAAACAGGACGCTCATTATCTCGTTTTATCCGCGTCAATCAGCGTCCTCATTTAACAGGAGTTTACATGGGCCGCAGCGCACCACGATGAATGAAAATGGAGCGCAGGCTTCCAGCCGGCAACAGGCGAGCAAGATGCTCGCGCTCCATTTATACAGGAGGCATTATGAAATTTCTGCTTACTTCCGCGGGCATCAAGAATACGAGCATCCACGATGCGCTGGTCGCCCTCCTGGGCAAACCGATTGCCAGGTGCAGCGCCCTCTGCATTCCCACCGCGTCACACGCCAACCGGGGTGGTGCTGGCCAGGCATGGAAGTTCATCGCCGGACAAGAACCCCAAACCCCCATGTGTGAATTGGGTTGGAACTCCCTGGGCGTGCTGGAACTGACCGCGCTGCCCAGCATGGGTGAAGAGCTTTGGGTTCCCCTGGTTCAGGAGACCGACGTTTTGCTGGTGAATGGCGGCGATCCCTTATATCTGGGCTACTGGATGCGGCAGTCCGGCCTGGCCGACCTCTTGCCATCGCTGCACGAGACGGTCTATGTAGGACTGAGCGCCGGGAGCATGGTGATGGCCCCCCGCATCGGGGAGGAGTTTGTCCGGTGGCGGCCGCCGACCGGTGGCGATGAAACGCTGGGACTGGTTGATTTTGCCATCTTCCCACACCTGGATCACGTGATGCTGCCGGAAAACACCATGGCCGACGCTGAACGATGGGCGGCCGGGATGGATGTGCCGGGGTATGCGATTGACGATGAGACGGCCATACAGGTGATGGATGGCGTTGTAGAAGTTGTCTCCGAAGGGCATTGGAAACGGTTTACGCCCTGATGGGGTGTGGGACCTGACGATGAGCCTGTTTACCTTCCATTTGGCAAAGACCAGGATGGGCACGACGGCCAGGGCGCTCTTTCGCCCGCCAACCGGGCGGGAAGTTCCTGGCCTTCAACACGCCGAGTGTATGGCATTGATGACGCTTGGTGCGCCCATCCTGTCGCCGGCCCGGATGCAACTGCGCCATCTGACGATGTTCGCGGCGTGGGAGAGCGAGGCTGCCATAGATGATTTCCTGAGGAGTACGCCGCTCGGTCGTGCATTTGCCGCTGGTTGGCATGTGCGGATGACGTTCTTGCGCCGCTGGGGTTATATCAACGAGTTCGATGGACTTCCTGAGAGCGTGGGCGAACAAGACCCCGCCGCGCCCGTGGTAGCGGTGACGCTGGCGCGGATGAAGCTGCCCCAGGTGCCGCGCTTCATTCGGTGGGGCAAGCCGGTTGAAGAACTTGTGCGCGACCACCCAGGCACCACCCTGGCGATAGCGGCCATGCGGCTGCCGCGCACGGTCTCTACCTTTTCGGTGTGGCGTTCGCAACAGGAAATGGTGGATATGGTGCGTGGACACAGCGCCGTGCCCCGACCTGAACGCCATGCGGCGGCGATGGCCGAACGCCAACGCAAGGATTTTCATTTTGAGTTTACGACGCTTCGTTTCCGGCCGATTGCCGAGTATGGGAATTGGAACGGCCGTACCCATATCGTTCCATCACACCAAAGCGGTAAGGACAATGGGTAAGTGATCGTTTGCAAATAAGTTAACGATTGGGTAATTGGGTAATTAAGTAATTGAAGCGGCTAATTACCAAATTACTCA
>CAZOPF010000128.1:0-14196 GCA_964581605.1 uncultured Ardenticatenaceae bacterium
CTTGCCACCTGCCACCTGCCACTTGCCACCTGCCACCTGCCACTTGCCACCTGCCACCTGCCACTTGCCACCTGCCCATTCCCTCCCCTCAACTTTGGTGGCCGAATGGGATGGGGGCACGGCCGTTGTATGCGGTAACGGTAACGCTGTGGGCCGATGGCCTTGAACTGGACCGCGTGAGCAAACGCATTGGCCTGCGCACCTTGAAGCTGGACCGCCACCCCGACCCATGGGGGGAATCATTCCAATTTGTGGTTAACGGTGTGCCCTTTTTCGCCAAAGGAGCGAACTGGATTCCGGCGGATACGTTCGTTACTAGCATCACCCCGGAACATTACACCCGGTTACTGCAAGATGCAGCGGCGGCCAATATGAACATGCTGCGCGTCTGGGGTGGCGGCATCTATGAAGCTGACATCTTCTACGATCTGTGTGACGAACTGGGCATCTGCCTCTGGCAAGATTTCATGTTTGCCTGCGCTACCTACCCCACCTTTGACGAAGCGTGGATGGAGACAGTGCGCCACGAAATTGAAGACAACGTGCGCCGCCTGCGCCACCACGCCAGCCTGGCGCTCTGGTGCGGCAACAACGAGATGGAACAAGGGCTGGTGGGGAGTGAGTGGACGTCATACTGCATGAGTTGGGAGGATTACGGCCGTCTCTTTGACCAGCTTCTCCCCGAACTCATCCAACAGCTTGACCCGCAAACCGACTATTGGCCCAGCAGCGCCCACACCCCCGTTGGCAACCGTGCTTACTCGAATGATCCCAAATCCGGCGATGCCCACATCTGGGACGTGTGGCACGGCAAACAGCCGTTTGAGTTTTACCGCACCTGCGAACACCGTTTTAACAGCGAATTTGGCTTCCAATCCTTCCCCGAACCGCGCATGGTGTCCCGGTACACGCTGCCCGAAGACCGCAACATCACCAGCGCCGTCATGGAGCATCACCAGCGCAGCGGCATCGGCAACCAGACCATTATTCATTACATGCTGGACTGGTTCCGCTTTCCCACCTCGTTTGAAAACACGCTCTGGTTGAGCCAGATTGTGCAAGGCATGGCGATGAAGTATGCGGTGGAACATTGGCGGCGGACTATGCCGCGGGGCATGGGCACACTCTACTGGCAGTTGAACGACTGCTGGCCGGTGGCCAGCTGGTCATCATTGGATAGCGACGGCCGTTGGAAAGCCCTGCACTATCTCGCCAAAAAGTTCTACGCCCCGCTGCTGGTCTCTGGCCTGGAAGACGCGGAAACGGGCACCGTGCAAATTCATGTCACCAGCGACCTGTTGGCTGGTTTGGTAGGCGATGTACACTGGCAGTTAATAACGGTGGACGGCGAGGCGCTGATGGAAGGCGATACGGCCGTGACCATCCCCCCCAACCAGAACACGCTGATCGAAACCTTAAATCTACAAAACGCCCTGGCCGAACATGGCCCCCGCCGCCTGCTACTCTGGCTGGCCTTGCAGGTGGATGGGCAAATCATTTCCACCAACCTGGTACATTTTGCTCGCCCCAAACACCTGGAACTGCCTGATCCCCGGTTAGAAATGGCAGTCGTGGACAATGCCCATCTGACGCTCACCGCCCATAAACCAGCCCTGTTTGTATGGGTAGAATCGCTCAAGGTGGACGGCCGTTTTGCCGACAACTTCTTCCACCTGCGCCCCGGCGAAACTGTGACCATTGCTGTGCAAACAGCCGATGGTTCTGCACCCACGCTGCATAACCTGCGCGTTCAATCCCTTTATGACACATACCAGCCATAGACATCTGAATTCTTTGAGAAATCGAATGTCTAACAGGGGTATCATAAAAACGGCCGTCTACCACGTATATTTCCTACGACAAACCTACGAACCGTTGGAGCAGCCACTGCCTGGAAGAGGTGTGCTAAAATCCCCGGCAGTTAAAGTGAACAGGTGAAGGGGTGATGAGGTGAAAATTCATCCTCCATCCTCCATCCTCCATCCTTCATAATTCATAATTCATAATTCATAATTTTTATAGGAGCACTACATGGCCGAAATTGAAGCTATCGCCAACCGTATCATTGAAAACGTCGAGCACGTCATTGTGGGCAAACGTCCCGAAGTGCAGCTCACCGTCATGGGGCTGTTGTGCCAGGGGCACATCCTCATCGAAGATGTGCCTGGCGTGGGCAAAACCGTATTGGCAAAATCCCTCGCCAAATCCGTCGGCTGCGCCTTCCAACGCATCCAGTTCACACCGGACATGCTGCCCAGTGACGTCACCGGCGTCTCCGTTTTTAACCAGCGTGACCGGGAATTTGAATTCCGCCCCGGCCCCATCCACGCCCAGATTGTGCTGGTAGATGAAATCAACCGCGCTACCCCCAAAACCCAGTCCGCCCTGCTGGAAGCGATGGAAGAAAAACAGGTGACGGTAGATGGCCACACCTACCGGCTCGGCCCGCCGTTCATGGTGCTGGCCACCCAAAATCCCATCGAATATGAAGGCACCTTCCCCCTGCCAGAAGCGCAGCTCGACCGCTTTATGTTGCGCATTCGCCTGGGCTACCCTGACCGGGCACATGAAATTGAAATTTTAGACCGGCAGCAACATACCCATCCAGTAGATGGGTTGGAGCAAGTGGTGTCGGTGGATGAATTGTTGGCAGTGCAAACGGCCGTCAAAGACATCTACATTGACACCCTTGTCAAAGAATACATCGTGGAAATCGTGCGCCAGACGCGGGAACACCCGGATGTCTACCTGGGTTCTAGCTCGCGTGGCGCCCTGGCCATGTACCGGCTGGCCCAGGCCCGCGCCGCCATGCTCGGCCGTGACTATGTACTGCCCGACGACGTGAAGGCCCTGGCCGGTGCCGCCCTCAGCCACCGCATCATCGTCGGCCCCGCCGCCCGCATCAAAGACATCGAACCGTCTCAGATTGTGCAGGACATCCTCGACCGCATCCCGGTGCCGGGGGCACAAGTGAAGGCATAAAGTTGCTGTGGCCGGTGTCCCCACCGTGCCACCACCGCACACTATGAGAAAATATCTCCGCCGCATCCACCTCGGCCAGCGCCGTACCACCGTCATTGTGTTAGCAATTGTGGCGCTGCTGGGTGGGCTGGCCACCGGGCGCGACATCTGGTTCAACCTGGCCTATCTGCTGGGGCTGTTGCTCATCATCTCCTTCATCTGGGCGTATGCCAACATCCGGTTTGTGCATTTGTCACGGCTCACGCGCACGCGCCGCACCCAGGTGGGACGGCCGTTGGAAGAACGCTTCACCGTGCGCAACACCTGGTACATCCCCAAACTGTGGCTGGAAGTGCGCGACTACGCCACCCTGCCCGGCCACTTTACCAGCCACGTCGTTCACAATTTGGGGATGCGTGATTCCTACAGCTGGCGGGTGAACACCATGTGCCGGGAACGCGGCCGGTACCAGCTTGGCCCGCTGCGCCTGCGCACCAGCGACCCCTTTGGCCTCTTCCCCATGGAAAAGGACATCACCCCCACCACCAACGTCGTCATCTTCCCCCTCACCTTTGACATCCATACCTTTGCCCTACCGATAGGCATTTTGCCCGGCGGGGATGCCCTGCGCCGCCGTACCCACGTCGTCACCACCAACGCCGCCGGCGTGCGCGATTATGTGCCCGGCGACAGCTTCGGCCGCATCCATTGGCGCAGCACCGCCCGCCGCGACCGGCTTATCGTCAAAGAGTTTGAACTCGACCCTATGGCCGACATCTGGATTGCGCCGGATATGTCCATCTTTGATCATGTTTCCGCCACACGTTCAACTTCGTCGGCCACATCTGCCAGTGGCGACTTACCATCCTGGTTGACGCCAGAGAAATTTACGTTGCCGGAATCCACTGAAGAGTACACCGTCACCATCGCGGCCTCTCTGGCACAATACTTTTTGCGCCAGGACAGAGCGGTAGGCATGTTGGGGTATGGGCAGAGCACAGAAATTGTGCAACCGGATCGGGGGGAACGACAGCTCAACCGCATCTTGGAAACACTGTCCGTGTTGCGAGCGCGGGGCCAGGTGCCGATGAGTGATATGCTTAACGCCGAAGCGCACTTGTTTCCGCGGGGCACGACCCTTATTGTCGTTACCCCTTCACCGCGTGAGCAGTGGGCGACGGCGTCACGCCAGTTAGCCCGGCGTGGCCTGCGGCTGGTGACGGTGTTGGTGAACCCGGCTTCCTTTAGCGGCAACCGTTCCACCGATAAACTGGCGGCCATGCTGCAAGCCAACGGCATGGTGACGTATGTGGTGAATAATGGGGATGATCTGACGGCCGTGCTCAGCCGCACCGCTCGCCAGCCGGGGCATTTCTCACTGACGTAATTGACTGCCCCCAACCTGAAGCTCACTGATGGATTTCTGGCCTAAACTGGCAAACAGACCGTAAAAGTGCTGCCTGGTAATGTCTGTGGGTCACTTTCTACCAGGATACGGCCGTTGTGTGCTTCGATAATTCCTTTAGCCATGGGCAAACCAAGCCCCAACCCACCGCCACAAAACGCCGATTTGCTGGTGGAGTGGTTTTGCACCGAACCCAGCGCGTAAAACAGATCAAAAATATACCCTTGCTCTTCTTTGGGGATGCCCAAGCCAGTATCTTGCACCGACAGGCGAATTTCCTGGTGGCTGGAAACGCCCGTAATATAAATGTGTCCACCGTCAGGGGTAAATTTAATGGCGTTGCCGATGATATTGGCAACGGCCGTGTGTAGCTGCTGTTCATCCCCCATCACCGGCGGCAAATGGCTCAGGCTGGAAACAAAGAGATGCAGTTGACGGCAGGCACACACCTCAGCCACCGCACCCACCACATCAGCCACCACATCTCCCACATGCACCGGCTTCAGGCATAGTTTCAGCAGCCCAGACATAATCTGAGCTACCTGATCAATCTCGTCCGTCACCTGGCGCATCCGGTTCAGTCCACTCTCCATGCGCTGTAGCAGGGTATGGTGCATGGCCACATCCGCCTGTTCAGCCACATTCCCCAGCACGGTCATCAACGTTGCCATCTGCTGCCTGGTATACGCCAACGGCGCCTGCAAATCATATGAGGCCATCGTCAAAAAATCGCTTTTTAATTGATTCAACTCCTGCATCCGCCGATTAGCACCTTCCAATTCTCGCATTTTGGCTTCTAGCTGACGCACCAGCTCCTGAGTATGCCGCTCCAGATGAACCTGATGTTCCTGGGCCGAGAGTTTTTGCCGCTGCCCATTCAAGAACGATTCAATCTGTTGGGGAAATGTTTCTACGTCAATCGGCTTTGTCATAAAGCCAGTACAACCTGCCGCCAACGCCATCTTCTGGTTATCTCCATCACGATACGCTGTGAGAGCCACAATTGGTGTTTCCGAAAAATGGGGGGAGCTACGCAAACGGGTAGTTAACGCCCGCCCGTCCATCTGTGGCAGGTTAATATCCATCAAAATCAAGTTAGGCTGTGCCTTTTGGGCCAGAACTACCCCCTCAATCCCATCTGAAGCGGTAAACACTTCATAGCCAGAACTACTTAGCAGCCGGTTGACCAGACGCTGGCTTGCCAGGTCATCCTCAATATAGAGTACCCTCGCCTTTGTCACACTTCCTTCCTCTCGTCTTGTATTGCTCACTACTTACAAGAGGCGTTTTGTTGTGCTTTATGTGCGCCACCGTTATATCACTATTGCCATAAAATCAGCATAAAGAGGCCTGATTCTGGTACAGAAGTACTGTGTTTCAGGTAATGGTTGTGCCCACTGCTGCATCCGGCTGGCATAACAATTGAAATAATACACCCGGCTGCAAGCCGGAAAAAATTCGCACCGAGAGGCCAGGAATCTGGCCTGCCAATGCGACCATGCTGTGAACTTTGGTCACCATGCCACCCGTTACATCAGCACCACGTGAACCACCTAATGCGGCTTCTATTTTGGGCAACGACGCCGCTGAAATATGGGGGATAACCTCTCTCTGCAAATCGAAAACACCTTCGGTCTCGCCAGCCAACAACAACCAAGACGGCCGCATTCCCGCCTCGGCCAATGCCATCATCACCTCTTCGGTGGAAACAATTGTCCCGCCACGCACCGCATCAAAAGCAACATCACCATGTGTTACTGGCAGCAGCCCGGCTTGCAATGCCTGTTCCAATGGGTGTATGGCAATGGTAGTGATACGGCCGTCTGCACATATCACCGACGCGGACGGAGCAAAACTCATTGCCGGAACACCGGCCACCAACAATGCCTCTACCACTAGCCGGTTCAGCCGCAAGGCGGCCGCGCTCACCTCTGTAAAACCAAACCACTGCCCAACAGAACGTACCCCCTGGCGCGTACCGTGCCGTGCCGCCGCCACATGCCCAAATGATCCGCTGCCATGCCCCAATACCAGTTGCAAATCTGGCCGCGCCGCCCGCGCCTGCTGGATCTCTTGGGCCAACCGTGCCAATACATCAAACCGCACCGCTTCTACGCCGGTCTTGTCGGTTATTAAAGAACCACCCAATTTAAGAAACAATAATTCAGCCATGAGAGGACATTACCGCAGACGGCCGTTAGCCGCAAACCCTGGCGTAACCCAATTATGCCCCTTGTTCCTTCACCCACAAACGGCTGGTCAATTCTTCCACCGCCTGGCGCAGATGGCGGCGGTAGGTGCTGAAGGGGAGGTCGAGCAGTTCCGCCGCCTGTTCCTGGGTGGCGGCCGGTTGGAAATAGGTGTGG
Source organism: uncultured Ardenticatenaceae bacterium (assembly GCA_964581605.1). Taxonomy (GTDB): domain Bacteria; phylum Chloroflexota; class Anaerolineae; order Promineifilales; family Promineifilaceae; genus CAADGU01. Next base: position 6,733 of record CAZOPF010000128.1, read on the forward strand.
TAGAGGGCGCGGTACAGTTTCATCTGGCGCGGGTGGGCTTGCCACGCTTCGGCCGTTTCCCGCAGCACCATTTGTAAGGCCTCCCCCCGATTCATCGTATCTGGCTTTTGACTGATCAGATGGGTTTGGGCCAGCGGGTTATTTTGCAAAGCGGCAATATCCGTAAAATCACGCAGCGCCTCACGCACGGCCGTGCCAAATTCCGCCTCACTTAAAACCCGCACTTCATCGGCTGGCAGGGGGGCGGTGCCCGTCAGCCCCAATTCTCGCTGTGCCATCAACTCCAGCCAGGCCAATGGCGGTCTTTTGCGCCAGTCATGCCCATAGACGCCATAGCGACGGCCGTCCAGCACAAAATCGGCCGCCGGTAATCGTTGTAAATCGGCATAGGTGAACACGGCCGTCCAGAAATCCGGGTCAGCGCAGGGAAAAAGCGTATAGGCCAATCCCGGCGTCGTCAGATAATGTTGCACCACATTCAAGAAAATGCGGCTCTGCACCGGGGAGACCGCCTGGTAACTATCCGCTGCCAGCCAGAAGCGGAAAAGCGTCGCCGTCTGTTTGGGGTGCAATGGGGCCGTGCTTTGCAAGAAATTCCAGGCAGCGCGGGTGGCCGGGTCATTCTCTCGTTCGGCCGGTGGCAACTGTTCCAACGGCAGCAGCAGCAGAAAGCCTTGCACATCACCGCCCGCCTGCCGAAAGACAGCCGCCCGCTCTGGGAAGCGCGCCAGCCAGTGCGCGGCCAGTTGCGCCGACACGGCCCCTTCATGGTGTTCCACCATCGCCAACACCGGCACAATGTCTTTGGGGTGCAGCCGGTCAGTGAACACGTGCCCACTGATCTGCCATTCAAAATAGGGGCGCACCATCGGGTTGTCGCGGTGCAGGAAGATGTAATCGGCCAGGATGTGGCGCTGTTCGCGGGGGTCGCCGTGCTGGATGCGCTGGATGTAAAAGTGGCGGGCACGGCCGTGCAGCAGGGCATGAAGTTCCGGCCGTCGCCAGCGCAAATCAGCCGCCAACGCTTCCCGCGCCAGATCGTGCGGGAACAGGCCATAATGCGAAACATCCATAAAGGAGAGGCTGCGCAGCCATTCAAAGAGGTCATGTGGGTCTGGGTGGTCGAGCAGCACCGCCAGCAAGGATTCGGTTGTCAGGCGCACCAGGGCGCACGCTTCCAACGCTTCGCGGTGGGCGGCGGTGGGCGCCTGCTCAATAAATTGCGCCAACAGCGCCTTGATCACATCGGGGGATTTTTCCGGCTGAAAAGGCGCGTCTGGCTGCTGCGCGGCCACATCGGCCACCAGGGAGAGCGCCAGGGCGTGGCCGTGCGTGAAGGCCAGCACTGTCTCGTGTTGTGTGGCGGGAATGCCGCGCCGCGCCAGGTAATCGCGGCTTTCGGCCGGGCTGAGATTACGCAGGGGGATAATGCGCATCATCGCCTGCCAGCCGGGGTCGGCACGCCAGGCCAGGCCGGGGGGCTGCCGCCCGGCCAGCACCACCAGCACGTTATCCGGCAGTTGCGGCAGCAGGTCATTACGCAGCCAGCTATCCAGGGGGGCCAGCAGTTCGTAGGTGTCAATAAGGAGGACGGTACGGCCGTCACGCGGCAGTGAAGCAGCAATATCAACGTCGGCGGGTAAATGGAGGGCGGCGCGGAGGGCAGCTTCAAAAAAGGGGGGCGAGGGGTCGGTTTCACGGCCGTCCAGCATCACCACCCGCACCCCCATCTGCCCGGCCATGTGGGCAAACTCGCGCAGCAAGGTCGTCTTGCCAATGCCACCCGGCCCAAAGAGATAGAGCACCACAAAGGGCAGTTCCTCGGCTGCCAGCGCCGCCCGGAACAGCTCTTTATCATCGGCCCGGCCCACAAATTGCCGCCGCCGCGCCTGTTCTAATCGTGTTTGTAAGGAGGTGGACATCGGTCGTTTCCTTGTAGGTGAAATCAGGTAATTTGGTAATTTGGTAATTGAGTAATTACCCAATTACCAATTACTCAATTACCAAATTACTCAATTACATCTTCTGCATCAATTCCACTTCTGTCATCATTTCCACTTCCGCACGGGCAGCAACTAACACGGCCGTGTCCAGTTCCCGTTCCGCCTGCGCCAGCACCAGCCCGGCCAACTCCTGCTCATCTTCTTCCATGTGCGCCTCCATTTCCGCCAACAGCCGTTGGGCCAGCAGAATGAGTTGGTACGGCCGTGCCCCATCCGCTGCCCCCTGCCGCCGGTACACATCCGCCAACCCAATCAGGCAATAAACCACCCCCCGCCGGTCATCAATTTCCTGCGAGAGGGACAGGCTTTCCTGGTACAGTGCTTCGGCGGCGGGCAGGTCGTTCATATCGGCCAAGAGGCGGGCACGATTACCCAGCGCAATCGCCAACCCCTGCTTGTCATCCAGTTGGCGGCGGCGGTGGATGCCCTCATCGCTTAACTGCAACGCTTCGGCATAACGCCCCTGCACACGGGCAATCAGCGCCAGATTATCCACCGTCTGGCTAATCGTCCACTCATCACCCAACGCCCGGCGCACGGCCAACGCTTCTTCCCAATAGCGGCGGGCCGTCTCATAATCCTGCCGGTGGTAGGGCACAATGCCCAGGTTGTTGAGCGCGGCGGCCGTACCCCACACGTCGCCCATTTGCTGGCGCAGTTCCAGGCTGGCCGCATACTGCTGCTGCGCCAGGGCATAATCACCCAGGCGAAAGGCGATATTGCCGAGATTGTTATAGGTGCTGGCGCAGCCCAATTTATCATCCAGTTCCCGGCGGACGGCCAGCGCCTTTTCGTAATACGTTTGCGCGGGGCGGTACTGGCCTTGCATGTAATGATTGCTGCCCAGATTATGCCAGGCCAGGGCCATGGCGGCGCGGTCATTGGCCGCTTCTGCCTCTTCCAGCGCCAGTTGCAGATACGGCCGTGCCGCCTCATATGCCCCTTGCTGCTGGTACACATTGCCAATCTCCACCAACACATCCACTAACAGCGAAATGATCCGCGAAGGACGCGAAAGACGCGAAGGGTTTTCCGTTAAATCTCCGCGCCTCTGCGCCTCTGCGTTAACTTCTTCTATGCCGCTCACGTGGCCGGCTGTTAACAAATTTTGCGCCTCCGCCAACCAGCGCAAAGCGGCCGGATAATCGCTCCGGCTGCGGGCCAGATTGCCAGCAGCCTGCAAACAACGGGCTTGCAGCAAGGGATCGGCCGTTTGCCGGGACAGGTCGGCAGCCATTGCCAACTGGCTTTCGGCTTCATCCCAACGGCCGGTCAGCTTCAAAATGGCCCCGGAAGCCAGCCCTGCTTCAATCCTGGCGGTGGAATCGGTGAGCAGAGTGAGCAGACGGCCGTAATAAGCCAGCGCCGTTTCGTTAGCATAAGCCGCCTGCGCCTGCGCGGCCGCCAGTTGCAGATACACAATCTCTTTGTCTGCCATGCCCGCCTGCCGGAAATGGGCGGCCAGGTCGCCGTAGTAGGGGGCGAGATGGGCGGCGTAGACGGTCTCGATACCGAGGCCAATTTGCCGGTGCATAGCTTCTTTTTCGGCGGGAGCCAGATCCGCCAGCAACGCTTCACGCAGTTTGTCGTGGCTGAACTGCCAGTGGGGGCTGCCATCTGGCCGTTCCAGGATCAGGGCATTGGTGCAGGCCGTCAGCCACTCTTCCATCTCGTTTGTAGCGGGCAATAAATCGCCTGCTATGAACGGGGAGAGGAGGGTTAGATCGAGTTGGCGGCCGGCGATGGCGGCCAGCCGGAGTAAGGGTTGGCGCTGTTTGCCCACACGGTTGAGCCGCCGCCGCACCACATCTTGAATGCCCTGGGGAAAGATGTGGGCGGGCAGTTCGGCCTGGGGAATGTGGTCCAGCCGCCCGGCTTCTTCGGCCAGCGCCCGCATCACCTCCACGATGAAAAAGGTGTTGCCTTCGGTTTGCTGTTCCAGGAAAGTGAGCAGGGCGGGCTGACGGCCGTGTGGCCCCAGCATGGCCTGGCTCAGTTCAGCAATGGCGGCGGCGGGCAGGCGGGGCAGGCGCAGGTGGCTCATGGTGGGCAGGTCGGTGGGTAGGGACGGCCGTTCGCCCAACCGGTAGGCGGCCAGGATGAGGCAGGGCTGCTTATGCAGGTCACGCAAGAGCCATTGCAGCAGTTCCAGGCTGGCGTCATCGGCCCAATGCAGCTCTTCTAGCAGCAGCAGGAGTGGCTGCTTTTGGGCGGCGCGGTACAACAGGCCGGTGATGGTGAGCAGGAGGCGGGTGCGGGCTTTGTCTGGTTCTAGCGGTGGCAGCGGTCGGGGAGCAGTCGGTGTGAAGCGGGTGATGTCCGGGAGGAGGGGGGCCAGGACGGCCGTTTCCATCTCATCGGGCGGCGCTAAAAGCAACAGAGTTGGTAATAACTCTTGCCACAAATGGAAGGGGCTGCCATCGGCGCGGGCGCTGCCACGCAAGACGGCCGTGCCCGCCACCAAGGCCCGCGTGCGTAACTCGTTCAGCAGGCGGCTTTTGCCCACGCCGCTCTCGCCGCCGATCAAAATGGCACTGCCTTTGCCATGGGCAGCTTGCTTGAGGGCGGCTAACAACTGATCCAGTTCAGATTGGCGGCCAGTGAAGGGAGCGGCTTGCAGAAAACTGTCGCGGGTGACGGCCGTTTCCGCAGGCAGGGGCATGGCAACGGCCGTACACCATGCTTCCAGGGCAGCGGCCGCATCCGGGTAACGGCCGTCTGGCTCTTTAGCCAGCAGCCGCCGCACCACCGCTACCAGTTCGGGCGGGGCGTCCACGTAGCTAAAATCTGGCTCCTGGGTGAGCATATTTTTGATAAAGTCCAGGGAGGTGGGGTCGAAGGGATGCCAACCGGCCAGCAATTCATAGGCCAGCACCCCCACGGCATAGAGGTCGGAGACGGCCGTGACGGGCGCGCCACGCAGCAGTTCCGGGGCCATGTAGAGCAGGGTGCCTGATGTTTCGCCCACATGCCCGGCCAATGCCGCCAGGCCAAAATCGAGCAGTTTGACGGCCCCATCAGCTACCAGCACGTTGCCTGGCTTCAGGTCGCGGTGAATGATGTGGTGGCGGTGGACGTAGATGAGCGCCTGGAGCAGTTGGGCCAGCAAGGCCACTTTGCCGGTTACGTCCTGCCATTGCCCGGCCTGGGTGAGGGGCACGGCCGTTGGCAGCAGTTCCATGGTGAAAAAGGGCTGGCTGGCCTGGTCAAAGCCATAGTCGCGGGCGGCGATGACGTGGGGGTGGCGCAGGGCGGCCAATGCCTGGAATTCGTGGGCCAGGGCCAGTTTGAGTTCGGGCGTGGGTGGGGTGACGGCCGTGCTGATGACTCGTTTGAGCGCCACTTCTTCGCCGGTGAGGATGTCGTGCGCCCGATACACCGCGCCCATGCCGCCGCTGCCGAGGCGGTCTAGCAGTTGGTAACGGTGGCTGAGGAGAGTAGACATGGGAGTGATCACTAAACAGTAAGCCGTAAAAGCAGTGAGCAGGGGATGAGTGTTGAACTGCTAGATTATAGCCAATTGGGACGGGAATTGAACAGAAAGTGAACGGCAAATGGGCTGGAAGATGAAGGGTGAACGGCCGTATGGTATGGGTGATTAATTACCCAATTACCAAATTACCTTTTGGAGGATAGGCAATGGAACTTGAAATGGTGCAGGCGATGGCTGGGGCGGGGTCGAGTCTCATTTTTATTGGCAGCAATGTGCCCATGCTGGTGAAGGCGGTGACGACGCGGGATTTGCAATCTTATAGCCTGGGGCAGATTGGGCTGGCGAACCTGGGCAACCTGCTTTACTGGCTGTACGTCGTGGGACTGCCACTGGGGCCAATCTGGTTTTTGCATGGTTTTAATATGCTAGTGGCGATGGTGATGTTGGGGCTGTATTGGCGCTTTGAGTGGAGGAAAAGAACAACGAATTTTAGTAAACAACGAATCCGTCTGTTATGGCAATTCGCATTACTCGCTAAAAGTGAGCAGAAATTGAGCAGTTTTTGAACTGGTAGCTGGAAGGGGAATAGCTATATCTTATTCATAGTTATGAATCTTATCCAAATTAAAAAGGAGTAAACTCCATGTTAACTGAGCACAACAAAGAGAAGACCCGCCGGGCATTTGAAGAGTTTGTCCACCGGGGCGATTTATCCAACGTGGCCGAGTACATCGCCGCCAATTATGTAGGTCATTTTGCCGGTTTTCCGCCAGTACACGGCCGTGACGGATTCAGCCAATTCCTGACGATGCAAAACGCCGCTTTCAGCAATCGGACCGTTACGATTGAGGACATCATCGCCGAAGGCGATAAGGTCGTGGCGCGGCTGACATTCCGAGGGGACCACACCGACGAGCTGATGGGTATTCCGGCTACTGGTCGGCAAGTGGAATATTCGGCCATAAACATCTTTCACATCGTGGATGACCGGGCTGTGGAGCAATGGGTAATCCTGGACAACATGACCTTGATGCAGCAGTTGGGGGCCATGCCCCAGCCAGAAATGGCCTAGCCCATGTTTGTCGCAGGCGATGAATCGCCTGCGACGAACGAGGAAGGAATTGAGTGAAGGAGAGAGATGATGACGACAGAGACGAACAAAATGACGGTGCATCGGGTTTTTGAGGAGATGATTAACCAGGGAAACCGGGCGGTGATTGACGAAGTTTTTGCGCCGGATGTGGTGATTCATGATCCGATGATGGGCACGGCCGTTGGCGCGGACTCTTTTCGCCAGTTAATGGGCCTGTTTGATACCGCTTTTCCCGGCCATCGGGTGGCGGTGGAGCAGGTGTTGGCGGATGGGGAGTTTGTATCGGTGCTGCATACGCACACGGCCGTACACAATGGCCCCTTCATGGAAATTCCGCCTACCGGCCGGCAGGTAAAAGTGAACGGGCTGGAACTATTCCGCCTGTGCAACGGCAAAATTGTGGAGTTTTGGCGCAAAGATGATGATGTGAGTTTGTTGATGCAGTTGGGGGTGATGCCGGGGCAGTGAAAAGTTGCAAGTGGCAGGTGGCAGGTGGCAGGTGGCATGTAAATTGCCACTTGCAACATGCAACATGCCACCTGCTACTCACGATCTTGCTAATAATTTTAAGGAGAGTTTTCATGTACGGTACGATTGCAAAAGTCAGAATTAACAGGGAAAGAATTGAAGAATTGCGGGCTTTAGCGGACAGCATGGGGTTAGCGCCCGGCCAGATTGCCCGCACGGTGTACAAGATGGATAATGACCCGGACGTGTTTTATCTGGCGGCCGTGTTTGAGAGCCGCGAGGCGTACCAGGCCAACGCCGCCAGCCCGGAGCAGCATGAGCGTTTTATGCAGCTACGGGCGCTGTTGCTGGCCGACCCGGAATGGTATGATGGCGAAATTATTGATTTTGCTACCCGTGAGTGATTGGGTGATTGAGTGATTGAGTGATTGAGTGATTGAGTGATTGGGTAATTACCGAATTACTCA
>CAZOPF010000129.1:0-14166 GCA_964581605.1 uncultured Ardenticatenaceae bacterium
GATGAGTTTATTGTAAGGGAAGGGAAAATGGCGGACAACGGCCGTCTCGCAAAAATGTTAATAAAATTCAAAGTGACAAAAAAGCCCGGCCATGTGGCCGGGCTTATTCATTCAATTGTGTCTGTTTAGTAGAGCCGATCAGGTGGCCCAGACGGGGGTGGAAATCATCTGCCCCAGCACCCGCTCCAGAGCCATGGTGTGGCTGCAAAAACCGCGTGTGTGGAAGAAACTGCAATCGCAATCCCATTTGCCAGCATCATAAGTGACGCGGTGTTCCTGACCGTTATCTCCTTCCAGACGCACCGAGAACGAATCAAAATGGAATCGTTGCGGTTCGGCTGCATAAAACTTCGCCTTCTCAATTTTGCCAATCATTCCGTAGTCCATTTACACGCTCCTCTCTGCATTAGGGGTTTGTAAAAAAACAAAAAAAAACGCACGCCAAATGCGTGCGTTTAAGACCAATTTGAACCTTTCAGATAGGCTTCTGAAATTGTTTTGTCAATCATGCGCCAAGTATAGCTTACATTACGGCCGTGTCAATTGCCACAACCCACGATTTACCTACGCTCTAAGGCGCCACCAGTCACCCCAACGGGAGGCACGGAAAAGGCGAAGGTTGTGCCCTTTCCTAATTCACTTTCCACCCATATTTCGCCGTGATGCAGTTCCACAATCCCTTTGGTGATAGACAGTCCCAGCCCCGTCCCTTTGGCCTGGCGAATGTTGGGGTCTTCTGAGCGGAAAAACTTGGTAAACAGCTTCTTGCGGTCCTCTTCCGAAATGCCAAAACCATGATCCCGCACCGAACAAACCACCATCGGCCGCACCTGCTCACTCTTGCCATTGGGCATCAGGCGCGTCTCAAAACAGAGTTCTACCGCTGTTTCCGGAGGCGAGTATTTGCCGGCGTTGCTCAGTAAATTGGTCAGCACCTGCACCAACCGCCCTTTATCGGCCGTTACCAGCGGCAAATCTTCCGGCAGTTGCAGTTGCAGCTTAATCCCTTTTTCGTCAAATGGCCCCTGGATAATTTGCAGCGTCTCGTTCACCACTTCCACCAGCGAAGTGGGCGTCAGGCTGACATGCAATTTGCCCGTTTCAATGCGTGAAATGTCGGTCAGGTCTTGTATTTGCTGGCTCATGCGGCGCAGGTTGGCGGCAATGGTTTCCAGGAAGTTCCGCTGCTGGTCGTTTAATTGGCCGGTCATGCCGGAGAGCAACAGATCGGTATACCCTTTCACCGAAGTCATGGGAGTTTTCAGTTCATGGGAAACCATGCTCACAAAGTCGGATTTGGCTTCGTTGGCGGCGTTAACCTGTTCCACGAGTACGGCGTTGGCAATGGCGATGGCGGCGTGGTTGGTGATGCGCACGGCCGTTTCCACTGCCTCCGCATCAAACCCATCCAGCCGGTCACTTTCCAGCACCAGCACCCCAATTAACTGTTGTTTGTGCAGTAATGGCAGGCTCATTTGGGAATGGGTAGCAAAGTTGGCGGCGATGTAGCCCTCTTCTTCATGCACATTGGCGGCCACGTAGGGCTGGCGGCTGGCGATGGTTTTGCGTACCAACCCGCTTTCGGCCGTGAGGTCGGCCAGCGTGAAGGCGGGGTCATAGTTACGATGCATGAGGCGTTGCGGACGGCCGTCGCCATCCAGCAGCACAATCGCGCCGGCCGTGCCATTAAAAATACCCAATGTCCGATCCAGCGCCAGGTTCAACACCGTCGGCAGGTCGAGCGATGTGTTCAAATCCCGGTCAAGCTGAGTGAGCAGCGACAGCTCATTTACGCTTTTGCGCAGCGCCTCGTCCGTCTGGGCTAACAGCCGCGCATTTTCCATGGCCACCACCGCCTGGCTGGCAAACGTGAGCAGCAAATTCTGGTCATCTTCTGTAAACGGTGCGCCGTTGCGCTTGTTGATAAGCTGGATGACGCCCCAGGCCGTGTTATAGCGCATGAGCGGCACGGTAAGCAGGGTGCGTGCCCGAAACGAGGTATCTTGTTCCACCTGGCCAAACCAGCGTTTGTCCTCGCGTGCTTCATTGACGATGATGGGCAGCCCGGTTTGCGCGGCCGTGCCCGCCAGCCCGGTGCCGGTGGGCAGCCGTTTACCAATCAGTCCTTCGCTGGCCGGGCCACGCGCCACCCGGAATTCCAATTCGCCATTGTCCAGGTCAGTCACCATGAAAGTACCCGCTTCCGTATCCAACAACTGCATCGCTTTGTCCAGAATCAATTCTAGCAGCACGGCCAGATCCATGGTGGTGGCCAGCGAAAAGGTGACTTCGTTGATGATTTCTAGCTGTTGTGCCCGCGCTTGAAGCTGGCGGTTGGTTTCCAGGCGGGCCAGGGCGGTGGCGGCCTGGTCGGCCAGCGTCAGGAATAGCTGCTGCTGCCGGGGGCGCAGGGTGATGTCTGGGCTGCGGTAATAGGTATAGATGACGCCGAGGGTGTCACGGCCGGCTTTTAAGGGGGCCATCATCCAGGCGTTCCCGGTTTCAAATTTACCGGTGATAAACTGCCCCCGTTCAAATGCTTCCAGAATGCGTGGATCAGTGACTATCTGGGTAATGCCTTCGCGGCTTTCATCCCGTTCGCCATCTTCCAGATAAAAGGCGGTGTAATTCTGGTCTGTGTCGGCATCCCACAGGTAGATGAAGAAGTCATGCAGATTAAACAGGCGTTCGTAGTTGGTGAACACCAGTTCCATCATGTCATCCAGGGTGATGGTGAAGTTGAGCGCCTGGGAGAATTGACTGAGCATGTCTTGTTCAAAAACGCGGGCTTCCAGGCTGCGGACGACGCTGGCGCGTTCAAACCCAATAAGAGAATGGTCGGCCAGAGAAGCGACGTAGGCCAGTTCGCTCTGGTTATACAGCTGGTTGTTGGTTTTGGGGGAGAGGGTGAGCCAGCCGAGCAGGTCTTGTTCGTTGTACATGGGGACGATAACGGCCGTTTCCATCCCCTTCACGATCTCTTTTTCCTGCTGGAAAATGGCGGGCCAGGTGCGTTCTTCCGTCAGGTCAATCGCCCCGTGCATCCGCTTCATGGCGGTAATAAGCGGCGAATTGGCCCCTACCAGCAAGTCATTGCTGCCGTAGTAGCTGCGATACACGCTCATGTCGCCGTCTGGCAGGTAGAGGTCAGGGTTGGCGTCCGGGATGCCGGTGCGCACGTAGAGCAGCATCATGGAGGCGACCTGGTCTTCGGTGACGGCCGTTGTCAATTCCCGGTTAAAGTCGCGCAGCATATTATCCAGAGCCACGGGCTGTTTCAGAAGCAGCCCTTCTACTTCCGTCTGCAAGCGCCGTTTAAGCGGGTCTACCACCAGCACCACCAGCACAATGAAGAGGGCGATGAGCAATGGGTTGTTGAGAACGGGGCCAACGACGGCCGTCAGACTCAGCAGCACAATGACCAGCGCGCCCACCAAAATGATTAGCAGCAGCCCATAGGTGACACCGTGCCGCAGCGCATCATCCGTGTTCCATAGCCGGTAACGGGCAATGGTGTAACCAATCGTTGCCGGATACAACACCACCAGAGGCACAAAAAACGCCTGCGGGAACCAGGAATTATTGATGCCCAGTGCGGCCGTGACAAAATAGACGATGATTGGCCCATACCCTACCACTGCGCCCACCACAATCAGCCGCGCTTGCTGCCGCACCTGGGGCGAGGGCGAACGTATTGCCCGGTAGCCCATGATCATAATTGTCACCAGCAGGCCAATGGCATTTAGCAGGAACAACAGCCGCCACCCAGACACAAAAGCCCAGGGTGTGTTGGCATCAAAGAGGATGGTCTGTGCCCACAACCCGGCCAACAAACCGGGCAGCAGCACCAGCCATTTGGCAGCGGGCCAGCGCGTGACCAGCCGGGCGGGGTGGGGAAAAACAGAAGCCAGCCAGACGGTCAGGCCACAGGTAAGCGAGAGGGAGAAGGTCCACAAACGGACAAAAATATGGGTGGTGCGGGTATCAAACAACAGGCCAACGGCCAGGGCGGTGAAGGCCATCAGCAAGGCAAAAATTTGCGCCGCTTCGGTATACGGCCGTACCCGGAATACCCACGCTCCCATTCCCCACATAATTAGCCCGGTGATGAAATAGAGCCAAAACTCACCCCATAAATCCCCCAGGCCAATGGAGATTAAGAAGACGCTTTTGATCCGTTCCGGCGCTTCAAAACGGGGTGGGAAGCCAGATTCAGGCGGCGGCTGCACAATGGTAAACGGCACGTTGCTACTCAAGGGCATATCGGATAACACGGCCTGCACATCGGCCACAGTAGAAACTGGAACACCATCAATAGCCAACACCCGGTCAGGGAATGCGGCCGCGCCAGCACCTTGCTGCGCCGGCCAGTCAGGATCGCCGCTGTCATTGACCACCAGATTGGGGTCAAACAAAATGCCGGAAAAGGGGGTTTGCGTCCAACGCCAGGTGAGGAACGGCAGGAACAAAAGAATCAGGCCACTGAGAACCAATACAACGGTGACGCTCCAACTAACTAATCGGATTTGTCGTTCTTCAGTCACTTTTGGGTAATTGGGTAATTTTGTAAATGAGTACTTGGGTGATTTTGTAATTACCCATTTACCCATTTACTCAATTACAACTCTCTACATTCGGGTGGGTCGTTCTCAACCGTTTACCGCTTTATTCTACCATGCGTACCTGGGCTAATAATAAGCGATCATCCAGGATGTGTCCATCGGCGGCCAACACATTTTGTGGTTCTTTGGTCACAGGATCAATCAAGGCAACGTGAATTAAATAGGCGCCGGTTGGTAGATCACCAGGTAAGGACAAAAGCATTGTGCTGGAGATATGTTGCCCCGGGGCCAAAGTGGATGTGGCAGGGGAGATGGGCGTCACGGCCGTGACCCTTGCCCCCATCCAATCCGGGCAAGGATCATCACACACAGCCACCTCAACTTCATACTCCTGGTCAAGGGGTCTGTCTGCCTGCCAGTAAAGAGTCACCGCCAGCACATCATCCGGCTGGAAAACCCGGCTGTTGTATTCATACCCCACCAGCCGCAGCAAGTTGTTAAAGTTTTGATTAAGTGGATTGGGCACATCGCCCGGCGCAGGTTGCAGCGAGATAGTCGTCAACGGCAGGGCGTCGCCCATTCCTGTACCGTCGGCGGTGGTGATGCCCAGGCGGTAAGCGCCGGGCGCATACAGGCCAATACTCAGGGTCGCTTCGTCGGGCGCGATCATCGTTTCCGGCATGTGCAGGCGGATGGTATCCACAAAGCGGTTGCCCACCCGCCACTGGCTGCTAGGAAAATTGCCCAGGCCAGGGTGTGTATCTCGTTGGGCAATCATCAGGCCGTTTTCATCTATCAGATGTACAAAGAGGAGGTAATTACCGGGCGGTTGTCCGGTTACTTCCCAATATAGTTTGATGGTTAATTCATCCCCTGGTTGCACTGTCTGACTGCTCAATTCATAACCGCGCAGGGTGGCTAAGGTGTCAAATTGGGCGTTGATGGGACTGGGCACGGCCGTGTCCGCGGCAAATGTTGGTGGCTGTGCATATGCCGGGCGCAAATAGCCAAAAAGGGCAACGGCCGTGAGCAGGGCCATGATGATGTTCATTCCCCAGGCAAAGGGAGGGCCAAGGAGCGGGGGAGCGGAGGAGCGGAGGAGATTCCCCTTCTCCCCTCTTCTCCTCTGCCCCTCTGCCCACTCTACCCACCGGCTCCAGCCATAAAACGTGAGAATGGCTAACGCGGGCAGCGCCGGGAAAAAGAAGCGGCCCATGGCCCCAGCCGGGCTGATCAGCAGATAGTTGAACAAGACGGCAAAGAGCAAGGCCACATCCAACGCCAGCAAAAAGAGGGGCATGGCTACCGGGCGTAGTTCACCCCATTGGCGGCGGATGAGGGGCACAGCCAGCCCGGCCAATCCTAACCCTACCAGCCAGCGCAGCCCCAGGTATATCCATTCCGGCAACGGAATCTGGCCGTAGCCAAAACGGCCCCACAGGCTCGTCCAGGTGTAAGGCAGTTCGTGAATTGCCAATCCCCAGCTATCGGCCGGATTGCGTACGCCCCACAGTTCGGTAAGGCGTTCCACGCCAGTCGGTTCGCCGTAGAGCATCTGGTTACGGGCGAACCACCAGCCGGCAAGCACGGCCGTGACCAACCCCGCGATCAGTGCCACCTCCAGCCACAGCCGCCACGTTTTGTTCCGCCAGGCCACATAGGTCACGGCTACCACAATCAAAACCACAACCACTGCCAGACTAAATTTGCTCATCAAGGCCAGCGCGTACAGCCCACCCAGTACCAGCCCCCAGCGGCGGCTCAATCCAGCAGGAGATTTGACCAACACAACACAGGCATAAAGTACGGCCGTGCCGCTAAACGCCGCGATCACATCATTGTTTATGGCCCCAGACATGTAGACGAACATGGGGTTAAAGGCCACAAAAGCGACGGAACCGAGGGCCAGATACGGCCGTGCTGGCCAGATCACCCGCGCCAGCAGCCAGGTCAGCACCACCGTGCCTGCGCCAATGAGGATATTTACAAAACGTACCAAGTGCGCGGCTAAAGCCTCGCCACTCCAGGGGAAGGCTTCCTCTGCCCCGTGCAAATACAGGTTCTTATTATCTCGCCCCACTTCCCAATAGCGGTACTGCCAGAACGGGTTGAGCGGCGGTTCGGCGCATACCTCCCGCCCGGTGTCAATCCAGAACGTAGTCAGCGCGCCCAAAGCATAAAAAAGCGGCGGGTGATGCCCTTGCGCCTGGCAAGGCATTTCGCCCTGCACCGGCAGCCGGTGCAACTGGACGATATGCTGCACAAAACGATAATGGCGCAGCTCATCCGTCGCCTCGTGCAGCGGATTGATTACACTGCCCGCCATCGTCAGCAATAGAAAGAGGCCCAGAATGATGGCTAAACTCGCCTTCTCACTTTTGTCTGGCATGGGGGATTATGATACCCAAGACACAATCAATTGACTTATGCCTCTGTACCATTCTGTTTCATTGGCGGATGATTGTGCCAGTTCGGCAGCGGATTGCACAAAACTCTTGATGGTTTGGGCTGTAGGTTTTGTAGGCGCTTTATATGCCTGTTTCAACAGATCTTGAAATTCGTTTAGTGATAGGGGAATGATCCGTACCTTACCGCCGTAATAAGCCACTTCGTATTGATGCAGCAGGTAAAAGTGAGACAAGGTTGCTGGATGTAAATTGGGAGCGATAAAGATGCAAAAAACATCTTTATTGGTTTGTTTTTGATAATTTCCCAGGTGTCTGGCTACTGGCTCCCCTTCCATTTCATACTGCCTTGCTCCCTGAGAAAGCGTGACTTCAACCAGAATGTCAAAATCATCATAGGCACAAACTATATCCGCCTGATTGCCTGCCGCTGTCACCAAAGGATACCCTGCATCATCAAATACAAAATTCCCCTTAATCTCCCCATCGTCCAACATGACAAAAGCGCGCCATGTATTCCATTCCATGAGTAATGGTGCGTCTAAAACTTGTCGTTTCTTGATGTCACTATAGGTCACTTCAATATCGTCAAATTCTGTATAGAGTTGTAAGGTATTGACTTGCTCCTTAATAGCAGACTCAACACGTTGACGGGTTATCTCCTCCTTCAAATCCTTGAGTGAATCTAATGATAATAAAGCTAAGTTAGAGGCTGCCTGTGTCGGGTCAAGCGATGAAATTGCGGCTATCAATCTTTCGGAATTATCACCATATAAAATGGGTGTAGCCGCATCAAACAGAAATGCTGTATAGTCAGATGCCTTCGACCAAGAGACTGGTTCGCGGGCAATATGATCCAGAATGTATTTCACTTCTTCCTGCTTATCATCTGGAATATGAATACGATTCGAGCGACTGCCTGTTAATGAAATGAGTCTGGTTTCTCGTAAATAACGTATGGCGGCATCGGCATAATCTATATGGTTGCGAGCTTTGGTGTTGATAAACTTCTGTGCGGATTTTTCACGTGATTCTCTCAATAACGTCTGGCCTGACGCGATCTGTGTAGCGTAGGTATCAGCCACCTCTTTTACAAAAACTTCCTGAAAAAATCGCCGATAATTGGTTTTCTTACGGTTTAATTGAGCAACCTCCCGGCGGAATTGCTCAATTTTACTCTTTACCAGGTCATATTTTTGGAAATGGGTGAGTTGTATGACAAATGCGGCGATTTCATCTTTCGATAATGAATCCAGATCATGAATCAGGCGTAGCAACTCTAGATACGGCTTTACAAAAAAGGTATTCCCTTTATCAATATGATAGGGTGATGGCAGTTGGAATTTGAGGAGTTGGCGGGTAAAAATTTCATACGGCCGTTTCCCATACAGATAAGCCTCACCAGCATCCGTTAATTGAATAGTCGGTGATAACTCAACCAGACCAAGCGCCTTGGGGCCTCTTGTTATGCGATCTCGCCCCTTAAAATCTAGTTCTCCCGATAAAGAGCCGATGAAAAATTCTTCTTGAGCTAGTGTCCTATAAAATTTTTCTTGCAGTTGGCGATTTCTTTCCCATGGCTGCCCGCCAAAGTTCTCTACTAATACCTTTACTTCATCCCGCATTTTGTGAGGTGAACGGGGCGAGGTCACGAAAAACAGGTTTGTTTTTCCCGTTATACTGGCCATGCGTTACTCCCAGAAGATTTTTTCATCCACTAAAAAAGAAGGCTTGGGCTGGAGGCAATCTTGCCCGTTAGCTAAAAGATGTTCAATACGTTTATGGGATAGGTCTATCGCTTTTTCCGAGATGTCACAGCCTATAAAATTGCAATTGTTCTTGATGGCCGCAATGGCAGATGACCCACTACCCATAAATGGATCACAAACGGTAAAACCATCTTCGGCGCTGGCAAAAATCATGGCTTGAAATAGCTCCACCGGTTTTTGGGTGACGTATTGGGCGCGATAAATGCGCTTGAATCGCCAGATGTCGGGAATCGTGCGGTTACGAATTTTTCGGTTATTTCCATTTGTGGCAAAGATGACATATTCATGGCGACGCCGGAAATAGTGTCCCATGCCAATGTTGATCTTGTCCCAGGTGATCAGGTTTTTGATGTCAAAATAATCACGCACTAAGGCTCCCAATGTTAACAAGGAAAAGGAGTCAAACATGATGTAAATGTGACCGGTTCTCTTAGAAAGGACGCGGCGACATTCTGACAAGAAGGTGCGATAGTTTTCTTCGCTGTCCTTAAACTCAGTAAACCATTTGCCATTTTCTGATCCTTTGTGCTCATACGTGCCCACGATACGACCTCTGCCTAACTGCAAGTGGTTGTTCATGCCAGCATACGCCGGGTCCGTGACAATGATATCCACGCTTTGAGCAGGCAGCGATTGTAAAAACTGAATGCAATCTTCTTGTTTAATTCCTACCTGGCAATTGCCATAGGTAAAGGTGTAACCATTAACAGGTTGTTTGGTTTTTGGCGGATCAGGGGGCACTGTAAAAAGCGCCAGTTGTTCTTTTAGAAGAGGCATTACCGTTACCTTTGTCTTTAGATATGAAGAGGTTGGTTTTACCTGATATAGCTAACTTCATCAAGGTGAGCTTGTTACCAACAGGGCCATGGTTATTACGTCACGGCCGTCGTCCGTCAAAATGCGCTCGCCGGTCATCGGATCATACAGGCCAAAGGCCGCGGTGGTGGGTTGCATACCGGGGGGGGGGATCAGGCGGTGCTGCTGCACGAAGATGTCGCCGGGCTGTAAAGTATAGGGGTCCACCCATAAGCCATCATCACCGGTAATAAAGTTTCCGTCAGCATCCAATACCTGCCCAAAAACGGACAGACGTGGCCCGGCATAGACGCCTGGCGGCGGCGGGTTGCTGATGAGGGTGAAAGGTGGCAGGTTTAACGGCCGTGCCACCCGCCAGCCCAACTCTAAAATTCCCGTCGTCGGGTCATAAGCGGCGTGGATGTTGCACAACCCATTAGCAAAACAGACGGGCGTATTTTCCGGCAAGGTCAGCGCTGGCTGCACGGGCGAAAAATGGCCGACGGCCGTTGGCCCGGCAGCCGATTCTAGCTGTTCAGTATACGGCGAGGGGATGACGGGTGACCAGTGCAGGCTGAGCGACGGCCGTAAAAACAGCGCACGTTCTGGGTGATACCAGCGGGGGGATACGGCCGTCTCTTCCTCCAGGTCAATTTGCAAGGCCACCTTATCCCACGGCCCATCCAGCAAACTGGCAATGGCAAAATCGGCCACAATTGAATCAGACCCCTCGTTCAAATAAGCGGCCAACTCATGCAAATCCGCCCGATACAAAAAGCGCACCATCCCCCGCTGCGGCCACGTCTCAAAATAATCAGGCAGGTCGCGGACGGCGATAGAGGCCAGCAGTAAGAGGCTTAACAAAGCGGAGAGGAGGTAATTGAGTAATTGGGTCATTGAGTAATTGGATTGAGCACTGTCTTTTATTACCCAATTACTAATTACCCAATTACGTATCATTCCCACCGGCAGCGCCATCAGCATATACGTGGCCGGCAGGGCGATGATGGTGTGCCCCAGGCTGGCGGGTGGCACGCTGACAAAACCGGGCGAAAGGCCCACCAGCCACCAGATGAGCAGAAAAGCAGACGATAATCGGTAATCTGTGAGCGATGGGGCGTGAACCGTGAGGCGTGAGGCGTGAGGCGTGATTGGTAGGGGCGAGGCAGGCGGGGCGCCCTTTTTCCAGAGGCGCAATCTCATTCCCGCCTGCCTCGCCCGTTCGGGTATCGGTTTGAGGGCATAAAAGGTGGCGATCAGGATGCCAGCCCACATAAAAACCGCGCCTGGTGGGCCAAAGACAGGGCGGTGCGGGATGTTGTAGAGCCATTCGTCGTCGCCATCGGCGTGGAACATGCTCAGGGTGGCGATCACATGTTTTTGGATGAGGCTAAAGTCACCATTGCGGGCGGCAATGAGCGGGCCGGCCAGTTCACCCACCCGCGCTTCCGCCTCTGGCTGTTGTTGAATGGTGTAAAAGAGGGGAATGACGAGCACGGCCGTGACCACAAACATCAACACAATCCCCCGCCACTGTTGCCGCAGCAACGGCCAAGCCACGATGGCCATATACCCACAAAACGCCAGCAAAATCAGCGGCACACCGCGCCCGGCAAAGTAGACGTAAAAACCGAGCGCCAGCCAGAAACCGGCGAGGGCGTAAGCAGTGAGCGGTGAGCGGTAAGCAGTTAGCAGTGAGGCGTGAGACGTAACACCTGACACTTGATACTTGACACATGTTAACCCTCGCCAGAAAAAGTAAAAGGCTAACAGGAGCAAGGCAGGGGTGACGATCTGGCGCAGGGCGAAGCGGGAGTACATGAGTGACCAGAAACTCATGGCTAAACCGGCGGCCGCCAGCAGACCCACCCAACGGCCGAATAATTTACGCCCCAGGAGCCAGGTAAGGGGCACGGCCGTTAACCCCCAAAAAACCGACAGCAATCGCATCCCCACAAAGTTGGCCCCAAACAGCGCCAGCATCGGCGCGTTTAGCACAAAATACAAAGCCTCATTGCCAGAGGCGTCGGGATAGAATAGCTGCCAGTCGCCATCCAGCACCTTTTGTGAAATGACCAGCGAATTGATCAACTCGTCATCGCGCCAGCCGGGCGGGAAGTCAGCCAACTGCCAGACGCGGGCAGCGAAAGCCAGCAGGGTGAGGCCAACAACGAGAACTTTGTCCAAAGGTAATCGGTAATCGGTGAGCGCTGATCGGTGATCGGGCATGGGGAATCGGTTGCTCATGGGGTGACGGTTATCTCTTGGAGCGTGAAGTGGCCTTGGGCGGTGGGCGTGAGCAGGCGTTGGCTTTGGGTGCAGGCGGCATCCTGGCAGGTGTACCAGCCGGTGCGGAGAGAGTATTGGCCGGGCGGCATATCCGGCGGCAGGGTAATCTCGTGCAATTGCAGCAGCAGATCGCCGCTGACCCAGCTTTCGCCGGGGGCGGCTAACACGTCGGCCTGGGCAATGGGGACGCCATTGGCCCCGGTGAGGTGGGTGAACAGGCGAACGCCATCAATCGGTATGGCCAGTTGCCAAAATGTGAGTAGTTGCATTGTTTCACCAGGCGAAATTTCTGTCTGGGACAAATCATAACCCATCAATGCCACCGTGCGGCCAAATTGGACGGGTGGATTGATGGAAACAGACGGCCGATGAGCAGCCAGCCATTCATCGCCATCCAGCCGGTAGACCGTTAACGGCCGATCCAGATCAGTAGCTGGTTGTGGCAGGGTGGTTACAGGTGCGGCCGTGTCCATAAACCGTTGCAGCGTTTCCGGCAGTGTGGCAAAACCGGACAGGATGATGAGCGCGTCTGGGGCATGAGGGATGAGCAGCCCGGTACGGCCGTCAAACCAGCGCGGCCGTACCTGGTCATTGGTCAGCGTCATCTGTGCCAGCGCCGGGGTATGGTATTGGCCGGGGGTGATGGTGGAGATGGCAACATCGGTCACGTCTTGCTCATTCAAATAGTGCATCACGGCCGTCATCGCCGCCTCATATTGCACCCGCACCGCCGGCGCATGTGCCCAGGTGATGAAATAGTCCTGGCTGGTGCTCACGGCCGTACCCACAAAGAGCAGCAAACAAGAAAGTCCCAACAGCTTGTGCAACTTCCAATCTCCCCATCTCCAATCTCCCCAACCTTTGGTTGGCAATCTCCCCATCTCTCTTAACGCCAGCGCCGGAAAGAGATACAGCACCGGCTGCATCCCCATTGTTTGGGTTGTACTCAGGGATGCGCCCGTCACCAGGGCCGGCGCTAATCCCAGGCACAGCCAACATAGCGCCAGAAACACGGCCGTACCCCGCAAATCACTGTCTGGTTTCCGCTTCATCAAGGGACGCAGCGCCCACCACCCCGCCAACACCATCCCGCCGCCAAACAACAGCGCCCACACCGGCCCCAACAACGGCCGTCCCGGAATGTTATAGCGCCAGAAATCATCACCCCGCCAGAACAGGATGCCCACCCCTTCCCGGATGTTTTGCCAGAGCGGGGACAGATTGCCCTGGCTCACGGCCGTCAGCGGCCCGCTCAGTTCCCGAATCCGAACTTCCGCTTCCGGGTGGGCGGCCAGATAAAGGAGCAATGGCAGCGCCACCGCCCCGGCTAAAACGAGCATGAACAATACACCGCGCCAGGTTTTGGGGAATAACGGCCGTGCCACCAGCGCCACATAAACCAGCGATAACGGAAACACCAGCCACAACACACGCGCCGGGATGTAGGTGTAAAAGGCGAGGCCGAGGAAGAGACCGGCTGTTGCGTAATCGGTAATCGGTGATCGGTGAACGGCGAGCAGTGAGCGGTGAGCAGTGAGTGGTGGGACGTGATGCGTGATGCGTGATACCTGACACTTGACACGCCATAACCCCTGCCAAAAGAACAAGACAGCCAGCACAAAAAACAGCGGCAGCATGATGGAGCGCAGGGATTGGCGAGCGGCCATGAGCGGCCAAAAGCTGACGGCTAAACCGGCGGCGGTGAACACGGCCGTTTGCCAATCAAACGCCCGCCGCACCCAGGCCGCCATCCCCGCGATAGTGAGCAGGCTGGCAAACACGGCCGTCAGCCGCCCCGCCAAAAACGTTGGCCCAATCCCCGCCATCAGCAGCGCCGTCACATAGTCATAAAGCGGTTCACGGCCGTGCCCGATGGTGAAGTACACAGCGCGCGCCCCTGCCAAAATGGAGAGCGCGGTGATGCCATGATCCGCTTCATCGTGTGTGAGACCGGGTGGAATATGGGAAATGGCAAACAGGCGCAGACAGACGGCCGTGAGCAGCACGGCTACCATCCAGCCTATAAACAGTCGGTTTTCTCGCGCCAATCTGCTGGGCATACCTCTTCCCTGACCCGTAATCGGTGAACGGTAATTGGTCATCGAACTACGGATTACGGGTAAACCGGGGGATCATACGCAAAGGGTATAGAGGCGACAACTACGATTGACGGCCGTATTCCATCCGCCCTTCCACATGCTACCAATCTACCCAAACAACCAGAGCTAACTTTTTGGTAAAAACGGCCGCAACCGCTATAACTGGTACATCTCGTTTCAATTCCTAAGTACCCGTGCAGTAATTATGTAATTGAGTAATTTGGTAATTAGCCGCTTCAATTACTTA
>CAZOPF010000130.1:0-14016 GCA_964581605.1 uncultured Ardenticatenaceae bacterium
ACTGCTAAGGTGGCCGCGCAAAGTGGAGGGTGGGGGTTGGTTGCCTGACGGCCGTCCCCTTTCCACCTGCCCCGGCTTCCCCTGGTCACGCCCCACCCTGCCCGCCAAAAAGACCGTCTTCAATCTGGTGGCTGCTGACAACCAGTTTGAAAAGGCGTTTGCCGACTTCCTGGAAAAAGCCCCCGACGTTATCCGCTTTGCCAAGCTGCCCGAACGCTTTGGCTTCACCATCGCCTACACCGATTCCGCCGCCAATCTGCGCTACTATGAACCGGACTTTGTGGCGGTAACAGCCGATGGTGTTCACCACCTGATAGAAACCAAAGGGCGCGAAGACATAGACGTGCCGCACAAAGACCGTGCCGCCCGCCTCTGGTGTGAAAACGCCACCCTGCTCACCGGCACAGAATGGCAATTCAAGAAAATCATGCAAAAAGAATTCGAGCAGCTCCACCCCGACGATTTTGAAGACCTAATTGCTTTGGAAGAAATTACGCTGTTGTAAGGTTTTGGGAAACGGCCGTTTGCCATTTCTGTACTTCACCATTTGGCGGGTTTTGTCAATGAACGGCCGTCCTTTAGGACAATTGGATCGGGGAATTGATGCGTCGTATAGGATTTCTTGCTAATTTGGAAAGAGGTATTCACTAATTGGGCTAATTCCTTGTTCTTACGTCCATAAGGAAAAGTGAAGCAAATCTCTTTTTGGGGGAACAACTTTTGGGCAACTTTCACACCCGCTGCCAGATCAGTATCGCCTGTCACTAATACGGCCGTATCACACTTATTCGTCATGAGAATTTCCAGTAACCTGGCCGAAATTGCCACATCCGTCTCCTTCTCTTCGTGGCGAGTAATCATTTTCCCACAGTAATCACAACGGATAGTTTTCATTTTGAAACGGCCGAGTTCAACTTTAATGCCTTTAGATTCCAGGGCCGCAATATAAACAGAATGTCGCTGCGTAACATCCGGTTTTACTGCCTGCAAATGGGTAGCCAGTGCTGAAAAATAATAGATTTCTTCGAGATGTGCTGCTTTGCCAAATAAATAGAGATAAGCACGACACAATGAATCAATATCCAACCATTTTGTGTCCCTACCTCCCAATTTCAGGTCTACACTGGCTTGCTTAACAGAATGGTAAAGATTGAATCCATCAATAAGGAAAGTAACTCGTTTCATGAGGCTCACAATAATAGCACTGAACTGGCAAAAAAAACCCCCAGATCGTAACCTGGGGGGGGCCAAAGACCAATAAAGGTCGTTTGGGGATGATTCACTTTTAGTGTAAGCATTTGTGAAATCCTTGTCAAACAAATTGACTTAAAAAATTCTGCACACTGTTAAATTTTTACTTTTTGCTAACCAGACTGCAAACAGGATAAGGAAATATCTGGGGTAAAGCATCAATGGCAACTGGCTGCCCGACACTGGCAAAAAAACATTAGCCAATTCACTGCCCGTTGGTCGGTACAGGGAGCATTATTGATTTGTGTATACTACTTCTGGTTTAATGAAATGGATTATACCCAACCGGGTAACAAGCGGCAGGTGGCAGGTGGCAAGTAGCAGGTGATAAGTGATTGCTCTTTACCAGCCAACAACAACCAGCCACCAGCTGCCCACCCTGAACAACTCATGGGCAACCAATTTGACTGGCAGGTAGACGAAGACGGCACTGAACCGTCTGACTGGAACGTAACAGAGCGGCCTCACGACCGTAACCCCCGTTTCTGGCTGTTCATGGCCCTGCTGATCCTGACCCTCATCATCGGTAGTTGGGGCATGGGACGCTGGCAACTGCGCCGTGCCCAGGAGCAACTGCGCCAGCAGGTACAGGCCGTGCTGGATTTGGAACAAACGGCCGTGCGCAATGGTGATGGTGACCTCTTCTTCGCCCTGCAAACGCCAGACGACGCCTGGGTTACTGCTCAACTAAATCCTTATAATCTGGCACGCTCCCACGCTAACCGGCGGGTAACTGAAGTCGAGGCGGTTGGCGAGATACTCTGGGCCAACATCACCTGGACGGAAGGAGCAGAGGAGCAAGGGGGCGGAGGGGCAGAGGAAATATCTTGCTCCTCTTCTCCTCCGCTCCTCCGCTCCTCCGCCTCTTGTCCCGCTTACCAGCAGATCGCCTTTTTCCGGCCGGCCAACGGCCGTCTGCTGCACACCGCCACCGACCCTACTTACTGGGGGCGCAACTTTGGCCTGGAAACCGGATGGGGGCGGCTGGATTACATGGAAGTGGACGAGCCGTGGGCTGAAGAAATGGCAGCTTTCACCGGAGAGGTGATTGCGGAAACATGCGCCACCGGTTGCCGGGCAGGTGTTTTGCCGCTGACGTTGGCCATAACCCCGGATTGGCCGGACACGGCCGTGCCCGACCGCCTGCACATCCCCTCCCCCCGCCTGCTGGCGCTGGATGCTGCGGGGCAGCCGGCCGACCTGTTCTGGAATGAACTGCGCCGCCGTCTGCAAAACCATTTGCAACCCACCACCATCCGCTTTGCCGTGCCGCCAGAACTGGAGCAGATCGCCGATTATGAAGCGGCCGCCCAGGCGTTTATGGCCGCCAATCCCCACATCCGCGTGGAAATTGTGCCCCTGACCGACCCATCACCCGCCGACCTGCTGGCCTATGATGGCGCGGCCTTCCCGGTGACCGAGGCAATGTTGGCTTCTGGTCAGATCGCAGACCTGACCGATTACATCTACAGCGACCCGGACTTTGCCCCGGCCGATTTTTATGAGCAAATCTGGCAAGGTGGGGAGTGGCACGGCCGTACCTGGTTCCTACCCTACGCCGCCGAAATGCCCGTTCTCTTTTATGACAAAGCCGCCTACCAATATGCGCAATACCCCGAACCCTCACTGCGCTGGACGTGGACAGAACTGCTGCGGGATATGGTCATTACCGCCCGGCCTTACGTGGCCGACCGCCCATCCTGGGGCTTTTTAGACCCCGGCCATGATGCTCTCTTCTCTTTTGCCTACAGTTGGGAGAATGATTGCCGCGAACTGGTGGCCATTCGTTGTGAACAGCCGTTGACGGAGACGGCCGTCACCGCCGCCTTCGTCTGGTATGCGGGCATGGTTGGCGAACCGGGACAGATGCCCAACCTGGTCGAAATCCCTGCGCATGAACGAGAAAATTTGCTGATCAACTGGCAATCAGCAAACCGCCACGCCGTCATTTGGGTGGATTCACCGCGCCGCTATGAATTCCAACTGCTGCTGGCCCCTCTGGGCGTCACGCTCTTCCCCGGATCCAACCAGTTTGATGGCGTGACGCCACTGCATGTTTCCGGTCACTTCATCAGCCAACAGGCAGAAAACCCCCGTGCGGTGTGGGAATGGCTGCGCTTCCTCAGCTTTTGGCCGCCACGTGCGCAGTTTCGGCTGATTCCAGCACGGCCGTCGGTGGCCGAAAGCAGCCAATTCTGGCAAACCCTTCCCCGCGAACTGGGCAACCCCATGCGCATCGCCTTCCCCTTTGCCCGCCCCATCAAACTGGCCGAACAGCGTTACTTCACAGAGGAACAGATGACGGCCGTATTGTCTGGCGCAACTACCCCGGAACAAGCCGCACACATCATTCCTGCGTTACCCTGGTTTGGGATGATAAGGTGATGGGGTTCCACATTCGTCCTATTCAACTTTACATATTGTTGAAAGCGCATTATCATTGAGGGCATGGTACGAAACGGCAAACAGCCCATCGAAGAGCTATCGGTACAGGAGCTAGAGCATTTACTCTATCGCAAAAAACGGACGGAGCGCCGCTTGCGGCTGCGGCGGCTGCGCGAAATGGGGCGGGTGGTGGATGTGGCCCATCTACCCGCGCCCGACCAGCAGGGTACGGCCGTGCCGCTTCCCTTTTTTGCTCCTGCTGCCCCCCCCTCGCCACCCGGTCTGGCCCGCCGTATCGCCAATAAAGGGCTGCTGCTGGTGGAGATTACGGCCGTGGTTGGCCTGCTCTTCATCCTCTTTAATTTATGGTCTACCCAACGCCAACTCAACCAGGAGTTGACGGCCGTGCAGCAGGTAGAAGCGGCCGGGCTGGCCCTGCCTACGGCCGCCCCCACGCCTGTCATTGATCTGGTGGTGCTGCCCACCGGCCACCGCTACGTCGAGGGCCAATCTCCCGAACCGGTAGAATCCGGCGACATCCCCGCCCACCTGCTGCCCGTTATGCAGGCATACCAGCCGCCCCCCCTGCCCACCCCCGGCCCCGAGCAAGCCCGCGTGATTCAGATTCCGGCCATCGGCGTTAACCACCCCGTCGTGGAGGGAGCATATGATTGGGAGCAACTGAAGCGCGGCGTGGCCCATCATGTTGGCTCCGCGCAGCCGGGGCAGGTGGGCAACATGGTGCTGGCCGCCCACAACGATGTGTACGGTGCGATTTTCCAACACCTGGATCAGCTTTCCCCCGGCGACGAATTTGTGGTGCAAACCAACCAGCGCGCCTACACCTATGTCGTTACCAAAATCGAAATTGTGGAGCCAACTGACGTGGATGTGCTGGCCGCCACCAACCATGCCAGCGCCACCCTCATCTCCTGTTACCCCTACCGCATCAACACCCACCGCATCGTCGTCTTTGCCGATCTGGTGACGGATACCAGTGGGTAGTTTCGTTATCCATAATCGGTTTACGGCGGCAGATAAATCTGCACCAACAAGAGGCAAAGCCAACCTGCGTCGGCTTGAAGTGGCTGGAAACAGTCGGCGCAGGCCGACCTGGCTTTTTGTTGCCGCGATTTTAATGGCCGGACGTCCATTTGCTGTAGTTTGCGCCAACTAATCCCCGCCGATAGAATCCGCCCAATTTGCAGTTAGCCCGTTATCCGCCATCCGTAAACCGTTATTGCTAATCGGATCACGAATGGCGGGTTACGGATTATGAATCACGGATTACGGACATATGCGCATAGTTGTAGACGCCATGGGTAGTGATAACCGGCCAGAACCGGATGTGGCCGGGGCAGTATGGGCAGCCCGCGCATTTGGCGAAACGATTATCCTGGTGGGCGATCAGGCGCTTATTGAGGCGGAATTGGCAAAACAGGATACCGCCAATTTATCCATTGAAGTATGCCATGCGGCGACGGCCGTGCCCATGGACGCCAAACCCGCCGAAGCCGTCAAAGGAATGCCCGGCTCCTCCCTGCACGTAGGGCTGGGGCTAGTGCGTGATGGCGCGGCGGACGCTTTTGTTACTGCCGGGAATACGGGCGCGGTCATGGCCATTGCCACTTTGCGCGGCGTGGGGCTGGGGCGCATACCGGGCGTTAAACGGCCGGGGCTGGGCGTGGTCTTTCCCATCAAGGAACGGCCGTTTCTCATTGACAGCGGCGCCAATGCCGATTGCAAAGCAGAGTTCCTGCTGCAATTTGGCGTCATGGGCAGCATCTACATGGCGCGGGTGCATGGCGTGGACAATCCGCGCGTCGGCCTCATCGCCAATGGTGAGGAAGAGGGCAAAGGCACGGAGTTAGTGAAAGAGGCCGGGGCACTGCTCAAATCCAGTGGCCTGAACTACGTGGGCAACATTGAACCCAAAGAGTTTATGAATGGTGCGGCCGATGTGGCCGTGACCGACGGTTTTTCTGGCAATCTGATCATGAAAACATCGGAAGCGATTGCTAAATATATGTCGGACGCCATCCGCGAGCAGCTGATGGCCGGGCCGCGCACCCTGTTGGGGGGGCTGTTGGCCCGGCCGGCCTTTGCCCGTGTGCGGCGGCAGCTAGACCCGGAAGAGGTGGGGGGGGCGCCACTACTGGGGGTGCAAGGGGTTGTGATTATCGGTCACGGCCGTTCCGGCGCCCTCGCTATCAAACATGCCGTCGGCCAGGCGCGGCTGGTGGTGCAGAGTGGGGTGGTGACGGAGATGGGGAAAGTGTTTAGTGAACAGTAAACAGTAAACAGTAAACACTCCTGACTGTTCACTCTTAACTGTTCACTGTTTACTGGAGATCAAGGACTCGGAAAATGGAGATCAACTATTACGACGCCAAAGGGCGGCCACGCATAGTGGTGACGGGGATGGGGGCGATCACGCCGCTGGGCCATTCGGTGGCAGAAACATGGGAAGGATTGGTTCACGGCCGTTCCGGGATTGGGCCCATTACCCAGTTCGACGCTTCCCCTTACCCCTGGAAGTTGGCCGGGGAAGTGAAGGATTTTGACCCCAAACTGTATGTAGATTTCAAAGAAGCGCGGCGCATGTCCCGCGTGTCACAATTGACAGTGGCGGCGGCACAGCAGGCCATCGCCGATGCCGGCCTGCCCGATGGCAAAGTGCCTGACCCGGAGCGGGGCGGCACAGCCATTGGCGTGGGCGTGGGAGGCATTGATGTGGCCTTTGACCAGTGGGAAGTGTTAAAGGCGAAGGGCTATACTCGTGTCAATCCCTTCGCCATGACCGGTTTCCTGCCCAATATGCCCTCCTATCACGTCAGCCTGCTGGCCCAAACACAGGGGCCAATTGCCACGGTGAACGCGGCCTGCGCCACCGGCACCCAGGCGATTGGTGAGGCGATGGAGTTTATCCGCAGCGGCCGGGCCGATGTGGTGGTGTGTGGCGGTGCAGAAGGGTTGATTATTGAAGCAGCCATCGTTGGTTTTGGGCGGATGCAGGCGTTGTCTACGGCATTTAATGAGATACCGGAAAGGGCGTCACGGCCGTTTGACAAAGACCGGGATGGTTTCATCCTCAGCGAGGGGGCGGCCGTGCTGGTCGTTGAACGGCTGGATCACGCCCTGGCTCGCCGCGCTCCCCGTATTTACGCCGAACTGCTCGGCCACGCTTCCTCTTCCGATGCTTTCCACGTGGCCGCCCAAGACCCGGATGCGGCCGGCGCGGTGCGGGCCATGAAGTGGTCCATCGCCGACGGTGGACTGACGCCCAAAGATGTGGACTACATCAACGCCCACGGCACCGGCACCCCCATGAACGACAGCACCGAAACCTATGCCATCAAACGGCTCTTTGGCGAACGCGCCTATGAAATCCCCGTCAGCAGCAACAAGTCTGTGTTGGGTCATCTGATGGGCGGCGCGGGGGCCATTGAAGCGATCATGAGCATTTGTACGTTGCACCAAAACCTCATTCCCCCCACCTGGAACTATGAAACGCCAGACCCGGAATGTGACCTGGACTACGTGCCCAATGAGCCACGTCCGGCCCAAGTCAATATAGCTCTCTCCAACTCGTTTGGCCTGGGTGGGCAAAATGCCTGCCTGGTCATGGGAAAGTATGCTGACCAGCATGATTGAATAGCCTATCGGAAGTTTAACTAATCCTCAAGCTCCGTCGCCATTTTATAGGCCCGCCAGGTGGCAAACATAAGGATGGTAATTAAGACAAACGCTGTAAAAGCCATGAGGGGGATGGAAATAAACCCAAAGTAATTTACCCAACGATAGCTACATGGGATTGTGACCGAGCAGGCGGTGGGGCTTTCGGTGATGCCCCACTCAACGAGGTAGTGATACCCCGACACAAACATGCCGATGATCGAAAATGGCAGTACAAAAGCTGGCAATAGTCTGTCTCGTTCCACAATTCCCACCAGAATAATAATCACCAGCGGATACATAAGAATGCGCTGATACCAGCACAGCGTACAGGGCAGAAAATGCCGAATTTCGCTGTAATATAGACTGCCTAATGTGGCGGTGACTGCCACCAAAAAGGCCAGGTGTGCGCCATGTTTTTGCATCAAGGTATTGAATTTGTTCATATTAACGGTGGTGAGAGTAGAGATTTTCCAATCTCTACTCTTGAGTTCTCTACTTTATTGGCCGATTTCGGCCGCAATCAATTGCTGAAATTGCTCAAAAGTTAGTCCACCGGGTAATTGTTCCCCATTCAAAAAGAGGGTAGGTGTGGAACTGATACCCCGAGAATCACCCTCAGCTTTTTCTTCTCGTACCGCATCCTCATACTCATCCCCATCAAAACAGGCATTAAAAGCATCTACATCCAGGCCAATAACAATAGCAAAGTTCTTAAGAATAGCATCGCTAAAAGCACCAATGTTTTCGCCGCGCTGGTTGGCAAAAAGAGTGTCGTGATATTGCCAGAACATACCCTGTTCATTGGCACATTCGGCGGCTCTGGCGGCCTGAATAGATTCGTTACCGATGAAAGCGTAGTTGTGGAATTCAAACCGCACCTGGCCGGAGGCGGCATAGGCATCTGCCAGTTGTTGGCCTACACCTGTAGCAAATTCGCCGCAGAAGGGGCATTGAAAATCGGCAAACTCTTCAATCAGGACGGGCGCATCTTCCGGCCCCCAAGCTTTGCCATCGGCATTGGCCGGCGCTTCTAGTGAGTCAGGCACGATGACGTCTTCTATCGAGGGAGCGGTGGCTTGCCGCAAAATGATAAAGAGGGCGATGATGGCTATAGTGGCTACGGCCGCGCCCCCATAATACAGACGCCGCCGACGTTGTTCTTCTGCCTGATATCGTGCCCGCCGTTCGCTAACCGATGTACTGCTTTTTTTACTCATACTGTTCTCTCCCATCAGAAATAAAGTTGATGAAGCTATTTTAGCCAATTGCGCACAGGCAGGCACGAGAGTTTGATGGCTTGTCAGAAAAGGTGGTGAGGTGCGGACACCTTCCCGGCTACGTTAACCGGCGTCACCTGGACGTGCAGCGGCGCGGGTGGGGCCACCTGCACGGCCGTCGGTTCCGGCAACATCGCGGACACAGTAAACCTGCCCGCCGGTGGCTCCGTCACCTTCACGGCCAACGCCACCATTGACGCAGCGGCTACCGGCACATTGTCCAACACGGCGACGGCCGCTGTGGGCGGCGGCGTGACTGACCCCAATGCGGGCAACAACAGCGCCACCGACAGCACCAGCCTGGACGCGCCCCCGGAAATCATCGATCTCACAGTTACCCCAGGCGCGATCAATGAAAACGGCTCGGTGAACCTGAGTGTGACCTTTACCGATCCGAATACGCCAGAAGCACACGAAGTGGTCATCAACTGGGGTGATGGCAGCGCCAATACCATCATCAATTTGCCCATTGGCGCCTTGACGACCGGCCAATCATCAATACCTGGATGACAACTCCACCGGCACACCAGCGGATGCCTACACGATCAGCGCGACCGTGATGGATGATGATACCGGGGAGAGCAATAGCACGGCCGTGTTCACCGTCAGTAACCTGGCTCCCGATCTGTTCAACGTGGCCGCCACGCCGCTGAACATTGATGAAAACAACACCATCACCGTCACCGGGCAGATCAGCGATGTGGGCACGTTGGACAGCTTTGACCTGAGCATTGATTGGGGTGATGGCAACAGCGAAGGCTTCACCTTCCCGGCTGGCACTACCAGTTTTGTGGCTACCCACGCCTACGAAGATGACGGTTTGCGCGCCCTGCTGGCTGACTTCGACATCAACCTGACGTTGACGGACGATGACACGGGCAGTGACAGTGAAACGATCACCGTGCAGGTGGATAACGTGGCCCCGTCTCTGGGCAGTGTGTCCATCTCTGACCCGATCAACGAAAGCGACACGGCCACCTTAACCGGCAGCATCGTTGAAGTCAGCCCGGCCGATAGCTTGACGTTGACGGTGGCCTGGGGCGATGGCGCGGTAGATAGCTTCGCTGACGGCGCGGGCACAACCAGCTTCAATGAAAGCCATGCCTACGCCGATGACAACCCGACAGCCACGCCAACTGACGTGTATACGGTCACGTTGACGTTGGTGGATGATAATGGCGGCACGGCCGTCCACATGACCAACCTCACCATCTACAACGTGGCCCCGGTGGTGGATGCGGGCACGGATATGGCAGTGAATACGGGTACGGCCGTGACCTTCAACGGCAGCTTCAGCGACATCGGCATTGAAGAGACCCATACCATTGAGTGGGACTTTGGCGATGGCAATACTGCTTCGGGCACGTTAACACCGGAGCACACCTACACCGACTCCGGCGTCTACACCGCCACCCTCACCGTCACCGACGATGATACCGGCGTGAGCAGCGATCAGGTGGTTATGACCGTGAGCGGCAGCACCATCTTCCTGCCGATCATTATGAACAACAGGGGGGCGGCCGCCGGGCCAGACCTGGTCGTCAGCAGCCTGACGGCCGTTGGCAGCAATATCGAAGTGGTGATAACCAATCAGGGGAACACGGCCGTGACCAATGACTTTTGGGTAGACGTATACATTGATCCCGACCCTGTGCCCACGATGGTCAACCAGACCTGGCAGTTGGTCGCCGATCAAGGCCTCGTCTGGGGCGTCAGCACTATCACCTTGAATCCGGGCCAATCGCTCACCCTCACCATCAACGGCGCTCACTACCGGCCCGAACTCAGCGACTTCACCGGCCCCTGCCCATCGGCACTCCCGTTTACGCCCAGGTAGACTCCACCAACGCCGCCACCACTTACGGTAATATGCTGGAAAGCCACGAAAGTAGTGGCGGCGCGTATAATAATATCAGCGGGACGATAGCCCAATAAAGCCGTGATGTGTGATATGTGACCAGAAAAACTTCACGTATCACGCATCACGAAGTATGGATTACGAGAATTTTGGAGTAATAACATGCTGCACACACGCAGCCGACGATTATTAGCCGCTTTTATCATAGCTTTGACATTGACCGCACTTTTTATTCTGCTTGGCGGGGGGCAGGGCAGCGTGGCTGGTGGTGGCCTGCCGCCGCGCCCTGATGACCCCACCGCCACGCCAACAGCACCGCCGCCAACGGCCGTGCCTGCCACGCCCACGCATGGTGCAGCCATTCACCTGCACACCTCAGAACCAATGCCCGGCACATGGACGGTGGTGCAGTGGCAAAATGAACATGGCAACTGGTACGATGCGGTTGGCTGGCGCGGCCATCTGGATGAAGGGCAGGCGGACCGGAAAACCTGGTGGGTGTATCCCCCGCCCACTACGGGCAGGGGTGGCGGCAATACCATAATGTCCACACCAATACGTGTATCCCCCGCCCACTACGGGCAGGGGCCATTCCGCTGGCTGGTATATGCCAGTGAGGACGGCAAACAGGTGGCTATTAGCGACCCGTTTGATCTGCCCACGCGCAACGGCCAGACCATTAGCGTTACGGTAGAACTTCCCTGACCAACGCCGGTAAGGATCTATATGTTTGGACGGGTGCGACGCACTTCAGAAGTGCGTCGCACCTTTTTTATTCCATTGCCCACCGCACCGGCTGTGGTAAACTTCCCGTCCGTAAAATCAATTGAGAGAAATGAGATCTGAACGTGATAGCTGTTCAAAATGTGACCAAACAATTCTATCAGTTTAAGGCAATTGATAATGTTTCTTTTACCATTCCTAAAGGCGAAGTGGTGGGGTTGTTAGGGCCAAATGGGGCAGGCAAGACAACGTTATTTAAGTTGATCGCCGGCATTTTGCAGGCTGACAAAGGCCAGCTTTATCCGCTTTCAGGTGAGTGGCCGGCCATTGGATACAAGAGTGACCGGTTATTGTTTCCTAACCAGATGCGGGTGAACCAATATCTCAAGGTGGTGGCGGAGTTAAGTTCTGTGCCGGGTTCGCAAATTGAGCGTGTGGTGACGGAAGCGTTAGCCAGGGTGGATTTGCTAACGGCCGCTAATAAAAAGATTGGCACGTGTTCCAAAGGGATGCGGCAGCGTATTGGACTGGCGCAGGCACTCATTGGCGATCCACCGCTGCTGTTATTGGATGAACCGTCAAATGGCCTGGACCCATCCGGGCAGGAAGAGATGCACCAGCGTATTCAGGAATTACACGCGGCCGGAAAAACGATTCTGCTCAGTTCTCATCAATTACAAGAAGTAACCCAGGTCTGTACTCGCTTGATTATCCTCAATCGCGGTCAGATTCATTACCAGAGCCGCATGGTAGATGCTTTAACGATGCGGCCGCATGCTCTCATTGAAACGGAACGGCCGATTACCAGCCCGCTGCTGTTGGCCGAACTACATGCTTTGCATCCGGGTATCCAGGTTGAGGCAAACCATATTTATTTACGCGATGCGGCTATGCGGCTCCGGCGAGATATTCTGGCAATGGTGCTACGTGCTGGTTATGACGTACTGCATGTGGAACAAAAACATGTGACATTGGCCGAAATCTATGCGGAGGCTGTGCAGTGATAGGGCGGATCTGGGCACTGACTGGATATTTTACCACATCGCTGCTCCGTTCTTTTTCAGGTGTGGGGCTGGTTTTGGCAACGCTGGTCTTCTGGTTGGTGTTTTTTAACCCACGCCAGCAAACACCAGATTCAGCCTATTATGTGCTGGTGATAGGTGTGTTTGGGGCAGGTATGGGATTTTTGGTGGCGTTGATGATAGCCTCGCGGGCGAACCATGCCAACCTGTATCCCTGGGTGGTGCGGCTGCCAGGTAGAGTGGAGTATATGACGGCCGTATTTGGCAGCGCACTGATCACAACTTTAATCCTGCAATTACTATTGGCTTTATTGGCTTTGGTCAACGGCCCCCCATTAACATGGCAGCAACTCGTCGAAATTCCTCCGGTATGGTTGTCATTACTCATTTTGGCCGAGATGTTAGCCTTGCACGCGGCGGATCTGGTAGCAAAAGGCTGGTCACGTGTCTACCTGTTTGGGATATTGGCAATCTTTTTGTTTGCTCAGGGCATTCATAACATGACTGTTCGTAGCATGATTAACCAATTGAACCAGGTCGCCGCGAGCCAGGGCTGGACGGGCATGAATGATGCCCTGACAAACTATATTATCACCTTGAACAGTAATGATGTTAGTGCGGTTGGGCGGTTGTTTGGGCTGGTTTTTTGGCCGTTTCGGGCACTGGCTGAAGCAACAGTCAGCGGTTATTTTTCGCCAATGCAGGCGTTGGCCCCGGCTATTTTGCTGCTATATGCCACCATTTTGTTTATGTTGGCCGCCGATTTGTTTGCCAATAAGGATTTGATGTTTATTGAATAAGATGAGTCACCTGTGAAAATGGTGGCTGGTGGCTGGCGCTGACTACTATGGTACGAAGGGGAAAATAGGATGGAATGCTGGCACTGTGAACGGCCGTCACACGCAAATTGTAAGTTTTGCGGCCGGGCTGTATGCAAAGCCCACGCTCAAGAAAAACCTTACATCATACACACCTACCGCACAACAGCGGGAACTTATAAGGCTATGGTAGTGGCCGGGGCTGTGTGGTGTGGCATATGTAATCCCCAACAAGACCCGGTTACATTGCGCAATCTGGAATAGCGAGGGCTACAAAAATAGCCAGTTAGTGCTGGCCGCTCAAGTTATCTATCGAAGGTTATGGGAAGATGGTGGGGCTATGCTGCTGGCGGACGAAGCCCGTTTGCTTGCAGCAAGGTATCTACCCAGGCCGTCTCAAAGTCGCGTAGGGGTGTATCGGGCGGTTGGTTATAGTCAATCAGCAGGTCGTAACTGCCAATGTCATACGTGCGGTTGAAAACGGCCGTTAACGCCAACACCACATCCGCATCCGGCGGCCGTAAGGGGATGCGACAATTAGGTAACTTCTGGTGCAGGGGAATGGCATACAATTCTAAGGCACTGCGCCGTTCAGCGCGGCTGATATTGATCAGATACCGCCAATCAACTGGCTCGGTGATGATGGCGTTACGAGCCAGCACCGTACCTTGCCCGTAACCGAGCAGATCAATTTCTACCAGATTGACCTCCGTAGCCAGCAGGTCAGCCTGTTTTTGGATGTATTGGGCACGGCCGTCGCCAATTTTATTTGCCGGACTGAGCAGTTCAATCAGCGTCACCACCTCACCCCTATCCCGCGCCACAATCTCGATATACGGTTCGTGATAGGCTTCATTGAGGAGGGTGAGGAGTTGTGGTTCATCGGCTAAAAGGGATTCAGTTGGCGCATAAGTAGCCGTTTGCTCATGTATGGTGCGCAGCAACATCACATCCGGCACATAACTTTGACTGATCTGAGCCAACTGCACCCGTTCGCCAATGCG
>CAZOPF010000131.1:0-2533 GCA_964581605.1 uncultured Ardenticatenaceae bacterium
GGTTTAGCAAACCAAGTGCCACCACACCCGCCAGCAATGTCAATGCCAGGCGGTCAGCTACAACAGCCCACGGCCTGGATTGCGGACAATGAAGTAACTACCCAACCACAGTAACAGCCCGAACATGCCAAGATACCAGATGAGTTGCCAGGGTGCCATGACACGCCGATTTTATCACACCCTCCCCTGGCTGTTAGCAGATGTTGACATTACGACCGAATTTCGATATTCTTCTATTTAGATGATTTTCTAAATAGGTAGACGAGATGAACCATAAAGAGCAAAAGGAAGCGTTGTTAACTTTTTTCAAAGCGACCGGCCAACCGGAGCGGCTGCGTATTTTGGGTTTGCTGGCGGAACGGCCGTATACCATTCCTGAACTGGCGGTAACATTGCGCTTGAAGGAAACGGCCGTAACCCACCATCTGCGTGCCTTACAAACGGCCGGGCTGGTAGCCCAACAAAAAGAGGTACAACCACCAACCTTTTATTTCACCGCTAGCGGCCTGCATGTTCTACAGAACATCATCGAGGGAAATGTGATACCGGAAGATCTGGAGGCACGTGTGCGGCGCGAATATGTCATAAACGGCCGTTTGCAAGCCATTCCACGCCAACCAGAAGAACAGGCTGTCATCTTGCGGTGGATGGCGGAAAAGTTTGAACCTGAACGGCGCTACACCGAAACCGAAGTGACCGATCTGGTACAACAATACTGCGACCAACCGCTCATGCTACGGCGGATTCTGGCCGATCATCACTTTCTGCGGCAAACGGGGCGGCAGTATTGGCGGCCGTTGGCAGAACATTTTAGTCAAGATTAAAGAGTGGGGACTAAAGCCTCTCCCATCTCTTTCCAAAGGAAAACATGACCGAACAACAACATTTCAACACCTTACTCCAATTTTTCAAAGTATTGGGCAATGAAAGCCGCCTGAAAATTTTGGGGCTGCTGGCAAATGATGAGCGCACCGTCGGCGAACTGGCCGCCCTGCTGGAACTGCGTGAACCAACCGTTTCCCATCATCTGGCAGCAATGAAAGAGTTAGGTTTGATTGACGTGCGGGTGGAAGGCAACAACCGGGTCTACTGGCTCAATACGCAATTTCTGGAAAACCTGAACCGGGACATTTTCTCCCAAAGCAACCTGTCCACCCTGGCCGCCGAAGAAGCCGGCGAAGCATGGGAGGATAAGGTATTGCGCTATTATGTGGTAGACGGCCGTCTCAAAGACATCCCCGCCAAACGCAAAAAACGGCTCGTCATCTTGCAATGGCTCTGCACCCAATTTGAAACAGATCGACGCTACCACGAATTAGAGCTAAACGAGCGACTACGTGCCCATCATCCCGACTGTGCCTCACTACGCCGCTACATGGTCGAAGAGCAGCTCATGGCCCGCGACAACAACAACATGTATTGGCGGCTCGTTTGAAACCGCTCATACTTTCGTCATCTCCGGGTAATTGCCCCGTAAGAAAATCAGCGTAACATATGCTCTTAAAACTGGCTAGTGGCGGGTGGCCGGTAAAAATTACCAGCCACCAGCCACAATCTACAAGGAGACCCCCTCATGTTCAACCGAGTATTAGGCCGCCGCGAACAAGAAGAAGCTGTAAAAGGGCAAATGCGCCTGCCACCCGGCCAATCGCTTACCCAAAAATTCCCTGTGCTGCACTATGGCCCGGTGCCGCGTACGGATCTGGCTACCTGGGATTTGAAGCTGTTTGGCGCAGTAGAACAAGCCGTTACATGGAATTGGGAACAGTTCAACCAGCTGCCGCGTACCCAGGTGACGCTGGACATCCATTGTGTCACGCGCTGGTCAAAGTTTGACACCCTCTGGGAAGGCGTATCGCTAAAAACGCTCATTGATCAGGGTTTTATCAAGCCCTTACCCACCGCCCGCTACGTGATTCAGCATTGCGAATACGGCTACACCACCAATACGCCCCTTGAATTGATAACATCTGATAACTTCTTGCTGGCTACCCATTACGATAGCAAACCATTGGAGTTAGAACATGGGTGGCCGTTGCGTGGTGTCATTGGCAGCTTTGCTAACCGCAGCGAGAAACAAACGGCCTATTTCTGGAAAGGGGGCAAATGGCTGCGCGGCCTGGAATTCCGCGCCGATGATCAGCCCGGTTTTTGGGAAAATGCCGGGTATCACAACGAAGCCGACCCCTGGACGGAACAACGGTTTGCCAATCGCTGGTTTTGAATGAATGAGATTGGAGACCAGAGATGAGAGATGTGGTCATCTGTTAATCTCCAATCTCCAATTTCAATCAATCTCCCTATGCCTCTTATCCCCTCTGCCTACAAAAACATTCTCGAACACCAACGAGTGTATGACCTTATCTGGACACAGCGGCCAACGTGGCAGAAACGCACGTCGTCTACCTGGTGGTATTTTTTGCTGTGCCCGCAGGATGCAGAGGGGTATGGCCCGCGCCAGATGATGTTTTCCATTGCCACCCGCGTGAATGCGGGCAGGCCGGTTCAGATTAGTAACCTGGAGTTCGCCGGG
>CAZOPF010000131.1:2633-8878 GCA_964581605.1 uncultured Ardenticatenaceae bacterium
CACCCGCGTGAATGCGGGCAGGCCGGTTCAGATTAGTAACCTGGAGTTCGCCGGGCTTGACCTGCATCGCCCAGTGAAAGAAGGCGTAGATTGCTTCCCGGCAGTGGCCGTTGGCTGGTATTTCGATGGCCGCACCATGCACGAAGAGATCCTCTCCACAACGGCCGTAGCCCATCTTTCTCTTTCTGACCGTATTATCAGTTGCCAGAACGGACAGTCTGGCCAGGAATATACCATTTGTGCCTCAGAGGCACGGCCGTTGGCCCTGGAGTCGCATATTGAGGGCCTTCACGGCCGTGCCCAATTCACCGCCTGGGGCGATTTGAATTGCCTGGACAATGCCCCCCACGAAGCCGTCAATATCAACAGTTTTCTGGGCGGCACACACATGGTTGCCTGGCGACGTATCCACTTTCAGGGTGAATTCGATCTGCCCGGCACAGGCCGGGAAACATTGCAGGGGTATGGCTACTTCCAGCGCGTCTGCCTGAATGTGCCCGCTTTTCCCTGGAAATGGCTCTGGGCCATCTTCCCAGATGGCTCCATTTTCTCCTCGTATGTTCCTTATGTGGGGCACAATTTGTTCCGGCGAGGATACCACTTTTATGGCAATCGCCAGGAGCAGGCGACCATCTCTATTGCTCCCAAATCATTTTGGGATTGGGCCGGGGCCTCGCCGCGTATCTGGCTGACCCACCAGACACAGGTAACGCCCGTCTTGGGTCGGGCAGAACACCCCCATTTTGAAGTAAGCGCCCGGAATAAAGAGGGGGATTTTTTGCAGTTCACGGCCGTGCCCACTGCCCGCACCGGCTTCTTCCTGGAACGCTCCATCGGGAGCCGCCGCAGCCATTGGAATTACAACGAGTACCCCTTCCGCATGGAAAATGTGGAGGGGCGCATTCAGGGCCGCACCATCAACCGGGAAACGATGGGCCAGGGTTTTGGCAATCTGGAATACACCTGGGGATTGGGGTTATAGGTATCACGGCCGTCCCCACAAACTTTTCGCCATCGCTTCCCAACCCGGCGGTTGGATTTCGGCAACGGCCGCTTGCTCGGCGGCAATGTCATACGCAACAGCGTGGTGGGTGATGTGCCAACGGCCGTGCCCCCATCAAACACAAATCCCCGGCAAAAACGATTGCATCCAACAAATGGTTATAATGGGCGACATGCGTAAAGGATGTGTGGTGGCAATTTTGGTGCTGGGTTTTGTGGTGGTCACGGCCGTGCTCGGCTGGATAGCGTTTCCCCGTGTGGTCGCCGCATTGCCAGCGCAGGTGCGGCTGTATTTGCCAGAACCAGTGATCCGCGCCGCCAGCACGTCACTCCCCACCGCCCTGCCCGCTCCGGCCTTCACCCCGCAATCGGTTATCCTGATCCCCACGCTGGCACTGCCTGCTGTGCCCCCATCACCCACGCCCACAATACCGGCCACGTTCACGGCCGTTGCCCCCCATGCCAGCATTCAAACATCTGAAACCGCCTCACCGATTGCCGATAACCATTTACCAATTACACCCACACCTGAATACCAAATCACCCCCACACTTGAACACCTAAGCACC
The DNA here is from genome assembly GCA_964581605.1 of uncultured Ardenticatenaceae bacterium. Taxonomy (GTDB): domain Bacteria; phylum Chloroflexota; class Anaerolineae; order Promineifilales; family Promineifilaceae; genus CAADGU01. The sequence continues at coordinate 4,205 of CAZOPF010000131.1, forward strand.
TACCCACCTGAACACCTCATCACCGGCCTCACCGTCATCCCCCAAAAGTTCAACAACTGCGGCCCGGCCAATCTGACGATGAATCTGGCCCATTATGGCCATGTGGTAGAGCAATTGGATGTGGCCGCCCAGATACGGCCGCAGGACGAAGACCGCAACGTCACCCCCTGGGAACTGGCGGCCTACGTGAATGAACAGACGCCGCTGCAAGCCAGTGTGTTTAGCGGCGGTGACCTGGATACGCTCAAACGGCTGCTGGCGGCTGGCTACCCGGTGGTCATTGAAAAAGGGTACGAACCCAACGACTGGCAGGGCTGGATGGGGCACTACCTGACGCTCATCGGCTATGATGACACCGCCCAAGAATTCACCAGCCTGGACACCTTCCTCGGCCCCTGGGACAGCAGCGGCCAGCGCGAAAGCTACGATTACATCAGCCACTACTGGCAGCACTTCAACAACGTCTTTTACGTCGTCTACCCGCCCGCAGAAGCAGAGGCGGTGCTGGCCTTGCTCCCCCCCACACTCACTAACCCGATGACCATGTGGCAGCAAGCGGCCGAAAAGGCGCAGGCGGAAACAGTTGCCGACCCAACCAATCCGTATGCCTGGTTTAACCTGGGCACCAGCCTGGCCGAATGGGGAGACTTGACGGGTGAGCAGAGCTACTTTGCCAACGCGGCCGCGGCCTTTGACCAGGCACGCACCATTGGCCTGCCCTGGCGCATGTTGTGGTACCAGTTCCAGCCGTATGAAGCGTATCTGGCCGTGGGGCGCACGGATGACGTGTTGACGCTGGCAAACGCCACCCTTTCCAGCGGCGGCGGGCAGGAAGAGGCGTACTACTATCGCGGTCTGGCTTATCTGGCGCAGGGCAACCCCAACCAGGCCCGGCTGGATTTTGAGCAGGCCATTCACTGGAATCCCACGTTTACGGCCGTGCAGGAAGCCCTGGCGAAGATGCAATGATGAAGTGATGAGGAGTAGGCCGCTGAGGCGATTACGCCACCGATTACCGATAACCGCCCACTAATGGCTGCGGAAAAAGAGGATAACCCGCTCCATAAATAGATCATCCGCATAACCATGAAAGGTGTGGGGCTGTGCTTCGTAAAAATAACATTCATGTTCGTGCCCACTGGCTTCCAGTAAATCACACAATCCCTGTGACCAGGCTACCGGCACGGTGTCATCGGCCACACTGTGATGCACAGCAAGGGGCGCCGTCACGCGATTGAGGTAATTGATGGGCGAGATAAGTTCCATCATCTCCGGCGAGGCTGCCAGCTCAAAATCTCCCCGCCGGCCGAACGACCAATAGTTGATGCGCTCATAATTTTGCTGCTCATCACCACTCATGGAGCCATAGAGGACGGCCGCCCGAATATATGGCTCATTGTTCACGGTGATCACCCGCAGGGCAATGCCGCCCCCCATGCTGTGCCCCCACAGGTGGATATGATCAGCGTCGGCGCGGCGCAGCACACCCACCGCGTCCTGGCTTTGCTCACGCAAGATGGCAATGAGGTTCAGCACATCAATGGCGTAGCCGGTGCGGAAAGCATCTGGCCCACTATCAGATGGCGGGTAGTTGCGGAAGTTGGGATGAATGACAAAGTAGCCCGCTTCCGCCAGGGCATCCGCGTAGCGGGTGGTATAGGCCAGTGTGTCATACTCGTTCGGCTCAATGTAGCCATGCAGCACCAGAGCTACCGGGAATTTGTCCCCCTCGTTGGGCACATTCATAAAGCCATAAATGGTTAGTCCATCACTGGGATAGGTGATGAGGTAGCGGGTAAAGGTGTCCGTTTCCTCCAACGTCTCTTCAATTTGCAGCAGACCACCACCGTAAGAACGGGCAGTAAGGGCATCAATCGTGAGATCTTTGTAGGGGTTGGGCGTGGCGGTCGGGAGCAGTGTGCCGGCAATAGTAGGTTCAAGTGTTGGTGTGCTTGTTTGCTCTGGTGGAGGGGTGAAGGTGGGCAGAATGGGCACGGCCGTACCTCCTGGCAGCGGCGTGTTGGTGGCAGGCAGCACAATGAAAGACTCGGGCAAAGAAGCGACGGAGACACGGGTGGGCAGGACGGCCGTTTCCCCACACCCCACCAGCAGCAGCCATAAAAACCAGCAACAGGTCAGACGTTTCATCACGGCCGTCAGTTTAACCACTTTGGGGGTGGTGACAAGGGGTAAGTGGTCAGTCGTAGATAGATACCTACTTGCCACCGGCCACATTCCAGGGGTCATAGGATATTTTTCCTATTTGCCAAATCGTTGTAAACGCATATGTTCTCATGCGGATTTTTTGATAACCCCTGACCGACACTGGTGAAAATATGGCAAAAATTCTCCTGGTTGAAGATGATTTAATCATCCAACATCTGATGCTGTTTTATTTGCAGGATCAACAGCATCAGGTATTGGTCGCCGCTAACGGCCGTGATGGGGTTACGCTCGCCAGTGACGAACAACCCGACCTGATCATCATGGATTTACGGCTGCCGGTGCTGGATGGCTGGCAGGCCACCGAGCAGTTAAAGAGTTCCCCCACAACCGCCAACATCCCCGTTTTAGCCTTAACGGCCCAATCTTATACGGCCGTGCGCGAACGATTCCAACAAACAGGCTGCGATGGCTATATCAGCAAACCAATCAACTTTCCTGACCTTTTTGTGCAAATTGACTCCCTGACCAAAAGCAAAATCTCCGCCTGATCCGCTTAAAAACATCCGATTTTCCCCAAAAATCGGATGTCTACTCAAGGTTCCCCTACAAAAAGAACTGCTCCACCCAGGCCACCGTCGGGCCAATATCCACAGCATTGGCATAAGCAATCAATTTATCCATACTCCCCACATCATCCAATTCTATCGGTTCCGGCAGCGGCTGATTCAGGCGATGATACTGTTCGGCCCCCAAGATACGGCTACATTCATAATTCTGCGCGTCCATTGAACCCTCCAGCATGATGGGAATGGCCGGGCTGGCCCATTGCAGCAGCCCCCAATTGTTTCGCTCGCCCTCTATCGCTTGCGGGGACAGACCGGTGCCGAAAGATAGTAAACGAATATCGCCTAACTGCTGTCCGCCGGTAGCCGGATCAAGCGCCTGCGCTAACGCCACCATCGTCGGGCTGTTGGCCGCCACCCCACCATCTACGTACCCCTGATACGACGGGAAATAGGTAGGCGCAGCACTGGTATACATGGCAACATCGGCCAGCCGCACAACGGGATCGCCCGTGGGTCCGGGAAAGTTGTGGAAGAATTTGGGCTGCCAGCAGCCATAGCCACCATGCTCACGCTGTAAGTCAAAGCTGGAAATAAGGACATATTTGCCTTGCTGCGCCAGGTCACTCATCGTTAATGTGCCCAACTCGCCAGTCACCGCTTCGTGCAACTCCTGGTTATTATATTTAGCGCCAATCAGTCCCCACAAGGTGCGCAATTTCCAAAACAAGGAACGGGAAAAGATACGCGGCCCCCATTGCTGATAAAGGGCGACGCCTTCGGCCGGTGAGCGCCCGGCGGCCAACCCCAAAGCGATGATACCACCAGTGGAAGTACCGGCGTAGAGGTGAATGTCATCCAGGAAGGTGGGCACGGCCGTTTGAATGCGTGTGAGCAGCACGGCCGTGTACAACCCCCGTATCCCACCCCCATCCAGACACAAAATGCGAAACTTACTCATGATACCTTTACCACGCGCTTCGGCTTGAGCCGCAGCACCACAAAATCCGCCTCTTGCCACTCTTGCAGGTACTGCTGCGCCTTTTCCGGCGATTCGTAGTGGTGGATGATGCGGGCAGCCAGGTGATGGTCAGGGTCATCTTCTACCGTCAGGTCACCATCAACCAGATAACAGGGGCTGCCTACCGGGTCGCCGCCAATGGCAATGTTGCCTTTGGGGTTTGCCAGTGCGTTTTTCACTTTGCGGTTATCCCGGCTGGAAAACAGCATTATTTCCTCCCCATCCAGCATGAACCAGACGGGAATAGTGTGCGGATACCCGTCTGGGCGGATGGTGGTTAACCGGACAATAACTGGCTGGGACAAAACGATAACTGCCTGTTCATCAAACATATCATCTCTCCTGAAAATAGCGGATTTTTCGTGCGCGGTACGCTTATGAAAACTCCTTTGAGGATTACGCTGCCGGTTTCGCCAGACTGTTACCAATGAATGCGCCAGGTGCGCCGGTAATTACGCCAATAACGCCATAAAAGAGAATGCGACAACAGCTATCATCAACACCTTCATGCCCCCGTCTGGGCAAAAATCTGCGCCGTTTTTGGGCCGCCTATCTGCCCGATCCGCCCCATAAAATCCCCCAGCAAATGCAACACACCCTTTGTCAAATCGCCTTACAACTTATTCCAGATCACAGGTTGGCTGCGGTTCTCCTTTGCCAAAAAAGACGTGCCATTCGTCGGCCGTCAGGTTCCGACCCGCCACGGCACAGGCACGTGCAACCACCTCGGTCAGCGGCAGGGGCATCCACAATTTGGCGTCGCCATCCTGCCCAGCCGTGACAATGCGTTGATTATCGGACAGGAATTGCAATGTGACAAGCGGCCCGTTGTGGCCGGGCAATACCATTGAATAGCCGCCCGGCTGCTCGCCGCCCGGCTGCTCGCCGCCCATCTGCCACAAGCGGGCATCATAATCGCTGCTG
>CAZOPF010000131.1:8978-13966 GCA_964581605.1 uncultured Ardenticatenaceae bacterium
GCCGCCCGGCTGCTCGCCGCCCATCTGCCACAAGCGGGCATCATAATCGCTGCTGCCAGTAGCCAGCCAACGGCCGTCGCCACTAAATGCCAGCGATGTTATCTCGCCGTCATGCCCTTCGATTTCATAAAAAGTGGTAGCTGGATCAGCCGCCGCCATATCCCAAACCCGCGCCAGGCCATCGCCGCCACCGCTGACCAGGGTACGGCCGTCGGGGCTGTATGCCAGGGCCAATATCTCACCGGTATGCCCGGATAGCGTTAAGGGTGGGGTGCCCGGTTGAGCTACATCCCAGACATTCACATGCGTATCGGAACTGCCGGATGCCACATGCTGCCCATCCGGGCTAAAAGCCAGCACCCACACACTGCCGGTATGTCCTGTTAAGGTAACTGGCACGTCTATCAGCCCGGCATCTGAGATGTCCCATAGGCGGAGGGTTTCATCACGACTGGCCGAAGCCAGGGTTTGGCCGTCCGGGCTGAATGCAATCATTGTCACCTTGTCGGCATGGGCGGGAATGGTGCGCATCGTCGCCACCGGATCGGGTGCAGCCAGGTCCCATTGGTGCAGGTTTCCACCCTCATCGGAGGCAATGGCCCAACGGCCGTCTGGACTGATCGCTACACCATGTGTATTCACCGGGCTGTCGAATTGACCAAGCAATACACCATCCCTGTTCGTCAGGTCGGCCAGATTGTAAAGGCGAACGGTGCGGTCGGCGCCGCCACTCACCAGCCAACGGCCGTCGCTGCTCATGGCAATGGTCTGCACCGGCCCTGTGTGCCCGGTTAATGGCAGCGGCCGCGCCCCTGGCGCCGCCAAGGGCCAGAGGTAGATCATCTGGTCTTTAGCGGCCGTTGCCAGCCATTGCTCATCTGGGCTGACGGCCGTGCTCAAAATTTCGTCACGATGGGCATGGAACGTATGCACCCCGGCCGTCTGCTGCAAATCAGCCAACTGCCAGAAACGCACCGTCTGGTCGCCGCCGGTACTGAGCAGCCAATCGCCCTGATGGCTGATCGCCAGGCGGTACACGGGCGCGTCATGCCCGCTCAGGAAGATGGGGTCAACATTCGGTTCATCAGAAGTCACATCCCACAACCGCACCAATCGATCCCGGCTGGCAGTGGCCAGGGTACGGCCGTCCGCGCTAAACACGGCATACCATACCTGATCTTCATGATCGTCAAAAATAATAGGAGCAGCAGCGGGATCGGCCGCTGTGAGGTCCCACATAATCGCTGTATTGTCATCACTGGCAGAAACCAGCCAGTGGCCGTCCGGGCTGAAATCAAGGTTGTTGACGTATTCTTCGTGGTGGGGCAGCGGATGGGGCGCGAAGGGGGCGGCCGTCGGCCATAAATTGACATCACCCACTACATCAGAGGTGGCAAAAAAACGGCCGTCCGGGCTAAAACCCACATCAGAAATTTCAGCCTGATGGGTCTGCACATCGGCCAGGAGTGCCGGATAATCGGCGGCCGTCAGATCCCACAGCCGCACTTCGCCCAGGATGTCGCCGCTGACCAGGGCACGGCCGTCTGGGCTGATATCCAAAAATTCCACAGACCCATTGTGCCCCACCAACCGGCCCAACGGCCGGGTGGGATCAGCAGCGGCCAAATCCCACAACAAAATCAGGTTATCAGCGCCAGCCGAAGCCAGAATGCGGCCGTCATCCGAAAAATCAATGTTGCGCACCCCGCTGCTATGCCCATTCAACACAATGGGTAGCGCGGCCGGATTGGGTGCTGTCATATCCCACAACCGCACTGAACCATCCCCGCTGGCGGTGGCCGCCCAACGGCCGTCTGAGCTAAAAGCCACTTTTTTGATGGCAGCCGTATGGCCGGGCAGCAACACGCCTGTTTCCGCCGGGCGGGGTGCGGTCATGTCCCATAAATAAACCTGCCCATCCCCATCGCCGGTGATCAACCAGTGATCGTCAGGGCTGAGGGCCAGCGTATTGATGTTGGCTCCGTGGGCCCGAGAGACTACGCCGCCAGTGGCCGCCAGAATGCGACGCAGCGCATCCTCAGCCAACTGGTCTGGCTCATCGGCAAAGATGTTGACTGCTTCAATGCCCAACAAGAGGGCGCGTTGTGGAAATTCATACTGTTCGGCCAACGCTTCGCCGGTTAGCTCGTGAGCGAAGGCGCGGCGGTAATTTTCATTGGCCTGGAAGTATTGCAGCACAGCCACCACTGCCAACAACACGGTGACGACCAAAGCGGAGGAGACGGCCGTGAGGATGATGCGCTGCCTGCGGGCCGCATCTTGCCGCCCGGCCTGGATGTATTCCACCTGCAAGGGAGTGGCGGCCGGCTCTTTCCCGGCCGCTTCAGCCAGCCAATGTTCCGCTTTTTGCAAATCTTCACCGCGCATGGTGTAGCTGTGGCCCCGGCCGTTGGCGTCCCATTCCACCGCCCGGCGAATGAGGCGGGTGTGCATTTGCACCCAGTCCAGGTCGGTGTTGATGGTCTCAATCAGTTGGGGCAGAGTGGCGGCATAATCGTCCTGCGGCCGCATGTAGACCCAGTTGGTGGCGGCGATTTTTTCGTGCATGGGGTCCCCTTTTTGGGGATCGCGGAACAGGATGGGGATGAGGCGTTTGTTGTTGGCAACGGCCGTTGCCAGTTCATCGCCGCACACTTTGGAATTGAGCGAATCGGGGCTGATGACAAAAAGGACGGCGTCGGCCCCTTCAATAGCCCCCTTAATTTCTGCCCACCAGTCGGCGCTGAGGGGAATGCCTTCCCAATCTACCCAGGTTTCAATCTGGCTGCTAACCAGTCCTTCATGCAGTTGGCGGACAAATTCTTTATCTTTACGCGAATAAGAAACAAAGACACGGCCGTTGCGTGGCCCAGACCCATTCCTACCGGACATATACTCTACCCTTGTTTTACTTCAGATTGGTCATTAATCGTTGGGGTAATGTTAACCGGGGGATAGTACCCCCTCAACCTGAAATAAGTCCTACAGGCAGGCATCAGGCAGGTATGGTTCAGCCATTCGGCACGTACTTTAGTAAGGTCAACTGATTGGCTTCGGTGATGACTGTTAAGAAACTCCTTTGGCGTGCAAGATAAACAGGGCCGGCCGGCATTGGGATAGGCTCAGAAACCCATGTTTGGCCGCCATCTACCGATTTGCGTACATGCGTTGCCCCACCGCAGGTGTAGATGACTTTGGGGTTGATGATTTCAATGCCATAACGGCAATCGGCCGCACTGTCTGTTTCCAGCTATGTTTCTGCCCCATCAGCGGAATAGGCCATCTCCCCCATAACGCCGCCGGTTACGGCCGTTTGTTCATCCCAAAACCCGGCCGTCATAATGGAATGACGTTCGTCATATACACCCACCACCTGCCAGGGTTCAGCGTGTATGGGCGCGGCTGTCTTCGTTTGGGTACAGGCGGTCAGAGCAACCATCAAGACAGCCAGACCAATGAGAAGGGCTTTTATAAGATTCTCCGGTTATGCTTTGTGGGCCATTTCTTCGCCGAAATTGAGCAAGGCTTTGACACGGCCGTCGTCTGGCGCTTCGGCATAGACACGGAGGACAGGTTCGGTACCAGACGGCCGTATCAACAACCAGCTCCCATCACTCAAATAATACTTCACCCCATCCACTGTCTGCACATCTTCCACGGCCACCCCGGCAATCTCGCCTGGGGCAACATTGAGCAGAAAAGCGACCATTTGCTTCTTCTCAACCGGCCGTGCCAATTTCATATCCGTGCGGGCATATTGCGCCGGGCCGTATTGAGACAGCAGCTCTTCCACCAGTTTGTGCAGGGGCATTCGGGCGGCCGCCATCACTTCCAGCAGCAGCAGCCCCAGCAGCACCCCATCCCCTTCAGGGATATGCCCTTTAATGCTCATGCCACCCGATTCCTCGCCACCCATCACCACGCCATTGTCCGCGCCAGCGGCGATCATCAAATCGGCAATGTGGTTAAAGCCGACGGGCGTTTCCACCAGTTCCAGCCCATAGTGAGCGGCGATGCGGTCAATCATGCGCGTGGTGGAAACGGTGCGTACTACCTTGCCCCGCCAACCACGATTTTCCAGCAAATAACGTAGCACCAGGGCAAAAATACGATGCGGGTCTACAAAGTTACCCAGTGCATCCACCGCGCCTATGCGGTCAGCATCACCATCGGTCGCCAGCCCCACATCCCAATGCCCGGCCTGAATGGTGGACATGAGCAGCCCCAGGTGGCGGGCTATTGGCTCCGGGTGGATGCCGCCAAAGCCGGGGTTCATCTCGTGGCGGATGTTGTGGACGTGGCTACGGCCGCGTGCCAACACCTCGCCAATCACCCCGCGCCCCGCTCCGTACATGCCATCGGCTACCACCCGCAGTTCGCCGCCAGAGATAATGTCCAGGTCTACCAGGGTGCTGAGATGTTCGTAATAAGCCCAGGCGGGATCAAACTTTTTCACGCGGTCGGTGCGAATGGCTTCTTGCAAATCCATCAGGTTGGGGCCGCGGGCTTCAGCCAGGGCGCTTTCCAGCAGTTGCTCGACTCGTTTGTGGGCGGCCGGGCTGGCCGAACCGCCGTAACTGGCTTTGAGCTTGACGCCGTTGTAACGGGGTGGGTTGTGGCTGGCGGTGATCATCACGCCGGCCGTGGCCTGCTTGTGCCACACGGCGTAGCTGATGGCCGGGGTGGGGGTGTCGGCGCGGGCCAGCCAGGTGTCAATGCGGTTGGCGGCCATCACGCGGGCCACTTCGGCCGCGTAGCGGTCGGAGAGAAAGCGGGTGTCAAAGCCAATGACGATGCTGGGGTTTTGCTCGTTTTGCTCCAAAATATAGTCGGCAATGGCCTGGGCCACCAGCCGTAGATTGGCGAAGGTAAAGGTTTCACTAATGACGGCGCGCCAGCCGTCGGTGCCGAATTTGATGGTCATAGGTCTCCTTGAATTATGAATTATGAATTATGAATTATGAATTATGAATTATGAATTATGAATT
>CAZOPF010000132.1:0-13897 GCA_964581605.1 uncultured Ardenticatenaceae bacterium
TGCCACCTGCCACCTGCCACTTGCCACCTGCCACCTGCCACTTGCCACCTGCCACTTGCCGCCAAAGGGCCGCCACCGCCCCTAAAAATGCACCAGCCGCCAACAACGCCGTCAGATTCATAAAACCGGCATACGGGTTGGGCTGTTCAAATGTGCCATAAGCGCGATAAAAACGGCCGAGTACCAGAAAATGCTCCGGCCCATCCCCCCGCAACCCAAACTGCCAGATGCCGATGAGCGCCTGAGATAGGCCGGCCAGGAGGAGGATGGTGAGGACATAAAATGTAAACCGTAATCGGTGATCCCTAATCTGCGGCCGGTTAACGGAATACGGCTGCCGGGTCATGGACAGATCAACAACCAGAAGCATTACGGCCGTTACTTCCACCCACTTGAGCACCTCTCTAAAACCAAAGGAAAGGGAGGGCGCGTTGAGCAGAGAAAGCGCGGAAACAAAGATGAAAATCGCCAGCGGCACATTCAGAAAAGTGCGGGGAATAAAAATCCGCCGGTAAGCCAATCCACGCCCCAACCAGACGGCCAGGGTGAATAACAGCAGCAGTTGGCCGCTATCCAGTGGAGAAGGGCCGCGAACGATGTTTTCCAGCGCGCCCCAGGGAGCAGCCAACAAAGCAGCAAACAGGCCAACCATCGGGTTGATAACGGTGAGCAGCAGAACGGCCGTGCCCCCCACCAGTCCCCCTGCCCACACCAATGGCAACCGGGCCATTAACAGCCCCATAACGGCCGCCAGCAACCCCAAACCCAAACGGCCGTCTACTCCTCTGCGTCTCCGCGTCTCCGCGTTAGTTAAGTTCAAACCCGACCTCGAAAATACGCCACCGTTTCTTTCAACCCATCCACCAGATTCACCTTTGGCGCCCACCCCAATATCTGCTGCGCTTTGGTAATGTCCGGGCGGCGCACCTTCGGATCATCCGTAATACGATCATCTTTAGGCTGAATAAAGACAATTTCCGAATTACTGCCAGCAATTTCCGCTACCGCCTCCGCAAATTGCAAAATCGTCATTTCCACCGGGTTGCCAATGTTGACCGGCAGCTTTTCATCCGAATGGAGCAGCCGATAAATACCCTCAACCAGATCACTGTAATATTGGAAGGAGCGGGTCCGGCTGCCATCGCCATACACCGTAATGGGCTGGTTGGTGAGCGCCTGGTAGATGAAATTGGGCACCACACGGCCGTCGTGCAGCCGCATCCGTGGCCCATAGGTGTTAAAAATACGCACAATGCGCGTTTCCAACCCATGATACCGCTGGTAAGCCAGCGTCATCGCCTCCGCAAACCGTTTGGCCTCATCATACACCCCACGCGGCCCAATGGGGTTCACATGCCCCCAATACGTCTCCGGCTGCGGGTTCACCTGCGGATCACCATACACCTCCGACGTAGAAGCCAGCAAATAACGGGCCCCCTTCGCCTTGGCCAACCCCAACGTATTGTGCGTACCCAACGAACCAACCTTCAGCGTGGGAATGGGATGTTCCAGATAATCGTTTGGGCTGGCCGGCGAAGCAAAATGCAGCACCGCATCCAACGGCCCCGGCACATAGATGTAATTACTCACATCCTGCTTCAAAAAACGAAACCGCTCATGCCCCATCAAATGGGCGATATTATCCATATTGCCGGTTATCAAGTTATCCATGCCGATTACATCATGCCCTTCGGCGATAAACCTGTCAGACAGGTGAGAACCCAGGAATCCTGCCGCTCCTGTAATTAAAACACGCATCATTGCCTCCAATTTGAAATCTTTTGTTATTGTATCGTGGGTAAAGGTGGGCGACGAACGGCCGCAGCCATCCAGCCCGCCATCGTATATCATACACAGCTTACACGCAGGCTAAACGGGCACGGCCGTCTCATCTTCGCCATCCCCCGCTTGTCACTCGTTCCCGCATCACTTATCATTTGCGCCAATTCAAACATCATGGCGCAATTTTTAACGCAACAATGGAACAAAAGGCGGCTGCCACAGGTAGACGGCCGCATCTATCTACCCTCCCTGCAACACCCCGTCACCATCCACCGCGATCAATGGGGCATCCCCCATATTCAGGCAGATACACGCCACGATTTGCTGCGGGCACAAGGCTTTATTCACGCCCAGGAACGCTTCTGGCAAATGGAACTCAACCGGCGTGCGGCCGCTGGCACCCTGTCGGAACTATTCGGCGGCCGCACCATCGCCACTGACCGGCTGGCACGGACGCTCGGTTTTGCCCGGCTGGCACGCCAAACATGGGCCACGCTGCCGCCAGACGTGCAGGCCGACCTGATTGCCTATACGCAAGGAGTCAACGGCTGGCTGGCCTCCCGCCCACCATTGCCCATTGAATTGCGCCTGCTGCGCCACCGCCCGGCCGCCTGGGAGCCGCTGCATAGTGTGGCCTACGGCCGTTTGCAAATGTGGGCGCTGACCGTTGGCGCATCTGGCGAATTTGTGCAGGCCCAACTGGCCCAAAGCCTCAGCCCGGAAATGGCAGCCAACTTAGGGCTGCATTATCCGGCAGATAACCCCGCCACCCTGCCCCATGGCATTGAAATTGGCAGCCTCAAACTGGATGGCCTGGTTAGTGCATGGGCCAATCCGTTTCAGGGCAAAGCAGCCTTAGATGGCATGGGGCGTGGCAGCAACGGCTGGGTCATTGCCCCAGAGCGCAGCAGCACCGGGCACGCCATCTTGTGCAATGATATGCACCTGCCTGTGGGCACCCCCTCTCTCTGGTACACCATGCAGTTGCACAGCCAGGACGGGCTGCATGTCACAGGCTTCACCCAGCCGGGCCTGCCCTATGTGTTGGTGGGGTACAACCAGCATATCGCCTGGGGCGCTACCCTCTCTTATGTGGATTGTGAAGATTTTTTCCTGGAACGGCCGCACCCACACCATCCCGGCTTTTATGAGTGGATGGGGCAGTGGCGCGCCGCCGATATTGTGACAGAAACAATTGCCATACGGGGACGGCCGCCACACCAGGAGCAAATCACCATCACCCATCACGGCCCGCTGGTAAACGGCGTCCTCGTCAACCATGAGCAGCCGGTGGCCTACTGCTCCACCGCCTTGCAGCCTGATGTGGGGTTGAATGGCTTCCGCCGCTTAAACGAGGCACGGGATTGGGGTGAATTTGTCACGGCCGTAGCCGATATTCACTCCCCCTCGCTTAACCTGCTCTATGCCGACCGGCAGGGCAATATCGGCTACTACGTCTCCGGGCAGGCCCCCCTACGGCCGCAAGGAGATGGCCTGACCCCTGCTCCCGGCTGGACGGGTGAATATGATTGGGCAGGCGTCATCCCCTTTGCCGAAATGCCCCATGCACTTAACCCGGCACAGGGCTTCATTGTCAGCGCCAACCATCGTATTGCCAGCCAGGAGTACACACATTATCTGGGCGGTGTGTGGCGCAATGGCTACCGCGCCCGCCGGATCGAGCAGATGCTTACGGCCCAACCGGCTGTTTCTCTGGCCGACTGCCGCGCCATGCAGATGGATGTGACCACTATTCCGGGGCAAGAACTGGTGCAGTTGCTACATGGAACCAGCCCCACCCACCCTGACGCGGTGCTGGCATTACGCCTGCTGCAAGAGTGGGACGGCCGCCTGGCAGCCGACAGTGTGGGTGGTGCCGTCTATGAGGTGTTCATTCGCCGCTTGTGGAAAGCAGTGCTGACGCCGTATTTTTCACGGCCGTTTCAAGAACAATTGCTGGGGTTGGGCGCCAACCCATTGATGCAGCCGGTCAATGATTTCCAGGGGCAATGGCTCGTCTCCCTGTTGCAGATAGCAGGCGAGGGGTCTGACCGCTGGCTGCCAAATCGCGCTGAAACATTGAATGCGTGTCTGGCGCAAACGACGGCCGAACTGCGCCAGACATGTGGCCCCGACCCGGCCAACTGGCGGTGGGGGCGGCTGCATCAGGTCACATTTGCCCATGCGTTTGGCGAAGTGCCCGGCCTCGGCCGCCTGTTTAGCCAGGGGCCATACCCCATTGGCGGCGATGAAAACACTGTTTTGCAAACCGGCATTCGCGCCGATCGGCCCTATCACAACAACGCGATTTCTGTCTCCACACGGTTGATTGTGGCACTGGGCGAGAGCATACAAGCCTGGGGCATTCATCCGCCAGGGCAGTCTGGGCAGCCGGGCAGCCCCCATTACGGCGATCTGATTGGCCCCTGGTTAGCCGGGGAGTATTACGAATTGACTGGAGAACTGACGGCCGTTTCTGGCCCCACCCTCACTTTACGCCCATTTCCGTCCTCTAAACGGGAAGCTGATTGAATGATAAAACTTGTTCAGGCTGCCAACGACGATAAAGTGGTGTTTCCATAGGGGATGGAGATTGGAGATTGGTCAATCTCCAATCTCTAATCTCCAATCTCCTTTCTATGGTTCGGCCTCGGATGCGGCCCACGCCAAAACGGCCAGGACGGCGGGCAGGTTATGGTCAAAATCGCTTACGCGGTAATCGGGCAAGAGGACGGAGATGGCCGGGATACCTTGCGCATCCAGCCAGTTGGTCACATCTCCGGTTACTTCTTGATTAACCAGCTCCTCAAAATCGGCAATACGATAGCCGGCCGCCTGGCCATACACCTGGGCTAACGGCCGTGACACGTCTGACTCATCATCACATGCGCCTGGCGATGATAGCCCCAAAGCGGCTCGCCCCTGCCAAAACACCACCGCCTGCACCGACGGCCGCTGCAAGAATTCCGCCAACGCCTGCACTTCCGGCTCCGACATGGGCGCCGAACCACCTAATCCTGGCTGTGGCGTTCCGCCCCACAGGGGATCGGCCGTCCAACGACAATCCCAATTCCGGTTCAGGTCTACACCATGACCATTGAGGCGGCCCGGCAGTTGGCCCGGCGCGGCCGCGCTGTCTGGATTGGCATTCGGAATAATGTAAAGTGAGACCCCGGCCGGAATCTCTTCCGGGTGTTCGCCAAAGTAGGTGATCATCTCTTCGGCCAACTGCACACTGCCCGGCGCAAAACCAGCATGCAGACCACCAATTAACACTACATCCTTTTCCCCGCTGCCCATGCGGACAACGTTCAAGGGTGCATCTTGGGCCGAACGGCCGATTTCACTGATAGCCGGTGTGGGGTAGCCCGGCACGGCCGTTGGCGAGGGGGATGCGGCCGTGCTCGTTGGCGTTTCTGTTACTACCACGGGCATCTCATTCACGGTGGGTGAAGGGGGCACCTCTGGCAAGAAAACGGCCGGCTGTGTTGGCGGCGGCTCATTGGGCAGGCTACGCAAAATGGCCGCGCCGCCGGCCATAGCCAACAGCAGCACAAGCAAAAAGCCAGCAACCAGCCACGCCCGGCCTCTTTGGCGTGGGGCAACCGGTACGGAGGGTGGTGTGACGGCCGCTTTTTCAAACGTTAAAGCGGCCGTGCCCACCTGAGTGGGTGGTTCTGTGCGGGGCAAAGGGGGCGAAACCAGGTCAGGAGCGGGTGGTAAGGGGCTGGCCTCTCGTTCAGAAGCGGCCGTCGCCGGGATGATATCAATGGTAACTGTGCCCTCTGGCTCCTCCTCCATTTCGCTAACTCCCACCGGTCGGGCAACCGGCGGATGGGCAGTTGTTAGCGTAATCGTCAATGCCTCTGTCAATTCAGATGCGCTGCTAAAACGATCGGTACGATCTTTGGCCAATGCTTTTTGAATGATTGTGTCGCAGGCGGGCGGCAAATCTGGCCGTACCGTCAAAATGCTGGGGGTTGGCTCCAGCACATGAGCCATCAATTGTTTGACGGGTGTTTCCGCTTCAAATGGTTTACGGCCGGTGAGGCTCTCAAATAAAATAACGCCCAGCATGTAAATGTCGGAACGGCCGTCTAACTGTTTTTCGCCATGAATTTGTTCTGGGCTCATGTAAGCCGGTGTGCCAATGACCCCACTCCCGGTCAGGTCGGTTGCTTCTTGGGCCAGCTTCACAATGCCAAAATCGGAGAGGAAGGCATTGTCATACTGGTCAAAGAGGATGTTGCCCGGCTTTAAATCCCGATGCACCACTCCCTGGCGATGGGCATGATCCAGGGCCGCCCCCACCCGGCGCATAATGGGCAAAAGGTCGGGCAGGGCAAACGGCCGTGCTTGAATCCGATCCGCCAACGAGCCGCCCGACATATAGCGCATCACCAGATAAAGCTGCGCATCATCTTCGCCAAAATCATAAACTGGCACAATCGCCGGATGTTCCAGGGTGGCCACCGTGCGCGCCTCTCGCTCAAAACGGCCGCGCAGCGCGGGGTCATCTCGCATTGCCTGGTTCATCACCTTCAACGCCACATCACGGCCGAAACGGGGATCATGCGCCAGGTAAACCGTAGCCATGCCGCCCCGACCTAACTCTGACTTAATTTCATACCGCCCCAGACTCTTATTCAATCCCACACCTGTAACCAGATGATGTCCCACTTATCCGGTGATTTGAATTGTGCATCTATTGTAGATTGTAAACAGGGGAGGGCAAGTGACACCACCAGATGGAATACGGCCGTGTCCCAAACTTTGACCCAATATAGGCACATACTACCGGGCATTAGGTGTGGAGAAGCCAGAATATAACAAGCTGCTGTCGCAACCAGGGGATTAACTTCAAGCTATTCCTCGCAGAGTATAAAACGAGCAAATTCACCTATCACTTTATCAACAAGATACTCCATACTGTCCGTCAGTGCCTGCCAGCTGGCTTCGATGATATTGGTGCTGGCCCCGACGGTTGACCAGGTTTTGTTGCCCAGGCGGGTATCAATGAGCACACGGGTGGTAGTGACTAAGCCCGGCCGTCAGGCATTCAGGTTGTGGTCATGTAAGCGCGTTGTTTGTTTGCTTGTACACGAGTATCCTTTGGGATACAATGCCATTATGATCGAGATTCGCCAGACAGAGGTCTACGCTAACTGGTTTGCTAAGTTACGTGACCGCCAGGCCAGGGCCCGCATTGACACCCGCATTCGCCGTCTCTCATTGGGCAATCCTGGCGATGTCAAACCCGTCGGCGAAGGAGTCTCCGAATTACGTCTTGACTACGGCCCTGGCTACCGCGTGTACTTTGTTCAGCGCGGCTCGCATCTGATTATCCTCCTTGCCAGAGGAGATAAAAGCACGCAGGCCCGCGATATTCAAACTGCACTTGAGTTAGCGCGGCAAGTATGAGGTATGAAAAATGAGTGATGATAAACTGCAAACACGACCTTGGGATGCTGCCGAACATCTCGAAACTGACGATGATATGATTGCCTATCTGGATGCTGCGTTAGAAGACGGTGATCCAGCACTGATCGTAGCTGTCCTGGGGAATATCGCTCGTGCCAAAGGCATGACCCAAATCGCTCGTAGCACAGGCTTAGGACGCGAAAGCCTCTATAAGGCACTGTCTCCGACTGGCAATCCGGAGTTTGCAACGATTCTTAAGGTGGTGCGGGCGCTTGGTTTAAAGTTTCATGTTCAAACAGCAGGCTAAGGCCGTTACCCATTTACTCTCCTCTATTTCCCGCTCAACAGCGCAAACTCCATACTATCCGTCAAGGCCTGCCAGCTGGCTTCGATGATGTTGGTGCTGGCCCCCACCGTTGACCAGGTTTTGTTGCCCAGGCGGGTATCAATGAGCACACGGGTGGTCGCGGCCGTGGCGTTTTCCCCATCCAGAATGCGCACTTTGTAATCTACCAGTTTCACGCCGCTGAGGGTGGGGTAGACATCCACCAACGCCTTGCGCAGGGCGGCGTCCAGGGCGTTCACCGGGCCGTTGCCTTCGGCGACGGTGTGCATCCGTTTGGGGCCGACGCGCACTTTGACGATGGCTTCGGCATTCCAGATAGAGACGCATCAATCAAAACTGACGAGTTGCCACGCTTCTTGACGAATCAGGGGGGCGGGGGGGGTATAAAATAGGTTACGTAACAAAGGGGTATTTGTATCCATAGCCTATGGGTATAATGTGACATCATTACGATGGAGGTGAAAAATGATACAAACCATAAATAGCAGGCCATCGGGCTTAAAGTATGTGGCAAAATCCAAAGGGATAGAAACAATTCTACTCACTACATTTATTATCGTGTTTGTTGCAATTATGTTAGCAGTAAAGCCAAGAGTTGGATTTGCAGCCACTAATGTTGGGCAAGCATTCGGTAACCTCTTGGTCAGTTCTGTTAGAGGTACGAGAGTAGATATTTGGACTGCATCCCATCCAAGTGGGTACGTTGGAATAGCAGGGCTGACGGGGATATGTACCGGGGAACCATGTGGTACCTCACAAGGCTTTTTTGAAACCGGGTTTATTAAAGGGACGATTACTCCTGTTGATAATCAGTTACAACAATTTGTGGCTTATAAAAACCCTAATTTGATTGTCATTAATATTTTTAACCTGGGAAATTTGAATAACAACTCGTGGTACACTTTTCAGACGCTTTATAGCAACTCAGCATCAAGGTGGGAGGCTTGGCGTGGTAGTGTTCCCGTATTTTATACAACAGCACTGTCTTTTACTTCTGGGGCCAGGGTAGTGTGCGGCGCTGAAGGGCAAGGAGATGGAATAAACCCTCCGCTCGGCACTCAATGCAACAATATGCGATATAAAGTTGGAAGCGGGAGTTGGACACTTTATGACTACACATATACTCAGATACAAGGTCCGTATTGTGTTGTCAAACCCTATGGTTATAGTGTACTTGGTTATGGGCCTTGCTAGAAAAATAACAGGCATTAAATCCCACAAGTTGTTTATATTTGGAGATTAGAGATACCCAATATAAGAGATAGCAAATGAAACCCCGAAAAATAGTCATGCTTTGCCTGGGAATAGGCATCATCATAGCAGTAAGCCTGATAGCATTTAACGAGATTGAGGCCAGCAAAAGCCCACCTATACAACCAACCCTTGCGCCAACCTTGCGTCCAGAGGAGCCAGAGGGCGATCCCGCCTCGACATCCCCTCCCCTTGCCCAACCCCTGGAGAGTGAAGAACAGGTTATTGAACAAGTTTTGTACTATGATTCTGTATGGGCAACATGGGAGACACCCTGGTCTATAGAGACAGTGCTTTCTGATCCGCAGCGTTTGACTATTGAACGTTATGAGAGTCGCTCGGCCGAAGGTGCAGCATCGGCATACCCTGAATGGTACTCACCTGAAATTGAAGCGGATGCAGGTCTGGTCTGGGCTGTCACGATTAAGGGACATGTTCAAGTTGCGGTCATTGGCGGAGAAGCTGGAATGACTTATGATGGTGTGACGTATGTCATTTCCAGCAGGACTGGTAATCTGTTGGGAATTCGGACAGGGTTGCCATTGCTTGATAAGTAGTATGAGCAAGCAATATCTGGGTTGATATTCAAGATGACAGATTTTGGGTTTTTACACTGTTTTGCTTAATGCCCTTTTAGCAGCGCATACTCCATACTGTCGGCCAGTGCCTGCCAGCTGGCTTCGATGATGTTGGTGCTGGCCCCCACCGTTGACCAGGTTTTGTTGCCCAGGCGGGTATCAATGAGCACACGGGTGGTCGCGGCCGTGGCGTTTTCCCCATCCAGAATGCGCACTTTGTAATCTACCAGTTTCACGCCGCTGAGGGTGGGGTAGACATCCACCAACGCCTTGCGCAGGGCGGCGTCCAGGGCGTTCACCGGGCCGTTGCCTTCGGCGACGGTGTGCATCCGTTTGGGGCCGACGCGCACTTTGACGATGGCTTCGGCGTTCAGGCCACGGCCGCGCCGCTGCTGCACATCCACCCGGTAATCAATCACTTCAAACGGCGGCACATACGCCGGATGGGTGCGGCGCAGCATGAGTTCTACCGACGCCTCCGCCCCTTCAAAGGTGAAGCCGCTCGCCTCCAACTGTTTAATTTGCTCCAACACACCGCGCAAATCCAACCCTTCGGTGCTGATGCCAAATTGGGCGGCCTTATCCACCAGATTGCCCCGCCCGGACAGTTCGGAGACGACGCTGCGCTGCTGGTTGCCCACCAGCGTTGGTTCGATGTGCTGGTAGCTGAGTGGGTTTTTGAGCATGGCGGCGACGTGAATGCCGCCTTTGTGAGCAAACGCGCTTTTACCTACGAAAGGTTGGTGGTCGTCCAGTTCCAGGTTGGCAACTTCGGCCACGTAGCGGGAGAGTTCGGTCAATCGCGCCAACTGCTCTTCGCTGACGCACTCATACCCCATCTTGAGCTGCAAGTCGGGGATGATGCTGCACAGGTTGGCGTTAGCCACGCGCTCGCCGTAACCGTTGATGGTGCCCTGTACCTGCGTGGCGCCCAGGCGCACGGCCGTGAGCGTATTCGCCACCGCACACTCGCCATCATCATGCGTGTGGATGCCAATCGCCACTTTTGGCCCCAACTCTTCGCGCACATTGCGGATGATCTCCTCCACCTCCCAGGGCAGCGTGCCGCCGTTGGTGTCACACAAGACCACGCTGTCCGCACCGTTGACGGCCGCTGCCTTCAACGTGGCCGTGGCATATTCCGGGTTCGCTTTGTAGCCATCGAAGAAATGTTCGGCGTCATACACCACCTCTTTGTCAAACGATTTGCAGTAGGCCACACTCTCGCCAATCATCGCCAGATTTTCTGCCATCGTCGCTTCCAGCACATCGGTGACGTGCAAATCCCAGCTTTTGCCCACCAGGGTGATGACCGGCGTGTGGGCCTCAATCAGCAGGCGCAAATTGGCGTCTTCGGCGGGTGTGACCCCCTTGCGCCGGGTGCTGCCAAAAGCGGCAATTTTGGCATGTTGCCATGCCATGGTGGCTGCCCGTTGGAAAAATTCAATATCCTTTGGGTTCGACCCCGGCCAGCCACCTTCGATGTAATCAATGCCAAATTCATCCAGCTTTTTGGCAATTTTCAGCTTGTCGTCCAACGAAAGGGAAATCCCCTCGCGTTGTGTCCCGTCCCGCAGGGTTGTGTCATAAAGGAAGATTTTGGTCATAATGGCCCTTATAAATAGAGAATGTGCCAAAGTGTCATTCCGAGAGCCCGTGCTGAGGTCTTCCGAAGTATCTTCCGAGGAATCTCTACCCGGTTAGTTGTAAGGGATTCCTCACTTTGAAGACTCCGTTCGGAATGACAGAACTCTTTGGCTCTGTGGAATCTCCGATTTCGGTAATGTCTTAAGTTTTTCGCCATGACTACAGCGGATAAAGAATTGAACGGATTCCCCGCTGGAAATTTATCTGCTTATTCCTCCATCCGTTGTAGTCTCAAGGGAATGGCGAAAACTTTGTGGCACTACCCGATTTCCAATCACCAATCTCCAATCGTGTTCACACGCGCCGGATGTGCCGCCTCATATTCAGCGATGCGTGTTTCCTGCTTAAGCAGGTAGCCTAGCTGATCCAGCCCTTCGAGCAGGCAGGTTTTGCTGAAGGCGTCAATGGGGAAGGGAACAGCACGGCCGTCTGGCAGCATCACCGTCTGTTTTTCCAAATCTATCGTTACCTGCGTCGTCGGGTCTTCCGCCACCAGGCTGAGAAGCTGGCGGTGGGTGGCCTCGTCTACGATGACGGGCAGCAGGCCGTTTTTGAGCGAGTTGTTGCGGAAAATATCGGCGAAACTGGTGCTGATGACGGCCGTAAAACCATAATCCATCAATGACCAGGGCGCGTGTTCCCGGCTGGAACCGCAGCCAAAATTATCACCTGCCAGCAAAATGTTAGCTCCCTGTGCCTCCGGTTGGTTCAGGGCAAAATCCGGGTTGGGCGAGCCATCCTCGCGGTAACGCCAGTGGTAAAACAAGTTTTTCCCCAGCCCTTGTTTGCTAATCGTCTTCAAGAACTGCGCCGGAATAATCTGATCCGTATCAATGTTCTCTATCGGAATCGCCACCAGGTGGCTGGTTAAAGTCGTAAATGGTTGCATGGTTTTCTCCTCAAAAATTCAACGCAGAGGCGCAGAGACGCTGAGAAATTAAGCCTCTGCACCTCCGCGTCTCTGCGTTAAAAAAAGCTGGTCGTGGCGTTTGGCGGAATAGGGGATGCAAGCCGACGGCCGTGCCAGCGCCACTTTGACCACCCCATCCTCTTCCAACGACTGCAGAAATTCCAGTTGGAAATAGTCGGCCAGCCAGGCGCCGTCCTGGAAATAGTTGGGGGCGTGGCAAAGCAGACGGCCGTACCGTTCCACCTGCACTTCGCCAATCAACGTGCGCAGCCCCACACGGGCCAGCACCTCTTTTTTCAGGTGATATTTGTTCAGCCCCAAGAGCGGGATACGCACACGGCCGTGACTGGCCTGATACAGTTTATTCGCCACCGGAATCTCTTCCCGTGTCACACCCAACAAACCGTGCGGCCGAAATTGGGACAGGTCGCCCGCCAGCACCAGCCCGGCCGCCTCATCCACCTGCGATAATAACTGCCGCAGGAATTCGACCGCGTATTTGACCTGTACGTGATAGGTGGGATTGTCCATGAGGCGCTCACTGTTGTACGGGCGAGGCAGGCAGGCGACAACTACTCCTGCAAGACGGATTTGTACCCGCCTGCCTCGCCCCTACTGAATCGTCCGCACATCCGTCACCCGCCCGGTCACGGCCGTAGCCGCGGCTGTGAGGGGGCTGGCGAGAAAGGTGCGGCCACCTTTGCCCTGCCGCCCTTCAAAATTACGGTTACTGGTGCTGACGGCATATTGCCCCGGCTGTAACTGATCGCCATTCATGGCAATACACATCGAGCAGCCCGCCTCGCGCCATTCCGCGCCCGCTTCTTTGAAGATGCGATCCAGCCCTTCCGCTTCCGCCTGCTTTTTTACGTCTTGCGAACCGGGCACGACCATCACGCGCACCCCATCGGCTACTTTGCGACCGCGAATGATCGCCGCCGCCTGCCGCAAATCGGAAATGCGGCTGTTGGTGCAGGAGCCGATGAAGACCACATCTACCGGCTTGCCTAACAGCGGTTGCCCCGGCTGCAAATCCATATAAGCCAGCGCCTTGGCCACCGTCTGCCGTTCGCTCAGGTCGGCAATGTCCATCGGGTCAGGGACAACGGCCGTAATCTTCATGCCCAGCCCCGGATTGGTGCCATAGGTGATCATCGGTTCCAGATCGTTCACGTCCAGGTCAATGGATTTGTCAAAAGTGGCCCCTTCGTCAGAAGCCAGAGCGCGCCATGCCGCCACCGCCTGATCCCAGGCCCCATTTTGCGGCGCGTGCGGCCGCCCCGCCAGATACTCAAACGTCACATCATCCGGGGCTACCAGACCAGCACGCGCTCCGCCTTCAATGCTCATGTTGCAGATGGTCATGCGCTGTTCCATCGTCAGCCCCCGAATCGCCTCGCCACGATATTCAAAGACGTGCCCGGTGCCACCGCCAATACCGATTTTGGAGAGCAGCAGCAGAATGATGTCTTTGGAGGCCACGCCATCGGGCAAACGGCCGTGTACATTCACTGCATACGTCTTCGGCTTCGTTTGCAGCAAGCATTGGGTGGCCAGCACATGCTCCACTTCCGACGTGCCGATGCCAAAAGCCAGCGCCCCAAACGCGCCGTGCGTGGCCGTGTGGCTGTCGCCACAGACGATGGTCATGCCCGGCTGCGTCAGCCCCAGTTCCGGGCCAATGACATGCACAATGCCCCGGTTCGGGCTGTCCATGCCAAACAATTGGATGCCAAAGTTGCGGCAGTTTTGTTCCAGCGTGGCAATCTGTTTGGCGGCAATGGCATCCGTAATGGGCACACCTACCGGCGTGGTAGGGATGCTGTGGTCCATGGTGGCGATGGTTTGCGACGGCCGTCGCACCTTCAACCCTCGTTCGCGCAGCCCCGTAAACGCCTGCGGCGACGTGACCTCATGGATCAGGTGCAGGTCAATATACAACACCGCCGGGCTGCCCGGCTC
>CAZOPF010000133.1:0-13872 GCA_964581605.1 uncultured Ardenticatenaceae bacterium
GTCTGATTGACTGACAAAACTTATCTAACCGCAGAGAACGCGGAGGGCGCAGAGGCTAAATAAAGGAGAAATCTCTGCGTTCTCCGTGCCCTCTGCGGTTGAAAATGAAATTTGTCAGTCAACCAGGTAATTTGGTAATAAGCCGCTTCAATTACTTAATTACCCAATTACCCAATCGTGACGCAGTCCACGCTCACCCCGTTCTTTTTCTGAAATTTACGCCGCCGTACTGTGATTCAGGTGGGCGAGGAGGAGGGCAGCTACGGCCGACGGCCGTTCAAGCATCAACATATGCCCCACATCGGCCACCTCAATGAAAGTCGCTTCCGGCTGAAGTTGTTGCCAGCGCGCCCACGCCTCTGGATGTAGGGTATCTGTTTCGGCCGCTCGTACTGCCAGCGTAGGCTGTGCCACCTGCGCCAGATACTGCCACACCCGGTCACCGTACCCCATCATCTGCGCATACAGATGCTCTTCCCACTCACGCGGGAAGCGCAGTGTAAACAGCCCATCTCCATTCAGAGTAAAGCTGTTGTTAACATAATCCCACAATGCTTCGTCAGAAAAGCGGGCAAAAACAGGCTTTTGCCGGTAATGGGCAAAAGCGGTTGGCAAATCCGGCCATTGGAAACGCCGGTTACGGGCGGCCACCAACAGAGGGAACTCCCGCGCCCCACCCGGAATTTGCCTGATGGCGGCCAACATTTCCGGCATCATAAAAACCGGGTCAATCAACACCAATTGGCAGAATAAATCCGGGCGTTTGGCAGCAGCAACGGCCGTCACCACCGCCCCCAACGAATGTCCCATGCCGATCACCTGCCGCAACCCCTGTTCGTCAAAAAAGGCAATCAAATCATCAGCTAATACCCGCCAATCGGGCAAATCGGCGGGATGGGCATGGGGCCACAACGGCCGTTGCTCCATGGCCATCACCCGATACCGCACGGTAAATGGGGCTAAAAATTGCCGGAAGCAGGCTGGTGGATAGGCGTTGGGATGGGCAAAATGTAAGATCTGGCCCTCGCCGCCCAGTTCAATGTAAGGGATATCGCCTTTCAATAGCTCCTCTAAAAATTGATGCGTAACTATTCACCGCTTGCCTTCTGGTGGCAGGTGGCACCTGCCACCAGATGAAATCCGCGTCATCCACATTCGGCCGCATCCCTTATTAACTGCCATCCCGAATGACGCGGCAAGATTCAATATCAAAGGTCACTTCGCCAATGTTCAGGCTCGTCTGGTCGCGGAAGCTGGCGGCAAAGTGCATAAAGTGGTACACATCGGCAAAGTTGGTTGCCAATCCCACAGAAACACGAATGGCCCCCGCGCTTTTATTCCCGCGATACTGAATCATTTGCACAAAACGGGGCAGATTCATATCTTCTCCGCTGGCCATACCCGCCTGCATATCTTCGGCGGTTAGCCCTTCGGCTATCTCACCTGCACCGGGGTTACAGAAGCAGCCAGTGCGCAGGGAGATGCCCTGCTGGTTTGCCATCTCTTCAATGCGGCGATAGTCGAGCAATTTCCCATCCGGGCCGTAGAAGTTGAGCGTGACTGTGCCGCCGCGCCCTTCGGTATGGCGGGGGCCGTAGATACGGATGAGGGGGCGGCCGTTGCTGTGGCGCAGCGCATACAAATTTGCCAGCAGCCACCCGGTCAGGCAGCGCACTCGTTCGCCAATCGTCTCTATGCCAATGGATTCCAGATGTTGCAGCCCTATTTGTACGGCCGGAATGTTCAGATAATCCACCGTGCCATCTTCAAAACCAGCCTCACCCGGCGTTAGCAGGTGGCCGCGCCCCTGCACCGTAGCAAAATTGACCGTACCGCCAGCAAACCAGGGGCGGTGTAGCTTGCCTAACACCCGCTTATGCACCAGCAATGCGCCAATACCGGTGGGGTAGCCAAACATTTTGTAAAAGGACAGGCTCACAAAATCGGGCTGAACGGCTTGCAAATCCAGCCGGTTGGTGGGCACAAACGCGGCCGCGTCCAGCAGCACATCCCACCCTTTTTGCCGGGCTAATTCAATGTATGCCAGCGGATGCTTGACACCGGAGAAGTTGGACTGTGCCGGGAAAGCAAACAGGTGTGGGTAAGCCGGGTCAATGGTATCCAGAAGTTTTACCAGGCTGTCTCGGTCAATGCGTAGTTCCGGGCGGGTGAGCGGCAGGTAGATGAATTCTGCGCCCTTGCTGCGGGCAAATTCGCGTATGCCGTTGACGGAGTTGTGGTTGTCGAAGGTGAGCAGGTAACGGCCGCCAGGCTGAAATGGATACGATTCCCCCACATGCTTGAGCGCGCCGCTGGCATTGGGCGTGAAGATGACCACGTAATCATCACCCGCGTTGAAGTATTGGCGCACGTAATGGCGTGTCCCTTCCACCAGTTCCGTCATGGCCTGGGAGGTGGGGTTGGCGGAATGGGGGTTGCCGTACACGTGTGTCCGCAGCAAATCAAAATGTTTTTGCAGTTGGGATTCGGCGTATAACCCACCGCCGGTGTAATCCAGGTAAACCTGGCCCTGCTCATCCAGCCGCCGGTAATCGGTCTGGCGCAGTTCGGTAAGGCGGTGGGTGGCGGCATAGGTGGGATAGTCGCGGAGGAATTGTTGGTAAGCGGTTTCCTGGGCAGAAGGGGGGTAAGTGGGCTGGGCAGCAGCGGCCGTGGCGCCAGCCAGGGCGGCCGTCTGCATTTCCTTGATCATCGTGCTACACATGCGCTGCTCCTTTTACTCATGGGCGATTATCCCCATTGTACCGCTGCGGCATCACTCAATGCCTGCATGAGATCGGCCGTACTCATGTTGTCATATGCCCAATTTCTGCAAAAACCGCAGCTTTTCACCGAAGTGCCGGCTGCCACCACCTTCATGCTCGTTATAGGGATAGACTACTATTTCTTTGTGTGCTGAAGCCAGGTGGTTGTAGGCGGCAAAGACAGTGGAGGGGGGGCAAATGGGGTCCATCAATCCGGCCGAAAAGAGGGCGGCCGCCTGCATACGGGTGGCAAAATTCACGCCGTCAAAATAGGAAAGGGTATGGAAAACGGTCTCGATTTTGTCGCGGTGGACGCGGCAGAAGCGGGTGATTTCGTGGTAGGGCATGGCGTCGGTAATTTCCGTTGCCCGGCGGTAATGGCAGAGAAAGGGCACGTCGGGCAGCACGGCCGTCACGCCATCCGCCAACGCCCCCACCGCAATGGTAATCCCCCCGCCCTGGCTGCCACCGGTGAGGATGATGCGTTTGGGGTCTACGGCCGTGTGCGCTCGCGCCGTTTCCACCGCCCGCACCCCATCTGTAAACAGCCGCCGGTAATAATATGTTTGGGGCGATAAGATACCTTTGGTCATAAAGCCGGGGTGATGGGGGCTACTCCCTTCCGGTTCCGGGTCGCCCGTATCGCCCGGCGACCAGCTGCTGCCCTGCCCGCGGGTATCCATTACCAGATGAGCATAGCCGGCCGCGCTCCAGCCGAGCCAGTCATAGGGCAAATTACGGCCGCCGCCATACCCGATGAACTCCACCACACAGGGCAGTGGCTCTTGCCGTTGGCGGGGCAGTTGCAGCCATCCTTTGATGGGTTGGCGGCCGTAGCCATGAAACGTTACATCAAATGTTTCAACCGTCTTCAACCCCACATCCACCGGTTCAAAACGAGCGTCTAATGGAACGGACCGGGCGGCCGCCAGCGTTTCCGCCCAAAAAGCATCAAAGTCCGGCGCTTCCACCCGTGCTGGCCGGTACTGCTCCAACTCAGATAAGGGCATATCAACAAGCATAAGATATCCTCCACTGTAGAGCGATTTGCCAAATCGCGTAAAAGTCATTGAAAATGTGATGCCGCCTGCAAGTTATAGGATTGTACCGGATTACGGCCGTGATTGTTAAAACTCATCGTTCAGGATACACTCTGACGGCCGTTTGAACAACCATTAACGGGCCCTACGAGGTGCAACCATGACACAATTTGGTGTTCATTCCGAAGTGGGCGTCTTGCGCAAAGTAATGGTACATCGCCCTGACCTGAGCTTGTGCCGCCTGACTCCCTCCAACCACGACGAACTCCTCTTTGATGATGTCCTCTGGGTGGAACGCGCTCAACAGGAGCATGACGTATTTGTGGAAATCATGCGCAGCCGGGGCGTGGAAGTGTATTACCTGGAGCAATTGCTGGCCGAGACCCTGGCGCTCAGTGAGGCCGTGCGGCAGCGGGTGATCCACCGCGAAGTGACCGAACTTACCGTTGGCGTCTCCCTGGTGAACGAATTCCGCGCTTACCTGATGGAGATGCCCGCCGACCGGCTGGCCCAACATCTCATCGGCGGGCTGGCACGGGCAGAAATCCACCGGCTGAATCTGGATGAGATGAGCAGGCAGTCGCTCACGGCCGTCTCCACCGCCGCCAATGAATTCATCCTGCCCCCCCTGCCCAACACCCTCTTCACCCGTGACTCTTCTTGCTGGATTTACAACGGCGTCTCTGTTAACCCCATGTACTGGCGTGCCCGCCATCAGGAAGCGATCCACGCCGGCCTCATTTATCGCTTCCATCCCCTGTTTCGCGGTGCCGGTTTTGAATTTTGGTATCCGCCTGCCGGGGATGATGATCAGTTTGACCTGGAAGATTTTGGCCGCGCTTCGCTGGAAGGGGGGGACGTGATGCCCATTGGCAACAAGACGGTGTTGATTGGCGTCAGCGAACGCAGCACCGTGCAAATGGTGGAGCAGCTCGCCCGCGCCCTCTTCAAAAAAGAAGCGGCCGAACGCATCATCGTCGCCCAACTCACCCGCGACCGGGCGCACATGCACCTGGATACCGTCTTTACCATGATTGACCGGGACGCCGTGACCATCTACCCCAAAGTGGTGGAGCAGATTCAGGCATACAGTCTGCGCCCTGGCGACAAACCGGGCACGTTTGACGTGCGCCGCGAAGCGGATTTCCTGGGCGCGGTGGCCAACGCCCTGCACGTGCCCCAGTTGCGCGTCATCACCACCGGCGGCGATGATTACCAGGCGGCGCGTGAGCAATGGGACGATGGCAATAATGTCGTCGCGTTAGAGCCAGGGGTGGTCATCGCCTATTCCAAAAATACCTACACCAACCAGAAATTGCGCGACGCAGGCATTGAGGTGCTGACGTTTGACGGCTTTGAACTGGGTAAAGGACGCGGCGGCGGCCACTGTATGACGTGTCCGCTCCTGCGGGATGGGATATAATAGGTGGGCGGGTGATGAGGTGAGCAGTGAGCAGGTGATGGGGTGAAGGGGTGATGAGGTGAAAGGGTAGTCTCTCGGTCTCCTAATCTCCAATCTCCAATCTCCCCATGACCAGGGACAAAGGATAAAAACATGGACGAGCAGCAGAATGAGCAATTGGTATTAACGGCCGTAGAGCGGGCAGCCTGTGAACGGGTGGCCAGGGGAGAAGCGCCACAGGCACAGCGGGCGCAGGCGATCCTGGCGCTGGGCGATGGGGCCACGTTGGCCGACGCAGCAGCCCAAAGCGGGCTGACGGAGAATCAGGTGAAGTTGTGGCGGGGGCGTTTCCGCAACGGCCGTCTGTCCATTTTCCCGGAAGAATCGCTGGCAGTGGCGGACACGCCGGTTGCCACTCCCATACCCGTCACCATTGAATCGCTGCCCGCCCTGGCCATCGCCGCCAAAGAAGAGCCGGTGAAGAAAGAGAAGAAAAAGGACGGGGACGGCCGTAAAAAGAAGGAAGACAAAGGGAAGAAAAAGGACAAGGACAAAAAGAAGGATAAAAAAGGCAAGAAAGAGAAGAAAAAGAAGAAATGAACGCCAGGCTGTGCCCACCATGATGAAGCAGTTGTTGTATTGTTTATCTGAAAACTTATGGCTCACGGCCGTAACGTCGGTCGCTGCTGGTCTGTTCACATTCCGCCCTGAAACCGCCCACCAAAGCCATGACACGTTCTATGATTCCTTCGACTGGCGGCTGCACCAGCAATCGCTGGCGCTGGTCGGCAACAAACGCACCATTTACCTGGCCGATCTGGCTACGGCGCAGGAGAGCGCCCCGGCGCCGCTGCGCCAGCGCCCTACCTTTGCCTGGCATTTGCCGGCGGGAGAAATCAGGGAACGCCTCGCGCCGCTGCTGGATGTGCGTGCCTTGCTGCCGCAGGCCGAAATATACACCCACCGCACGCCGTACCGCGTGCTGAATGAAGACGAAAAGACGGTGGCGCGGCTGGTGGTGGAAACAATACGGCCGTCCATCGCCGACGCCCCCCCCATTGCCACCTGTGCCCGGCTGCTGCCGCTGCGTGGGTATGAAACCGAGACGGCACAGGTGGGGGAGTGGCTGATGGAACAGGGAGCAACGGCCGTGACCCTCCTGGAACTGTATGAACGGATTTTGACGGCCGTTGGCAAAACAGCCGGCGGCTACACCGCCAAACCCCAGCTGGCGCTCGACCCGGCCATGCCTGCACCCACCGCCCTCAAACAACTGCTGCAAGCCGAATTAGAAATCATTCAGACCAATGCTCCGTACATCCCGCAGGATATTGACACCGAATTTTTGCATGATTTTCGCGTGGCGCTGCGTCGCACCCGCTCCGCCATCAGCCAGTTCAAAGATGTGCTGCCCGCTGCGGCCGTCGCCCGCTTCCGTGCTGATCTAAAAACGGCCGCACAATGGACAAATGAACTGCGCGATTTGGATGTCTACTTACTGGCCGAACCCACCTACCAGGCGATGCTGCCCGACTTTATGCAGCCAGACATGGCCCCCCTGTTTGCCTACCTGCGGCGAAAACGGAAAAAAGCATTGCGCACGGCCGTCGCCGCCCTCCGCTCCCCCGCTTACCAACAAATCATGGCCGATTGGGAGGCGTTTCTGCACATCACCCCCCAGGATGCCCAGGCTACCTCCATCCTGCCTCTGGCGCAGCAGCGCATCTACAAACGGTACCGGCGCATCATTAAACAAGGACAACACATTTTGCTGACTGGCGGCGAAGCAGAGATGCATGCCCTACGCATTGAATGTAAAAAATTGCGCTATCTGCTGGAATTTTTTGCCACCCTCTTTCCCCCGGAAAATATGGCGCTGCTCATTGGGCAATTGAAAACCTTGCAAACCAACCTGGGCAACATCAACGACTTGCATGTGCAGGAAGCCACCTTGCTGCGGCTGGCGAACGAACTGCCGCTGCCAGAATCGCGCTCTACACTGCTGGCTATGGGGGCATTGGTCGCCCACCTGCATCAGCAGCGGGCACAGGCCAGAGAGCTTTTCACGGCCGCATTCACCCAATTTGCCATCCCGCAAAACCGGCAACTCTTGAGGCAGCTTTTTAAGGAACCGTGCAGTAATTATGTAATTGAGTAATTTGGTGATTAACCGCTTCAATTACTTAATTGCCCAATTACCCAGTCGCTAACTTATTTGCAAACAATCACCAAGGATTATGTCAACGATCAGGTTCACACCGGGTGGCGGCCAACCACCAACCATGAGGAAGAGCACATGACGGCCGTCATCGCCCTCTACAGTCACAAAGGCGGCGTGGGCAAAACAACAACGGCCGTCAACCTGGCCTACCTGTCCGCTCAAGAGGGACATTCCACCTTGCTGTGCGACCTCGACCCTCAGGGAGCCAGCAGTTTTTATTTCCGCATTAAGCCCAAAGTTACCAAAGAGGCCCGCCAACTGCACACGGCCCATGACGCCATTGCCCGCAGCATCAAAGCTACCGATTATGAACGGCTGGATTTACTGCCCGCCGACCTCAGCTACCGCGATCTGAACGTGGCTTTTAGCGAGAAGAAACATGCACGCCAACGCCTCGGCCGTATCCTCAAGCCTTTGCAGCAGGAATATGATTACATCTTTTTGGATTGCCCTCCCACCCTTAATTTGCTGGCCGAAAACATCTTTACGGCCGCCGACCGCCTGCTCATCCCTCTCATTCCCACGACACTGGCGGTGAATGCGTATGCTCAAATGTTAGGTTTTATGCAAAAACAAGGATACGAAACAGAAAAGGTGTACGCCTTTCTCTCGATGGTAGACGCCCGCCGTAAGCTGCACCGGGAAATGGCGACGGCCGTATACCGGCAATACCCCCGCATCCTGCATACCCCCCTCCCCGCCCTCGCACAAATCGAACAAATGGGGCAGCACCGCCAACCCCTCCCGGCCATGATCCCCCGTTCGGCCGCCACCAAAGCGTACCAGTCGCTCTGGACGGAATTTCAAGAGAAGGCTCTTACCACCCCTCATCCGTAAACAGTTCACGGATTACGGCTAACAGACTACGGCCGTCGCCGATCAAAAAAGCCCCGGTGTCTGCCGGGGCTTTTACGTTTGGGATTCTAATGTATAAATTCAATCAAGCCGTAGCTATCTTTTTCCACCGGCAGCGCCGTAATCCTGATCAGCGCCTCATCCCCTGCCTCCGTGCGCAAAATCAACTGCGACTGCGTGTGCCATTCCTGCCATAAATCCCCCTCCACAATCTTGAAACTGCACATCGCCCCATGCCGCCCGAACGACTTGCTCCGCTCAATGTTATACCCGTTCAACACCACCTTAGCCAATGGGTTGGCAGATTGTGGATTGAGCACCAGCAACAACCCTTCCTGAGTGGGGGCCGTCTTTGGTTGGGGCTTATTACGTTTGAACATCGTATTACTACATTTCTAGCCAGAGGAGTTTTATTCAGTTGATGAAGAAACCAGGCGTCTCCTGCTAATTGAGTAATGTCTAAATGGCTGCGGTTGACCGGTCTGTAGCCAGTACCAGGTCAATGAAATGTTTCAGGCTATTATATCGCTTTGGTAAATCATCGGTCAACCGCAGCCAACTCTTTCCCAAATCCTCTTCTCGCACCGTGTTCACTGCCTGGTGTTTGAAAGACGGCCGTCAGCCTTCGCCTGAACCGCCATTACAAATTCGATATAATCGTATACAGGCAAAACCTGAAGAATCTGCTGACAGTAAAACGTAACCTGCATGGAACTGGTTGAACTTCTGGCTAATTTACGCCTGAATCGTGACTTTATGGCGAATGTGGTGGCCTGGGAACGGCTGCGGGCACGGCCGTCGCGCACCGCCGATTTGCCCTTCTCCCTGGATGAACGGCTGCGGGTTGGGCTGGCAGCGCGGGGTGTGGACAGCTTTTACACCCATCAGGCGGCGGCGATCACGGCCGTCTCCCAGGGCCAAAACGTCGTCATCGCTACCAGCACCGCTTCCGGCAAATCGCTCTGTTACACCGTGCCCGTGTTGCAACGATTGTTGGCCCGGCCGTCCGCTCGTGCCCTCTACCTGTTCCCCACCAAAGCGTTAGCCCATGACCAGTTGGCGGAGACAACGGCCGTCATCCAATCCGGCCAGCTGCCCATCCCCGCCCACAGCTACGACGGCGACACCCCGCGCAGCCAGCGCAGCAAAATCCGGCAGAGCGGCGGCATCCTCATCAGCAACCCGGACATGCTGCACGCGGGCATCCTGCCCTACCACACCACCTGGCGTGACCTGTTCGCCAACCTGGAATTTGTGGTGCTGGATGAAATTCATGCCTATCGCGGCATCTTTGGCAGCCATATCGGCAACGTACTGCGCCGCTTGCAGCGCCTTTGCCGCTTTTACGGCAGCGATCCCCAATTCATCTGCTGCTCGGCCACCATTGCCAACCCCCAGGAACACGCGGAACGGCTGGTGGAACGGCCGTTCGCCCTGGTAGATGAGTCGCAAAATGGCGCACCCGCGGGTGAGAAACAGTTCATCCTCTACAATCCACCCATCATTGACGAAGAGCTGGGGCTGCGCGCCAGCACCGTCATGGCGGCCCGTGACGCCGCTCTCACCTTCTTGCAGCAAGACATCCAGACCATCGTTTTTGCCCGCGCCCGCAACACGGTGGAACTGCTGCTGAGTTATTTGCAGGACGAACTGGCCTATGCCGGGCAAAATCAAACCAGTGTCACCGGCTATCGTGGCGGCTACCTGCCCCTGGAGCGGCGCGAAATTGAACACGGCCTGCGCACGGGCGCACTGCGCGGTGTGGTGGCTACCAACGCGCTGGAATTGGGCATTGACATTGGCGAATTGGATGCGGCCGTCATCACCGGTTACCCAGGCTCGATTGCCTCCGTCTGGCAGCAGGCGGGGCGGGCCGGGCGGCGGGCGGCGCAGTCGGCGGCACTGCTCATTGCCGGGAATAATCCGCTGGATCAATACATCTGCGGCCATCCGCGTTACCTCTTTGGGCAATCGCCAGAACATGCCCTCACTAACCCGGACAATTTGCGCATTCTGGTTAAACATCTGCTGTGCGCGGCTTATGAACTACCCTGGCAGTTGGACGAAAGTTTTGGCAATTATGGCCCGGTAGATGAGTTGCTGCCTATTTTGCAGGCGGAGGGGGTATTGCACGAGACGCGCAATCAATATCACTGGTTGGGGGATGGCGCACCGGCGACGGCCGTTTCCCTGCGCACCAGCGGCGATGATACGGTCGTCATTCAAGATGTGGACGCGCCCGGCCAGCCAGAGGTCATCGGCGAAATTGACCTGGAGGCGGCGCCGATGATGGTGTATGAGGATGCCATTTACATGCACCAGGCACGCACGTATCTGGTGGAGCGGTTGGATTGGGACGGCCGTATCGCCTATGCCCGCCCCGTGGAAGTGGACTACTACACCCGCGCCAGCATCGGCAGCACCATTCGTGAGCTGCGGCCGGAGGTGGAAGTGACGGAAGGGGGCGTCTACCGGGCGTTTGGGGATGTGTCCGTTGTCACCAAAGCGACCGGCTACCGCAAAATCAAGCGGTATTCCCACGAGACGTTGGGTTTTGGCCCCATTGAACTGCCGGAACTGGTGCTGGAAACGAGCGGTTACTGGCTGGTATTCAGTGAAGAATTGACGGAACAGTTGTACGACGCGGGCATTTTGCTGCGGCCGAATGATTACGGCCCGAACTGGCAGGCGGCGCGGCGGGCGATATTGGAGCGGGACAATCATCGCTGCCGGATGTGCGGGGCCAGTGGTGAAACGCAAGACCTGACAGGTTTTCAGAAACCTGCCAGGTCTGTCATACTGCACGTGCATCACATACGGCCGTTCCGCGAATTTGGCTACATCCCCGGCCAAAACGAAAACTACCGCGACGCCAACCAGCCGGACAACCTGATCACCCTCTGCCCCAGCTGCCACCGTCAGGCCGAAGCCGGGCAGCAGGCGCGTTCGGCGTTGGGTGGGCTGGCCTATGTGCTGCGCAATCTGGCCCCCCTCTACCTGATGTGCGATCCTGGCGACATTGAAGTGAGCGCGGAAAGCCGCAGCCCGCTGACGCAAGCGCCGACAGTGGTGGTATATGAACGGGTGGCGGCCGGGGTTGGCTTCAGCCAGCGTTTGTTTGAACTGCACGATGAATTGTTGACGGCCGCGCGGGAACTGGTGGCCGACTGCCGCTGCCGCGACGGCTGCCCCGCCTGCGTCGGCCCGCCCGGTGAAATCGGCCCCGACACCAAAGCCGTCACGCGGCGGCTGCTGTCCCTGCTGGCCGGTTATCGGTTATCGGTAAACGGTAATCGGGGACTGGCCTGAAAGAAATCAACGCAGAGACGCTGAGGCGCAGAAATTTGAACTGGAGATGGGGTGATAGTATCCAGTGGAATTATGGCCGAGCCATCTCCATTAAATGATTTGCCAGTGCAATCTGATGAAGTTTAGGCCTTCATCAAAAGCCTGTGCATCAACCAGTTGCGCGGGATTCCTGGCCTGGGGGAAATACAAACCGCACGGCAAATTCCTAAGTGATCGTTTGCAAATAAGTTAGCGATTGGGTAATTGGGTAATTAAGTAATTGAAGCGGCTAATTACCAAATTACTCAATTACCCAATTACCTAAATACTACACGGTTACTAACCAGTTACCTCAAACACAAAGACGCCTTCGGCCGCATACAGCAGACGCAGGCCAGGGTTGCGGCTAAGGGCGGCCGGGTCGAGAAAACCACCCCGTTGACCGATGAAAAGGTGGGTGATGCCCTGTTCGCGCAGCCACACGGCCGTGTCTAATGCCGCCCAATCCGTCACGGCCGTTGCTGCCTCATTAAATGCCCGCACTTCCTGAGCCAGCGTTGGATCATAAATGTAATCGGCCGGGGGCGTGGTGGTGGTGCGGGGCGGCTGGTTGAGCGGGACAATCCACGCCCCGCCGTCGCCGCCAGCCCACGCCTCGCCCAGCCATTTCCAGCTATTGACGGCGATTGTGGCATCGGTAGGCACGTTCTCATCCAGCCAGACCAGCGCGGGCAGGTCGGCCGGGCGAAGCAGAATGGTGTCTGGATTAAGAATGCCCATTTGTTGGCGCAGGCCAAAGAGGGCAACGGCCGTAACCAACATCCCCATTGCAGCATACGCCCACACCAATGCCACCCAATGCCAGCCTCTCAGCCATTGCCACACCTGATCCAACATCACCCCTAAATAAATCGCCAGCGGTAAAAACAGGGTGATGTACATGCTGTTCAGGTTCACCAACGAGGTGGTGGGCAGCCCCAGATAATCGCCCGCCAGGAGCAAAAAGAGCAGACTCACCCACAACACCAGCACCAGCGGCAATCCCGCCCACGGCCGCCGCCGCCACAATCCCGCCAACAACGGCAGCAACAATAACCCCGCCAACCCAGTAAACCAGCGATCCCGCCCGGAGTTGACATAAGTCCAGGGGAATTCATTGTAATTGGGCAGGTTATAGCTGATGGCCTGCACCGGCTCAGTCACGGCCGCCAACGTCAACAGGCGCGGCAGGCAAAGCAAAAGCCCCACCGCCCCACTCAGCAACAGCCAACGGCCGTGCCGCCCCCTGCTCCACAACCAGACCACAACCACAAAGGGCAGATAAAACAGAAAGACGCGGAAATGGATGTAAAACACACCGGCCGCCAGCAACGCCACCACCCACCAGCCCCGTTTCCACCGTGCCGCGCCGCGCACCAGCAGCCAGGTAAAGGCCAGCAGCACGGGCATCACCAGCATGGCAGTCAGTTGGGTAAAGCGCCCCCAGGTGGCGTAATAAGCCGGGAAGAAGAACGGGATAGCTACTAAAAAAGCAGCCAGGATGGCCGGGTTACGGCGGCGCGTCATCAGCCATACGGCCGTGTACACCGTCAACGGCACCAGCGCATTCAACAACTGCCCCAACACCAACAGCAGCCGCGCCAACGGCCAGCCCGTCATCAACGCCAGGCTGGCGGAAATGGTGTGAAAGCCAAAATGATAGGGAAACCGCTCTACTGGCAGGTAGGGCGCATAATCAGAAATCGTCTGGCCGTTAGCCACCATCACGGCCGTAATCAACGCATGTCTCCCCGCATCCACCCAGGGCGGCGCAGCCAGATCGCGCACCGCCAGCAGCCGCACGGCAAACCCGGCCGTTAAGATGAGCAAGAGGAGCAGGTGATGGCGGCGGGGGCGCCGCGGCGAGCAGGTGCCGGGGTGATGCGGTGAGCGGGGGGGTGATACACGAGACGCAATGCGTGACCGCCGGAACACTAAAACAGTCAAACACCCCAACACCACCAGCCAGAGCAGCCAGCCGGTGAAACGGCCGCCAGACAGTGTGACGGCATACCAGAGCAGGGGCCAGACGGCCGTGCCCAATGCCAGCGCCGCCCCCCACCAGGCCAACCCATCCCAACTGTGCCAACGCAAGGGGGCAAGTGACATGAGCAACAGGCCGGGCAGGGGGATAAAGAGCAAAGCCAGCAGGATGATGCCCCCCTCATGCCATATCTGGTTAGCTAAAGTAGTGAGCGCGGCCCAGGGCATGAGTTGGTAACGGGTAATGAAACGTAGGTCCTGCGCGGCCGTTGCGGGCGC
>CAZOPF010000134.1:0-13762 GCA_964581605.1 uncultured Ardenticatenaceae bacterium
ACGCCGGTCTGGCGCACGGCCGTGCGTACCCGCCGGTGCGCCTCCAACAATTCCTGGCCGCGCTGTTCGGCTATCGCATTGAGCGCCGGCTGTAACAGCGGCAGTTGGGCCACTGCCCGGCCCATCAATTGGGCAGCCTGCGGCGGCGGCACGTTCACGTCCGGCGTGGCGGCCAACAACGCCTCAACGGCCTCTGGCGGCAGCCAGGCGGGCTGTGTTTCGCGCCCGGTAAAACCGACCACCTGACATGCTTCGGCCAGCAAAGGAATTTCCTCACCAGCTTTATGCGTGACGATGTGGTAGCGGAAACGGAGCAGCAGCAGGGTGGTGGCCTGGGGCACGGCTTTGCTGCGGATCACCCCGGCCCGTTTGGCCGCCCCGTCCAGCAGGGGGTCTAAGGCGGTATCCATGGTGTAGGCCGCCAGCCCTTCGACAATGGGGTGGGTGCGGCTGAGGTACGTCACCTGGTCGGGCACAGGCAACTCAAACCGGGCCGTCACCTTTTCCCGGCCGCCAACCAGATCGCGCAAAGCGGCCCGGTCGGGCAGCCGGATTTCCGTGTTGGGACCCTGGCGGCTGATATGCCCGCCATGCGCCCGCACCATATCGGCCACAAAACGCTCCACGTCAACGGCCGTGCCAATCGCCTCGCGCACGGCGCGCCATTCCCGCGCCACTTCGCTCACGTCCAGGCTGTGCTGGGCAAACAGGGTGCGCGATACCTTCTCTTTGTTGGCGACGTTGTCCCATTCGGTGTGCAAATTTTGCGCCTGGGTATTGATAAAATCGAAAGCCAACTGCCTGGCATCACCCTGGCTGCCGCGCAGCATCATGCCTTGCATCAACGCCTTCACCACCTCGCCGGTATTGCCCGGCAGGGGCACAGACACGCCCAACGAGGTGCGGATTGTCTGATGTTTGCGCAGCAGCACGTCCAGCACAATGCCGTCAATCTGGTTATCCACGCCGTAATAGGTCAGGGTGCGCACGGTGGGGCTGGCCTGCCCGTAGCGGTCTACCCGCCCTTCGCGCTGTTCGTGGCGGGTGGGGTTCCAACTGAGGTCATAATGCACGACGGCGTTGAAATATCTTTGCAAGTTAATGCCTTCGCTGAGGCAGTCGGTGGCCACCAGGACGCGCTGCTCGTGTTGGCCCAATTGTTCCACCCGGTTTTCCCGTTCGGGCGGGGGCAGGGCGCCGGTCACGGCCGTGACCTCCACTTTATTGGGCAGCGCCAGACGTAACTGCCCGGCCAGGTATTCGGCCGTGGGAATAAAGCGGCAAAAGAGGATGGGCTGGTAGCCCTCTTGCAACAACCGTTTGACCAACACAATCGCCTGCTTCAGCTTGGCGTCTTGCTCCGGTCCAAACAGCCCCTCTGCCCGCCGCGCAAAACGGAGCAGCCGCTCCCGTTCGCTGGCGGGCTGCTCTTCCCCTTCCTGCCCACCGGGGGCCACATCCAGGAATTCGCTGGTATCGGCGTCATCCAGGTCAAGCACCGCTCGTTCACCAATTTCATCGGCTTCAACGGCCGTTTCCGTGTCCACGGTGCCGGAGCGGGTGCGTAAGGTGGCGGCGGCGGCCGCCGGGCTGCTGGCCAGGCTGCGCAGCAAAGCCAGCGCCGACCACCAGCGCACACGCTGCCGCTGCGCACTGCCGCTGGCATCCATGACCCGTTCACGGGCGTAGTCCAGCAGGTTGTTAAACAGCTTTTTGTATTCCGGGGTCAGGGTATAGGTGGCCTCGGCGTCTTCCCGCTGCGGGAATTCGGTGTCGGCATCCAGGTAAAGCCGGATGTCAGCCCGGCGACGTTGCACCAGGTGTTGGGCCAGGTCGCGCCGCCGGGTTTCATTGGCCCGGCCGGATAAATCTTCGGGCAGGTGGAGAAAGTCTGGGCGCAGCAGCCCCAGCAGCGAGCGGAACGCGCCTTCATCGCCGCTGTGGGGGGTGGCCGTCACCAGCAGCAGGTGGCGGCTTTCGTTTGCCGCCAGCGCCTTGAGCAGTTGGTGGCGCAGATGCCGCCCGCCGCGATTGTCTGGCGAGAAGGCGCAGGTGTGGGCCTCGTCCACAATCACCAGTTCCGGGCAGACGCGGATAAACTCTTCGCGGCGGCGCGGTGATTTGATGTATTCGGTGGAGACGATGACAAAGGGGTGCAGATCGAAGAGGGATTGGCCGACGGCCGTGCCCCGTTCCAGCCGTGTGACGGTGCTGGGCAGGACCAGTTCGGCGTCAATGTGGAATTTTTCGGCCAGTTCACCCTGCCACTGTTCGGCCAGGTGGGGTGGGCAGAGAACGGCCAGCCGCCGGACTTCGCCGCGATCCAGCAGTTCCCGGGCAATCACCCCGGCCTCAATCGTTTTGCCAATACCCACGTCATCGGCGATGAGCAAACGTACCGGGTCGAGCTTGAGGGCCATCAGCAGCGGCACTAACTGGTAAGGCCGGGGTTCCACGTTGAGCCGGGCAAAGGAGCGAAACGGCCCGGCGCTGGAGCGAAAACCGAGGCGCACGGCATCGCGCAGCATCCGGCAGGAGCGGAAGTCGCCCACGTCCTGGGGATGGGGGGCGTCGAAGGTGGCTGGCTGCACGTCGTCCTGCTCCAGTGGGAGAAAGACGCCAGCGATTTCCTGGTCTGTGCCGCCTAACGGCCGTAAAACCAGCCATTCCTCGCCGGAATCGGGCAGCACCACCCATTCACGGCCGCGTGTTTTGACGAGTGAACCAACGGCGTAGGTCATCATCTAATCAATCTCCTGGTCTACCAAACACGTTGGCGTGTTGGGCGGTAATTGCCTGCCAGTCTGCCAGGTAATGGAAGCGAATGGCGGTGATGCCGGCGTTACGTTCCAGGCAGTCGGTGATTTCGGCGTCCTGGCGTTGTACATCGGCTTGATCGTGGGGTGAACCGTCTATGAATACGGCCGTGTAGCTGTCCGCATACCAGAAATCGGGCCGGGTCTGGCACAGTTCAATGAACTTTTGCGCCTCATCGGGCAGGCGCAGGTTGTGTTGGTCCAGAAAGTCCAGCCACTCCCGTTCCAGGTCGCTGCCGCACCGTTTTTTTAATTCTTCCAGGTGAGCGGCGGGGGATACGGCCGTGGGGCTGACCTTCACCGTGCCGCCCGCCAGTTGCAACAAAAGATCACGAATCAGGTGGCGGTCGAGTAGGGCATGATCCATCTGGTTGGTGTAGCTCATCAGGCAATCGTAACAGGCGGCTTCGCAATTTTCTCTGGCGCGCGCGGCCCGGTGCAAATCGTGCCCCTGTTGATCAAAATGGCAAATAGTTAAGGCTGTGGCGGCGATCCGGGCCATCGCCCCCGTATCATCCAGCAGTTGGCGCAGGACGCCGGCGCCGCCTTCGGCCGATTCATAATAGAGGATGAGGTTGCGCTCATCGAGCGTGGGCAGCGGTTCGGCCGCCAGTTCATTATCTTCCAACTGGTACAAAAGCTGAACGGCCGTCTTGAGCGCCGGTTGCAGCGAGGCCATTGCCTGCGTGTCCAGAGGCAGCAGCGGTTCCACAAGCAGACAATTGCGCCGGTCTTCCACAAAGGGGACCACCCGTTTTTGCATGGGGCTGTTGGGGTCGTCAGAGTCGGGATCCACATCTTGCTCGTTCTTTTGCCAGTAGCCCCGCTCGGTGTCCAGCATAAAACCGGGTGGGTCGTCTGGCTTGCGCCGCCGCCAGCCCAGGTTAATGCGCCACAGGGTAGCGGCATCGCCGTAAGTCAGCTTGAGCAGTGGCGACCCATCGGCCGCCTGTACCGTGGCCAGGCGATACGCGGCTTGCTGCCCATGGGCGTTGAAGCGCACGGCCGTTTTGAACTCATACCCCATGCGCATCCGTTCCTCTTCGTCGCTGTTGATCCGGTCGCGCCGTTTGGTGGCCACGTTCTGCATACGGAACAGATTGCTCAAGGCCACATCCAACGGTTGGCGGCACTGCTGGCACAGGTCCAGGCCGCTGCTGCCGCTCTGCACCGGGTGCAAATAACCGCAGGATGGGCACATCTGGGCGCTGGTGGTCAACAGATCATCATCACCCACCGGCAAGATGACTTTGTTGATGACGTAGCGCGAGCCTTCGTGGTAAATGATGCTGCGCGGCCCAAATTCGGCGATGGCCAGGAAGCGAGGCCGGGAGAGGAATTCATCCTGGTCACGGCGGCGGCCGCGCCGGCCGGGAATATAGGCGGAGAGGGGCAGGCGGGGGAAGTTGTAGCCGGGCAAAAACCCTTCGCTGGCAAAATAACGGTAACTGTAAAAGTCTGACTGCATCACATTGCTGCTATCTGTGAGCAGCCGCAGTTGCGCTTCAGCCTCCGCCCGCAGTCGAGTTGCCAGGCTCTTTTCCTGCTGCGAGCGGGTGGCGTCGCGCATGATCTCATGCTGTGCGGCCTGCTGCTGCAGCGCCGCCCGATACAGGCCGCGCCAGCGGTCGCAGGCGTGGTCAAAGGCTTCGCCAAGATGCTGTAAGGTCTTGTCCAGCCAGGTTGCGCTGTACCAACCGGCGGCTTCCAGTTCACTTTGCGCTGTTGCCAGAATGGCCTGCACCCGGTTGGCGGCCCGCTGCCGGGCGTGGAGGTTGTCTATGTCCGCCTGAACAGAAGGCCGTATAGCCAGGGTCGGCGGGTCGCCGGCCAGATCCAATACATCTTTGAGTGATGACCCCAGATGCAGCCCGGCTTC
Source organism: uncultured Ardenticatenaceae bacterium (assembly GCA_964581605.1). GTDB lineage: Bacteria > Chloroflexota > Anaerolineae > Promineifilales > Promineifilaceae > CAADGU01. Next base: position 4,696 of record CAZOPF010000134.1, read on the forward strand.
GGCCAGCCAGACGGCGTACACGTGGGAGCGGATCAGGTCTTCATTGGCTAAATCCAGGCGCGGTGGCGTGACGGCGCCGGCGACCATGCGCTCTGGCTGTTTGAAGAAGTATTGGTCGTGGGGGCTGCCGGTGGTGCAGTAGGTAAAGACCAACGCGGGCTGGCCGCTGCGCCCGGCCCGCCCGGAGCGTTGGGCATAGTTGGCCGGGGTGGGCGGCACGTTGCGCATGTTGACTACGTTCAGTTGGGCAATGTCCACCCCCAGTTCCATCGTGGGCGAACAGTACAAAATGGGCAGCCTGGCTTCGCGGAACTGCGCCTCCCGCTGCAGACGATCTTCCATTGGCACCTGGGCGGTGTGTTCACGGGCCTGGGTCTCCTGCAATGCAGCCGCAGCCTGGGTGTAAAAGTGAACAAAGAAGGGATTGGGGTGCAGGCCACTTTTAGGCAGCCGGGGCATGCGCACCGGGTCGTGATAGGGTTCACGGCCGTCGCCCGCCAACCAGATCAGGGCATCGGCCGGCAACTGGTAGCCGGGCGGATCATTCTCGTTTGGCGGCTCGGCGACTACTTCCACCAATCCGGCCACTTCCAATACCTTGAATAACTGGGGAATGATTTGATCGGTATCGGCTATCTTTAAGTTGCCCGCATATTGAGGGAAGGTGTTTTGCCGCCGCAGATACATGCCGAAGCCGGAACGGGAGGAGAGGTAAAGGTGTCCGCCGTAATCTGCCCGGCGGCTGGCGCGGGGCCAGGCAATGGCCGCGTGCGCCATGTTTTCTTCATCGTCAATGGCCCAGGGTTCCACCAGGCGCAGGCTGCTGCGCTGCTGGATGCGTTCCTGATAAAGCGTGTCGAGAAAGTTGACCTTGATCGCCAGTTCGCGCCGCAGCACATCCAACAGCACTTTAGCCACCTGGTATCGTTCTGCCGGGCTGGCTGAAGCTAAGGCGGCGTGCCCACCCTGCCATTCCTCTTCGGCCTGGCACAGCTCGCGCAGGGAGACGTACTCAATCCTGAGCAGCCCGGCCTGTTCCAGGTTGGGCGCCGTCACCCGCCAGCCCCGACGCAAATCCTGGTATACCCGGTAGGCCAGGACTTCACGCAAAGCCTGTTCTGTCTCTTGTTTCTGCAAGAATTTGACATCGGGATTGGCTGCGTACAGTTCCAGGGGTAGATTGAGGGCATCAAAAACGCGTTGGGCCAGTTCATCATGTTTAAGGCCATCGGCGCCGGCGCGGTGGACGGCCTGGTATACGGCCGTGCGCAGCAGCCCCACCTCCACGAAGTCGTTGAAGTGCCCGGCCTGCAAGGAGGCATCCTGCCGGTTATCGGTAAAACTGAGCAGCTTTTGGGCCTTACGTTCCAGGGTTTCATCGCGGCGCAGGGCACGCAGGGCAGACAGGCTCAGGACCGTCGTGGCCGTGCTGCGCCCTTCGGAGGAGAGCGAGGCTAACTTGCCGAAGTCGGAACGTTCACGGCCGCTATAAGTTACGCCGCAGTGTAAGCAGAAAGCAAAAGGCGAGTGGACAAAGTGATAGGTTAGACCCTCCGTATCCTCTTGGCCCAATGTGTTGAGCGAGACGGCTTTGGGTTGCTTGCTCTGGTAATGCCTTTTCAGCCGCAGCTCGCCGCCAGGGCTGAGTTCCAGCCAATCTTCCGGCAGCCGTTCTAAGATGGCTGCCTCCTCTTGCGGCCAGGGGTCGGCCGGGTTGTAATATAAAAAACCGCGCTGCTGGTCTTCTTCTCTGGTCTGATCGCGCAGATCGCGTGCCGTAAAGAACAGTTTATCTAATTTGTGATCCTTGTGCTGATTGACCACGTAGTATTCCTGGCCACACTCCCGGCAAAAAACCAGCGGCAGCAAAACCCTTTGGCGGGTGTTGTCCGGCACATACTGCTGCCCTTTAAGGGTAATGGTGCGGTGCGGCGTGCCTTCCAATGAAGCATAGACGGTATCACCCCGGCTGATGAACTGATGCAGGCGAAAAGCAAAGGCCGGGAAGCCGGTTTCAGGATGAAGGGCGTCATATCCGGCCAGTAAGGTCTGTTGAATGGCCGCGGTGCAGGACTCGGCCGGTACACCGGTCAGGGTGGACAGCCGTTGGGCGGCGCCCTCGTCGCTGGTGATGCTAAGGGGTTTGGCGCGGCGCAGGCGGCCGCTTTCTGGTTCGGTTTCCAGGCCAAAGGTGGTTTCAATCCAGACGGCTAACGGGTCAGCGATGAAGGCGTCATATGTTTTAGCCGGCAGTGTCCCCGCTTGCAGGCGTTGGGTCAGGGCCTGGATAAAGGCGGGATCGGCCAGGGAGGGGTCGGCCGTGGCCCGGCGCAACGTTTCGCCGATGATGCGGTCAGGTTTGACCGGTGCGCCAAAGAGTTGGCTGGCAACTTCGGCAATTTTATGCTGCTGTTCGACAAACGTGCCCCCTTCGGCCAGGGTTGCCGATGTGCCCACCACCTGCATGTGCGGGTTGGCGCAACGGTTGCGCACCCGGCGTACCAGCATGGCGACGTCTGCCCCTTGCCGGCCGCGATAGGTATGCAGCTCATCCAAAACCAGAAATTGTAAACCTCTGGCCGCTTGGACCAGGTCGCGTTCAAACGGCCGTGTCATGATCAGTTCCAGCATGACGTAGTTGGTCAGGATAATGTCCGGGGGATGGGCGATGATCTCTTGTCGCTCCTCCTCAGATTCCTGCCCGGTGTAACGGCGAAAAGTGACGGGTGGTTTGTCAAAACCGCGCACCAGGAACTTTTCCAGTTCATTGAACTGGCTGTTGGCCAGGGCGTTCATGGGGTAGATGACGATGGCTTGAATGCCCTGGCCACTGCCCCGCTTCAGGACGTGATCCACGATGGGCACGATGTAGGCCAGGCTTTTGCCGGAACCGGTGCCGGTGGTGAGCACGTAGTTGTCGCCTGATTGGGCGGCGGCAATGGCCTCGGTCTGATGTTTATGGAGGTGTAAGGGTTTGTTTGTTCCATCGGCTGACTTTTGCCGGAAGATGTCACGGCAAAGGGGGTGCAGCGTACCTGTCTTGACCAGATCGTCAACCCGCGCGCCCGGTTCAAAGGTGGGATTTAGTTGAATGAGAGGATCGGGCCACAATGTTCCGGCCTCAAGTTCGCTGGCAACGTAGTTGGCTATGCGGTCATCCTGGATTTTGATGAAGCTGCGGATGTAACTGCTGTAATCGTCAATCAGTTGGTGGCGTAAGCTAAAGACATCCATGGATCAGCCCTTCTATGTTTCATGGTTGTAAATAGTGCCTTGTGATACTGGCATTTGTTGGTTTCTATTTGTTTGTGCTTTTTTTCGCTGATTGAGAACATGAGTAAGCATTTTGCAGGCCCACCACATAACGTGACCCTCGTCAGGCATTATACATAAAATTTGCCTATGGTTGAACTCCAAATTATGGGGGCGTCGTTGCCAAAAGGGCGGGGCATCCAGGGTGGCAATATCGTCCTTCCACCAGGTAGCTCCCTTGCTCGCCAACCTTCCGCTGTTTGAATGCAGCCATCTATTTTGGCTTTGAATATCGGCAGGTCACGCAGGCTCAATGGGCCTATATGGCCACACCTGAAAAAGTGCTGCTTGACCTGATCTATCTAACCCCCGACGCGGACAGTAAAGGGTACCTGCGGGCATTGCGGCGGCAAAATCTGGACCAACTAGATGAAGACCGGCTGGCGGCTTATGTGGCCCGTGCTGATAAACCCAAACTCAAACGTGCCCTGGCGCATATCCGGCAACTTATCGCCGAAGAAGCGGCGACCTACGAAATTATTCAGTTTCGGCCTGGGTAGCTTCTGGTTGGAAGGCCAGCTCCACGGCCGTTGCCGACACGACATCATACGCCTTTGCCAGCCAGCGGCGAGCTTCCGGGAAGAAGTCTGGTTCGCCTAAACGCACCAATAGGGGATATGGCTCTTCGGGCGGGGCAATATGCACCGAAAAGTGTGCCAGTTCAGGGCCGGGTTGCCAGAACTCATGCAGTGATGCAGATAAAGCAGGAGCGCGACTGTATTCAGGGGTAACGGCCGTTTCCATCTCCCCATCACCTGGGCGCAAAGAGGCCAAAATGTCTTCCTGTGTCTTGCCCCGCAAACGGAAGAGCAGGAAGGGGTCTTCGTCAAACCGTTCCGCCAGGATGTAATGTACGGCTGCCAGATGTTTACACACGGTGGCGGGATCGGGGCAATTGCAGGTTTGTTTCAGTTCCTGTTTGCCGGGGAACAAATCCAGTTTTACCGCCTGAAAGGCTTCTTCGATTTCTGGCGGCATTTCCCCGGCCAGGAGTTGCGCCACGAAATACGGCCGTTCCGCCAATGCCGCCAGCACCTTCTCCCAATCTTTCTCTGACAGCGGCGCCAGTTCAATCATTATTTTGTAGGGAGTGCGCTGTGAGCCTTGCACTTTGGCCGTAATCTGCCCCTGGCCTTCTTCCAGCGACAGTACCTGCCCTTTGCGTGCATAGCTGCGACCCCGCTGCAAACGGCCGTGATCCATCACCCGTTCCATCGCTCGAATCCAGCGCGTGGCCCACCAATTCTTCACAAAATCGCCACGCTTGCTCCTGGCTTTAATGCCCTGGTCTGTTTCAAGTAGTTTGGTCGGTTTGAAGTCGTAATACCAGCTCATATTAACAGGTGAACATCTCTTCTAGCGCAGAGCACAGGCTGGTAATTGTTTGCCTGTCCACTGTGCCCAATCTTTGATAAAGGCGCTGCTTGTCTACCGCCCGCATCTGATCCAGCAAAACAAACCCATCTTTGCCCTGAAATCGGGTGGCGACACGGCCCGGAAATATAAATCCCTTGCTGGTTAAGGGGGCTACAATAACGGTTGAGAGAGGGTTCATCTCGTCGGGCGAGATAATGATACACGGACGTGTCTTATTGATTTCATGTCCAATTGTCGGGTCCAATCCGACGAGCCATACCTCAAACCGTTTCATTTATTCACCACTCCCAATCATTATCTTCAGTCAGAGGCGCATCCAACCACTCTGTGTCGGCCGTTTCATCACCATGAAGTTGCAAGGCCTCTCGAATACGTTGTTCCCACGCCTGTCGGGGCTGCTTGTGAATGGGTTTGATCAACAAACCCTCAGCAATAACAGCAAACTCAAGTTCCTGACCCGCCAGCCCTGCCTGTTCAATAACCGTTTTGGGAATACGGACACCCTGGGAATTACCAATTTTAATGAGGGTAGTCATATGTCTCTCCTGCGCGAACCTCAAGAGTCCTGGCAGGTTTTTGACTTGTTGGTAAAAACCTGCCAGTTTGAACGTGCGATTGTTATTATAATGTAATTACTTCCATCTCACAATCGCCCTTACTGACGGAGTTTCACCAAATTCCGCAAATCGGCCGTAGACATTTCCGTCAGCCAGTTTTCGCCGCTGCCAATGATATTTTGGGCCAACGCTTTCTTCTCGGTAATCATGGCATCAATCCGTTCTTCCAGCGTTCCCAGGCAGACAAATTTATGCACCAGCACGTTCCTGGTCTGGCCGATGCGGAAGGCGCGGTCGGTGGCCTGGTCTTCCACGGCCGGATTCCACCAGCGGTCAAAGTGGAAAACGTGGTTGGCGCGGGTCAGATTCAGCCCGGTGCCACCCGCTTTGAGCGAGAGCAAAAAGACGGACGGGCCATCCGGCCGTTGGAACTGCTCTACCATCGTCGCCCGCTTTTTGGGGGGCACGCCACCATGCAAATAAAGTGTTGGCACGCCAAATCGCTCTTGAATGTAGCCTTGCAGCAGACCAGCCATTTCCGTGAACTGGCTGAAGATGAGCAGCCGGTCGCCTTCAGCCAAAATTTCGTCCAGCAGGGCATCGAGGCGCTGGAGTTTACCGGAACGGCCGTTGTCCTCCCCTGGTTGGTACGCTTCGGTTTCGTGCAGATATTGGGCTGGATGGTTGCATACCTGCTTGAGCTGCATCAACATGCTCAGGACTAATCCTTTGCGGGCAATGCCACCTTCTTCCTGCTCTTCAATAGCCGCCAGGGCATCACGCACCACTGCTTCATACAGCGTGGCCTGCTCTTCGCTGAGGTGGCAGTAGACTTTCATCTCCTGTTTATCCGGCAAATCCTGGATGACGGTAGGGTCGGTTTTGACGCGGCGGAGCAGGAACGGCCGTGTCAGCTTCCGTAGTTTTTGGGCGGCGTCCTCGTCCCCAAATTTCTCGATGGGCAGTGCAAAATCCTGGCGAAACTGCTTTTGGCCGCCGAAAAAACCGGGGTTGAGAAAGTGCATGATAGACCACAACTCTGCCAGCCGGTTTTCCACCGGCGTCCCTGTGAGTGCCAGGCGGAAATCGGCCGGCAGTTGGCGGATGGTTTGGGCCTGTTTGGTATTGGCGTTTTTGATGTTTTGCGCCTCGTCCAGCACCACCCCAAACCAGTTGATCTGCTTCAGCGTCTCCGCGTCGCGCCGCACCAGGGCATAACTGGTCAGCACCATGTCGCTCTCCTGGGCAGCGGCCACGAATTCCGCATCGCGGAGCCGGTCGCCGCCCTGGTGAACCATCGCCCGCAAACCAGGGGTGAATTTCCGCTGCTCCAATTCCCAATTGGTGACGACGGAGGTGGGACAGATAAGCAAAATTGGGGTGGGTAAGCCGCCCATTTCCTCCTTCAACTGCTGCACCAGCGTCAGGGTCTGGATCGTTTTGCCCAGGCCCATATCGTCGGCCAGGATGACGCCCAGCCCCCAGCGGCGGGCAAAGTGCAGCCAGGAGTAGCCGTATTGTTGGTACGGCCGTAATTCAGCCCGCAAGCCATCCGGTGGGGGCAGCATCGCCAGCTTTTCATCCCCTTGCAGTTGAGATAACCACTTTTGCAACCAATCATCCAGCACAACACCCTCCACCGGGAGGCCGTTGTGTTGTTGTTCCTCACCGTTCAGTCCCAGCTTCATGGCCTCAAACAGAGACAGGTCGCCTTCCCAATCCTGCTCCTGCCAGAAGCGAATAGCGGCTTCAATTTGCTCGGGGTCAAGCTGCACCCATTGCCCACGAATTTGTACCAGCGGCGATTTGAGCGCCACCAGAGCCTCAAACTCCTCACGGCTGAGTTCGGTATCGCCCAACGAGAGCTGCCAGCGGTAACGCACCAGGTTGTCCAGAGTCATGTGCCCTTTGGTAAGGGCCGTTTGCCCGGTGAGCTTAGAAGTGCTGCCCAATTGCAGCCGAACGCCTAACCGTGTGCCCGGCTTGTTCCACCAGGGGGGCACCAGAAGGCCAAAACCAGCGCGTTGCAGTTGGGGCGCACAGTGGCGCAGGAAGGTGTATGCTTCGTCGGTGGTCAGTGTCATACCGCTGGGCGTGCGTTGCTGCAAACTGCGCTGCATCGGTTGAAAGAAACGAGCCGCATAACCCAATCCGGCCAATAATCGTTCTTGCGGTTTTTCAAATTGCCGATCCAATGCTTGCAGCACCCGGCTCTTGTTTTGCCATACTTCACTGGCAGGCACCATCAGGCTGGCATCGTCGCGGGCTTGCAGCAGGTAATGTAGCTGCCAGGTGGCTTCTCCTTTTTTCGTTTGTTTCACTGGCTGTTGGGTTGGCGCTTCCAGCCGTAGCGCCACGCGATAATGCCGATCCCCGGCAATGGTGAGAGCGCGTTCCCAGGCGCGGAAGCTGCTGGCAAAATGGTGTAGTTGGGCGGCACTGGCCTGAATGGTGGGGTCGCTAGCGAACAGGGCGCGCAGCCAGGCGGCCGCCGGGTCGCTGCCGGTGGGCAGATGCAATTCTTGACGGGTGGCCCACTGGCGCACGGCCGTGTCGGTCAGATAATTTAGAAAGCTGTCCAAAATAGCGCCGGGCGGCAGTGTCTCATCGGGGTTTTGGGCATCAGCGCGGCAGATGGGGGGCATAGTGGCTGCCAGTTGGGCCGTGCGACGGGCTTCATTTTCGCCGTCTAGCAGCGGCTGCCAGCGAGCTTCAAAGTGGAGTTCTTGTTTCTGGCGAGTTTCTACCAGGATTGGTCGGTAAAGCTGCCGGGCCAGCAGTTCCAGGATAAAGGAGAAGGTGGTTTGCCAGTAACGGCCGTCTACTCCTAACCGCACTGCTGGTGGCAACGCCTGTTGGTGCAAATAGGATAATAAAGCCAATGCGTGTGCTGGCCCCAGTGGCAATCCGGCCACTGTCCACGTCAGCAGTTCGGGCGGATCTTCATCGGTTTCCCAATTGTGTACCAGGTCAGGGGAGGGGATGGGTCCCAAGCGATTCGTTGGCAGCCAGAGCGACAGCGCCTCGACCGGTAGTTTGCCGGCCCAACCAATTTCTTTGAGCAGGGCGCGGAGGTTAGCGGTGTCGGTGGCAAAGGGGTGGGGCTGGGCCGTTTTTTTGCGCCGGTCGCGGCTGGGCGGGTGGGCTACGGCCGTTTCTGCCCAGAATAGGAAACGGCCGTGCTGCCCCGGCTGATCAGGCGTTAGCCAGTGAAGGTGAAGAACCTGCATCTGTACTCCAGATAAAATGTGATCCCGGCCCCATTATCTGCCAAATTTTGTTTAGTACAAAAGCCAACTAACGTCATACGGTGAGTAAATCATCCAGCAAGGAAGTCTGGACGACATCCCACCCATAGTAGGGGCTGGGTTGCAGGCGGAAGAAGGATTCAACCTGCTTTTGTTCATTGCCAGAGTACCAGGCGATAACGGCCGTGACTTGCCCCTCGTCCTCTGTCACCTTTGTTGTGATTGGTCTGACATCAATTCGTTTGGTGGCCGGCAGTTGCACCCAAACAGCTTCTACCTTCTGCATAAAGTCGGCCAGGGTTATCGGCTGACCGGTCTCATCGAAAAGTGGCTGCTTGTCTAAACCGGCCAGGAGAAATTTGCGCTCCTGCCAAAACAGTTCATGCACAAAGTTTTCTACCCACATTTGCACGTCATATTCAGGCGTTGCGGCCTCAAAATGGCAAAACGTGCCGGCAATACGAATGTCGTCCATCTCCTCGTCCAGCAGTTTGTCAGTGATAAAACGATAGGCAGCCAGGTCATCCCAATCCCCCATAAAATCAATAACGATGCCATTTTCAGCCAATAAAT
>CAZOPF010000135.1:0-3105 GCA_964581605.1 uncultured Ardenticatenaceae bacterium
GACGAAGGTCCCGATGGCGACATCGAAAGCCAATGTGCCAACGCTCCGGCCATCTTTGGCAACCGGGTGGGTGGCGACCCGGCCAACACCAGTTTGCTGTCTGTCTATGATGGCATGGATGTCACTGGTAGTTGGACGCTGACTATTAGCGATGCGGCTGGTGGCGACACCGGCACCCTCAACGAGTGGTGCATCATTCCGGCCATTGAACCGGCTGGATACAGCATCTCACTCAACAAAACAGTAGGCACCGACCCATCCGTCTGTGCTGCGACTGATTCGGTCATTCTGCCGCCCGGTGGTGGCGAGGTCACCTACTGTTACACTGTTACCAATACTGGTCTCAATGCCCTGACCACCCACACCTTGATTGATGACCAGTTGGGGGTCATCCTCAATAACTTCTCCTACACCCTGGCTCCAGGGGCGTCGGCCTTTATTACCCAGACAGCTACCCTCACCACCACCACCACGAACATAGCTGACTGGACAGCCAGTGATGGCTCCACTTCTGTCACGTCTACCGACACAGCCACCGTGACGGTGCAGACCTACCTGCCGGAAATCGAAACTGATCCCGATGCCACCTCAACGCAGCCGGCCGACACCGTCTACACCCGCACCTTCCAGATCAGCAATGTGGGGCAGGTAACGCCCACACTGCTGCTGGGTGGCGACCCCAGTGACCTGGTGTGGAGCATTGCCGAGGAAACCGCAGCGGCTGTAAACCGGCCCGCGGCGCCCATCTTTGGTTCGCCAGCCCTGGCTGCTTCAGCCCATGTGCCTGGTGCAGTGGAGACGGTGACCGATGACGCTGCTGATGGCCCGATGCCAGCTGCGCCGCAAACGGTGACGCGCTTTGTGCCACAGGGTGGGGTCCTGTATGACAACGGCCCGCTGGTGAACAGCCCAGGCACCGGCTCTGGTGGTGCGGATGAAAGCCTGTTGCAGGATGCGTCGTTGGGCATGACCATCTTTGGCTTTGGCCACCAGATTGTCAGCAACAACAGCATAGCCGATGACTTCACGATCCCGGCTGGCGAGACATGGACCATTAACTCCATAACCTTCTTCGCTTACCAGACCGGTTCGACAACCACTTCTACCATTACAGGTATGAATGTGGACATCTACGATGGCGATCCGTCCGCGGGTGGCACGATCATCGCCAGCAGCAGCACCATGCTCGGCAGTGTGTGGTCGGGTATCTACCGGGGTCTGGAATCCGCGCCAGGGGCGACCAACCGGCCCATTATGGCCACGGAAATGGACTTCGGTGGCCTGGTTTTGAGTGAAGGGACTTACTGGGTTGAATGGCAGACGGCTGGTTCATTGGCTTCCGGCCCGTGGGCGCCGCCAATCACCATTAACGGTCAGACGACCACAGGTAATGCCCTACAAAACCTGAATGGTACCTGGGGTACAGCCATGGACGTGGGGCAACAAGGGTTCCCGTTCATCATCTCCGGTACGTCTGGGTGCAGCAGTGATATTCCGTGGTTGAGCGTGTCGCCCACCAGTGGCACGACGCCAGTGTTGACGTCCTCTGACGTGAACGTGACGTTTGACTCCACCGGGCTGTCCACGGGTATCTACACCGGGACGCTGTGCATCAGCAGCAATGATATTGATGAATCGCTCTTGCGCATTCCGGTGACGTTGACGGTGGTGGTGCCCACCTATGGGGTGGTGCTGTCGCCGGATGATGCGGCCAGTGCCAATGCTGGGGAGATGGTGACGTACACGGTGAGTGTGACGAATACGAGTAATGTGGATGATGTGATTGACCTGACGGCCGTGAGTGCCAATGGCTGGACGGTACACTTGCATGAGACGAGTGTGTCGTTGGTGGCCGGAGGTAGTGCGGATGTCATGGTAACAGTCCACGTGCCGGTTGATGCCACGAATGGTGAGACGGATGATGTGACGGTGACGGCTACTTCGCAAGGAGATGCGTCGGTCTCGGACACGGCCGTGCTGACTACCACGGCTATTGTTCCCCCGCCGCCTTTCTCCTACATCTACCTGCCCATCATCTTGAAACCGTAACCGCTCTTCGTCAGAACGGCCGGAAGCAGGTATAAAAATGGGGTGGTCTAAGACCACCCCATTTTTTGTTGGAGGAGTTGTTTAAGCATGAAGGCGCAACCATTGTTTGGCGGCATTGAGGCGGGGGGCACCAAGTTTGTATGTGCCGTGGGCACAGGGCCGGGTGATATACGGGCAGAAATTCGTTTTCCCACCACAACCCCGGCGCAGAATATAGAACAGTGTATTACCTTTTTTCAGGGGCAGGCAGCGAAATATGGCGGCCTGACGGCCGTGGGCATCGCCTCCTTTGGCCCTGTTGATCCCAATCCCCAATCGGCCACCTTTGGCTACATCACTACAACCCCCAAACCGGGATGGGCCAACACCGACTTTGCTGGTGTCATTGGGCGGGGGTTAGGCGTTCCGGTGGGATTTGATACTGACGTGAATGGAGCGGCATTGGGTGAGTGGCGTTGGGGAGCAGCACAGGGATTGGACACCTTCATTTACCTGACGATTGGCACGGGCATTGGTGGGGGGGTGATGGCCAACGGCCGTCTCCTTCACGGTCTCATTCACCCGGAAATGGGGCACATCCCCTTGCCCCACGACTGGGCGGCTGACCCGTTTCCGGGCCGCTGCCCCTTTCATGGTGACTGCCTGGAGGGAATGGCTTCCGGCCCGGCCATTGCCGACCGTTGGGGGCAACCGGGCGGCGAACTGCCACCAGATCACCCTGCCTGGGAGCTTGAGGCACACTACCTGGCGCTGGCGTTGCACAGCTTTATCTGCACACTGTCGCCACAGCGCATTATTATGGGCGGAGGGGTGATGGCACAACCACAGATTTTTCCGCTGCTGCGGCAAAAGGTACAGGCCAGTTTGCGGGGATATGTGCAGCATACGGCCGTGCTAGAAAACATAGACAGCTACATCGTCCCCCCCGCGTTGGGTGGGCGGGCCGGGGTGGCCGGGGCGATTGTTTTGGCGGAATTGGCTAGTGGGGAGTGATTAGTAAGCAGTGAACAGTGAACAGAGGGCTTACTGTTTACTGCCCACTGTTTACCGCTCACT
>CAZOPF010000135.1:3205-10013 GCA_964581605.1 uncultured Ardenticatenaceae bacterium
CACTGTTTACCGCTCACTTCCTCATTAGTCTCGCCGCCCGCCGGTGAGCAGCAGAACGTAATAGAGCAGTTGGCCGATGGCGGCAACGGCCGCTGCCACATAAGTTAGGGCGGCCGCATCCAACACCTTATTCACCCCCTCAATCTCATCCTGAAAAAGAATGCCCTGACTGACTAACAACGCTTTGGCACGCTTGCTGGCGTCAAATTCCACCGGCAGCGTCACCAGCGTAAAGATGACGGCAATGGTAAACAGGGCCACGCCGAGCCAGGCGATCCAGATGCCTAACTGGCCGCCGATGAACAGGTTCAGCATTAGCCCACCCATAAATAACAAGGGGGCTAACTGGCTGCCAAACTGGGTGGCCGGAACGAGGGCAGTGCGTAATCCCAATGGGGCATAATGATTGGCGTGTTGCAGGGCATGGCCCATCTCGTGGGCGGCAACACCAGCTGCGGCTATGCTGGGTGTATCATATACTTCTGGGCTGAGGCGCAAAACGCGGCTGCGTGGGTCGTAGTGGTCACTGAGACGGCCGTCAACCCGCTCAATTTGCACATCATACAACCCTTGCCCGTTCAACAGTTCCCGCGCCACCTGCGCCCCCGTCAACTGGCGGGTTGTGGGCATTTTAGAGTATTTATTAAACGCCCCCTTTACTTTTGCCTGAGCGTATAATCCTAATAACAGGCCAGGAATGGCTAACATAATCCACAAACCATAAGATGCAAAAAACATGATTCTCTCTCCTAAAAATAGCGGAATTTTCATTGCTTTGGGTGCGCGGTACGCTCATGAAAACTCCTTTTGATCCCAATAACTAGACTGGAAATGTTCCTTGTGCTGCCCAGTCTAGCGGTTTTTTTAACTTTTGACATGTCTTGTATACGAGCATAACATTAACAAGGCGTAGGAGTTTATCCACATTTACTCTATTTTAATCGTGTGGCTTTTTGACTGGAGAGGTAATGATGAACAAGATACGACAACCGGCCGTAGTGGGCATGTTTTACCCGGCTGATCCTGGTCGTTTACGCGGTATGGTGCGGGAGTTTTTAGATACGGCCGTGCCTGTGCTGGCTACGGCCAATCCCAAAGCCATCATCGCCCCCCATGCCGGGTACATTTACTCTGGCCCCATTGCCGGGTCTGCTTTTAAGCCCTGGGCAGGGCAAATGGCGGAAGTGTCTCGCGTGGTACTCATTGGCCCGGCGCACACCATGGCGGTGCAGGGAGTTGCCGGGGTTAGCGTTCAGGCGTTTCGCACCCCGTTAGGAGAGATGATGGTGGATGAAGAGGGGCTGGAGATGATACGGCCGTTGCCACAACTGCACATCCACGATGGGGCGCACAGCCGGGAACATTGCCTGGAAGTGATGCTTCCCTTCTTGCAGATTATCGCCCCACAGGTAAAAATTGTGCCATTGGTGGTGGGGCAAAGTAACGGCCGGGCTGTGGCCGAATTGCTGCAAACAGTCTGGGGTGGCCCCGAAACCCGCATTGTTATCAGTTCCGATCTCAGCCATTACTACGATTACGCCACCGCTCAACGGTTGGATACAGCCACCGCTCAGGCTATTGAGAATTTACAGCCAGATAAATTGGGTAGTGAGAGTGCCTGCGGCCGTATCCCCATTCAAGGTCTGCTTTACCAGGCACAGGCCAACAGCCTCACCGCCCATACAGTAGATTTGCGTAATTCAGGAGATACGGCCGGTAGTCGGGATCGTGTGGTTGGCTATGGGGCCTTCCTTTTTGTCTAAACCTTCGTGCTTTTGGCATACTTCGCGGTTCCCCTCACTGCCCCTCATTGATTGGCATTGACTAACCGGCTGATGTGCGTGGCCCCGGCCAAAACCGCCAGCGTATCCCCGGCCGCCACGGTCCGGGCGCCGGCCGGATGAAAATCTGAGATGCCCCCCTGCCTCAGCAGCACAATGCTTACCTGATACTCTTGTTCCAGCGCAGCCATACTTTTACCAATCAACGGCGAGCGCGATGGAATTTGCAGTTGGGCCAGACTGAATGATTCCCCTTCGACGGTGATGGGGCGGGTGACATCTACATTGGCAGCGGCCGTCGCAAAAATAGGCGCAGACATACCAGTGGCACTCATCGCCCGGAAGCCAAACTGCTCTTGAATAGCCTGGGCAAAATCATCATCAAAAATGCGAATGACGACGGTAATGTCTGGGTTTAGCTTCTTTGCTTTGAAGGCAATTTGCAGGTTCACATTGTCATTTTGGGTGCAGATGACCAGGGCACGCGCTTTTTGAATGCCCACCCCGGCTAAAATCTCTTCGCGGCGGGCGTCGCCGGGCACAACAGGAATGCCGATAGCCTGAGCGCGGGCGATTAGCTCTTCTTCGGGCTTCCACTCAATAGCCACAACTTCCCGATCCAGTTCGTGCAATTCTTTGGCCACCCGGAAGCCCAGATGCCCCAGGCCAACCAAAACGATATGACGGTTAAATGTGGAGGCTACGGCCATTTCCCACTCCTTTGTGCGCTGCCGCCGGTTAAAAAAGAGGATGCCAAAATCGGTCAGCCCCATGGCCAGCAGCAGCAGGCCAATGAGGGGCATAAAAAAGTAAAAAAGTTCCAGTCGCCAATCATCTGGCAATTCGTCGCCGAGGGGTTGGAAGAAGGTGAGGCCGAGTACATGGTAGATGGCTTCGGCCAGGTCACTACGGCCGACGGGTTCTCCTGTTTGCCGGGCCAGGTTGTGGTAGATGAGGCCACCAATGATCACGGCCGTACTAAACAACAGCAATGGCCATAAAAACTGCCGCACCAGCAACAGCGAATCACGCCAGACGGCTCGCAACGGCCGTAGCCGCCGCCACTGTTTGGATGATCGAACTGTGCGCCAACGCATAAGGGCACATTGTACCAGAGAAATGATGACAGGTTTCTATTCAACATAGAGGTTGCCCACACTTAATTTGTCCTCAACGACCACACCTTCCCCATTCAACACCGACAGGCGACGGCCGTCGGCCAGCAAATACCAGCCCACCAGCAAACGGTATTCACCGGGCGTCATATCGGCGCTCAAAGGAATGGTAAACAAGTCATCTACAGTTTCGCCTGGCTGCCAGCCGCTGGTGGGGCGTGTGCCCTGCACCGGCCAGCTATCCACCTGCCCCACAATCCGATCCTGGTCATTTACCACTTGCAAAAAGAGCGTGTAATCTTCTGCCATGTCCGCCAGCGCCAGCCAGTTCAGCCGTACTTCCAGCATACCGCCCGGTGATAAAGCCGGGCCACTGGTCGTTATATCCACCAGGGCGATCTGGTCGGCAAAGTTCACGGCCGTATCTGGCAATGCCACCCCGCTAATTTCCACCTGCCCCACTGCACAGTCTGGCCGCGCCGGAGACATCCAGCCACAATAGGCAGGAGAGGTTGGGCAACGGCCGTTGGCGCAATTATCGGCCACGCTGGCTTCATCACTGGCCACCACATCATACACACCAGGCGGCAGGTTTGAGTCGAGATCACCAGACCAGATACGCGCCGGTTGGGTGGGGGGCGGTGATATAAAGCCTGTCAACGGGCGGCTGACGGCACCGGTTGGGCGCAAACTGAATGCCAGTTCTGCTTCGGCCGGGCCAAAGCCAGTGAGCAGCAATGGCAGCCGCGCCTGTGGCCGAATTTGTGGCGGGAAAGTGGCCCCATTCAGCAGCGTCTCGCCAATTTGGGCGCGGAGTAGCCGGGTGGGCGAAGCCAGGTTTTCAGGGGCGGTTACATTTTCTATCGTCGTCAAATCGTGCCAGACCAACTGCTCAGGCGGGGTGAAAGGCGGCGCGACCGCCACCTGATAGGTGAGCGTTGTTTGGGGCGATGTGACCAGGCGGGGCAGCAGGTGATAGTCGGGCACAATTTCGCCGGGCCGCCAGGCGTTGGTGGGGTAGAAGTTGTTAGCCGGATGCTGGCCGTGGGCAGGGCTACGGCCGTTATCCTCCCCAGCCACCACCCGCACATACACATGCCATACGTCATCCACCGCCTCTGCTGCCTGCCAGTAAAGGGTGACGGCCGTGCTGTTGTCATCTACGGCCGCTACTGGTTCCAGAGAGTAGGCGAGCAGGGTGAGGGGGCCGAAGGGGAGATTGGGTAATTGGGTAATCGGGTAATCGGGTAATTGGGTAATGGGAGTAGGGGAGACTTCCGTAAGCGGGCCAAGAGAACGCAGGTGGTAAATGCCTTGTAGACCGGGCAGGTAACGGGCCAGATAGACGGGCTGGTTTTGGGCCAGACGGCCGTCCACCTGCGCCCGGTACGCAGCCTCATCCGGCCAGACGGAAATGTCCAGGTCAGGGCGCAGCCTTTCGGCCGTCTGCAAATAAAGCAGTGGGGCGATCTTTTCACTGTCCGCCAGAATGGCTGCCCCTTCCGCCAATGGCAACGCCAGCACCGCCCGCCCCCATTGTTCCAGCGCATTCTCCCCAGACTGATCATTAGCCGCCCAATGGTCAACAGCCAGCGTGAGGGCGGGGATCAACGCCAGGGTAGTCACCAGCGCGGTCACATCCGGCCACTGTGCCCAGGCTGCCCATCGCCGCGCCCAAGCCAGCCCTACGGCCAATCCCACCGCCCACCAGACGCCCACCACCAGTTGTGCGGGGATGAGAAAAACGGCCAGGTCAGGCACGTAATAGTTGAGGGCGTAGAAGGTGTATCCCAACCAGGTGAGCAGCAGGATCACGGCCGTGCGCCACTGCCGCCACACCAAAAAAACCAGCCCCAGCCCGGCCAGCGCCAGATTCCACCAGCCCCAATTTTCCAGAAACAACCGCCCCACAATCTGGTAACGGGTGGCGTCATTCAGCCAGGCTTGTAGTTGCAGCGCCCCTTGAAAACGGCCGCCCACCACCCAATCCACAAAACGCGCCAGCCCCATCGCCTCCCCATTCACCGCCTGCCAGCGGATGGGCAGGTAGGCATAGAGCAGGAGGGGGAGGAGGAAGGCAGCGACGGTTTTGAGCCAGAAACGGTAGTCGGTAAGCGGTACAGGACGTTGGGCAGCAAACAGGATGGTGAGCAGAGCCGGTGGCAGCAGGAAGATGGTGGTCAGGTGGTTGGTCAGCCCCAGGCCGATAGTGAAGGCGAGAAGATAGACCAGGTGAGCAGGTGAAGAGGTGATAAGGTGATGAGGTGCATCTTCAATCTCTAATCTCCAATCTCCAATCTCGGCCATCAAAAACAACGCGGCCATCACAATGAGGGCGTGCAGGGCGTATACTTCGGCGATGATGGCCTGGCTCCAGAGGGTGAGGGTGAGGCCCGTGACAACGGCCGTGAGAATGGCAGGCAACGGCCGTCCACGCATCATCCGGTACACCAGCCAATAGAGCAAACTCATGGCCGCCAGCGCGTACACGGCCGAAGCCAGGTTCAGCCGCCAGGCCAATGTGCCCACCGGCAGCAGCGTGAACAGCTTACCCAATAGCAAATACAACGGATAGCCCGTAGGATGCACAATACCCAGTTTCGGCGTGACCACCTGAAACTCAAACGTATCGGCCGTGCCCACTGTGTGTGACATCGTGAGCCAATAAACTGGCAGCAGCGCGGCCATCACCAACAACCAGCCCCCCCACTTCTCAAATCGGCGTTCATCCGTGTTGCCACTTTGAGTGGTCATCCGCGTCCCATAAACCAGTACGGCCGTCAACCACACACTGGCCGCAAACACAAACCGGCTGCCCACCAAATCTACTGTCGGATTAAACAGCCAGAGCAAATTGAGGAGGAGGGGGAACAGGAACAGGGGCAGGGAATTAGGAATTAGGAATTTTGAATTATGAAAGATCAGAAGCCAGAAGAGGAGAGCAAAGGTGGCGGCGAAGGGGAGGGCGATGTACGGCCGTCCCACCCACACCAGACGCGGAAAGAAACCTTCATATAACAGACGGCTGACGGCTAAACCAGCCACAAATGCCAGAAAAAACAAGGTGAATTGGCCTGCATACAGTGATAACCGCCCATTATGCGCTGGTGGAACGTGGTGAACAGCCATAGACCGCCAATTGTACCATTACCACCTGGCATACCCTAACAACTTTATCCTGATGCAGCAGTACAAAAAATGAAATAGATGGCCCTGGTGCCACCGGATGAAATCCGGCGTTTGCTACAAAGAAACCGGCTAAAGCAGGTTAGAAACCCGCTCCTAACGCGCTTGAGCGCGTTTGTGTCTATCAGCCTGGGGATTCCATCCTCAGGCGAGCCAGCCATATTCCGAATTGCTGATCCTGATCTGCCTGCCTTAAGGTTCACTTAAGATTGGGGGAAGGTGGCGTTAAAGCCGGAATCGGCTCTGGTTGATACGCTGTGTGGGATATGAAATAAGTGGCGTGATGGGTGATCCGTGACCGGAGAAGTCTCACGCATCACGCATTACTTGTAAGGAGACTTCATGGGCACTTGCCCACCACGAAGAATGAAAATAGGGCGCGGACAAACGCTGATGACGCGGATTTTGCTTCTAAACCTCTGCGCCTCTGCGTCTAAATTATTTTTCAGAGGAGACCACATGGGCAGCGGCCGACCACAATGGATGTAAATTGTAGCTCGATTTTCCAAATCGAGAGGCGATTTGGAAAATCGCCCTACATTTACGAAGGAGAACTTATGATCAGAAAACAAAATTGGACGCCCTTTATTTTAATTAGCCTGGTGGTATTGGGTGTGTTGGCGTTTTTTACGACCACTACTTATGCCCAGGCTCTCATCCCCACTGCGACCATTACCACGGACGCGCAGAACATCACCGTGGGCGACCCGGTGATACTGATCGTGA
>CAZOPF010000135.1:10113-13599 GCA_964581605.1 uncultured Ardenticatenaceae bacterium
AAACAGGGGTATGCCCGGAACGGCCGTTACAAAGAACAATACGCGGCCGTCAGCGATACCCTGCGCACCTACTTTGAAACGATCACCAAAATCCCCTTCACCGACCGCACCACCGCCGAAATTCGCTATGACCTGGCCGCCGGGCCGCTCAATCTGGGCGACGCCCAACGCCTCTTGTTGCTTTTGGAAGACGCCGACTGGGTGAAATTCGCCAAAGTCACGCCGACTTCGCATGAAGCCGAACGGCTGACGCAAGAAGCGCGGCAGTTGGTATTGGATACAAAGCCACAGCCTGTTGTTGAAGAAACAAACAAGAAATCTGGCCGCAAAAATAAACGAGGCGGCCGCAAAACAACCAACCGACGCAAAGAGGTGACCGCATGAATTTTCAATTTGCCACGCCCTGGTTTTTAACCTTACTCATCATCATCCCCGCGCTGGCGCTGTGGCACTGGCGCAACCGGGCGGCCAAACCGGCGGCGATGAGCTACGCGGTAGCCGGTTTGGCCAAAGGGCTGCCCGGCTCCTGGCGCATGACGGCACGGCCGTTGCTCACCATTGCCCGCCTGATCGCCATTACCATGCTCATCATGGGGCTGGCGCGGCCGCAACTCGGCCATGCCCGCGAAATTATCAAAGGCGAAGGGGTGGAAATTGCCCTGGCGCTGGACATTTCTGGCAGTATGGCCTCGCTCGATTTTGAACCGGAAAACCGGCTGGGAGCATCCAAACGGGTGATCGGCGAGTTTATTGGGGCACGGCCGTATGACAAACTCGGCCTGGTCATCTTTAGCAACGAAGCCTACGCCCAAAGCCCACTCACCCTGGATCACACCATGCTGCAACGCTCGCTGGATCAGGTGAAACTGGCGACCGACCTGGGGCTGGAAGATGGCACGGCCATCGGCCTGGGGCTGGCCAACGCGGCCAACATGCTCACCAGCAGCGACGCGGAGAGCAAGGTGGTCATCCTGCTCACCGACGGCGTGAACAATGCCGGGCAAATTGACCCGCTCACGGCCGCCGAAGCTGCCAAAGCGTTAGGCATCAAGGTGTACACCATTGGTGCAGGCAAAACCGGGCAAGTGCCGGTGCCTGTAGAAACCATTTTTGGCACACAGGTCAGCTACCAGGAAAGCCAGATTGACGAGGACACGCTGCGGCAGGTGGCCGAGATTACTGGCGGCCAATACTTCCGCGCCGAAGACACAAACGCCCTGGCCCAAATCTACGAACAAATCAACCAGCTTGAAAAATCGCAGGTCGAAATTCAGGTTTACAACCAGTATGAAGAGTTAATGATCCTGCTCGTCTTCCCGGCGGCGCTGTTCCTGGCAGTGGAAATGCTGCTGCGCAAGACGGCGTTTCGGACGATTCCGTAGGAAGGTAATTGGGTAATTGGGTAATTACCCCAATTACTCAATTACTCAATTACTCAATGACGAGGTAACGATGACATTCGCAAAACCAACCTTTTTATTTTTCTTAATCCTTATCCCTGCTTTTATTGCCTTTTTTCTGTGGGCGGAGGCGCGGCGGAAGGGGGCGCTGGCGAAGTTGGGCGACGGCCGTTTGATTGAACGATTGAGCGCCAATGTGAACTGGCACGGCCGTCGCTGGCAAATCATCCTCTGGCTTATCGCCTTTGCCTTTCTGGTTATCGCTCTGGCGCGGCCGCAGTGGGGGGCCGAAGTGCGCGAAGTGGAACAGGAAGGGTTGCAGGTGATGGTGGCGCTGGACGTAAGCGAATCCATGCTTGCTGAAGACCTGAAGCCCAATCGCCTCGAACAGGCGAAACTGGAAATTAATGACCTGATGAACCGGCTGAACGGTGACGAGATCGGCCTGGTGCTGTTCTCCGGGGCCAGTTTCATCCAATTCCCGCTGACTACCGATTATGGTACCGCCCGCAACTATCTGGACAGCGTGGGGCCGAACTCCATTTCCCGCCCCGGCACGGCCATTGGTGACGCTATTCGCACCGCCATGACTGGCTTTGACCCGAACCTGGACAGCCAGAAAGTGCTGGTCATCATCACCGACGGTGAAGACCACGAGACCGACCCGATTGGGGCAGCGCAGGCCGCAGCCGATGAAGGGATCATCATCTATACCATCGGCTTTGGCACGCCGGAAGGGGCGCCCGTGCCCGAAACGGACGAGTGGGGCAATGTGGTGGGCGCTAAACAAGACGCGCAGGGCAACACCGTCATCTCCCGGCTGGAAAGTGGGACTTTGGAGGAGATCGCCGGGATTGGTCACGGCCGTTACTTCCAGGCCAGCGCCGATGGTTCTGAACTGGACGCGCTGCTGGCCGAAATTGACACCTTGCAGCGCACCCAACTGGCGAACCGCGCCGAAACAAAAATGATTGAACGCTACCAGGGCTTTCTATTCTTAGCCATTCTGGCGCTGGTGCTGGCGGAGTTGATTCCCGACCGAATCGTAAACCGTAAACCGTTATCCGTATTCCGTCGCGGTTCACGGGTTACGGCTCACAGAATACGAAACACAGAGGCAGCACAATGAAAAAGAGACACAAGATCATCATCATTGGCCTCACGGCCGTGAGCTTGTTCATAATTGCTTTTCTGGCAGTGGTGAACGGGGCTGACCCGGCGGCCAAACTGCTGCGGCAGGGCAACAACGCTTATGCCGAACAGGCATACCTGGAAGCGTTGGAACTGTACCAGAATGCCCAGATTGAAAATCCCGAACTGGCCGAGCCGTACTACAACGCCGCCAACGCCTTTTACCGCGCAGGGCAGTATGAGCAGGCGTTGGCGCAGATGCAACAGGCGCTGCTTTACGCCGACGAAGAGTTGGCGCAGCACAGCTACTTTAATTTGGGTAACAGCTTGTATAACGCGCAGGATTTGGGCACGGCCGTGCAGTCCTACATTCAAGCCCTCCTGCTCAACCCGAACGACGCTGACGCCAAATACAACCTGGAATTGGCGCTGAACCAACAGCAGCAAGAAGAGCAGCAGGAACAGCAGCAGGAACAACAGCAAGAGCAGAATCAGGAACAACAAGAGCAAGAGCAGCAAGAGCAAGAGCAGAATGGTGAAGGGCAGCAAGACCAACAAGACCAATCTGGCGAAAACGGTGACCAACAAAATGACCAGCAAGAAGGTCAAGAAGGTGAGCAGCCAAACGAAGACCAGAACGGCGAACAGCAAAATGAAGGGCAAGACGGCCGTCCGCAAGACCAACAAGACCAAAACGGCCAGCCCAACCAGCCCGGTCAGGAAAATGGAGATCAAGAGGGCACGATGGCCGGTTTGCAGCCCGGCGAAAAGTTGAGCCAGGAACAGGCCGAGCAGCTTTTGGCCGCGATTGCCGGGAATGCCCAGACGTTGCAAGAGAAGCTGGGGCAGCTATTGGTCGTGCCTGGGCCGCCGCCAGCGCAGGATTGGTAACAGGCAAGAAGTGAGCAGTGAGCAGTGAGCAGTGAGCAGTGAGCAGTGAGCAGTGAGCAGTGAG
>CAZOPF010000136.1:0-13309 GCA_964581605.1 uncultured Ardenticatenaceae bacterium
CACTGCCCACTGCCCCCCTCACCGCCTCCCGATCAAGTCGGCCGTGCCTCTGTTCCACATCCGCCAGGGTTTGCCAGAGCTGCTGGAAGGCGGCGTAGGTGGCGGCGGCGTAAGGGCCGGGTTGCTCATCGAAGGGGGTGACGGCCGTGTACTTTTCAATCAATTCGGGTGGCAGTTCCATCTGGTCAGTGGGGCCAACGCCCATGGGGATGAAGGGGAGATTGGCCTGGGCGTACAGGGGGGCGGCAACGGCCGTAGTCTCCG
The DNA here is from genome assembly GCA_964581605.1 of uncultured Ardenticatenaceae bacterium. Lineage (GTDB taxonomy): Bacteria > Chloroflexota > Anaerolineae > Promineifilales > Promineifilaceae > CAADGU01. The sequence goes on from CAZOPF010000136.1 coordinate 265, forward strand.
GCAGCCAATGACCCAACACGGCCACAACAGCAGGATCGGCGATAAGGGATGCGGCCGTTTGCCGTGCCAGTTCCGGGTCGCCGCCATCATCCAGCGCCACCAGCGCCACCCGGTAGCCGCCAATACCACCCGCCTGGTTAATCTCCCGCACCGCCAGCCGCGCACTGTAAATGACATCATACCCAATTGCCCGCTCTGCCCCCTCAAACGGAGCGACCAGGCCAATTTTGATGACGGGAGCAACAGAGGCGCAGCTGGTCAGGAGAAAAATGGTAATTAAGTAATTGAGTAATTGGGTAATTAGGTGACGCCCATTGCCAATTACCCAATTACCAATTACCCAATTACCTCTACCGGCACCGTTCCACATTCGCCAGATGCTCCTCATAGGTCACGCTGAAAACGTGGCTGCCGGGGGCCATGCCATCACAAGAAGCCACAAAAAAGATAAAGTCGGTTTGTGTGGGATTCGCCGCCGCCTGCAAGGAACTGAAGCTGGGGTTGGCAATGGGGCCGTGTGGTAAACCAGCATAACGATAGGTGTTGTAGGGCGAGTCAAATTGCAGGTCATCCAGAAAGAGCGGTGTTTTCCACCAGGTCTGGCTGTCTGGCTGATAACCCAGGGCATATTGCACGGTCGGGTCAGCCTGCAACAGCGTATCGGTGCGCAGCCGGTTCAGGAAGACGCCCGCGATGAGCGGCCGTTCCTCCGCAATCACCGCCTCACGCTGCACAATAGAAGCCAGTGTCACCGCTTCGCGCAGGCTCAACCCCTGCACGCCATACGCCTGGCGCATCTGTGGCGTCACCTGGCTGCCAAAATTGGTCAGCATCAGGTCTACCAGATAGGCGGCATCGGCATCGAGCGGGATGCGGTAGGTATCAGGAAAGAGGTAGCCTTCCAACGTGGCGTCGGGCGGCAGGGAAGAGAGAAAGTCGTAACGGCTCAGGTCAAAGGGGGCCTGGCGTTGGGCGATGGCCTGGAATTCGTCAGCGTTAATGTTAGCCGGTTGAAGCTGGCGCAGGGAGTCGGCCATCTCTTCCAGCCGCCAGCCCTCGATGAAGCGCAAGGTGATTTCCCGCGCCCGTGCATCGGTCAGGGCAGCCGCCAGTTCGGGCAAGGGCCAGGTGGGGTCGAGCAAAAAGTCACCCGCTTCCAGGTGGGAATCGAGGCCAAAATAGTGCAGGTAGTTCAGGAGAAGTTCGGGATTGGTAACAAGGCCAACGGCCGTCAGGTTTAGCACAATCTCGTTCGCCGTCTGACCGGGGGTGATGGTGAAGGGGATAGGTGTGTTGCCAACTCCCACCGGCCCCTGCAATTGTTCCGCCTGCGCTGCCAGGTACGTCTGCAAATAGAAGCGTTCGGCCGGGTTCAAGTGTGTCCCGCCCCCTTCCAGGCGCACCCCGCCCTGCCCGCTGTTTAGCCAGCGCCCATACAACACCAGAACGGCCGTCAGGCAAACCACCATCACCAATAGCAGCAGCCCGCCCCGGAAAATCCATCCGGCCGTTTTATAACAGCCACTCTGTTCCTTGTATGGGTCTTTGCGTATGGGTTTGGTTGGGGTTGTGTTGGTGGTCATATTGAGTAATTGAGTAATTGGGTAATGGAGAGATTGGAAATTAGGAGATTGAGAGATCACCTCGCCGCCATGTCATCATATCACCCCTCCACCTTGTCAGGCATGTGCGTCCAGGTAACTTTGCAGAATAAAGGCGGCCGCCACCGCATCCACTCGCTCTTTGGCTTTTTTGCCCCGTTTGCCGCGCAGTGCCAGGCTTTCTTCGGCTTGTTTGGAAGTGAAGCTTTCGTCCCAGAACTCGATGGAGATGTTGGTGGTCTGGCTGAAAGCGGCCGTGTAATCCCGTATCCAGGTAGCTATCTCACTATCTGAACCATTGCTGCGGGTGGGCAGCCCCACTACCAGCAGCTTCACCTCTTCTTCGGCAATAATATGGCGGTAGTGGGCAAAATCCTCCTGACGTGATTTCCGTTGCAGTACGCCATAGGAACCGGCAATGGTGCGGGTCGCATCACTGATGGCAATGCCAATCCGTTTACTACCCACGTCTAGCGCCATAACCCGCCCTTTTTTCTCAAAATTGTGTTCTTCCATTGGGAGAGCCTTATTTGAAGTTAATGAGCATCAACCACAGGCAGGGTATTATAAGGCACATTTGGCGTGAGGTAACGGCCGCTTACCCAACCCTCCATACCATCGGCCCGGCGCACCCATATCCAGATGCCAAACGAGTCACGGCCGAGCAGATTAACCACCTCGCCATTGGATAGGTAGGCCACGGCTGCAAACTCTGTGCCAGGGCCGGAGCGTAAGGTCAGATAACGTGCGCCAGTCATCACGGCCGTGTTCCCACTCAATGGCGGCATAGCGGTGGGGGGGCTGCCCGTTGGTTGGCTGCCCCCACCGTACCATTCCAACCACGCCTGCGCCAGCCCATGGTCCTTGCGAAACTCCATCACCACCGGCACGTTCCCCCCTGGCAGCGTTATGATGGCGGTAGTTTCTATCACTTTGTACTGAGGATTCCACTGGTCAATAATCAACTGCCCGTTGACCCACAATCTGGCCCCGCCTTCCACCGTTGTTTTGAACGTGTGTGTTCCGGGGGCAAAATGAAGCGTTTTTGTCCAGCGCACAGAGAAATTATGCGCATTCACCAGATTGGGCTGGGGTGAACTGGACCCCCAGGTGAAATGGATTTGGGGATCAATCCGGGTCATTACCGGGCTGCCGTCCAGGGAAAAGTTGTTGTAGTAAGCCGCGTCCCAGTTCACGGCCGCCGGCATGGCCGGTGCAGTGGGTGATGGCGAGAGGGTCACGGCCGTCCAGCTTAATTTAGCCGTCGCATTTTCCCTGGCGTCGTAATACTCCATTTGGATGGGCACAGCACCGGAGAGGTAGATGTCGGCCGTTTTAGTTGTCACCGGCTGATCAACCCAGTTGTTGATAATCAACTGGTTATTCACCCACAGCCGCACACCATCATCCGTCGTCGCGGAAAAACGATAGGTGCCGGCGGTAAACTGCACTGTGCGCGTCCACCGCACCGAAAAATCATCCGCAGATACAACACCCGGTGCTGGCGAGCCGGTTCCCCATTCGAAATTAATGTTAGCGTCATCTCGCACCAGCACCGGCTGGTTGCTAAGGGAACGGTTATTAAAATAGTCGCCTCTCCAGGCATTAACCGTTGTAGCCGGAGACCAGCTAAACTGGGCCACTGCCTCGCCCCCTGCATCATAATATTCCACACGTATCGGATAAGAACCGGCCGCCAGATACCGATCGGCCGTCACCGTATGTGCCTGGCTATCATACCAGACGTCAATAATGGGGCTGTTGTTGATGAACACCCGCATCCCATCATCAGTCGTAGCCATGAATCGCCAGACTGTGCTCTGGCTGAGATTGATCGTTCCATTCCAACGGGCAGAAAAATTATCTACCTGAACCGCCTGGTCTGGTGACCCCTGACCCCAATCATTAAAAATCCGGTCTTCATAACGATCCAACACAGGCGAACCGGACAACGTGCGATTATTGAAGTATTCAGCGTGCCAGCTTGTTTGAGCTTGAACAGGCTGCCCTGCCAAAGCCAGTGCCAATAAGCCCAGGGAAATGAGGCCCATAAACGGCCGTAATCGTGCTAACATGATAAACCTCCATTTATGTGTACTAACCACGCAAACACGGCCGTAGTGTACCATACGCCACTTATCCCTACTTGCCGGTTAGCCAACGAGCCACGAAGTGATTAGAATTGTCTCATTTGTAGACGCACCATGATCAGGCAATTGGCTAATTACGCAATTATCCAATACTCAATTACTCGCCTATGATGAAATCAACCGACACCTACGTAATTGGACATATCAACCCAGACACCGATGCCGTAGCCGCAGCCATGGGCTATGCCTGGCTGCTGCGCGAACGTGACCGCGCCAGTGTTATTCCGGCCCGCGCCGGGCACCTGAACCCACAAACCAAATGGGTGCTGGAACAGGTGGGCATGGAACCGCCCCAATACCTGCCAGATGCTTCTCCCCGCTTTGCCGAGATTGCCCATCGTTATGACACCGCCACCCCGGAACGGCCGTTGCGCGATGTGTGGGCCATTGCCAGCATCACCGGCGGCGTGGCCCCCGTCCTCAACCCCGATGGCACCCCCTTCGGCCTGATGACCGTAAACAGCCTCTTTAATTTCCTAAAAGAGAAAGTGAGCGCCCACACCCGCAGCGAAGAAACGCGCATCAAAGATATTCTGGATATACCTTGTGGTGAAGCATGTGACACGGCCGTACCTCAATTTCAGGCTAAAACACGCATCCGCGATGTCCTGTCACGCATCCTCCATGAAGAATGGGATGAATTTTGGGTGGTGGATGAAGACGGCCGTTACCTGGGCATTTGCCGCCAACGCGACGCCCTCAACCCGCCTCGCCTCAACATCATCCTGGTAGACCACAACGAACCGGCCCAGGCATTGGGCGCACTCAACGAAGCCAACCTCATCGAAATTCTCGACCATCACCGGTTGGGCAATCCCCCCACCAACACCCCTATCCGGTTCACCGTAGATATTGTAGGCAGCACCAGCACCCTCGTCTGTGAACACATCGTCGAAGCCGGACTGAGCGCCCCCCCGCCTCTAGCCGGGCTGCTCCTGGGCGGGCTGCTCTCTGACACCCTCATCCTCACCTCCCCCACCACCACCCCCCGCGACCATAAAGCGGCCGAAAAATTGGGGCGATGGGCTTTCGTGGGCGGTTCGCCTCTGGCCGGAGAAACAATTCAATCCTTTGGTGAAAAACTCCTACAATCCGGTGCCGGCCTCTCTTCGCGCACGCCAGATGAAATTGTCGGTGCAGATTTCAAATTGTACGAAGCAGGCGGATTAAAATTTGGCGTGGGCCAGGTGGAAGTAACGACTATCAACGAACTCGCCGAACACCGACAGGCATTGATGGATGCCTTAACCCGGCTGCGGGACAGCAAAGGGCTGGACTTTATGGTGTTAATGGTCACCGATGTGGTGCGCAAAACCAGCCGCCTGCTGCTCACCGACCGGCTGCCACAACTCGACCAGCTCCCTTACCAACCACTTGAGGATGGAACGTACCGCGCTGAAGGAGTAGTATCGCGCAAAAAACAGCTACTCCCCACTATATTGGGCGCACTGTCAGGCTAAATCTGAATGTACCGATTTGACGGATTGATGAATGGCAACCTGCAAGAGAAGAGAATCCGTAAAAATCTGCCCGATCCGTTCCATTCGTGGTTAATTCAAACATAACTCCGGCTGCGCCAGCAACGGCCGTGCCAATCCCGCCTCCGTCACAATACGCGGCACAATCTCTTCCCAACCCACCGCCATCAAGTGAATGCCATTCACGCCCTGCTTGCCTTTGATCGCCTCAATGAGTTCCAGGGCAATTTGCACCCCTTCTTCGGCCACGCCATCCCCGGCCGCTTCCAGCCGCTTGAGGATGGGCTGCGGAATGAAGACGCCGGGCACATCGTCATTCATGTAGTGGGCCATTTTCAGGGTTTTCAGCGGCGTGATGCCAATGAGAATGTACACCTTGTCCAGGATATTGCGTTTTGCCAGTTCGTTCAGCCAGATTTCCAGCCCATCCGGGTCATACACCAGGTTGGTCTGGAAGAACTGCGCCCCGGCATTGACCTTTTTGTGTTCGCGGATAGCCTGGAATTCGGGACGGGAAGCAAAGGGGGCGCCGGCCGCACCCAGGAAGTATTGCGGGCGGAATTTGAGTGGACGGCCGTCCAGATATTTCCCCTCATCCCGCATCCGCCGCAAAATCCAGAGCATCTGCACTGCGTCAATATCAATCACATCCATCCGGCCCTGCGGCGCTGGCCCCATGCGGGCATGGTCGCCGGACAGGCAGAGGATGTTGCGAATGCCCAAGGCGCTGGCCCCCAGCACTTCTGCCTGCAAACCGGTGCGGGTGCGGTCCCGCGCCGCAATTTGCAACACCGGCTCCGCGTCATGCTCCAACGCCATCACCGAGCAGGCAATGGAGGACATACGCGGCGTGGCCGAGGGGCAGTCGGTGAAGTTGACGGCGGCCACATACGGCCGTACCAACTCCACATTCCGGCACATCGCTCCCGTGGCCGCGCTCAGTGGTGGCGACACTTCGGCCGTCACCACAAACTCGCCCGCTTTCAGCCGCCGCTCCAGTTCCGAAGCTGGCTCCTCATAAGCCGGAGCGTGGTATTCGGCGTCACCCTGCCACCAATCTGGCTGGCGCACCGGGCGAAAAACGGCATCCCAGGTGGCGGCGCGGGCTTCCTTGTCCCGTTTCACCAGGGCGGTGAACACCTTTTTCGCGCCCACCACTTTCACTTGCCGCATCACATCCCCCCATGTCTCGCCGCCCACCTTGTCCCAATCCAGCGGCGGCAGCACTTCCAGCAACATCTCCTGCCGCCCCAGTTTGAAGGCACGCTCATAGATGGCATACCAGATACACGGCCGTGTCTCATCCACATAACAATACGCTTCCGTCGAGCCGCCACACGGCCCATTGCGCGCCCCCTTGGGGCACTCCATCGGGCAGATAAAGGCCGTCTCTTGCAGCAAACAGTTGCCACACATACGGCAGCCAAAGAGCGGCCCTTTGCTCACCCGCTCCACAAAGGCCAGCGCCCGTTTGCCCTTGCTCACTTTCTTAAACGGAAGGTAGGCTGGCTGCCAGCGCCGTCCGGGGGTAAAGAGAGGCATGGTATCCTCCAGTAAGTGCCAGGCGCTTCAAAAGTGCCTGGCACTTAACCGCTACAACATCGGCAACAAATAATCATATGCACTCAACGCCGCTTTGACGCCTTCACCAACGGCGACCAACACCTGCTCCGCGTAAATGTTGGTTACATCACCGGCGGCGAAGATGCCGGGCACACTGGTGCGGCTATACGGGTCTACCTTGACGAAGCCACGGCCGTCCAACTCCACCAACCCGGCCACCATGTGCGTATTCGGCCGTAACCCTTTCTCCACAAACGCCCCGTCCGTTTCCAGCCTCGTTTCCTGGCCCAGCCGATCCTTGATCACCACCGTATGGCAGTAACCATTACCTTCCACCCGCGCTACCTGGTAATGGGGCAGGATGGTGACGTTGGCAGCCATCTGTAACTTCTGCCCCAACGGCGTGTGCAGCGCCCGTTCCGATGGCCCCACCAGATGCACATGATGCGCCACCGTCGCCAGTTCCGCCGCCGAACGCAGCGCCAGTTCGTCTTCGCCAATCACCACCGCATCTTTATCAATAAACAGCGGTGCGTAGCTAAGAGCCGAATAACACAGCCCTTTGGACAGGTACTCCCGCTCGCCGGGCACATTCAGCCACTCCTGCCGCGTGCCGGTTGCCAGAATGATCGCTCGCGCTTCCAACTCGCTGCCATTCATCGTGCGCACAACAAAACCATCCGTCGTTTTCTGCACCTGCTCCACCCGCTCCATCAGCCGGGTAAAATGCAGATATTCCAGTTCGCTCTTAAACTTGTTCACCACCTCAATGCCACGAATCACCTGATAACTTTCCACATCCGGCAAGTTAAGGTGATAGTTCGTCTTGCCGCCCAAATCCTCGGAAACCAGCAATACGTTCAACCGTTTACGAATGGCATAAATGGCCGCCGTCAAGCCCGCCGGCCCACCACCAATCACAATTAAATCGTACATGGCAAACCTCCTTGAGGAGAAATAGTCACTTGCAAAGTGACTATTTCTCCTCAGGCACTGGAGCTATAAACCCCTCATCCATCATCATCTGCGTCAGATTGCGGGAACGGCCGATCATCATCAGCGCATGTTGGTACAGGTCATCGTAGCTCTTTGTCAGGCGGGCCACGCCTTGCTCCTGCGCCTTCATGCCCACCGCCGCCGCTTCACGGGCAAACACCTGCCAATCTTCCATGCTGGGCAGCAACTGTTCGTCGTCCAGATCATCGCCAATAAAATCGGCCAACGCCTCGGCCGCCGCAAAACACATCTCGTCCGTAATCGTCTTCGCCCGCACATCCAGCGCCCCTCGGAAAATGCCGGGGAAACCAAGCGAGTTATTCACCTGGTTCGGGAAGTCTGACCGGCCGGTGGCCACAATGCGCGCCCCCGCTTCCAGCGCCTCCCAGGGCCAGATTTCTGGCACCGGATTGGCGCAGGCAAAAACGATAGCATCCTGGTTCATGCGTTCCACCCACTCCGGCAAAATCGTGCCCGGCCCCGGCGTGGAGAGGGCAATGACCACATCCACCCCTTCCATGGCTTCGGGAATGCCACCCCGGCGCAGGTCGCCGTTGGTGATCTGGCACAATCGCCATTTGTCCACATACTCGTGGCGGCGCATTTCCAGGTCGCGCCGGTGCGGCCCCAGGATGCCCTTGCTGTCTACCATCGTACATTTCGTCGGGTCAGCGCCCCAGCCAAAGATGAGGCGCGAGCAGGCCACATTGGAAGCGCCACTGCCCACAAAGGCAATGCTCACATCCTCCATGCGTTTGCCCACCAGCTTGAGCGCATTTATCAACCCGGCCAGGGTGACGGTGGCCGTACCTTGCTGGTCATCGTGCCAGATGGGGATTTCCGCCTTTTCGCGCAGGGTGTCCAGAATGCGGAAACATTTGGGTTGGGAGATGTCTTCCAGGTTGACGCCGCCAAACGCCGGTTGCAGCATCAGCACCGTTTCGATGATTTTGTCCGGGTCTTTGGTGTCTAACATGATGGCTACGCCATCTACGCCGCCCAGATATTTGTAGAGCAGGGCTTTGCCCTCCATCACCGGCAGCCCAGCTTTGGGGCCGATGTCGCCCAGCCCTAATACCCGTGTGCCATCGCTGACGACGGCGACGGTATTCCATTTGTTGGTATAGTCAAACACGCGCTCTGGCTCGGCCTGAATCGCCTTGCACGGGGCGGCCACGCCGGGTGTGTACCAGATAGAAAAATCGTTCAGATCACGCACGGCGCATTTGAGCGCCATCTCTACTTTGCCCCGATAAAACGGGTGCAGCATCATGGCGTCGGCCGACGGTTTCTGCGCTTTTTTGAGCAGTTCGTCCACGTCAACGCGCTTCTTATCGGCGAACATATGGACCTCCTTTCAGGTCAAAGGGCGGAAGAATGGCGCACTTTGGCCTAAGCAAATGCCTCTTGTTGTAAATAGGCATCGGCATAAATGACTTTGTTCAATAAAATTTCCACCGTTTTCCAGATAGCGGCCTGTTCCGGGTCGTAGAGGTCTACGTCGTGGATGGTTGGCTCTTCCATGTTGGCGATGTGGTCGTGGATGGCGAGGTAGAGGCGATTTACGGCCGTGCCCCCATCCCGTTCCTCAATCACCCGCACCACCTCCTTCAACTGCTCGTCAAAGGGGTCGGCGATCATCATGTGCAGCCCCACGCCCATGAGCATGGCGCCGTACACCCGGTTGATCAGCGGCCGATTCTCACGGGGCACGGCATTGGACACATTGGACAGCCCCACGGAAATAGGCGGCGGCGGATCCCAGGCAAACTGCAAGGTACGCACTGCTTCAATCAGGTGCGGGCAGTATTCCTGACAGCCGGAAACCGTCAGCACCAGCGGGTCAATAATCAGGTCGCTGATGGGGAAATCAATCTCCAGAGCGCGGGGGATGAGCGATTCCAGGGCGATGTTAACCCGTTCATCGGCGGCCACCGGGATGCCGCTTTTGCCCATCGTCAGGGCGATGAGACGGGTGTTGTACTGTTTGGCGACCAGAGGTACTTTTTCCAGCCGTTCCGGTTCGGCCGAGGTGGAGTTGATGATGGGCTGCGCTTTTGTCACCTTTTTCAGCCCGGCTTCAATGCCCACGATGTTGGTGCTGTCGAAACAGAGCGGCACATCCACCACTTCTTCCATCAGTCCCACCATCCAGGGGAAAATCTCCTCGCCATCGGCTTTGCGCGGCCCCAGGTTCAGGTCGAGCGCATTGGCCCCCGCCGCCACCTGCCGCACCGCCAAATCTTGAAAGAAACGGCCGTTCCGCTCCTTGATCGCCTCTTTGACGCTGGCCGAAATAATGTGTATGTTTTCGCCGATGATGTACATAGCTTTCTCCTTTGGGAAGATTGGAGATTGGAGATTGGAGATTACCAATCTCCAATCTCTAATCTCCTGATCTCTCCATCTCCATCTCCTGCGCCACCGACGGAAACCGGTTGATTTCCGTGTGTGGCAGGAACAGGGCCGAGGTAAACGCCTCATAAAAACTGTTATCAGCTGAAAGTTCAATGTAGGTCATGCGGGCGGCAATGTCGCGGATACGTTGTTGGGCGGTCTGGCTGAGTAAGGCGTCATATGCGCCACGCACGGCCGTATTCCCCAAAAACTTAAAATTCTCCCAGGGCTTATCCGGCAGCAGCCCAATCTGGATGCCCTTCTCCACGTTGATGTACTTGCCAAATGAGCCACCAATCAATACCTGTTCCACACTATCCAATGGCACACCCACGCGCTCGGCCAGCACGGCCATCCCGGCGTACACGGCCGCTTTGGCCCGGATGAGATTGTCAATATCCACATGGGTGAGGGCGATGTCACGGCCGTGCCACGTCTCGTTTGCCCAGGCCACCACATATTCAGGCCCATTCTCTCCCTGGCGGACGCGGTTCGTGCCCCAATGCTGGTTCAAATGGCCGCCCTTATCAATCACCCCAGTCAGGAATAGTTCCGCCAGCAGGGAGATGAGGCCGCTGCCACACAGGCCGCGTGGTTTTTCATTGCCAATGACGCGCCAGGTAGGTTCAGCGGTACGGCCGTCAATCCACACCTCTTCTATCGCTCCTCTTGTAGCCCGCATTCCGTCTTGTACGCCCGCCCCTTCAAAGGCCGGCCCGGCCGAGCAGGCGCACGTCACCAGCCAGTCACGGCCGCCCAACACCATCTCGCCGTTGGTGCCAATGTCCAGGAATAAACTTGCCGCCAGTGCGTCATCCAGCCCGGATGACAGCACCCCGGCCGTAATGTCCGCGCCCACGTAGCTGGCAACACCCGGCAGGCAAACCACCGCCGCTTCCGGGTGAATGTCCAGGCCAATTTCCTGGGCGGTAAAGGTGGGTGGGTGGTTCACGGCCGTGACAAATGGACTCAAGCGGATACTCTCCGCCGGAACCCCCAGCAACAGGTGCATCATCACGCTGTTGCCGACGATGGTGGCCTTCACCACCTGCCGCGAACCCGGCTCGCCACTTGCCACCTGCAACCTGCCACTCCCCCTCTGCACCACCCGCTCAATCAACGTATTGATACTCTGCAACACCAACTGCCGCAGTTCCGCCTGCCCGTTGTTTTTGCTGGCAAAAATGACGCGGGAAATCACATCCTCGCCGCAGCGTATCTGGCGGTTATATTCAGCCGCCTGCGCCAGCACCTCGCCGCTCAACAAATCCACCAGCCAGACGGTGACGGTAGTCGTGCCAATGTCAATAGCCAGTCCCAGGAGAGGCGTTTCTGTGTGGCCGGGCAGGAGGGTGAGCAGGGTGGCCGTATTTCGTAATCCGTTATCCGTATTCAGGACGGCCGTAACCCGCCACTCTCCCGCCCGTAAGATAGAGCCAATCTGCCGCAGCAGCGGTAGCGAAATGTGCAGATTTTCGAGGCCGGTTGGGATGCGGGTGGCAAGTTCTTGCCGCACGGCCGTTTGCAGGCGGCTCCAATCATCCCGTTGATCATCCAGACTTGGCGGCGGCAGCGTCAGATAAAGGCGGCGGATCGTCTGGTCACGCTGCGGGTCATAACCCAGGGGCACAGTCACTTCGACGGCCGTGCGATCCGTCGTCAGGGCGCGTTCCAATGTCTCTTGCATGGGCACACAGACCTGGGCATCCCCTTCCACCACCGTCTGACAGGCCAGGGCATAACCCGCCGCCACATCGGCCGCCGACAACCGCAGCGTACTGCGCCGCCGCACGCCGCCATTTTGTATCTGCACCGCACAACGGCCGCAGCGCCCCTGCCCACCACACGGCTGGGCAATCTGCACCCCGGCACGCACGGCCGCTTCCGTCAGCAATGTTCCCCCCGCCACCTGAACCGGGCCAAACCCGTCGAATAAAACGGTAAATTCGGCCATATGGGGTAGTTGGGTAATTGGGTAATTGGGTAATTGCACAATTACCCAATTACCCAATTACTTCCTCAAGCCGGCAGCCTGCCCATTGCGCCCAAAACCCATTTCATGCACTTGTGACCAAAGTCGAAGAACATCAAAGGGCAGCCGCCGTCAATGACGACGATATTATTTTCACGGCACACGGCCGTCGCCTTTTCCGATACGCTCGTGCCGCCGAAGGTATTATTGTGCATCCACACACGCGGCACATGGGCGGCCACACAATCCTGCACCACCTGTTCCGTCACCGCCGGGCTGGTGACAATCATCATACCATCTACCCCGCCGGGCACCGCCTGCACGTTCGGGTAACAGGGGTCACCCCCAGGTGTGACCGTCATGTGGGGGTTGATGGCAAACACCTCATACCCCTTATTGCGAAAAGCTTTGTAAATCAGGTTTGCCGTCTGCTTCTCATCCCGTGAGACACCGGCAAAGGCAATCCGCTTTTGTGAAAGAAATTCATTGGCTAATTCGTTAAAGTTGCTCATAGCCCTTTCCCGTAACGCGATTTGGCAAATCGCATTACGCCAATACCTGCTTCATAAACTTCGGCACATCCACCGCTTCGCGGGGGCCGACCTTCACTTCCCAGCCGGGCAGTTCACCTTCTACTTCGCCGGAGAGCACGGCCGTGTGCCCCGGCAGCACCAATCGTTTCCGGCTTACCCTGTCGGCCACGTTGAACCGCTTCACGTCTTTGGCAATGCGTTCCGCGTCAAATTTGCCCGCCGCCCACGCCGTCAGCACGCTCATCCCCTCGGACTCTGTGACCAGCAACCAGGCGGGCAGTCCGGCACTCTCCACCTCGTTCTTCACGCTGAAGTAGGTGATGGAGAAGTTGGTCGTCACCAGCACCGGGTCATC
>CAZOPF010000137.1:0-7872 GCA_964581605.1 uncultured Ardenticatenaceae bacterium
TGACCTATGAGGGGTATCGGGTGGACACGGCCGTAGATGGCCCCACCGGCTTAGATCTCGCCCGCGAAAACCCACCCGACCTTGTTTTATTAGACATCATGCTGCCTGGCATGGATGGCCTGGAAGTCTGCCGCCGTCTGCGCACCGTCAGCGAAGTGCCCATCCTCATGCTCACCGCCAAAGAAACCATCGAAGACCGCGTTGTGGGCCTGGATGCTGGCGCGGACGACTATCTGGTAAAACCCTTCGCCTTTGACGAACTGATGGCCCGTGTGCGTGCCTTGTTGCGCCGCACCGCCCCCGCCCAACCCCAGGTCTACCGCTTTGCCGACCTGGAACTGGACACCGGCACCCGCCAGGGACGGCGCGGCGGCCGCATTTTTGATCTCACAGCCAAGGAGTACGAACTACTGGAATTGTTCATGCGCAACCCCCGCCAGGTACTCACCCGCGACCTCATCTTTGACCGTGTCTGGAATTACGACTTTGGCGGCGAGAGCAACATCATCGAAGTATATGTGCGCTATCTCCGCCAAAAAACCGAGGAAGGCGGCCAATCGCGCCTCATCCACACCGTGCGCGGCATTGGCTACGTCCTTCGAGAAGAATCATAAATTTGTCCCTCCAAAACCGCCTCTTTGTTATCTATACGACCATTTTCACGGTAGCGTTCATGGTGTTCGCTATCATCGTCTACTTCCTGCCCTTAAGCCGTATTCGCGCCGAGGTAGATGGAAATCTGGCAGCCATAGCCTCGGAAATCCAACGGCGGGATGTGCGCCGTTTGCCTGATGGCACCTATGCCTTTGTAATTGATTCGGAACAGGCATCTCTGGAAACGGCCTCTGCCTTTATCATAATCACCGATATGACAGGTGAAAAAAGTGTCAGATCGAGTAATTTATTGAGCTTTCAAGGGCTGTTAGATCCAGATGGGTTAACTGATGCCGACCAGATATACCATGATGTCACCCATGAGGATGTCTCGCTGCGCGTCATTACCGTTCCCTTCTACGACTATAGTTCAGGAGAACCTGAGCAAATTGGATATGTGCAGGTAGCCCGTCTATTCGACACTTATGAAAGTTTCAGCCGCGTTTTGGTCCTGGCCCTCTTCGTAGGCTTTGCCGGGGCAACGGCCTCTCTCTTCTTAGCCGTATTGTTGACACCCAGTTCCTTCAAGCCGTTAGAAGATATTGCTGATGTAGCCCGGCAAATAACAAATGCAGACGATCTGAGCCGCCGTGTGCCATACACGGAACGGGCTGATGAAGTTGGTATACTGGCCCGCTCATTTAACCAGCTGTTGGAGCGGTTGGAAAATCTTTTTCAGACACAGCAACGGCTTTTGGCCGATGTTTCTCACGAATTGCGTACCCCATTGACTACCATTCGGGGCAATGTAGACCTGATGCGCCGGATGGGTGAAGTGGATGAAGAGTCGCTGCAAATTATTCAGGAAGAGGCAGAGCGGATGACGCGGCTGGTTGGCGATTTGCTGTTGTTGGCGCGGGCTGATGCAGGCAGTTTGCCGCTTGAGCGGAAGAAGATTGAGTTGGATGGTCTCTTTTTTGATGTATACCGGCAGGTTGGGCTGCTGAACAAGGTGGTCACTGTGCAAATGGCGGAAATTGATCAGGTATGTGTGATTGGCGACCCTGACCGCCTGAAACAATTGATGTGGAATTTGATTGGTAATGCGATCAAATATACCCCGGCCGGCGGGGAGATAACGCTTAGTCTCTCGCAAAAGGATGGCTGGGCCTGCATTGAAGTGGCGGATACGGGTGTTGGCATTCCCCCACAAGATTTGCCTTATATCTTTGAGCGGTTTTACCGGGTGGACAAAGCACGCACCCGGCAGCAAGGAGGCTCAGGGTTGGGCCTTTCGATTGCCCGTTGGATTGCCCAGGCACATGGCGGGCGCATTGAGGTGACGAGCGCAGTGGGAGTGGGCAGTACGTTTCGTGTCTGGCTACCGGCCATTAACACCACATCATCGGCGGCTGAAGATAATGGAGAATTAGAAGCGACTCGCCCAGGGATGAGGGTGTTGAGTGTGCCGTTCCGACGGCCGTAACCCTATATAGTGGCTGGTAGCTGGTAGCTGGTGGCTGGTTGTTAGTACCAGCCACTAATATGTTATTGATTCCGCCGCGAATACAAGTAAACGCCCACACCAATAATCAACAGCGGCCAGAAAAGGCCACCCAACCAGCCTGGCTGATTTGCCAAAAAAAAGAGACCTAACACAATCAACGCAATACCGATAGCCGAGGGCTGGCTCAGTCGGCGGGCGCTGCGGCCCATATCGTCCAGGTTTTCTTTGAGCACGACCGTGCCCCCATCCGCCCCATCCGCTTGCGGCATAATCAGCCACAACACCCCATAAATCACCAGCCCCATGCCGCTGGCAAAGGCCAATAAAATGAACAACAGGCGTACCCAGAATGTTTCAACATCCAGATATGTGGCAATACCACTGCATACCCCGGCAATGACTCTATCCTGTTCACTGCGTTCTAATCTATTTTCCGACATATTCATCGCCTCCAGCTTTTGAACTGCCACCTATACGCCTGCTCTGGGGCATGGTTGCATTTGACATTTAATGGGGCGTATGGGAGAATTTTGCCGCATTTGCCCCTGTAGCTCAGAGGATAGAGCGTTGGTCTCCGAAGCCATGTGCCCGCGTTCGAGTCGCGGCAGGGGCACACATAGATGAACACAAAAGGCCACCATGACAGGTGGCCTTTGCTTTTGGGATATTGGGGGCACGGCCGTTGCCGGGATACGGCAGGTAACAGTTGCGCTATCCCTGCGGTTCTTGTGGGTTGATATTGCGGTGACAAAACGGCCGTATGCCGCATTTTGTCACCGGCGTTTTGTCAATCCGGTATTCGTCCAGGTTCCGGGTTTCCCTTGTGGCCTATCGCTATTTTGCTTTTTCTGGCAAACTGCTAGAATCCGCCGCGTTGAAGTTCCGGGTTGAGAACGGGAAACAACAAGAATAAAAGGTAATTGGATATTGAGTGTGTATGTCTGAGCAAGCAAGTGAAGAGGCGGCACGGCCATCTGGCAAACCAAAACGCCCGGCAAAGCAAAAAAAGGTAGAGCGGTCGCCCGTGGAGTTGGCTACCATGAAATTTGCCGCTTGCGGCCGGTGCAGTTATTTTTGGGCGGGCAGCCAGGTGTTGGTTGGAGCAGAGCAGGCAGCGGCGGCCGTTGAACAGCGCCAGGGTGGTTGGATTAGCTTGCCGTGGAACCAGGCCATGAGCAATCTCATTCACAAATCGTATGGCGTGCTGGTGGACAGCGACTTTTTCCATTATGAGAGCTGTTGCCCAGAGTGTCGCCGCACGTTTGCTGTGCAATTACGCCAGCCCTTGACAACAAATGAAGAAGATCTGACGGCCGCAGCGACCCTGCCCGCTCTGCCACCACCGCCCGCCATCATCATTGATCTGGCAAAATATGATTCGCTGGATAATCCCGGTGCCGGGCTTCCACCTGCGGCCCCAAATGAGGGCCTCTATGTACTTCGTGTGCAGTTGCACATTCAGCCCCCTCAATAATCCGTAGGATTCCCCGCATACTATCCTCTTTGTCGCCGTGCTTCAAAAAGGAGCACGGCCGCCGCAATGGCCGCATTGAGCGATTCGGTGGCTGCTGACATGGGGATGGTAACACGGCCGTTTGCTAACTGATACGCTGCCTGCCCGGCCCCGCCTGCTTCGCTGCCAATGATGAGGGCTGTGGGTGGCTGCCAGTTTACGGCCGTATAAACCTCCCCTTCATCCACTGCTGCCAGCCACACCGTCATCCCTTCCACCACTTCTGCTATTTGTGCCCAACTAAGCGACTGAATGGGCAGCCGCAGCAACGCCCCCATGCTGCCGCGCACCACTTTAGGGTTGGTAGCGTCTACACTGCCCGGCGTCAGCAGCACCCCATCCACCCCGGCAGCAGCGGCCGTGCGACAAATAGTGCCTAGATTGCCTGGATTATTCATGGCGTCGAGGATGAGGAGGAGAGACGGCCGGGCCGGCCAGGGAAGCTGTGGGGTGGGCACAACGGCTAACACACCAGGGGGTGTTGTTGTATCACTCATCGCTGCCATCACCGCCTCGCTAATCAATAAGCCTGCATGGTGGGTGAATTCGGCAAGCTGCGCTAAAATTTCGGTATGTGTGGCTTGCCATGCAAGAGTATAAAATAGATAACGGGGCACAATCTGGTGGCGCACCAATTCGGCCAGCCAGCGGTTGCCCTCCACCACAAAAAGCTGTTCCTGTGCTCGGAATCGGCGCTCCGCTTGCAGACGGCGCACGTATTTCACTTTTTCATTAGCCGGGCTAGTTATCATAACGGGTATTGTAGCGGGTTTAGGGGCTGGTGGTTAATGGCTGGTAATAGGCCACCAGCCTCCAATCACCAGTCACCACCCCCCCATAAGGAACCATGATGCTGCGAGAATTGAGGGGATTATTCAAGTTGGGACGGCCGTTAACCAGCCTGACGGGTGGGTTGGCGGTATTGTTGGGCGGTTATGTGGCCGGGACGGGAGAGTGGGCACAGATAGGGCTGGCCGTGCTGGCCACCTTCCTCATTTCCATGGCTGCCAATGCGTGGAATGATTACCTGGACATTGAAATTGACCGTGTGAATCAACCACAACGGCCGTTGCCTTCCGGCCAGGTGCGCCCTCGTTCTGCCTGGATATTTTCACTTGTATTAACGGCCGCTTCTCTGTTCATCGCGGCATTGATTGGTTGGGCAGCTTTTGCTATTGCCTTCATTTCCACCCTTTTGCTCTATCTGTACTCCTGGAAATTCAAAAGCACTGTGTTATTTGGCAATTTTACCGTGGCTTCCATTTCGGCGATGAGTGCCGTGTTTGGTGGCATTGCCGCGGGTAATGTCCGGCCATCGTTATGGCTGGCGGCCGTTATCTTTACCGCCATCATGGGGCGGGAAATCTTGAAAACTTTGGCCGATTATGAGGGTGATTTACGCCATCAATGCCGCACGATTTCCACTGTCTGGGGGCGGCGGTCAGCGCGTGTGGCCTTTTTCCTGTTGGGAGCTATGACCATTGTGGTGATGATGCTGCCTTATCGTGTGGGTGGCTACCAGCGCATATACGCGCTCATTGTAGTTGTAGGAGTATATCCGGTGCTGCTCTATGTGCTGTTGCGCGTCACACATTACCGCACTGGCCCACAGCTGGAACGGCTCAGTCAATTAATGAAGTATGATTTTCTCATCTGGTTTGCGGCCGTCTTGTTAGGGGCTAATGCCGCTTCATAAAATGAAAACGTGTTTTTAGTGATCGTTCACCTGTTAACGAGGAAAGCCCATCATGGAAATTGGCTCAATTGATGAACTGCAAAACGCGCTGAAGGGGCGTTTTTATATTGCCGACCGGGGATTGGCGACGGCCGCCTACCTGGCATTGAAACTGGAACGGCCGTTGTTCCTGGAAGGGGAACCAGGCGTAGGCAAGACGGAGATAGCCAAAACGCTGGCCGACCTGCTGCAAACCGATCTGATCCGGCTGCAATGTTACGAAGGGCTGGACGTGAACCATGCCGTCTACGAGTGGAACTATACCCGGCAAATGCTGCACATTCGCCTGTTGGAATCACGCGGCGAGAAGGCGACGGAAGGGGAGTTGTTTGGCGCGGATTATTTGTTGAAACGGCCGTTGCTGCAAGCTATCGAAGAATCCCGCACCCACCGCCCCGTCCTGCTCATTGATGAAATTGACCGCAGCGACGAAGAGTTTGAAGCCTTCCTGCTGGAAATCCTGTCCGACTTCCAAGTGACCATCCCCGAAATTGGCACGCTAAAAGCGCGGCACAAACCGGTGGTCGTCCTCACCTCCAACCGCACCCGTGAAGTGCATGACGCCCTCAAACGCCGTTGCCTCTACTACTGGATTGATTACCCCACCTTCGAGAAGGAGTATGACATCGTCCGCGCTAAAGTGCCCCACGCCCCGGAGATGCTGGCGCGGCAGGTGACCGCCTTCATTCAAGAACTGCGCGAAGCCGACCTGTATAAAATCCCCGGTGTGGCCGAGACGCTGGACTGGACGGCCGCTCTCGTCGCTCTGGATCAGCAGGCGTTGAGCATAGACGTGGTCAACGAAACCCTGGGCGTCATCCTCAAATATCAGGATGACATCGAGCGCGTCAGTGGCGAAACTGCCCGCCTGATGCTGGAACGCATCCGGGCCAACCAATGAAATAACTATTCCTGTTATAATGTGCGGCAAGTAACAAAAAGCGGATACAGAGGAAAATTATGCCATCTCCATTTCCTGGTATGGATCCTTACCTTGAATCCCCCTCAATCTGGGAGGATTTTCACGCAAATCTGGCGGGCGAAATTCAAGCACAATTAGCCCCTAAAATTAGCCCACATTATATTGCCGCCCTCATACCACGTGTTTCTTATGAAGAAATCATCATTGGCGAGCGTCCGGTAACAATCAAACCGGATGTAAGTATATTGCAGATTGACAAACAACCATTTTCAGGCACAGCTACCGCTATTGCCCCAGCCCCCTTAACAGCTCCTGTTATTGAAGAAATACCAGTAAAACTGTGGTCGGTGCAGATAAAAAGGACCGATAGTGGAACTTTAGTGACGGCAATCGAGATTCTATCGCCAGTCAACAAACGACGAGGTCATCAGGCATATCTCGACTATCAGCGTAAACGGCGAGCTTTACGCAGGCAAGAAGTGCATTTATTAGAGATTGATTTGCTGCGTCAGGGGGAAAGGTTTCCGGTGCAAGAAGTCAAACTACCTAATACGCCTTATTTTATTTTCTTGCAACGGGCAACAGCAGCGCGAGTGGAAATCTGGCCTGCCCCTCTTTTAGAGCCACTCCCACTTATTCCCGTCCCGCTGAAAGAGCCTGATCCGGATGTGCCTCTTGATCTTAATCTGGCCATTCGCACAATTTATGATAGGGCATTTTATCAATTACGCATCAACTATGAGCAACCTCCGCCTAAACCTAACCTGTCCGCCCATGAACTTACCTGGCTAGAGGCCAGGTTACAAGCCTCTGAACCTTAACCTACAGCCAACTAATAGTAGACTTTGCATAATGATCACCATTTCGGGCCGGGCACAGTTGACGTTTACATTGCCAACGGCCGTAACCACCGCCTTTCACTTTTACCAGGACATCCACCGCATCTTGCCGTATCTGCCGCGCATTCAATTGGTGCAGGTACACGGGGCGCAGCATATGCGGGTCTGTTATCTCTCCCGCGAGTTGAATGCGTATGACGTAGCGATTTATTGTGATGTGCAGGCGGAGGCTGACCCAACCAGCTACACCATTCGCCTGACGCCGCGGGAAGCAGGTACACCCGTCAGAGCCAAATCATCGTTTAACCGGACGGAGGCTTACGGCCGTTACAGCAGCACCTCCGTTTTCTATCCTGAAGACGGCCGTACCCGACTGGAATACTCCCTGGAACTCTCCGCCGAACTGCCCAAACCCTGGGCAACTAAACTGGTGCCGGACAGCATCATGGACGCCATCGCCAACAGCATTACCCACCACCGCATCCATGAAATCGCCAGCGGCTTCATTACAAAATCAGCACTGGACATCCCGGCCTGGGCGGCCCAAAATGGCAGCGGATAGGGAACAGATAAACGGATGGCTTATCCGTTGGAAACCTGTTACACAACCTCATTTTGTTCGGCCGTTTGCTGCGGGCGTGGATAGGGAACAGATAAACGGATGGCTTATCCGCTCCCCATCCGCTGCCTTCAAAACCAATGACAACTGGAAACCTGTTACACAACCTCATTTTGTTCGGCCGTTTGCTGCGGGCGTGGATA
>CAZOPF010000137.1:7972-13265 GCA_964581605.1 uncultured Ardenticatenaceae bacterium
TGACAACTGGAAACCTGTTACACAACCTCATTTTGTTCGGCCGTTTGCTGCGGGCATTGGGCATAGATGTAAACCCTGGCCGCATGGTAGACCTGGTGCGAGCGTTGGATCACGTTTCCATCGGCCACAAGGCGGATTTTTACTTCACCGCCCGCAGCCTGCTGGTGCATGAACATGACGAACTGCCCCTCTTTGACCAGGCATTTGATCTGTTCTGGCGCAAACCGGCGGGGGAAGGGGTCTGGCTGGATTTGAACAGTTTTCGTCCAGAGGAACCACCCCCCACCCTGCTGGCCCCGCCGCAGCCGGAGAACGTAGCCCAGGAAAACGGCCAGCAAGGCAGCGAAGAAAATGGCGATGATGAGACACAAGAGATCATCGAAATCACCCGCACCTACAGCCAGCGCGAACTGCTGCGCCAGAAGGATTTTGCCACGCTGACAAAAGAGGAACTCACGGCCGTGCGCTGGCTGATGGCGCAAATGGTGTGGGATTGGGGGTTGCGGCAAACGCGGCGGATGCGGGCCGGTTACGGCCGTCAGCCAGACCTGCGCCGCCTGATGCGCCAAAATCTGCGCTACGGTGGTGAACTGCTCGTGTGGCCGTCCCGCGAACCCAAATTCAAACCCCGCCCGCTCATCATCATCGCCGATATTTCCGGCAGCATGGAGCAATATACACGCCTGCTGCTACATTTCTCTTATGGGTTGGCGGAGAGCCTGACGCAAAAGGTGGAATCGTTTGTTTTCAGCACCCGATTGACGCGCATCACCAGGGAGTTGCACGGCCGTGACCTGGACAACGCGCTCACCGAAGTCGCCGGCCACGTCCACGATTGGGCCGGCGGCACCCGCATTGGCGATTCCCTGAAAACGTTCAACTACGACTGGGGGCGGCGCGTCTTGGGGCGCGGCGCCATTGTGCTGCTCATCAGCGATGGTTGGGATCGCGGCGACCCGGAACTGCTGCGCGGCGAGATGGCCCGCCTGCACCGCACCTGCCACCGCCTGATCTGGCTCAACCCCCTGCTCGGCTCGGCGCAGTATGAGCCGCTGACGCGGGGAATGCAGGCCGCTCTGCCCCACATTGACGATTTTCTACCCGTCCACAACCTGGCCAGCCTGGAAGATTTGGCCCAGCATTTGCAAACGGTAACGGCCGCGCAACGGCCGTCGCGCCAACACCGGCCTATTTCGCTCAAAGGCGCCGCTTTCATCAGCCACCATTAGCAATGTTTTTGTTAAGCTGGTTTTATTGGGGCGCCATGCCCTGTTAAACAAAGGATGCAAATTATGAAAGAGATATTTGTGGCCGCCGGGCCAAATGAAATGCAGAACTCAACAAATAAAGAAGGAAAAATTGCCGGATTCTGGCAAGGACTCTGGCATGGATTCATTGCTCCCTTTGCCTTTGGCATGTCCCTGTTCAAAGAAAATGTGGGGATCTATGAAACGCATAACAACGGCCGTTGGTACAACTTTGGCTTTATCCTTGGCCTGATGATGGTCTTTGGCGGTAACGCCGGGGCCAGCAAACAATCAACTACCTGGAAAAAGCAAATCCAGAATTCACCCCAATAAATTGACCGACGGAAAAGGGAGATGGGCCCACCAGGATTCGAACCTGGAACCCGGCGGTTATGAGCCGCCTGCTCTGCCGTTGAGCTATAGGCCCCAAAGAGAAGGATGAAGGATGAAAGAGGTGATACTTTCATCCTTCATCCTTCTTGAGAGCGGCGTACCAGACTCGAACTGGTGATAATAGCTTGGAAGGCTATTGTGTTACCGCTACACCAACGCCGCAGACGTGTAGATGCGTGCTTTTGTGTCAAAGTGCTTAAGTGCTTAAGTGGTTAAGTGCTTACGTGAACACTCAAACACAAAAACACGAAATCGCCGTTCAGGTCGGGGCAGCCGGATTTGAACCGACGACCTCTCGCTCCCAAAGCGAGCGCTCTACCAAACTGAGCTATGCCCCGTTGAATTGTGCCGGTACCGGGCAGTAGTATACTGAGGCAAGAAGGTGGCGTCAAATGGAGTGGCAGGCATTAAATTACCTGCCTCTTTGCACATTTGCCATGAAAAAGTGGCTGGGGCTGGCCGCCGGGGCCGATAACCAGCGGCCAGCCAACCAGCAGCCCGTCAACTAACTCCCATTGATCAATGAGTTCACCCAGTCGAGCGATATCTGGGCGGAATAGAAGTTTTCATTAACCGCCAGAGCATTGATATAGGCTTCTTGTGCACCATAGAGATCGCCTAGATAGGCCAGGGAATTTCCCTTGTACCAATATGTTTCTTCCACGTTGCGGCCCCCTTGCTCTACTAATGTTGCGTTTGCCAGATCGAGAACATCCTGGTGGCGCCCCACCTTAGTATAGGCCATGTAGGGTTTGTGCTGATACCACAACATATGGGGCGGCAGCCCAATTTCGCGGGCTTTGTCAAAGGCCTGTACGGCCGCTTCATAATACGCCGCATTCCCTTCCGTCACCATTTCGCCCAGTTCGGTCAGGCTGGTGCCGAGATTAAACCAGGCGAACGCATTTTCCGGGTTGGCATCAATTTCAGCCTGGGCGATAGCTGCTGCATTGCGCCACATCGCTTCTTCATCTACCATGCCCGGGCCTAAGAGACCCTGCACTTCTGCTTCCTGTTCTGGTTTGTAGACCACATAAAATGTGTAGTTAAATTGGGGCCAATAGGTGGAAACCTCTTCATACGAAGCGGGACGGCCGCTGCCATCCCATGGGCCTAAATAACTGTCCTGGGTATAAAACTGCTGCAATTCATCATCATAGCCGTACACGGTCAGGTAGTGGCCATACCACACATTGTTGACTTCGTACCCTTTTTCAATGACCACCGGATAACCGGCCGCCACCAGCCGCTTGATCAATTCCTGTGTGCCGCCGCTGTACGCCGACGCTTTGTACTGCCCGGCGGTGTATTGATTCACGTAATCGGCAATTTGCCAGGGGCTGACATTGCGGTCTTCGGGATTAGGTTTCAGGTAGCTGGCAATATCTTCCTGGGTGATGTCGCTGCCATACCAATTCAAAACTTGGGTCAGGTTGGCCGGGCCGCAGTTGTTGAAGGCTTGTTTGACCACGCCCATGCCTCCCAACACATAAGCGATAGGCAGTGGTTCTGGCGTGGGGGTAGGGGTGGGGGTGGGGGTAGGCGGTGGGGCTGTACTCGTCGGCTGTGGTGCGGGTTGGGTATCGGCGGTCTGGCTGACGGCCGTATCCGCAGCCGCGCCAGTCGTTGGTTCTGGTGTGGGCACTGGTAGGGTGGTGGGCACGGCCGTAGGCTGCACACCAATCAGCGCCTCAATATCCACCGTATCTGTCCCGGTCTGGGTAGCTGCTACCGGCAAAGCGGCCGCTATCGGCACCACTTCGTGAATCACATCTTCCAGCAAACGGCCGGCAAAAGGCACCCGCTCTTGCAGTGCCACCCGATAGCGCCCTGGTATCTTTTGCACCATCGGCTCTAACGCCAACAATCCGACAATACAAACAAGCTGCACAAGAACAACAGCCAGGATCACCGCTTTCGTTCGTCTCTTCATAGCTCCATCTCGGCCGCAATCCGTAAGCCGTTATCCGTAATCCGATGATCGCTCGTCACGAATTACGGCTTACGCATCCCGGACTATACATCATCCGCCACTTTCCAATTGCAGCAGCGCCTCAGCAGCGGGGGAAAAGTTGGGATTAAAGGCAATGGCGCGTTCCAAATTATCGCGGGCGTCGGCCATTTCACCCAAAGCTGCCTGCGCCAATGCCTTGTAATAGAAAGATTCTTCAAAATAGGGGCGGTCTTTCAACGTGGTATCGGCCAGCAAAATGACATCTTCGTAACGGCCGACCTGATAATACGCTTCATATGGGCCAAATTGATACCACAACATGCGCCAGGGCAGGCCAATGGCCCGCGCCTGATCAAATGCCTGCGCCGCCGCCTCATAGTTGCCTGCGGCGTTCAAACTGGTGCCCAGGTTGAACCAGTAGAAGGCGTTTTCCGGGTCTGACTGCGCATCTTGCTGTGCCTGCACCAACGAATTCTGCCACATCACGGCATCGTCCATCTCCGCACTGACAATATCGGCCACCAGTTGGGCCTGTTCCGGGCGATAGAGGGCGATGTAGTTGCGGTTGAAGTGGGGCCAATCACGGGCCGCATCGGCATAGGTGAGGGCACGGCCGTTGGGGTCCGCATTACTCAAGGGCTGCCCACCTGTGCCTAACCAGGAGTCGTATACCCAAAACTGCTCTAACTCATCATCATAAGCCACCACCAGCATGTAATGGCCATACCAGCCCATCCAGCTTAAGTCGCCGGGTGGGTTTAGCCCCACCTCCAGAATGACCGGGATGCCATTTGCCAGCAGCCGTTTGATGGTTTCCTGACGGCCGTTTACCCGAAACAATGCCTGGTATGGGGTTTGTTCCTGGACGTAAGCCACCATCTCGGCGGGTGTCACATCCCGATCTTCAGGGTTAGGCTTGACCACACTGGCAATCTGATTTTGATTCAAATCCAGCCCAAAAAAAGTGAGAGCCATCGCCAATGTGGCCGGGCCGCAGTTGTTCCATTCTTGAAATTGATGCTTGAAACCAACCAGCCGAATGGACGACGGAATGGGCGGCAACGTCGGCGTAGGGGGTGAAGCGGTGACAACAGGCGTTGGTGTATCGGTTGGGGGGATGGGTGTTGGCGTGTCTGTAGGTGGCAACGCCACATCGGTATGGGGCGGTGGCGTGAAAGTAGGCGGCAGTGGGGTTGGGGTGGGTGCGGCGGCTAAAGCGGCCGCCGGTTTGCCTAACAGCACGGATGTATCAGCCAGGGAGACGGCCGTTGGCAAAATGGGTGTGTCCTGTTGGGGTACCGCAATCCGATTAAATGGCTCTTTGAGCGGTTCAGGCAGGCGGTCGGCCGCAAAAGCAATATACCGTGACGGCACAGCACGGAGAGCTGGCGGAACGGCCACTACCAGGACTGCTACCAACAATATAAGAAAGAAGAGAACTAATATCTTGCGTCCACTCATAATCTTCCCACGCGCCGATTATAGCCAATTCACCCACCTGACCAATTTTGCCTCTGCCAATCTTACCATCCTCTCACGCCATTGGGCGGTGGTATACTTCAGGCGGCAATAAGGTGTCACTTCCTAACCTGGACAAGCCAGAACCCAAGAGGTTTTCGCCACAGAGGCACAGAGTTTTACATGCCATCACATGCCATCACATGCCATCACATGCCATCACATGCCATCACATGCCATC
>CAZOPF010000138.1:0-3327 GCA_964581605.1 uncultured Ardenticatenaceae bacterium
GGCACGGCCGTGCTGCTCATCAGCCGTGATCTGGCCGGGTTACGGCCGTTCTGCCAGATGGTGGTGGAGATGGAAAACGGCCGTGTGGCCCAACAATATCGCCCAGAGGAACGGGAAAGCCAGGCCAATCTGCCCTTCAAAATTCCGGCGCGCCTGGAAGATAAGGTGGTGCTGGTGAACCCGGCCGATATTTTGTATGTGGCGGCTGAGGAGGGCCGCACGCTGTTGTGTACGCCAGACGGCCGCATTCCCACCCATCTGACGCTGAACGACGTGGAACAGCGGCTGGCGCGCAGCGGCTTTTTCCGCGCCCATCGCAGCTACCTGGTCAATGTGCAGCATATCAGCGAGGTGATTGCTTACACGCGCAACAGCTACACCCTCATTTTGTACAATGGCAGCAACGGCCGTATAGAAATCCCCCTCAGCAAAACAGCCGCCCGCGATTTGCGGGAGATGTTGGGGTATTAGAGCAATTGGGTAATTGAGTAATTCCCCAATTCCCCAATTCCCCAATTACCTCCGTTCACCCCCCATTTTCCGCCACTCACCCCCGTTTTCCGCCTGTCAGCCAAAATTTGCTGCGCCGCGCTCCTGAAACTGCTACTGTATCAGCAGCAATAACCATCCCATCAGTGCCAGGCACGGAGCAGCGAGCACCTGGTCAACCCGAGCGGTTTCGCCCTGTGCCTGGCACTACTTGAATAGGAGAAACAACATGAGCGAATACAAGTTGAAAAAAGGCGAGCACAAAGGCCGTATCATGGCGGCGGCGGGAGTAATAGCGGCCGCCATGGTGGGCGGGGCATTTATGTCAACTGATGGCGTCACGGCCGTGTGGCTGCAGGCGGCGGTGTATATGCTGGGGCCATTGGTGGCGGCGGTGCTGGTACGGCCGTTGCCAGATGATTGGTGGTTATTCTTCACCGCCACGATTTTGTCATTGGGCATTGTCCTGCCCTGGGCTGTCATTCACCCGGCGCAGTGGGCAGCCGTTTATCTGCCAGAATTGGGCTTCTGGGCCAACCTGCTGTTTCTCATTTTGCTGATAACATCAGCAGGTGCAGGGCAGCCACCGCGCAAACTGTGGTGGGCACTCACCTGTTTTTACCTGCTCATCCTGCTGGCGCTGCCGTTGGTATTGTAAGATAGGGGCGTATGGGCTATACGCTCCTACATTTTGCACCTTTGCGCTGAAAAAAAACGTAGGAACCGTTATGAACGAAACAATGACAGCCAGACAACCAGGACGGTGGCGATTGCGCTGGGCGGTAGCGCGGCAGGAGATCGCCAACATTGCCCGCCATCCCTATTACATGGTCTCGTTTGCCATTCCCGTATTTATGTCACTGGCATTTTTGCTGTTCGTCTCATCCGTGCGTGAGGCCGATGACCTGATTGTGGTTGTGTATGATGCCGGTCGCTCGGATTGGGCAGCCACATTGGCTCGTTGGTCTGAGGCACAAATTGAGATGGTGGATTCGGAAACGGCCCTCCTGCACGCATTGTCCGACGAGGCCACTGGCGGCATCATCATTCCCGTAGGGTTTGACACGGCCGTTGCCCGCGGAGAGTCGCCGGAGCTGGCGGTTTATATCAACCAGAATGCCTATGCTGCCCATATTGCCGATTTCAAGCGGCTGCTCAATGAGGAAGTATGGGCCATCAACGAAGCGCCCCCACCCGCCCACATCACCTGGTATGAAACAGGCGGTAGCGGGCGGGATCTGCCTCTGCCCTCTGTCGAAAATTACATTGTGGTCATCTTTGTCGTCCTGGGCATTTGTATGACCACGATGGGCATCCTGGCACAGGCGATAGTGGAGAAACGCGAGACGGGCGCATTACCGGCGCTGTTGGCTTCGCCGCTGACCTTTGGTGATGTGCTGTGGGGGCAAAGCACGGCCGTATTCCTTTACACTGTGCTGCTCACGGGCATCTTATTGGTCATCAACGGTGGAGTGACGGGCAATGTGGGGCTCACGGCCGTGTCCTGCATCCTCACCACCTTCGTTTTGTTGGGGCTGGGGCTGCTGTTTGGCCTGTCGTCGCCATCTAAAAACCAGTGTAATGCCTACACCGGTGTGGTTGGGATTGTCCTCATAATCCCCAGTTGGTTCGCGCTTATACCGGTGGAAGACATAGCGCTGCCGGTTACGGCCGTGCTGCACCTGCTGCCCACCACCTATCTGATAGACATTCTGGGCCAAACGTTGAGCGGCACAGCCACCTGGGCCACCGTGTGGCTTGATTTGTTAGCACTCTGTTTGTTTGCGGCCGTCTTTTTGGGGGCTGTGCGTTGGCGGTTACAACGGCAGCCCGTGTGGTAATAAATGGTCGTTGGTCATTGGTCACTGGTCATTGGCAAAGGACGTATGGCAAAGGACAAAGGACAAAGGACAAAGGACAAAGGACAAAGGACAAAACGATGATCGAAATCAAAAACCTGAAAAAGTATTATGGCGAAAACGACGCGATTAAAGCGGTGGACGATATCAGCTTTCTCTGCCCGGATGGGCAAATTACCGGGCTGCTGGGCCCCAATGGGGCGGGCAAAACAACCACGCTGCGCATGATCACCGGGCTGATTAAGCCGGGGGCCGGCACGGTGGTCGTTGACGGCCGTGACGTGACTCGTGAACCTGGCAAAGTGCGCCAGGTATTGGGCGTGCAGGCCGATGCGACGGGCGTTTATCCCAGGCTAACACCGCGAGAACAGTTTCGATTTTACGGCCGTTTCTATGGCCTACGTGGCAAACAACTCGAAGAACGGGTACAGGCCGTCATTGACGAACTGCACATGCACGACATTGCCGACCGCCAGGCCGAAGGGTTCAGCCGGGGGCAGCGGCAGAAGATCGTCTTCGGCCGGGCGCTGGTGCATAACCCGCCCAACATCCTCATGGACGAACCCACCAATGGTCTGGACGTGATGGCCGTGCGCCACACCCGTGAGACCATTCAAGCGATGAAAATGCAAGGGCGCTGCGTCCTTTTCAGCACCCATTACATGGACGAAGCGGAACGGCTGTGTGACAACATCGCCATCATCGTCGGTGGCAAAATTATAGCGGTCGGTTCACCGGGGCAACTGATGCAACAAACGGGCCACTCCCGCCTGGAAGATGCCTTTATCGCCCTGGCCGGCCGTGAACATCTGACCTATTCGGACTATGGCAAACAACCCGCTGGTGGCCAGGCATTACCTGTGGCGGGAGATTAGAGATTGGAGATTGGGTAATGTCTTCAGTTTTCGCCATGACTACAACGGATAAAGGATTGAACGAATTCTCCTCTGGAAGCTTATCCGCTTATTCCCCAATCCGT
>CAZOPF010000138.1:3427-9406 GCA_964581605.1 uncultured Ardenticatenaceae bacterium
TAAAGGATTGAACGAATTCTCCTCTGGAAGCTTATCCGCTTATTCCCCAATCCGTATGACTACAACGGATAAAGGATTGAACGAATTCTCCTCTGGAAGCTTATCCGCTTATTCCCCAATCCGTTGTAGTCTTAAAGAAGCGGCAAAAACTTCATGGCACAAACGAGATTGCAAAACTCCAATCTCCACTCTCCTCTTGGAGTAAACATGAACTACTTAAACATCTGGTACAAAGAAATTTTGGAACTACTGCGCAACCGCAAGGCGCTGCGCGACACCCTGCTCATTCCGTTGATCCTGGGCGTCTTTTATGCGGTGCTGAACCCGCTGTTAGGCGAAATGATTACCCGGCGCAGCGAGGGCGTCATCATCCTGCCCGTGCAAGGGCTGGAATATGCCGACCCGGCCTTTGTGGAGACATTTGCCGGGTATGACATTGTGCTTGAGCCATTTGCAGGGGATATGGAAACGGCCGTGCGCGAAGCCAGAGAAGCGGCCGGCGTCATCTTCAGCGAAGGATTCAACGAGAATGTTGCCAATGAGGCCGACGCCCATCTCATCCTCTACATGAACCCCACAGCGGGTGGCCCCTTTGGCGGCAACATCTCCCTCAGCCGCATTGAACTGGCGCTGAGTGCGTACAATCAACAACTCACGGTGCAGCGGTTGGCCGTGCGCGGCGTGGAGGCAACCATATTGACACCAGTACAGTTAACGGCCGAAGACCTGTCTACCGCTGCCCAACGTGCCGGGGCGACGGCCGCTCTATTCCTGCCGATGCTGGTGGCGATTGGGGCTGTCAATGGCGGCTCGTTCATCGCCATTGACACGACGGCCGGGGAAAAGGAGCGGGGCACATTGGAGGCGCTGCTGATGACGCCTGCTTCGGATGTGCAAATTTTTGTGGGCAAATTACTGGCGGTGTTTACGGTCACGGCCGTGCCCATTGCCCTGACACTGTTCGGGTTTTGGGCAGGCACCGCTTTCCTGCCCTCATCCATGACCGGCGGTGCTGGCCCGCTGCCGTTGGCGGTGATCATCAAGGCCATTCTCATCACCCTGCCGCTGGCACTTTTTGCCAACGTATTGCTGATGGTTTTAAGCATCCGCACCAAGGGGTTCAAAGAGGCGCAGTCGGCGATGATGCCCGTGACGTTTGGCGTGATTTTTGTGGCTATGGCCGCTGCCTTTGTGCCACCCAGCCAAAGCGTGCTCTTCCTGATCCCCATTTATGGCACGTCGGCGGTGGTGGGGGTGCTGGCGCAGAGCGGCGTCATCCCAGCGAACGCCATTCTCTTCAGCGTGGTGGGCAGTCTGGCGGCTACGGCCGTTGTCACCATCGTTGCCCTACGCCTGTTTAACCGGGAACGGCTGCTATACAGCATGTAGAGGAAATAATTGAGTAATTGAGCAATTGGGTAATTATCCAATTGCTCAACTACACTCAAAGAATGGGCAGCTTTTCTTCAATCTCTTTTTCCTTCAGGGCCAACGGCCGTTCCCCCGCCAACATACCCCGCAACACCAGCACCCCACCGCCGCCAATCAGCAGCAGCGCCCCGAGCAGGCTGACGCCGCCGGAAAGAATGGTGGTCATCATCACAAACAGACCGGCTGACAGGAAACTCACGATTGCTCCGGCTTTCACGACGCCGGGCTTTTGCGCCAGATGACCACATACCAGCAACGCCAGCCCGGTACTCAACGGTAGGGCAGGCCACAATACCGCCCAGGCATCCCACCAGCCGGTGACGGCCGTGAACTGCAGCACCAGCCCCAACATTCCCATTTTAATGGCCGGGATGAGAAACCAGACAATGCGCATGAAAACGGCCGTTGCCAGAAACCCAAACGCCAATGCCAGCAAAATCATCGGCCAGAAAGAAGCCCATGCGCCCCACCAGAATACGCCCTCCCACAACAGTAGCAGGCTGACCATCAAAATGGGGAAGCCGGGGATAAAGAGGGGGGCTAACTGGCGTGGATTTCCGGCTAGAAAGGGGGCGGCGATAAAGGCCAGGCCCACGGCCGTAATCCACAACGGCCACAGTTCTATCCGCAGCCCAATCCAACCCAGAAAGGTGTTGTTCAGCAACGCCAGGCCACCAACCAACATCAGCCCCCAACCCATCACATTTGTCATTCGTCTGTTCATTTCCTGCACTCCTTTGGTGATTAGAGATTGCCCAATTTTTAATCTCCAATCTCTAATCTCTTTGTGTTTGCTTCATGTGAATAGGGTAATGGAGTGGACACGGCCGTTGCCTATCCCCCACCTAACGGTTAGCTAACAAAACAACAGCCCACGCGGAGCAAGGCACCCTCAGATGCCTCCCGTTCGCATCTGATATTGGAGCGCGGGCATCCTGCCCGCTGCGGACAAGATGTCCGCGCTCCACATCGGGAGGATGCAAACTCCGCTAGTCTACAAAAATCGCCATGAGGGTGAAGATGAAACTGGCTATGAGGGAAATGCGGCGCAGACGGCCGCCCATGTGTTGGCTCCACCATTCTGTTGGCCCTTGCGTGGCCCTGTTGACGGTGTACCAGATGACGCCCATGATCACGAAAATTTCCAACGGCCACAAATAAGACCACTGCGCCCAGTTCCCGGTCAGGTTGTAATACATCAGCAAAAAGCCATTCCCCAGCAAAATGCCGGTGGGGATGAGCAGCCAGATGACGCGCGTTTTGTGCATGATGTGGGCAAACCCGGCGGCCATGAGCAACAACTCTATCGGCCAGCCACGAGAAAAAATGTCGTTTGACGCCCCCAAGAGCATCACCAGAATGAGATTGCCGAAAATGAAGAGGGTAAAAGCGGTGAGAATGGCCTGGGCTACCTGCCCACTGGTGACGGGGGGTAATGGGGCGGAGGGGACAAGGGGTACGGCCGTGTCCACTTTCTCCGGCGACATTTGGGCCGCTTCCTGTTCTTTCAATTTGGCCAACTGCCCTGTCCATGATCCGTCCGGGGTGGCTGTGGTGTCGGCGGCCGCAAACGAGGCCGCCTTCAGCCCGGCGCGGGACGTGCCCGAATAGACGGCTACCGCTTCCGATGGCGCGTCTGGGGTGGAAAACGAGAGCGGCAAAGAGATGTGCTCTGGCAGAGAAATGGCCGCTTCTTGGGCGGCCTGGCGCAGCGCGGCGGCCATTTCTGGCGCGTTTTGGTAACGGTCTTCGGGCGACTTTGCCAATGCCTTGAGGACGATGCGCTCAAAGGGTTCGGGGATGCTCGGTTCGATGTCGCGGGGCAGCGGCAGGGGGTCATTGACGTGTTTCATCAGGATCGCCAGGGGTGTGTCCGCGTCATAGGGGGGCCGGCGGGTGAGCATTTCATAGAAAACCACACCCAACGAATAGAGGTCGCTGCGGGCGTCGCTCACGCCCTTCAACCCTTGCTCCGGGGCCATGTAATTGAGTGTGCCCAACAGCGCCCCGGAGACAGTATGCCGCGTACCGCCCACAATTTGGGCAATGCCGAAGTCGGCCAGCACCACCTGGCCGCGCCGGGTGAGCAGGATGTTGGCCGGTTTGATGTCGCGGTGGATCATGCCTTCCTGGTGAGCATAAGCCAACCCATCTAACACATCGAGCAAGATACGCGCCATTTCACCGGTGGGCATGGTTTCGTTGCGCACGCGGTATTCGTTGAGGCGGGCGTGCAAGGTGTCGCCGTCGAGCAGTTCCATGACCATGTAGGGGATGTCGTCCTGGGTGTCAAAGTCGAAAACCTGGATGATGTGGGGGTGGCGCAGGTTGGCCACGGCCTGGGCTTCGCGGCGGAAGCGGGCCAGGAAGGTCTCGTCCTCCACCAGGTCGGAGCGCAGCACTTTGATGGCCACGAAGCGGTCTAGCTGGGGATGGTAGCCGCGATAGACGCGGGCCATGCCGCCGCTGCCTAATGGTTCTAAAACGCGATATTTGCCGAGTGTTTGTCCTGCTAGTGATGTGGCGGCCATATGAGGTGATTTTGTGCTTTTGTGCTTTTGTGATCTGGTAATTGGGTAATTGAGTAATTACGCAATTGCTATGTTACGGCCGTACCCCTTTCGCCACCTATCCGCCAGCTAACAACAAGCTATCAAACCATCAGCTTGTAACCACGGCCGCGAATGGTCAGCAGCCGTTGGGGGGTGGCCGGGTCGGCTTCCAGGCGAGTGCGCAGGCGGCGTACCAGGTTTTCAATCTGGTAATCGTAGACGCCGCTCTGGTATTCGGGCCACACGGCCGTGCCAATATCATCCTTGGTGCAAACTTCGCCGCGCCGGGCAAACAGGTAGGCCAGCAAATCAAACTCTTTGGGGGCCAGCGCCACCAATTGCCGGTTCACCCGCACCACGCCGGCCAGCACATCCACTTCCAGTTCGGGCACGGCCGTTTCCTGGGTAGTCACTTCCGGGTCACGAAAGGTGAAAACCACATCACCCACCTTGATCTGGTCGCCATCGCGCAACTGCATGGGGCCGTGAATCCGCTCGCCGTTAAGGAAGGTGCCGTTGGTGCTGCCCAAATCTTCCAGCAGCACCCGCCAGCCCTGGCGCGCCACACGCGCATGTTCCCGCGAGACGCGCCCGCTGCTGATGACAATATCACTTTCCACGGCGCGGCCAATAATCACGGCCGTACCGCTCAACACATGTTGCCGTCCGGTGGGGTCTATCAGAGAGGGGGGCTTCTTTACTCATCGTTCCTGTCTGGCACAAGGCTACGCGGTTGGGCCAGAGTTGTCAATGGAAAGACAGGCACTATCCGTCACTTGCGGAGCGGTATTTACACACTGCCCAACCAGAACCCGCCTCCGTGCCTGTCGGCCGTTCCACGTTGTCACTTCAGCCCCCTTGTGGCCCCCTAGAGGCGCTGCCAACATGCATCGGATAAATCCGCCAAGAACAGGGAGGGCAACTGCCGGTCATACGTCACAAACAGGTGGCGCATCGCCCGTGTGCAGCCCACGTAAAAGAGTCGCCGTTGCGCCGTCTCATGGGCGGCAATCTCCTCCGCCTCCGTCGCCGCCGTTTCCCGCGGCAGCCGCCCCGCCTCCACATGGGCCACCACCACTATCGGAAACTCCAGCCCCTTGGCCGCGTGCAGCGTGGTCACTTTGATGCCCGGCTCCTCCAGGTCAAACGCCTGGCTGCTCATAAAACGGGCCGCCAGGCCATACGCCGACAATGCCTGTGCCAGTGGTTCGCCTACACTGCTGGAAGCCACCAGCACGGCCGCCGCGTTGATGGGCAGGCGCAACTGCCGCGCTGACTGCACAATCTGCCCGGCAATCCAGCGCGCCTGGTCTTCGCTGCCGGCGGCGGCATAAACGAGCGGCCGCGGCCCGGTGTGAACACACTCCTGGCGCAGCGCTTCGTCATCAAACTCCGGGGTAGGGGCCATGATTTCGGCGGCCGCCGCCGCTATTTGCCGCGTGCTGCGGTAGTTGCGGCGCAAGATGCGGGTACGGCCGCTCACGTTCAAACGCTCATGCACCGCCCGCCAGCGGAACCCCTGGTTATACAGGGATTGGTTGGCGTCGGCCGTCAAAAAGACCCCCGCCGGATTGGCGCACAGTTCCACCGCCAGCGCCAGCGCCGCCGGCGGCAAATCCTGGGCCTCATCCACCATCACATAGTCCCAACGCTGGCTAAAACGGCCGTCCCGCACCTCAGCCAGCGCCAGCAAAATAAGCGCCCCCCAGGTCAGGCAGCCGACGGCCTCCAACTGCTGCCGGTACGTCTCATACAGCGCCCACACCGCCTGCCGCGTTTTGGCCGGAAAGCGGATGCCCCGCCCCACCCGCATCGCCGCCAGATAATCCGCTTCGTTGCGGCAGTTCTGCCCCTCAATCACCCAGGCAAACTCCTCCAGCAGATAATCGTCACGCAGATCGGCGATGGCGGCAGCTATCGGAATTTTGGCGGCGTCCCCCAGCCCGCGTGGTTGCAGCGCCGCCCGCGCCGCGTGCAGCGCTTCCTGCTGCTGGCG
>CAZOPF010000138.1:9506-12866 GCA_964581605.1 uncultured Ardenticatenaceae bacterium
GTGGGCGTCTGCCCCGTTTCCGCCTGATGGTGGGCGACGATGGCCCGCAGCCGGTACAGGGCGACAGTGGATTTGCCCGACCCTGGCCCGCCTTTGACCAGGGTGGGGCCGGCCAGCGCCCACTGTGTCAGCGGCTCTTGCTGCTCGTCCAGCCGCAGCAAAAAGGCGGAGAGCGTGCCTTCGGCGAAACGGGCCAGGTCTTCCGGGTCAAAGAGTAGTTGATCCGGTTGCGTAGCCAACTGCTCCACCGTGGCCGGGTACAGGGCGTCCATCACCCGCCCCAACACGTCGGCGGGCACTCTGGCCTCCGGGATTTGCAGCAGGTCATCTGCATACAGGCAGCGCATGAGTGGTTCGTGGTAAAGGGGATCAATGCGCCATTTTTCCAGCAAGGTTGGCGTCAGTTTGCGCGGCAATTTTTCTTTGGCCGGTTCGGGCGCGGATGGCTGGAACCATTCGGGATGGGCCAGCCAGTCTGGTTGGGCGGCCAGTTCGGGGCCAAAGGATACGGCCGTTTCCGGCGCATCCCATCCCGGAAAATCAAACCGCTGGTAAACGGCGCCCCGCGGCCCAATTGCCAGCAGTTGAATCATGCGCGCCTGGGGTGCCGCCGCATAAATGAGGCGAAAATCACCCAGCCGGTAGCGGTAAACGTTGTGGTAACCGGCCATCTTTTTGATGGTGTTCCCGCGTGGGGTGATGGGGTCTTGCGCCAACTCTTTCAGGGCGTTGATGACCGCCTGCTGCAAGTCCCGATTCAGTTCAATAAAATCGGCCAGGTAGGCCGGTTTTTGGGTGATTTGCCACTCGTTCATATGAAAATTCCCGCCTGATTGCCGCCGGTTGCAAACCGGCGTCTGCTAAAAAAAACCTGCTCAAGCAGGTTGGAACGCCGCCCTGAACGCACTTTAGCGCGTTTCTTATCTCAGCCTGGGGATTGCATCCCCAGGCGTTGGGCGGTTCCTCTATACTCTATACCTTGACCAGGTTATCAACCCAATTAAGAACGAATGTATACACCTGGCGCAGCGCTGTTTCGTTTTCGGCGGTGACACGTGCCGTCAACGTCTTTTTGCCCGATTCCCGAAAAACGCCATACGCCAATAATTGCTGCCGCAGTGTCGTCAGGTCGGCGGGGGCCACGGCCGTTTCCAAATGCGAGAAGTAAAATTGAAAAAGATCAGGCGGATAGCCGTACAGGATGCTCGCCAGACCTTGTTCGGCGGGCAACCGGACCCGAATCGAGAAGCCGGCCGTCCCCCAGTAAATGGTATGACCTTTCCCTTCCGCACCGTCCAGAATGTCGGCGAAAAAGGCGACGGCCGTCGGTAAACAATTCCCCATAAATTCCTGGCGCGTCACATGCCGCCGGGAGGCATTGGGTTTGATCGTGCGGGCCGCTTCCGTCAGACCAATCACGCGGGGCACCATGGCCGTCTGGCCTGGCCCCACAAACTGCTTCACCTCCACGCCCAACACTTCCACATCGGTCATCTTGCTGTTGAGGAATTCAATGAGACGGCGCAGCTCACGGGGCAAGGCATCGGCCACAAAGATCAGGCGAATGCGACCCTGACGCAGGTTGTTTTCCACCAACTGCCAGAAAGCCTCAACGCCCTCCTCGTCGCTTTCGCCAATCAGCTGCTCAATTTGCTCGTCCGGCGAAAGGTTCTGGCTGCGGGCGGTCTCCGTGGCCGCCTGGCGCAGACGATCGATAGACCAGTATTCCGTGCCGTTGGCGGCATAATCCAGCATTTGGGCCACCACTTCGCGGCGGCTGCGGGTGTCGGCGGCGCGTTTACATTCGACGAAGGTGGGGATGCCGTCCTGATCCAGGAAGAGGTGATCCAGACTCCAGATGGAGGCGCTGTTGGCTTCGCCGGGCACGCCCAACTCGCGTTTGACGAGCAGCCAGCGGCGTGGCGCTTCCGGGTTAATCTGGTCGCCTGGCAGTAAATCTGGATAGAGAGCCAGAGCCAGTTGTAAGATTTCCTCCTGGGTATACGGTGTTTCAATCATCGGTATCCATTGGTCTTTGTCTTGTCCGACTAAAAAGATGCGTCCGCCGTTCATTTGCTGTTCTCCTTCGAAAATGTAGGGCGATTTTCCAAATCGCCACTCGATTTGGAAAATCGAGCTACAACTTACATCCATCGTGGCTTCGACGTGAGCCTCAGCCGAACGGTGGGCTGAGTGCGTGGTGGCCCCCACAACGAGGGCAGAGTGTGCTCATCCGTTTACCCCGTGGCGCGCCTGACGCGCCGCTGCCTGCACCGCCTCATCCTCATCGGTATCGGCGATTAGCTCCAGCACGCGCACCGCTTCTTGTTGGGCGGTTTCGCCGGGCCGGCTGTGTAGGAAGGCGGCCAACATCTGCACCACGGCCGTGCCGCCCAACCGCGCCAGCGATGACCCCGCCAACCAACGGATGCTGGCGTCTTCATCGCCTAAGGCGCCCACCAGGGCTTGCAATTCGGCCTGGTTTTTGGGTTGGCCCAGGGCCATGACCGTTTTGAGGCGTTGGCTGCGGCCGCCGCTGGGTGGGGAGAAGTCGGCGATCAAAGTGGGCTGGCTGGCAGCGGAAATGTTCAACTTCTGCGGAGAGGTTGAACTTTTTGCTTTGGGCGGCGGGGGTGGTTTGAGTTCAAACGTTGGCGCCGGCTCTTTGATAGAACGCTGCGGGCGCGGATCAGGCGCTGATTGGCGCGGAGCTGCTTTCTGATCGGCCTCTCTCCGCGTTTTTTCAGCGTTAATCGGCGTCCTGTCCTCTTCCTGCCACCATTGCACGCGGGGCAGTTCCAGGCCGAGGTAGGCGGCGTCCCAGGGGTGGGCGGCGTCCGGGTGGGCCGGCGGCGGATCCAGGCGGGTCTGGTACGCAGGGGCGGCACGGTCTGGAAGACCGGCCACAGCAGCGGGGTCACCTGCCACTTGCAACTTGCCACCTGCCACCTGCATGGCGGCGGCCATTTCGTCATAAATCTCCAAAATCACGCGCCTGGTGCGGTATTCGCCGTGGGTGGCTTCGTCTTTGCGGCGGACGATGGGGAAGGTGTCCATGATGTAGGCCACGTCGTCGCGGGCGATGCCGTAGAGGTGGAAGTAGGCGGCGTCCAGTTCGCAGCGGAGGAGGAAGCGGCGCTCCTCGTCCCAGCGGAAGGGCGGGCCGTGATAGCCGCAGTCCTGGGCGAAGGGGCGCAGGTCGTAGGCGGTGTAGGTGAGTTCCAGAACGCGGGGGAGAAGGAAATTATGAATTAGGAAGGATGAATTATGAATGAGGAAGTGCCTGTCCTGAGCTTGCCGAAGGGATGAATCAGGAAGCCAGGGGCAGGGTTGGTGGTAGGTTTGGGGTGGGAGGACGGG
>CAZOPF010000139.1:0-12482 GCA_964581605.1 uncultured Ardenticatenaceae bacterium
TTTGAACTGGCGGGTACGGAACCGGCGGCGATTTTTATCTCGCGGGATGGCGGGTTGAACTGGCACGGCCGTCCGCACATTGAAACCCTGCGCGATCAATTCGGCTGGTGGCTGCCCTATTCACCGGGGGCGGGTTGTGTGCGGGGGTTTGCCGTGAACGGCCGTCGCCTCTATGCGGCCGTGGAAGTGGGCGGCTTGCTACGCTCTGATGATGCCGGGGAAACGTGGGGGCTGGCGGTGGGCAGCGACGGCCGTGCCCAATTTGGCCGCCCCAAACCCCATTTCATTCACCCCGATGTCCACTCCGTGGAGACGCATCCCTCCTCGCCCGATCTCGTTTTTGCGCCGACGGGCGGTGGGTTTTATGTGTCTGTTGATGGCGGTGTGACCTGGGAATGTCGGTATGATGATTGTTATGTGCGGGCGGTGTGGGTTGACCCGGCAGACGCGGATCACCTGATTTTGGGGCCATCCGAGGGGCCGGATGGGCGGCACGGCCGTATTGAACAATCCCACGATGGCGGCCGCACCTGGACACGGCTGACCTCAGCGCAGCCTCATAATATGGTAGAACGGTTTTACCAGATCGGTGAATCATTGCTGGCAATGATGGCAAATGGCGATTTGTGGGCAGCCGATCCCTCCCAATTAAACTGGCAACCGATCCTGCCAGAGGTGACAGGTATCCATGCTGTCACCATCATGGGCAGTGATTAGCCCTCATGTTAAAATTCCCTCACACACCTGACCACTGAGGGAAAGATGGACGACACCATTCCGGTACGGCCGGATGAACAACTGGATGAAAGGGCGCTGGCGGCTTATTTACACGGCCGCCTGCCCGGCGCCGAAAACCCACTCGCCATCCGCCAATTTGGCGGCGGGGCGGCCAACCTCACCTACCTGCTGGATTATGGCACACATGAATATGTGCTGCGCCGCCCCCCGCTTGGCCCGGTGGCCCACGCCGCGCACGATATGAACCGGGAATACCGGGTGCTGTCGGTGCTGCATCAGACATTCCCCTATGCGCCACGCGCCTTTTTGTATGGTGATGACACGGCCGTGATCGGCGCGAACTTCTTCATCATGGAACGGCGGCATGGCGTGGTAGTGCGCCGCACGATTCCCTCCGAATACCAACATATGCCCGATGCTACCCGCCGCATGAGCCTGGCATTGGTAGATGCGCTGGCCCAATTTCATGCGGTGGATTATACGGCCGTAGGTTTAGCGGAACTGGGCAAACCACATGGTTTTGTGGAGCGGCAAATTGAAGGCTGGTACAAACGGTGGCACGCCGCTAAAGTAGAAGAGCTGCCAGAAATGGAAGCCGTCTATCGTTGGCTGCGTGATCATGTGCCGGTTTCTACGGCCGTGTCCCTGGTGCATAACGACTACAAACTGGACAATGTGATGCTGGCGGCCGATGATCCTGGCCAAATGGTCGCCATCTTTGATTGGGATATGTGTACCTTAGGCGACCCGCTTTGTGACCT
Source organism: uncultured Ardenticatenaceae bacterium (assembly GCA_964581605.1). Taxonomy (GTDB): domain Bacteria; phylum Chloroflexota; class Anaerolineae; order Promineifilales; family Promineifilaceae; genus CAADGU01. The sequence goes on from CAZOPF010000139.1 coordinate 1,500, forward strand.
GGGGGCGCTGCTCTGTTATTGGACACAACCAGACGACCCACCCTACATGCAGGCCGCCTCGATGATGCCCTCAGGCGATCTGGGCTTTCCCAGCCGCGCCGAACTGGTGGAACGATATGCCCAACAATCAGGGCGGGATATACACGACATTCGCTTTTACCATACTTTAGGCTTGTTCCGGCTGACAGTCATTATCGCTCAAATTTATATTCGTTATAAGCGCGGTCAGACCCAAGATCAGCGTTTTGCCGCCTTTGAAATGATGACACCCCTTATGGCGCGAGCCGCTCAGGATATTGCATTGGCGGCTTGAAGATGACAGTAACCGCAAAGAACGCGAAAGACGCGAAGATAAAAGAAAAACTTTGCGCTCTCCGCGTTCTTTGGTTCTTTGCGGTTAAATTTTAGAGTGGGTTAACGGTAAGATTGAAGATGAGGCTATGCAACTGAGTGAACAGGCTTTGAAAGAACGACTTTTACCTCTGGCAGTGGATAACTTTAAGCTGCCCGAAGGGGTGAATGTATACCAACGTGTGCGGGAAATGTTGCCCCATGTCGGCTCAGTAGATAGCGAACTGCGTGATGATTTGGTTTATACCGGGCTGGCAACCTGGATTCTGGATGAAAATGAACTATTCACGGAGGAGCAGTATAGGGAGATGCTGGCAATGGCGTTGGATGATATGCACCTGTTTTATCGCCTGGGGGAGAAGGAGACGGATTCCGTTTTTACGCGCACCTTTTCCATGTTGCTGCTGCCGCTGCTGTTGATTGCGCACCGGCGACGGCCGTTCCTCAGCCGTGACGAACTGCTCCATGTCAAAGAGCAGCTCCTCATCTACCTGGCCGGGGAGCGAGATTTTCGCGGGTATGTGGAAGAGGGCGATAAAGGGTGGGCCCACGCGATTGCTCATGCGGCCGATGCCCTGGACGACCTGGCGCGGTGCAAGGAACTAAACGCCGCTGATTTGCTGGACATCTTGCAGGTCATCCGCGAAAAGGTGGCCAATCCCCACCTGGTTTACAACTTTGAAGAAGATGAACGGCTGGCAATCCCGGTCATTGCCTGCCTGGAGCGCAAATTACTGAAAGAGGCCGAGGTAAAAAGCTGGCTGCACAGTTTTATTCCTCTGGCGCAGGAGAAAGAGCCTTTCCCGGCCGTGTACCGGCAGGCAATCAATGTGAAGATGTTTTTGCGCAGTTTGTATTTTCGGGCGAGTAAGGCGGAGACGGCCGCAGCTATCGGTGAAGCCAGCACCCAGACACTACTCAAACTGGTACATGACATCCTGAACCAGATCAGCCGCTTCTAAACTTATCGTGTTAAAAAACATGGGCGTGAGGACGGCCGTTTCCAATATCATCAGGCCAGCCCTAACAACTCGGATACATTGTGGCGCAATTCAGCCGGGACAAATGGCTTGGTGATGACCCGATCCAGTGTGCCTCGGTTTGATTTTACCGGGCGGCCACCTTCCACCAACGCCGAAAGCACCACGACATCAGGATGGCAATCATCCAGTTCCGCCAATTGCTCCAACAAATCCCAGCCCACAATGTCCGGCAGAGCCAGGTCTAGCACCACGACATCAGGTTTTACTTCCGGGATAAGTTTTAATGCTTCTTCGCCGCTACGAGCGTGGTGGCACTTGACGGGCAACGGCCGTAAGGTGGCCTCAATCAACGCAAAAATACCGCCATCGTCCTCGACGCTTACGACGTGGTAAAGAGAAGCCATATTTCCATTCCTTTCTGGATAGGCAAGGACAATAAAGTGCTTCACATTGTAACACGAAGCCAACAGGTGAGTAGAGGAAATTTTTATGAAAATTACGAAAACTGATTATTACTGGATTTGCAGCACTTCGCTTACGGCCGAAGAGAGTTCCTTAGGCAAAAAGGGTTTGTTCATATAGGTCACATTTTGTAAATGCCCAATGAGCCGGTGTGTCGGGTTGGTAAAAGCCGTCAGCACCAGCACTTTTGGCTTTTGTATCTCTAATTTGCTGATACCTTGTAACACGTCCCAACCGTTCATATCAGGCAACGAAATATCCAGAATGACCAGCGATGGTTGGCAACGGCCGATAAGCGCCAATGCTTCACGGCCCGTACTGGCATGATGCAGCTCAATTGGCAATTGCCGCAGAGAAGCCCGAATAATGTGGAATATCCCCAAATCATCCTCAACACTAACAACACAATACAGAGAACTCATAATATAACCAAAACTCAAAGATATGATTTGAAGGAGTGTAGAAAGCAGTTGTACTAAATCCCTGATCTTTTAAGCTGTCTATTTGAGAGGTTAACCTGATGCGCAACTTTCCATTTGGTTAAACCGAGGCGGGCGCATTCTTAAATGCGCTCGTTAGCATCCTCAGATGCCCACTCCTTTCTGGTGAAAATATAGTTGCACATGGGGCAGGTTACTCATTCATACCAGAATTGCTCGAATCTGCTTCAAGTGTACCTCAACTAGCAGCAAGGAGGTATGGTTACTTTCGCCTAATCAAAATCTGCAATTAAAGGCTCCTGGGGTGCCTGGCTCAGGCAGACCAATCCCTTTTCAGTGAGAAAAGTGAAATCTTCCAGGCGAATACCGCCCCAGTCCGGAATGTAAACGCCAGGCTCAATGGTGATATTCGTTCCGGCGGCTAACAGAGCCTCTTTTGGGGCATGTGGGGAGAGGAAAGGATCTTCATGAATTTCCAGCCCCACGCCATGCCCCAGCCCATGCCCAAAATGCTCCGTATGCCCCGCGCCATGAATGATGCTCCGTGCTATCGCATCTACCTGACGCAAGGTCATGCCGGGGCGGGTCTGTTGCAAAACCGTTTGCTGTGCCTGCTGCACCAGCTTGAATAGCTGCCAAAACTGGTCAGGTGGCTCGCTGCCCAGATAAAAGGTGCGGGTTAAATCGCTGTGGTAGCCGTCCAATCTGGCCCCCATGTCCACAATGACCACATCCCCTTTTTGTAGTAAACGTTGGCTGGTGGTATGGTGCGGCCGGGCACTGTTTGGCCCAGAAGCAACGGATGTGGCAAAGGCCGGCCCATCGGCCCCCGCTTCAAACATCACCTTTTCCAGTTCCCAGGCGATTTGTTTTTCCGTCAGGCCGGGGCGGGCGATGTGCGGAAATTGGGCAATGGCCTGATCGGTGATGGCGGCCGCACGCTGCATGAGAGCTATTTCATCGGCCGTTTTTATCGCCCGCAATGGTTCTACTGTTTCTGCTAAGGGTTGCCAATGCAGGCCCGTGCGCAGGTTGCGCCATTTGGCTGCCTGTTCCAGTGTGACGTGTTTCATTTCCACACCGACACGCCGGGCGGAAGCAGCCTGAAAAAAGGAACGATCATGCTGGCGCGTGCGCTCGTGTTTGAACAACTCAAAGCAAGTGGCTTCTGCTCTGGCGCGTTCGTAGTATCGGGAGTCAGTGGCGATTATTGCCTGGCTGGTGGTGATGAGCAACATGGCATGAGAGCCGGTGAACCCGCTCAACCAACGGCGATTTGCAGGACTGGTAATAAGGAGAGTGTCTACCCGCCATTGGTCAAATTTTTGGCGCACGGCCGTTAATCGTTCTTGATATATCTCTTGCATAATGTTTCACCAATCTCAGATGACAAAGATCTCACCACCTCCAGCTATCACTTCGCCAACCACTACGGCCGCCGGACACAGCTGTTGAAATGTCTCCACCGCCGCTGGGGATACGGCCGCCAACAGCCCACCCGATGTTTCCGGTGTCCACAACATATCTTGCAGGGGTTGCTCTATCGCTTCACCAAATTCCACCCACTGCTGAAAATAATCCAGGTTCCGTGCCATGCCGCCAGGGAATGCGCCGGCACGGCCGTAAGCAATAGCTCCCGGCAGCCAGGGCAATGTGTCCGCAAACAGCCGAAAAGCAACATGCCCCAAATGCGCCATTTCATGCGCGTGCCCCAGCAGGCCAAAACCGGTAATGTCTGTGGCGGCATGAGCCTGGGCCTGGCGGGCGGCCAACGCTGCCTGCCGGTTGAGCGTTTTCATAGAGGTAACGGCCGCCGCCACATCGGCATGGTCGCTAATTCCCTGCTTGAGCGCAGTGGTAATCACCCCTGTGCCCAATGGCTTGGTGAGCAGCAGCACATCACCCGGCCGTGCGCCCCCTTTTGTCAGAATATGGGCAGGGTCAATGAGGCCAGTAACAGCCAGCCCATACTTCGGCTCCCTGTCCGTCACGCTATGCCCACCGGCGATAACTCCACCCGCCTCTGCTACCTTTTCCGCCCCGCCCCGCAAAATCTGGCGCAAAATCTCCCGATCCAGATCATCGGGAAAAGCGACCAGATTAATGGCAAATAATACATCGCCGCCCATAGCATAAACATCAGACAGGGCATTGGCAGCCGCAATCGCCCCAAAATCAGTGGGGTCATCTACCACAGGCGGGAAAAAATCAACGGTGGTGACGATGGCCTGCTGTTCGTTTAGCCGGTATACGGCCGCGTCATCCGCACGCGCCAGCCCCACCAACAAATCCGGGAAATCTGCCGGTCTGAAAATTGCCCGCAGTGGCTCTAACACATGGGCCAGGTCCCCTGGCCCCAGTTTAGCTGCTCAACCCGCGCAAGCAGCGTAGGCGGTCAGGCGAATTTCTCTTTCATTCATGGCGGGCAAGTATAGCGTAAGAAAGCCACAACGGCAGGTAAGGCATGTAGGGGCAAGACGGTGGGCAAACTTGCGGATCAATCTGCTAAAATCTGTCCCATCCGTCCCATCCGAGGCCAATCAATCCCGCTTAAACTTGCTGTAATCGGGGGCCGCGTAGCGCGTTTTGCCGCCGTCGCTCACCTCCATCATCGCCCGCACCTTCATTTGCAGGCCAAACAGGGTAATGAACCCCACCGCGTCCGACTGATCATACACATCTTCCTGGCCAAAGGTGGCAAAATCTTCGCGGTACAGGCTGTGCGGGCTGTACCGTCCAGAGACGATCACATTCCCCTTGTACAGCTTCAACCGCACCCACCCCGATACCGTCTCCTGTGTCTTGTCCACAAACGCCTGCATCGCCTCGCGCAAGAAGGTGTACCATTTGCCATCATACACCAGTTCCGCGTAGCGTACCGCCTGCTGCTCCTTATAGTGCATCGTGTCCCGATCCAGGCACAGCGTTTCCAGTTCGTGATGGGCGGCGTACAAAATGGTGCCGCCGGGCGTCTCATACACGCCGTGTGATTTCATGCCCACCAGCCGGTTTTCCACCAAATCAATCCGGCCAATGCCGTGTTTGGCCCCCAGTTCATTCAGCTTTTCAATGATGGCCGCAGGGGGCATTTGTATGTCGTTCACGGCCGTGGGCACGCCCTTCTCAAACTCAATCTTCACCACCTCCGCCGCATCCGGCGCAGCCTCCGGGGAGACGGAAAGCTGGTACATCACCTCTTCCGGCTCCTGTGCAGGGTCTTCCAAAATGCCACCCTCGTGTGACAAATGCCACAGGTTCGCATCCCGACTGTAGATGGACTTTTCCGTCTGGGTGACGGGCACGTGGTGTTTGCGGGCATAGGCCAGCGCATCTTCCCGTGAGCGGATGTCCCACTCACGCCAGGGAGCAATCACTTGTAGTGTGGGATTGAGCGCCTTGTAGGTCAGTTCAAAACGCACCTGATCATTGCCCTTGCCTGTCGCTCCATGTGCGACGGCATCGGCCCCTTCCGCTTCGGCGATGGCCACCTGCCATTTGGCAATGAGCGGCCGGGCCACCGATGTGCCCAGCAGATAGCGCCGTTCATAAATTGCGCCCGCCTGCATCATCGGAAACAGAAAATCTTTGGCAAACTCGTGGCGCAAATCTTCCACGTACACCTTGCTGGCGCCGCTGGCGAGCGCCTTTTCCGTCAGCCCGGTGAGTTCATGATCGCCCTGCCCCAGGTTGGCGCAAAAACAGATGACTTCGCAGCCATAATTTTCGCGCAGCCAGGGCACAATGACGCTGGTGTCCAGCCCACCGGAGTAGGCCAGCACCACTTTGTTAATGTGGGGTCTTTCTTTTTTCTTGGGCATGAGAATTTCTCCTTTCCTGGGTAATTGAAAATTGTCAATTGTCAATTGAAAATTGTTAACGGGGTTAAGGTGCAGCACTACGGCCGTCTCGTCACACGCATGTCTTACCGGGCATTGCACACAGTCGCGGTACACTTTTTCCGGGAAGCGCTCCATACTGGTGACGGCAAATCCGACGCTCTGGAAAAATTTGACGGCGCGAGTGAGGGCAAACAGGGTGGGCACACCGCGCTGCCGCGCCTGCACGATGAGTTCCTTGACGATGGTGCTGCCCCAGCCCTGTCCCTTTACATCGTCATGCACCGCCAACGAACGCACTTCGGCCAGTGCCTCGGTGTAAAAGAGCAGAGAGACGCAGGCGATCACACGGCCGTCCATCACCCCCACCAGCCAATCAGCTAATGTTTCCTGAACAGATTGCGCCGTGCGCGGCAGCACATCTCCCCGGCGGGCATGTTCATGCAGCAGTTCCAAAATGCCGGGAATGTCAGTGGGGCGGGCGGGGCGGATGTTCATGGTGAGTGGTAATTTGTGGATAGTGAACAGTGAACAGTGAACAGTGAACAGTGAGCCGCTTACTGCTTACTGTTCACTCTCTTATTCCAGGCATTGCGCCAGAATGTCTACGGCCGTATCAATCTCCGCCTTGCTCACCACCAGCGCCGGGGCAAAACGGAGTACGTTTTCGCCCGCGCCGATGAGGATGAGGCCCCGTTCACGGGCGGCGGCAATGATGGGAGCGGCGGGTACAGTCAGTTCCAAACCCACCAGCAGCCCCAGGCCGCGCACGGCCGTGACCTTATCCGATTCCAGCGCCCGCAGTCGGTGCTGTAAATAAGAGCCATGAAAACGTACCCTTTCCAAAAATTCCGGTTGATTCACGCGATCAAAGACCACATTGGCTGCCGCACACACCAGCGGCCCGGCGGCAAAGGTGCTGCCATGGTCGCCTGGTTTCAGCGCGTTCGCCACCGCCTGCGTCATCAGCGCCGCTCCCATGGGCAGGCCGCCCGCCAGCGGTTTCGCCAGCGTCATGATGTCCGGCTTCACGCTGTAATTCTGGTACGCCCACAATTTGCCGGTGCGCCCCAGGCCACATTGCACCTCGTCAAAGATGAGCAGTGCGCCAAACTGGTCACACAACTGCCGCAGCCCCTTCAGAAAGTCAGGCATCGCCGGATTAACGCCGCCTTCCCCCTGCACCGGCTCTACGATAACGGCGCACGTCTCATTATCAATCACCGCCCGCGCCGACTCCAGGTCGTTAAACGTGGCAAAGACCACATCCGGCATCAGCGGCGCAAACGGCCGTCGGTACTGCTCCTTGTATGTGACCGACAGTGCGCCAATGGTACGGCCGTGAAAGCCGCCGCTGAAGGCTACTATCTTGGTGGGCAGAGGGGCAGAGGAGCGGAGGGGCAGAGGAGAATTGCCCCCTCCCCTGCTCCCCTGCTCCCCTGCTCCCCTGCTTCTCGCATATTTCCGCGCAAACTTGATGGCCGCTTCGTTGGCTTCCGCGCCGGAGTTGCAGAAGTACACCTTGTCGGCGAAGGAGTTTTCCACCAGCTTTTGCGCCAGGCGTACCTGTGGTTCGCTGTGATACAGATTGCTAATGTGGGTGAGTTGGTGCGCCTGGGTGGCTACGGCCGTGGCCCACTCCTCATCACTGTGCCCTAACGCTGTCACCGCAATCCCTGACGAAAAGTCCAGGTATTCATTGCCCTCGGCGTCGTACAGCTTCAACCCCTTGCCCTGTGTAAACACCACTGGGGCACGGCCGTAAGTCTGCAAAATATATTGTGATTCCGCTTGAATAATTTCTTGAGTTTCCATACTTTCCCTGTTTGTGGGGCAATTTTGCAAAATTGCCCCACGCCTTAACAACTACTGCCATCATCCACTTCAATAAATTTGGACATGATGCGCACATCCTCTCGGTAATCCCACCCGCTTGTTTTCCAAAAAGCAATCCCACTCTCGTTCTGCGGGAAAATGAAGAGGTGGCATTTGCTGATGCCAATTTTCTTGAGGGCAGCCAACCCCCGCTCCACCAGTTGAGTGGCAATGCCCTGCCGCCGGTACTCCGGGTGGACGGCGACGTGGTGAATGTATCCGCGACGGCCGTCGTGCCCACACAAAATCGTCCCCACCAACCGCCCCTCCGCCAGCGCTACAAAACTCATGCCCGGATTCCGCTCCAGGTAAAACTGAATCGCCGCCGGTTCATCCGCACTGCTCACGCCCACCCCTGGCGTCTCTTGCCAAAGGGCAATCGCCTCATCGTAATGGTTCATCGTAAATTCCACAATTTTCGTTTCCATAAGTGTCCCTGCTCCCTGCTCACTGCTCACTGATTACCGTTCCCTCCCCGCTAGCCAGCCCGGCCAGATTGACAATGCGCGCCTGAGGAATGCCCTGCATCACGGCCGTACATGCCGCCCGCACTTTGGGAATCATGCCATCGGTAATCACACCGTTGGTAATTAACGTTTCCGTTTGGGTAATGGTCAGGTGGGGCAAAATCGCCCCGTTTTGCAGCACGCCGGGCACATTGGAAACAAAGTTTAGCGTGGCTGCGCCCAACGCCTTTGCCACGGCTGCCGCTGCTTCATCCGCGTTCACATTATACGCCTGCCCGTCTGCGCCCAACGAAATAGGGCAGATGACGGCCGTAAACCCGCCCCTTGCCAACTGCTGAATCAGGCTACTATTCACTTCCACAATCTCGCCCACAAAACCCAGGTCGGCCGTGGGGTGTTGCTTCTTTTGGCAGCGCAGCAGGCCACCATCTACGCCCGAAAGGCCCACGGCCGTGACCCCCGCCGCCAGCAGCGCCCGCACAATCACCTTGTTGCTCAGGCCAGACAGCACCATCTCCGCTACCGTGAGCGATTCCGCATCCGTCACCCGCAGCCCGTCCACCTTCTGTGGCACCATGCCCAACCGCCCCTGCCAATCGGCAATTGCCTTACCGCCGCCATGCACGATCACGGCGGTTTGTCCGGTCGCTTCCTGCATTTGTTTGACGTTCTGTGCCAACCCCGCCAAAAATGCCGGGTCATCCAACTCATTCCCACCAACTTTTATGACTTGCATATCCTTCTCACGTGCGGGCGATGACCAATCTACGAAATCCTTGATCACAACTTCTTCTCAAAACACCGGCTTTCTGGGTTTTGTGCATAAATCCCGTAACATGGAATGGACACATAACCCGCTTTTTCATACAGCGCCACCGCCTCCGGCTGGCGAATGCCCGTTTCCAGCCGGGTAACGCTGAAGCCATCTGCCATCGCCAGCTCTTCCAACTGCGTCAAAATCTGGCGAGCAATGCCTTTGCCCCGTGCGTTCGGAATCACATACATCCGCTTTACTTCCGCAGCACCCGCATCAATGGGACGTATGGCTCCACAGCCCACCGGCTGCCCATCCAGCCAGGCCACCACAAATTGCACACCCCCACTGCTCACGTCGTGCAGTGCGGGCATACGGGTCACATCCACTGCCACATTTGGGTCATAGCGCCCTTCCAATTCGAGAGTCAACGCTGCCATAAGCTGCCGGGACATGGGACTGGTCGGGTCTTCAATAGTGATAGTTACGGCCGTCATGTTCATACTAACCCCGTCGTTTCATCCAATCGAAACATCACATTCATATCCTGCACCGCCTGCCCGGCTGCGCCTTTGATCAAATTGTCAATCGCCGAGGTGATAATCAGCGTTTGCCCCGCCTGCGCCAGACCAATCACGCACTTGTTGGTATGGGTGACGTGTGCCAGCGTGGCTACCCGGCCCGGCGGCAGCACACACACAAACGGTTCGCCAGCATACATTTCCGCATACATAGCGGCCACATCGTCTAATGTCCAATCCCCGGCAAGGGTGATGTAAATGGTAGAAAGGATGCCACGGGGTACAGGCAGCAGGTGCGGCGAAAAAATGAGCGGCGGTGCGTCTGGCTGCCACCAGTGCATCATCTGTTCCATCTCCGGTAAGTGGCGGTGCGCCCGGCCTATTTTGTACGGCGCAAAATTATCGGCCACATTCATAAAGTGAGTGGTGTCTGTTGCCTGCCGCCCCGCGCCGGATACGCCGGATTTGCTGTCGGCGATGATGGGGCCGGAAAAGGGCAGGTTGGCGGTTAACAACGGCCGTAAGCCCAACAATACACTCGTCGGATAACAACCCGGCACCGCCACCAGGTCTGCGCCGGGCAACTGATCACGCGCCCATTCGGTCAGGCCGTATACGGCCGTTTCCAACAACGCCGGCGCCGGGTGTTCATGCCCATACCATTGCGCGTAGACAGCAGGGTCAGTCAGGCGAAAGTCGGCACTCAGGTCAATGACTTTGCAGCCGATGTTCAGGGCACGCACGGCCGTGGCCGCCGCCGCCGCATGAGGCAGGCACAAAAACACCACATCCACCTTATGCAAAGGCGCATCCGCCTCGTCAATCAGCGGCAGATGGGGCGCTTGTGGATACACGTCCGTCAGCCACTTACCGGCAAAACTGTGCGAGGTGGCAAACTGCACCTGTACATCCGGGTGCTTCGCCAGAATCTGCACCAACTCATACCCCGTATATCCCGTCACGCCAAAAATTCCTGCCTGAATCATCATCTTCTCTCCCGGTGTAAGGGCGAGGCAGTTGGGTAAAACCTGTATGCCCAGAGACGAATTGGTTTCCCAACTGCCTCGCCCCTACCGTTTTGCCAAAAAAAAACCGCCAGACCCCTCCGGTGTGGGTCTGGCGGTTGTCATTTCATTGTCTCACTGGTGAACTCAGGCAACCTCAAAATCCAGACCTATGGCCTGGCCGCGACGGCGGAAAAAGCGAGGTGTCTGATTGTTCACAAAATTTCTCATCGTGCTTAGTAACCGTGCAGTAATTATGTAATTGAGTAATTTGGTAATTAGCCGCTTCA
>CAZOPF010000140.1:0-12413 GCA_964581605.1 uncultured Ardenticatenaceae bacterium
TAATTGGGTAATTAAGTAATTGAAGCGGCTAATTACCAAATTACTCAATTACCTAAATTACTGCACAGTTACTTAAGCGCCTGAACACCCAATCACCCAATCACTCAATCACTCAAACACCTGAACACACAGGAGAACCTATGCGAACCCCCATCATTGCCGGAAACTGGAAAATGAACAAAACGGCCGAACAAGCCGTCGCCTTCGTCCGCGAAATCCGCCACACTTTGCAAAACATCAAAGGCATAGACCGCGTCGTCTGCCCCCCCTTCCTGGCCATCCCCGCCGTGTATGAAGCCTTGCAAGCCACCGACATCGGCGTCGGTGCACAAAATATGTACTTTGCCGAAAAAGGGGCCTACACCGGCGAAATTGCCCCCGACATGCTCACCCCCTTCTGCCAATACGTCATCCTGGGCCATTCCGAACGGCGCGCCCTCTTTGGCGAAACGGACGAGGGCGTAAACAAAAAAGTCCACGCCGCCCTGACACATGGCCTGACGCCCATCATCTGCGTGGGCGAAAGTCTGGCCCAAAACGAAGCGGGCGAGACGCACGTTTTTGTCAGTGAACAGGTGAAGGCGGCGTTTGCGGGATTGACGGCCGTGCAAGCCCCCGCCTGCATCATCGCCTATGAACCCATCTGGGCCATCGGCACCGGCAAATCGGCCAGCGCCGCGGAAGCAGGCAGCATCATCGGCCTCAGCGTGCGCGGCACATTGGCCGAGCTGTTCGGCGAAGCCGCCGCCCAACAGGTGCGCATCCAATACGGCGGCAGCGTCACTGTAGACAACATCGCCGACTACATGGCCCACCCAGACATTGACGGCGCGCTCGTCGGCGGCGCCAGCCTGAAACCCGATTTTGTAGATTTGGTGCGCAACGCAGCAAAATGATCAATGGTCAATCGTCACTGATCAAGTTTCATTGATCAGTGGCAATTGACCGTTAATAATTAACCATTGATGAACGACTCTCTCATGCCCTTCTTCTGGGTTTTAGTCACATTACCCATTCTGTTGGTGATGCAGCGCTGGATTCACCAGCATTTGCACGGCATCGCTTACCTGTTGATGGGGCAACCGGGGCGGGCGGTGGTGCTCTATGCCATCGTTTTGCTGCCCGGCGTCTTTTTGCATGAGACCAGCCATTGGCTGGCGGCCACGCTGCTGGGAGTGCGCACCGGCACATTTTCCGTCATCCCTCGCCAGCAGCCGGATGGCAGCATTCAGCTTGGCTACGTGGAATATTACAAAAGTCGTTCGCTGGACCCGGTGCGGGAAAGCATCATTGGCGGTGCGCCGTTGATGGCGGGCACGGCCGTGATTTTGCTCATCAGCTACCACATCTTCAACTACCCCCAACTGGCCGCCCTGGTACAAACCGGCGAAGTCCGCGCCCTCACTCTCGCCCTGGAACAACTACTGCTCACCCCTGATTTTTTCCTCTGGCTCTACCTCATATTTGCCATTGCCACCGCCATGATGCCCAGCCAATCCGACCGCCGGGCCTGGCCCGCCTTCGCCATCACCCTGGTCGTCTTTGCCCTCATCCTCACCGTTTTGGGATTGTTTGATGTCATCGCCACCACTCTGGCGCGGCCAGCGGCAATCATGTTTGGTTATCTGGGGCTGGCCTTCTCTCTGGCCATTGGCGTCAACATTTTCTTCATGGTTATCATCGCCTTTTTGGAATGGCTGATCAGCCGGGTGCGGGGGGTGTCGGTGTTGTATAACCAGGCCCCGGAAGGATAAGAGATTGGAGATTCACAATCTCTAATCTCTAGTCTCCAATCTCCCCATGCTCTCCATCCTCATCACCACCTACCGGGAAGCGCAGACCATCGGCCGGGCGTTGGACGTATTTCTGGGGCAGCTACCTGCTGATAGTGAGATAGTGGTGGTGTGCCCAGATGTGGAGACAACGGCCGTTATCCAGCAATACGCCTCTCGTCATCCCCAAATTCGCCATGTACCTGACCCCGGCCTGGGCAAACCACATGCCCTCAACATTGGTCTGCAAGCGGCCCGTGGCGACCTGATTGTGTTCAGCGATGGGGATGTGGTGGTAGGTGAGCAGGCGTTAACGCCGTTACTGGCCCCCTTTGCCGACCCGCAGGTGGGCGCTGTTACTGGGCGCCCGGTCAGCATGACGCCCCGTGATACCAGGCTGGGTTACTGGTCACAATTATTGGTGGAGGGGGCACACCAGGCGCGGCTGGCACGAGACGCTGCCGGACAATTTTTGCTCTGCTCCGGCTACCTTTTTGCCGCCCGCCGTTCGCTCATCCCGCCACTGCCCGCCGACGCCCTGGCCGAAGATGCTGTCATTTCCCATCGCATTGCCGAGCAGGGATATGCTATCCGTTATGCGCCTACGGCCGAAGTGTACGTGAAGTACCCCACCACCTATGCCGATTGGCGACGGCAAAAGACACGTTCTGCTGGCGGCTACGCGCAGGCGTATGTGCGCCGCTCCCCCTACCAGATGCGCTCGGTGCGGCGGGAGGTGCAGGATGGGCTGGGGCACACGCTGCGGTTTGCGCAAACGCCGCGTGAGTTTGGCTGGACGCTGCAACTGCTGGCGGCGCGGCTGCATTTGTGGGTTTCGGTATGGTGGCAGGTGCGGGTGCGCCAACGGCCGTTGCCCGAACTCTGGCAGCGCGTGGAAAGCACCAAATAGGGTGGTACAATACGGCCGTTATGCGCCAATTAACACTGCCTTTTGATACACCTGTTTACCTGAAACCCTCGCCCATAGTGACTGCCCATCCTTTCTCCCATGATGGGTTGTGCCGTGAAGATGCCCGCTTAAATTTGGAAACCCAATACGCTTATTTACTGGAAGAAACCGATTTGTTTAATCGTCGTGTGGTCAGTTTTCAGGCCAACAAAACGGAAACGCTGCATAGCTGGATCAAATACCGGGAAGGGTTTTCGGCGCAACTGGTGGAAACATTGTTCGCCGAATTGGGCATACAGGCAGGTCAAACCATTTTAGACCCCTTTGCTGGCTCTTGCACCACTTTGCTAGAAGCCAAAATGTGGGGAGTAAATGCCACAGGTATTGAATTGCTCCTGCACTGTCGCCTGTCCTGGCAGGCCAAAGTACGCGCTTTTGATTATGACATAGATGAATTAGTGCAAATTCGCGGACTGGTACAACAGCAAACACCGCCGCCCACCACGGCCGTTTTCCCCCACTTGCTTATCACTGAAAGCGCCTTTCCCCTGGAAACAGAACAGGAATTGATGGCTTATAGCCAATGGTTCGTCGAACAAAATCTTAGCGCAGACACCCATTTGTTGTGCCAGGCCATATTGATGAGCTTACTGGAAGAGGTAAGTTATACACGCAAGGATGGACAGTATTTACGGTGGGACGGCCGTGCCCTGAAAATCAAACAACGCAATGAGCAACGCCATCAGCAAGGCAAAGAGCCGATACAGGGCATTTACAAGGGTGATCTGCCTTCCGTCAAACAGGCGTTTCTCCACCATCTCAATCGAGTCATTCAGGACATTGTTGAACTGCAAAAACAACCACCAATCACCAGCCATCAAACCGTTTTGGAAGGCAGCGCCCTCAACATTTTACCCACACTCCTATCGAATCAATTTGACGCTGTCATCACCTCTCCGCCATATGCCAATCGCTACGACTACACACGCACTTACGCGCTAGAACTGGCCTACTTGAACGTTGGTGAGGATATTTTTCGCTTGCGTCAGCAAATGCTTTCTTGCACGGTAGAAAACAAATCTAAACTTGTCCAACTGCAAGAACTCTACAGTTCTTTGGGACGTCAGACGGAATTCCAATGCATTCTGAAGGTAGTAACAGATAATGCCGCTCTAAATGAAATCAACCAGGCACTACGCACCAGAAATGCACAAGGCGATGTGAACAACCAGGGAGTATTGGGCATGATAGACCAATATTTCACCGAACTAGCTTTTACCTTTGCCGAACTTTTCCGCGTTTGCCGTTCAGGCGCTCAGGTGGCTATCGTCAATGACAACGTGCGCTATGCGGGGGAAGTCATTCCCGTAGATTTGCTATGTACTAATCTGGCAGAAACATTGGGGTTTGAACCGGTGAAAGTGTACGTCTTGCCCCAACAAAAGGGGAATAGCAGCCAGCAAATGGGCAAATTTGGCCGCCGTCCGTTGCGTAAGAGCATTACCATCTGGAAAAAACCATAACCTGTTATGAGCTACCACACACATCTTATCTCGGCTGATTCTCTGGTAACGCCTTATGCTCAGGTTCGCGCCGGGTTCATCAGCATGGCTCTGGAGAAAAACCGCAAGACAACGCCCTTTGTGGGAGAGGCAAAGGCGTTGAAAGGTGGTATTGATCCGGCTGGTGCTGACGAGCATTGGAAAACGGCAAACTCCGCCCTGCAAAGGGTACGCACCGCCTTTGCCAACGAAGGCCTATTGCCTCACACCTTCTTTATCGGCGCGGCTATTCAAAAAGCGATGGCTGTAGAAATAGTTGCCCAACTGGAGAGTGGCGTGTTGAGCAATGCGGCAAATTTGACAAATGAGCAACGACTGGTTGCTATCTGCCAATGGTTGTTAACGTTGTAAAACAAAAAAGACCCGAAGGGTTTTGGAAAACCCTTCGGGTCTTGGTCTCATGGACGCATTTAAGCAGCAGAGACTTCTTCGGGGGATTTTTCGGCGGGGGCCGCTTCCACACGCACCACACGAATGGTGCAGTCCGTGACCATGGCGGCGATGAGGGCGACAACGGCCAGCCAACCCATGCCGATGAGACCTAAGACAGCGATGCCGCCCACGCCCACCGGCAGGGGCACTTTGAAGTGGATGTTGTGCTTTTCGTTGATGATTTCCACGTGGCGGACGGAGGATTCTTTGACCAGTTTCTTAACCGTGCCCACCAGTTCTTCACCGGCGACCACAAATTCTTCTGTCCACGAATTTTTCTCGCCGCTTTCTTCTTTCACTTCATCTTCGTCAATCTTGATGGTTTCTTCGTTACTCATAGTTTTATGCTCCTATTTTGAGATTGGAGATTTGAGATTGGAGATTGAATGTGGTCACAATCTCCAATCTCAAATCTCTAGTCTTCCTAGATTATGCCCACTAATACGGGCTGACGGCCGTATGGTTGCAAATAATCGGCAACGCGCTCAGCCGCCTCCTTCCACATAAACAACCCGGTAAATCAGCCCCGCTTTGTCATCGCTAATATACAATGCGCCATCCGGCCCAACGGCCAGACCAACGGGACGGCCGTCGGCCGTGCCATCCTCCTTCAACCACCCCGTCACAAAATCCTCAGCCGGGCCGGTGGGTGTGCTGCCATCCAGCGGCAGGCGCATCACCGAATAACCCACTGGCGACCGCCGGTTCCACGAACCATGTTGGGCAATAAACAGATCACCCTGATATGCAGCCGGGAAGGCGCTGCCGGTGTAAAAGGCGATGCCCAACGGGGCCATGTGCGCCTGCATCTCGGCCACGGGTGGCTCTACACCCTCACAACTATCCGGGCTGCCCATGTCCGGGTCTACAATCTCTCCGCTGTGGCAAACCGGCCAGCCATAATCCGCCCCATCGCGCACAATGTAAATCGTCTCCGGCGGCAGATCGTCACCCATCAGGTCACGGCCGTTGTTGCTGGCCCACAGTTCGCCTGTTTCCGGGTGAATCGCCAGCCCCACCGCATTGCGCAGACCGGTGGCAAAGACACGCTCTCCTGTTGCGACATCTTGCCCCACCGGGCTGTCATAGATGGTGATGGCAGCCCGGCGTGGATCATCCTCGTCGCATACATTACAAGTGGAGCCGGCGGAAAGGGCCAACCGGCCGTCTGGCAAAAAGATGACGGTGCGGGTGCTGTGCTGGCCGGGGGGCGTGAAACTGTCAATGAGAGTGGTCTGCACATCGGCACGGCCGTCGCCGTCCCTATCTTCCAGCCGCACCACGCCGCCGGGCACACCCACATACCACGCCCCTTCGTGGTAAACCAGGCTGTGTGGGCTGGGCACATTATCGGCAAAAGAGAGAATGTTATCGGCACGGCCGTTGCCGTCCGCATCTGGCAGCATGGCAATCCGGTTATTGCCCCGGTCAGCCACATACAGCACCCCATCCGGCCCAAAGGCGATAAAACGCGGCCCGCGCAGCCCACTGGCAAACAACTCCACCTCAAATCCCGGCGGCGCTTGCAGCATTGTCTCGCTGCCACCACCCAACATACCCGTCAGATTCACCTGGCGGCCAATGGTTACATAGATTGCCAATACCCCAGCCAGACAAATCAACATCACAATCATCAATATCCAGATCAAGCGGCGTCGTTTCATACCATCAAGTGTATCTCAAAAATCCAATTCAGTTTTTTCCCGTTCACCGCCCCGGTGGGGATGATCGGCCGGATGTCGGCCACGGATGTGCCCATGTGGCAGGCGGTGCTATCGGCCGGACTGCAATTGGGCACGGCAGTTTCTGCCAGGTATGTATTAGTGTCAGGAGCAGCGCTTGTTTGTGATGGAGCGAATGGAACAAAGAGAATAAAACGCAGGTGCAAGAATAATGACAAACGGCCGTTTCCCCTCAAAATGTACCCCATGATCCAGATCAGCAGGTAAAATCTGCCCATGACCACAGACCTCACCTTCATTACCAACGAAAACAACCAAAGCCTCAAGGATCGGTTCAATGTCCTCATCAAAGACGCCCGCTTCTTTGACTGCCTGGTGGGCTACTTCTACACCAGCGGCTTCCACGCCATCCACCACGCCCTGGAGCAAACCGAAAAAATCCGCATCCTCATCGGCATCAGCACCGACCGGCGCACCTATGACCTGATCACCAACGCCCAACGCGCCCAGCAGCTTGAATTCATCTTCTCCCACTCAGAAGCCCGGCAGGTATATGCCGATTTGGTGGAAAAAGAGCTGGAAGAGTCGCCCGATGATGTGCAGACGGAGCAGGGGGTGACCCGCTTTATTGCCTGGATCAAAAGCGGCAAGCTGGAGGTTAAGGTCTATCCCTCGCAAAAAATCCACGCCAAGCTGTATATTGTGACCTTCCCGGAAGGCGACCGGGACGTTGGCCGCGTGATTACCGGTTCCAGCAATCTCACCCAATCTGGCCTCGTGGAGAACCTGGAATTCAACGTGGAGTTGAAGAACAGCGCCGACTATCGCTTTGCCAGGGAGAAGTTTGAGGAACTGTGGGCCAATGCGGTAGACATCAGCGAAAAATATATTGAGACCATCGAAACGAAAACCTGGCTCAACCAGGAAATTCCGCCCTATCACCTCTATTTGAAGTTCCTCTATGAATATTTCAAAGATGAACTCAGCCAGTCCGATGAAATTTTTGCCGACTATCTGCCGGAAAAGTTTATGAAGCTGGAATATCAAGAACAGGCCGTCTTAAATGCCAAAAAGATTCTGGAAGCGTATGGCGGCGTCTTTATTTCTGACGTGGTGGGTTTGGGCAAAACGTATATTGCTACCTTGTTAGCCGGGCAGTTAGACGGCCGTACCCTCATCATCGCCCCACCCGTATTGTTAGACCGTGACAACCCCGGCGCCTGGCCCAACGCCTTCTCCGACTTTCGCGTCCCCGCCGATTACCAATCGGTGGGCAAACTGGACGATATTCTGGCCGGCGGCACAGAAAAGTACACCAATATCATTATTGACGAAGCTCACCGCTTTAGAACCGAAACCAACATGACCTATGAAAAGCTGGCCGAGATTTGCCGGGGCAAGCGGGTCATTTTAGTCACAGCCACCCCCTACAACAACTCACCCAAAGATATTCTCAGCCAGATTAAACTGTTCCAAAATGCCCGCAAAAGCAGCATCCCCAATTTGCCCGACCTGGAAACCTTCTTTGGTCAGTTGCAGAAAAAGCTGAAAGGATTAGACCGGCAAAAAGACAACGCCGAATATCTGCGCGTGGTGCGCGAAAATGCCCACGAGATACGCGAGAAAGTGCTGAAATACCTCATGGTGCGCCGCACCCGCGCCGAAATTGTGCGCTATTTTGGCAAAGATTTGGCCACGCAAAATCTGAAGTTTCCCGAAGTGCATAACCCGGAACCGCTCTTTTACGAACTCAACGAGCAAGAGGACGACATTTTTAACCGCACCATTGAACTTGTTTCACAGCAGTTTAGTTATGCCCGTTACACGCCCCTGCTCTATTACAAGGGCAAGCTGGACCAACTGGAAGAGCAGTCGCAGCGCAACATGGGGCGCTTTATGAAAATCTTGCTGGTCAAGCGGTTGGAAAGTAGTTTCTTTGCTTTCCGCAACTCCGTTGACCGTTTTATTCGTTCCTATGAACTGTTTATGGCTGAGTTTGAGAAGGGCAATGTTTACCTCAGCAAGAAACACACGCAGAAGATTTTTGAGCTGTTAGAAAATGATGACGATGATGCGGTGCAGCGTTTACTCGATGAGGGCAAGGCGGAACGGTTTGACAGCCGCATGTTCCGGGATGAATTCTGGCACGATTTACGCCACGATTGGGAAATTTTGCAGCAGGTTAAGAAGCTGTGGCAGCAGGTAGACCGCGACCCCAAGCTGCTGACTTTGCTCGCCAAACTGCAACAGAACAAATTGCTGCGCCAAAACAAGCTGATTCTTTTTACGGAGTCGAAGGAAACGGCCGTTTACCTCACCACCCACATCAACCAACACCACCCCAACCAGGCCCTCTGTTTCCACGGCAGTTCTGGCGAAGCCACCCGCCAGATTGTCATTCAAAACTTCGATGCCAAAGCCCGCCACCCCCAAGATGATTACCGTATCTTGATTTCAACCGAAGTGCTTTCGGAAGGGGTGAACCTGCACCGCGCCAACGTAGTCATCAACTATGATATTCCCTGGAACCCCACCCGCTTGATGCAGCGGGTAGGGCGCATCAACCGCGTGGACACAACCTTTGACACCATTTACACCTTCAACTTTTTCCCCACCCGCCAGGCCAATGACGAAATTAAGCTGAAAGAGGCGGCCGAAGCCAAAATCAACGCCTTCTTGACATTGTTAGGTGGGGATGCCGCTCTGCTTACCGAAGGCGAGCCGGTGGGTTCCCATGAACTGTTTAACCGGCTGGTTTCCAAAAAGACGGTGACGGGTGAAGATGAGGACGATGACACAGAATTGAAATATCTCACGCTGATTAAAGAAATTCGGGACAAAGACCCCGATTTGTTCGCCAAAATCAAGCGGCTGCCCAAGAAAGCGCGTTCCGCCAAAAAGAGCGAGCGGCAACCCGGTTCCCTGGTAACGTATTTCCGGCGGGGCAAGGTGCAGAAGTTTTTTCTGGCTGCGCCCACCGCCGAAAGCGTGGAACTGGATTTTATGAGCGCGGCCGCGCTGCTGGAAAGCGTGACCAGCGACAAAAGAGATAAACTACCCGCCGCCTATTTTGACTTGCTGGATAAAAACAAAGAGGCGTTTATTTATGCCACTACCGAGGAGTTGATTGAGCCAACCACCCGCCGCGGCCAGGACAGCGGCCGCCAGCTTCTACGCATTTTGAAAGTGGTTTTTAAGCAGACACGGCCGTTAACCGATGATCAGGAACTTTACGCCCAGACGGTGATGGCCCGCCTGGAAGAAGGGGGCTTGCCGAAACAGACGACCAAAACCGCTTTGAATGCGGTGAATGGATTGGGAACGGAAGCAGTTAACCCGCTGAAGGTCTTGGCTGTTTTGCAAACCAATATCCCGGCACGACTGCTGGAAAGCCATTATGCGGAGCAAAACCCGCGCTCGACGGGCAAGCGGGAAGTGATCTTGTCTATCTATTTAGCACCGTAGGGTGTATGCTCATTCGCTTTGCCGACCACTTTATCCCCGCCGCATCATGTATAATGGCGGCTGGCTAGAAGATTAGAAGTGTAACTTCATTAAGAAAGAGAAGTTGCAATTTTACTGGAGCGAACTGATGGAAGTGACAATCTCTTTTCCGGCGACGCAATTTGTGGCTGAATCCCCTGACCGGGTGGCCGCCAAAATACGGTTATACGCCGCTCTGGGGCTGTACCAATCCGGTGAATTGTCTATCGGCGCGGCCTGTGAACTGGCTGGAGTTAACCGCTATCACTTTCTCGATCTGATGCAGCAGGAAGGCGTTTATTTGCGAACCCAAACGCCAGATGAATTAGCGGCGGAATTTCAACAACTGGCGGATGTATGATGCTGATCATTGCCGATAGCTCTGCCCTGGTGGCTCTGGCTACCTGTTCTGCGCTGGACATCTTGAGCAGCCTGTATGGAACAGTCAACGTACCACAGGCTGTTTATGATGAGATAACGATACCCCACAAACCACAAGCAATGGCATTGGCAAATTTTCTCCAGGGGCGGATTGTGCCGGTGGATACCAGACAATTTGTTTTGTCCGCAGGTGGTTTGGGACAGGGAGAAATCGAAGCGATGGCCCTTTACAAATTGTTAGGGGCCGATTTACTGCTCATTGATGATCGGCGGGCACGGCTAGTCGCCGAAGCGAATCAGATTCAATGTATTGGCGCGTTGGGGGTGCTGTTACAGGCCAAACGCAAAGGTTTGGTCAGCGAGATCAGTTCCTATATCCAGGCGTTACGGGCCTCGCCGCTACATTACCAGGAAACGTTATTGCAGAAAGTGTTACAGCTTGCCGGTGAGTAACACAGGGTTAAATATAGCCACCGCAGAAAACCATGAATAAACAACAAGCCATTGACATTGTCCGCACCACCTTTGAATCCCCCTTTAACCGCGAAAAATTCGCCGCCTTCATCGGCCGTTTGCTCAACCAGATGGAACCCGACCCCTTCACCTACACCGGCCAATTTATCCCCGATGCTTTCCGCGAGTACGTCAGCAAATATGAGCGGCTGGGCAAATATACGGACAGCGACGGGCAGCGGGTGGACATCCTCATTGTTTATTTGCAGCGGGAATCAGCGGTGGAGCGGGCGCGGGCCACACAGCGCCGCTTCATCGCTGGCTATTTGCAGGGCAAATATGGCTCCGCCGCCGACAAAGAGGCCGCCCTGGTCGCCTTTGTCTCGCCCGATAATCCCGATGAGTGGCGCTTCTCGCTGGTGAAGCTGGAAACGCGGCTGGAAGAGACGGCCAAAGGGCGGCTGAAGGCGGTAGATGAGTTCACCCCGGCGCGGCGCTGGTCGTTTTTGGTGGGGACACACGAAAAGAGCCACACGGCGCAGACCCAGTTTGTGCCCATCATGCAGGAAACAGAGCGCAACCCGACGCTGGCCCAGTTGGCCGAGGCGTTCAACATTGAGAAGGTGACGAAGGAGTTCTTTGTCAAGTACCGCGACCTGTTCATCCGCACCAAAGCAGAACTGGACAGGGCGGTGGCCGCTAACCCCAAGGCACAGGCCGACCTGGCCGCCAAAGGGGTAGATACGGTTAATCTGGCCAAGAAGCTGTTGGGGCAGATTGTCTTTTTGTATTACCTGCAAAAGAAGGGCTGGTTTGGCGTGCCCCGTGATGGTGAATGGGGCGACGGCTCCAAACAATTTTTGCGCGAACTGTTCAGCGGCAAACACGGGGCCTACGCCAACTTCTACAACGACATCCTGGAACCCCTCTTTTACGAGGCGTTGCGCATTGACCGCAGCCACGACGACCATTATTACAGCCGCTTCAACTGCCGCATCCCCTTCCTGAATGGCGGCTTGTTTGACCCCATGGGCAATTATGATTGGGTGCGGGCCGATATTTTGCCAGACAACAGCCTCTTTTCTAACCAGAACCAGACCCAAGAAGGGGACACGGGCGATGGCATCCTGGACATCTTCGACCGCTATAACTTTACGGTGCAGGAAGATGAGCCGTTTGAGAAAGAAGTGGCCATTGACCCGGAACTGCTGGGTAAGGCGTATGAAAAGTTCAACGCCATCCGCCCCGACAATTATGATGAGTTTGTGCAGGCGTTAAGCAGCAGCAAGAAGGGGGAAGAGAGCAAGTTCAACAAGCAGTATGGCGTTTATTACACCCCGCGTGAGATTGTGCATTATATGTGCCAGCAAAGCCTGATTCATTATTTGACGACGGCGCTGGGCGGGGCGGTGAGCCAGGCTGACCTGACGCTGTTGATTGAGCAGGGGGAAGCGTGGCGGGAGCATGATGCCCGGGTGGCCCGCGAAGGGCGGGAGACGGGCGCCTATCCCTGGCTGGCCCCGGCGGCCGTGCGCCAAAACGCCGCCTTGATGGATGAAAAATTGGCGGCGATAACGGTGTGTGACCCGGCCGTGGGCAGCGGCGCCTTCCCGGTGGGCATGATGAGCGAGATTGTGCGGGCGCGGGAGACGCTGACGACCTACTTGCCAGACCTGTCAGGTTTTCCCAAACCTGACAGGTCTCTCTACGCCTTCAAACGGGCCTGCATTGAACATGC